>CAVZVJ010000006.1:0-217901 GCA_963778755.1 uncultured Acidobacteriota bacterium | reverse complement strand
GCCAGCGGCGGAGTTGGGACCGCCGGCAACAGTTTGGATGGCTGCGGCCGCCTGCTTCTTCCAGTAGTCCTCCCAGATCGGCGGGAGGTAGTCGTTCTCGGCGGCGAGCAATTCGTCGGTGGTGGCGTCGGACAGGCTCATCACCAGCGGGTCGCAGGCGATGGCCCGCACGGCCAGCTCGAAGCTGCCGGTCATGGCGGCTTCGAGGGCCAATTCCTGCTGGTCGAGCACCTGGTAGATCATGCCGCGGATGCCCAGCGGCACGTCGCCGGCGGGGGGCGAGTCGAAGCCCTTGGCCCCGGCGGTGCCGAAGACCTCGACGATGCAGTTGTCCGGCAGGTTGCCGACGCGGCCGTCGTTGCGGACGTTGACGGGGAACGGCTCGTTGTTGTCCTCGATCATCGACTCCATGATGTCGATGAGCATCTCGCGTTTGGAGACGTGCGAGTCGCCGACGGCCTGCTCGAGCGTGATGCGGCCGGCGGCGTAGTCGGCGATGGTCCGCCACGCCTGGTGCTGCCACTTGAGCCGCTCGCGGAGGTCCCAGGGCTTCAGGACGAAGTCGCGCTGTGGCTGGCGGCCGCGGCCCTGGAAGTAGCGGAGGTATTCCTTGGTATGCCAGATGACGGCCGGCCAGGCACAGAAGGTTTCCATGAGGTCCCACTCGGGGCGGGCGTCGCCGGAGGGGTTGGCCAGGGCGTCGGCCTTCAGGGCGTCGGCGAAGCGGCCGAAGACGTCCTTTCCGCCGACGTCAGCCCGGTCATCCAGACGAAGTGATTGACGCCCGAGACCTGGAGCTTGAGGGCCTTGCGGTTCTCGTCGCTGGGGTCCTTGCCGATGTACTTGCACAGGCGGGGCGCAGGGCCGCGCGGGTACATGCCGTCGCACAGGCTGGTGACGTTGAGCTTGGTGAAGCGGTCCAGCACGGTGGCGATGACGTTGGTCGGGTTGACGTAGTTCATCACGCGGGCGGCCGGGGCGAGCCGCTCGATGTCGCGGGCGACGTCCAGGATCGCGGGCACCTCGCGGATGACGCCCATCACCGAGCCCGGCCCGGCCGTGTCGCCCGAGCATTCGAGGATGCCGTAGTTCTGGCAGGAATGTCACCCCGACGCCGCGGGAGTGGGCGTTGTTGTTGGAGAAGGTGAGGATGACGTAGTCCGAGCCGGCCAGCACCTCGCGGCGGTCGGTGGTGGCGGTGACGGTGACGTGGCGGCCGGTCTCGTTGTTGAGCCGCTCGGCGTAGCGGCCCATCTGCTCGCACCGCCACGGATCGGTTTCCACCAGGGCCAGTTCGGCCCCGCGATACGCTGGAAGCTCCATCATTCCAAGGAGCATCCGCCGCGAGAAGAAAAGGCTGCCGCCGCCAATGATCGTGAATTTCATAAGGTAATCTCCGCCAGGTTCGCCTTCATTTATACGAGCGTATTGTCAAACCGTCAATTTGTGGTACGATCATGTTCTTATGGCAAAAGCGCACACGACATCCAAGCCCCTGCCGGTGGCCGAGCCGCACTGGCCGGCACAGGCCATCGCTTGCGTGCAGCACAAGGGCAAGCGCGGCGGATACCGCTATCGCTACGAGTCGCACGCGGGCCTGGAACTGGTCTACGTCGACTACGGGCGGATGATGCTGAAGCTGGCCGACCGCAACGAGATCCTCTCGCCGGGCGACTGCTTCATCCTGCCTGCCCGCACGCCGCACAGCATCCAGAGCGACGGCGACCGGGCGTTTTCGTTCCTCAATGTGCTGTACCGCGGGCCTTCCGGCCAAGGAGGCCTGCGGGGCATTTGCGGACGAGTGCTGCACCTGTCGGCCGAACAACAGCGAGCCATGGGCCGACTGCGCGACGAGGCCGCGGCCGCGCTGAAGCACTCCGCCCAGATCGTCCTGTTGCGGTTCAACCTGCTGCTGCTGGAGATCGATCGCAGCGATCAGCACGCCGCGATGGTCGGCCGGGCCGAGCCCGCCAACGAGTGGAACTTCCGCGATGCGGTGGTCATGCGGGCGCTGGAATACCTCCAGGCCCAGCCGGCCGCGGCGTTGGACGCAGCCGAGGTAGCCGCGGCCGCCGTCGGCGCCTCGCACCTGCGGCGGCTCGTGCGGCGGCAGACGGGTAAGACGCTGGGGCGGCACCTGCAGGAGTTCATGGACGCCGCCTGGCGGATGCTGCTGGAGTCGTCTTCGAGCGTGACGGAGATCGCCCGGCGGGTGGGGTACGAATCGCCGCCGCACTTCTGCACGATCTCAAGCGGCTGGTGGGGATGACGCCCGGGGAATACGCCCGCTCGCTCGGCAAGGCGGCAGAATGATGCACGCCGATCGCGGCGGCTGATCCGGGCGGCAACGTGCGATTCACGGTGGCCCTGGCCCGCCAGATGGACCGCGGCTTGCGGCTGTCGCCGCCGGGACTTAAGTTGCACGTCAGAGCAGGCCGATACCTTCTCCTGCGGAGGCTCTCTTGGCCAACAGACGCCCCATGATGGAAGACAAAGGATCTGGCGTGTTTCGCCTGGGTACCGCCGGGATCGAGTTCATCTTCGTCTTCGGCGTGTTCCTGGCCGCAATCTGCTCGATCGATGGCGCGGCTGGTCGCCGGCGGCGACGGTGTGCGGCGCCGTGCTGGGCTTCGTGGCGGCGATGTGCCGCCTGGTAGAGAGAGGCCCGCGCGACCAGACGGGATTCCGGTGAGCCGGATCATCAGGAGCCTAGGCGTCGGACCACATGAATGTGAAGAACCTTTGGAGCAGCGAGCAATGAAGATGAGCTTGGCGGCGTTGATGGGTTGGCTGGGCGGCGCGGCGGCGTTGGTAGGCATGTCGGGGCCTATCCGGCCCACGCCCTGGGGGGCCAGCACAGCCTGCCAGGAGCAGTTCGCCGGCGGGGCCGTGGTGCTCGGCACCCTGCTAGCCTGCGGTGCGGCGGTGATGCTCGCAGCCCGCCGCGGCGTCAGGCAGGCGGCCGTGACCTTCATAGCCGGCGGGCTGGTGGGGGGCGCTCGCGGCGCTGGCTGGCGCCGTGATCGTCGCGGCGACCACGCGCCTTTCGGCCCTGGGCGTGGTGTTGTGGGTGGGGATATTCTTCTTTCCGATGATCCTGGCAGAGAGCCTCTGGCTGTCGCGGGCGTTGCGCCGCGATGTGCGGCGGCCGGCCCCGTGAGGGCGAATGGTCGAGACAGAGCCAGCATGAGTCACGGGGTGGGCGATGGCTGGCCGGTTCCATAGCCCCCTGTGCGCCTCGGCACGGTTCACGATTGGCTTGGCCCGCTTCGCCGGCACATTCCCGAACAGGTGAGTCGCGTCGCCTGGGCCGCGATTTGCCTTTTGACTTAGCCTCGCGCATCATTATCATGTGCGGCTTGTGCTTCTAGGAGAATGATACGTGCTGTTGGCTGCAGGCAACCTGACGCAGAGCATCGTGGACCACCTACGGACTATCGCTGGCCGTATGCGTGGTGCCGCGTAAAAGTCTTCGGGATGGAGATCACGCTGGTGTCCGCGCGATTATCTCGATGGTCATGGTGGCCATCGTGCTGGCGGCCGTTATCATCCCGACGGCACAGCAGGTCGAGCACCAGACGCCTCGCGGCATGGGCAACGTGCTGGAGGTGCTGGTGATCTTCGTGCGGGACATGATCGCCCGCCCGGCGAGTCACGAGAAGGCTGACGCGCAGTTGCCCTTCCTGCTGACAATGTTCGTGTACATCCTGTCGCTGAACCTTCTGGGAATGGTGCCGCTGGAGCCCATTGCCCATGTCCTCAACGTGCCGAAGATAGGCCACACCGCCACCGGCATCCCGACGGTGTGCACAGCATGGCTTCGATGGTGTTGCTGAAGATCATCCTCACGGGCCTCTGGGGCCAGACGACCCGGCTGCACCATGCCAGGCATTGGCCGCTGGCATGTGCTGCCTGGTGAGCCCGGTGGCGTGGATCCGCAGCCTGAGCCCGACCGTGCCGGGCATGGCCGGCCGGCTGCTGGCGTTGCCGCTGGCGCTGATGGAACTGGTGGGCACCATGGCCGAGTGTTTCGCGCTGATGGTGCGTCTGTTCGCCAACATGCTCAGCGGGCACGCGCTGCTGGCGATCCTGCTGCTGTTCGTGGTCATGACGCTGCGGTCGTTCCTGGAGACGCAGGCGCTGCGCGAGCTTTTCTATGTCGGCCCGGCCGTCGTGGCGTTCAGCCTGGCGATCGACCTGCTGGAGCTGCTGGTGGCCGTGCTCCAGGCGTACATATTCACGTTTCTTTCGGCGCTGTTCCTCGGCCTTTACGCTCAGCCGGCCGTTCGTGAGAGTGCACGTGCAGAAGCGGCGCGACTCGCTGCCTGCACGAGGCGGGCGGCCTTCGTGGAGTCCGTGCGTGCAGCGGGTTGGGCCTTGGTGCAGGATCAGGCCCTTTATGGAGCGGCGAGGCCGCTCGGGTGATGACGAAGGAGACATGCGGATGCGGAATTGCAGCGGTTGGGATGATGTTGGCCCTGGTCGGCCCTCTGGGCAGTGCCCATGTGCGCGGCGGAAGCGGCGGGGCAGGACACTGCGGCGGTCAAAGCACCAAGCAACGGCGTGGGCGTGGCCCGCACTGCATTGGCGCTTCACTGGCCGTGGTCGGCGCCGGCGTCGGCATCGGCCGCATCGGTGCATCCTGCGTCGAGTCCATCGCCCGTCAGCCCGATCAGCGGCTCGCTGTTCGCCGATGGTGGTGGCCGCGGCGATGATCGAAGGCGGCATGCTCTTCGCCATCGTGGTCTGCATGCTCGTGAGCATGGGCGTTGGCTGACCCTTCGGGACGCCATGCGGTTCAATCGTGGTATTCATCCCGCTGTCAGCGTGCTGCTGGCGGCCGCGACGTACCTCGTTGCGGCGCCGGTCATGGCGGCCGGGGAGGCCGAGGGCTTTTACCCTGGCGACCTGGGCCAGGCCATCACGGCAGTGACGGTCTTCGCGCTCCTGTTGCTGGTGCTGCGCAAGTGGGCGTGGCGGCCGCTGCTGCAGCAGCTTCAGCGGCGGCCGCCACGCCCACTTGCGCAGCACCAGCAACAGGAGCGCGAAGACCGTCACTGCCGTGATGGCCTGGCCCAGGTCGCCAGGGTCGGCCAGTTCGGCCTCCCCGGCCGCCATGACCGGCGCCGCAACGAGGTACGTCGCGGTCGATCGGCCACCGCCCCCTGATCGAAATACGAAGAGCTCCTCTTGAGGGCGAGCACCGTGGCCCAGTCCTCGGCGATCTCGATCCCGATCGACGAGCCCCCGAACCGGGCTTGGCGATGAAAGGGCCATTGAACTCCGGCGAGCTCTCATCACCAGTGGCGACCAGGGCACGGGGAAGAGTGGGAAGGCCGGCAGCAGACATCGCCGCCCCGAAGGCGAGCTTGTCCATCCCCAGTGCCGAAGCGGCCTGCCCGGTCCCTGTGTATCGGAGCCCTGCCACGTCGAGCATCCCCTGAAGAGTGCCGTCCTCTCCAGGGCCGCCATGGCAGGCAACGAACACTGCACTGACGTCGAGTGGCCGCTTCTTGAGGACCAGGCCCTCCCCCGGTGCTGCGACGAAACTGAGCTCCTTGGAGCCGCGAGGGACCCCATCGACAAAGGCAGAGGCTTCGAGATCGTTTTCGACCAGGTGCCAATCGCCGGTCTTGGACCAATAGACGGTGTAGACGTCGCCGAGAGCCCGGGTCACCTGGAGACCGGTGAGTATCGAGATGTCGTGCTCGTCGGAGGGCCCTCCGAAGATCACCGCCGGCTTGGCCATTCCAACTCCTCAGGCGTAATGGTCAGGGAGATCGTTCTCGTAGAGGACCGCATCGCCGGAGCCGAGGTTGGCACGGACCCAATCGACCGCCTCTTCACGAGAAGCAACGACGGTAACCGACGCACCGCCGCCGGCGGAACCTTCGAGGAGCGATGCCCGATTGGTCCTCCCCACAACCACGATGTCGTCCACAACTGCCGCGGCTTCTCGGGCGAACGCGCGGTTCTCATCTGATTGCCGGGGCCCGAGTTCGACCATCCCCGGGGTGACCAACACCTTGCGCCCGCTGACCCCCAATCGAGTTAGTGCCTCGAGGCCCTTCCTCGCGCCGGCCGGGTTCGAGTTGTAGGTGTCATCGATGATGGAGAAACCCTTGTCGGAACTGGTCACGGTCTGACGATGATCCGGTCGGGGAAGGTCTTCGAGCCGGGAAAGGATCTGCTCGGTAGTCATTCCGAGGGCAGTAGAGATGCCGATCGCAACACCAAGGTTGAGAGCGAAGACGCCGTCCGGCACCCTGGCGATCGGGCTGCCTTTATAGAGGATTTGGCCGTCGACAATTCGGACCGTGGCGTCCTGCCCGTCCGTTGACACCGTCAACAGGTTCATAGATTCGGCTCTGGTTTTGGCCAACGCGGCGAGGAGGGGATGGTCGATTCCGATCACACCGACCGCGGCGCCATTGAGGATCTCCGACTTTGCGGCCACGATCCTCTCCTCGCTCCTGAAGCGCTCCAGGTGGACCGGGCCGATGGCGACGATCGCGGAGACATCGGGTTTGACCCATTCGCAGAGAGCGGCGATCTCGCCAGGCCCATAGGTCCCCATCTCGGCCACGAACACCTCGGTGCCCGGCGTCAGGTGCTCGTTGACCGCACGGGCCAGACCCATCCGGTTGTTGAAAGAGGCCGGGCTGGCAACGGTTCGGAACGCCCCAGAAAGAATGTGGGCGGCATATTGCTTGGTGGTCGTCTTCCCATATGAGCCGGTGATGGCAACCACTTTGGCTCCCGAGGAGCGCAATCTGACGGAGGCCTTGACCACCCATTTTTCGCCGAGCGCCGACTCGACCGGTCTCAGTGCGACCAGGGCGAGGTCGATCAGCGCCGGGAGGAGGAATAAGCCGATCACAACGAGGAGCGCCGAGTCGATGGCGGCGCCCCACAGATAAATAGCCACCACGAGCACACCGGTCACTGCCGCAACACGCCGCATCCGCCCGGTCCAGGCCAGTGGTGAGGTCCGCCCTTTGACCGTCAGCCCGACCGGCCCAAAGTGAGCGATAGGCACCAGAAAGCCCCACCACGGGCTCCACCAGGACCCGACCAGCCCGACCAGCATCAACAGCAGGAGCAACGCGTTGATCGGGCTGCTGGTCCACCACCGCCCGGCGAAGATGGAGACCGACGGGGGTAGGTAATGCTCTCGCTGCGCCACCCGCAGCCAGCGGAGGCCTGCCGGGATGGTGGCGAGGGCACAGGCACCGGCCAGGGCCCAAATCATCGAGCTAGAGCCCGGTCGATCACGCTGCGCAGGGCCTCGGGCGCTTCCATGGGAAGGAAATGGCCGACGCCCTCGAGCACCTCGAGGTCCACCTCATGGCCTTCGGACTCGATCAGCTCGGCGGCTGCCCGGGCGATGCTCACCGGAACCTCCCGGTCGCCGGCACCCCAGATCAGGCTGACCGGTGCGGTCAAGGCCCGAAGCTGGGCCTCGTAGCTCTCGTTGACCACTCGGACCAGCACGTCACGCATCACACCGGATGACGCCCGGTAATCGGACGACCCGGTCTGGCGCCGGATCTCCTCGAATTTCTCATCGCTCAGCATCCCGGACCGGTTGAAGGCGCGCAGCATCCTGGTAGCGCGCCGACGGGGGGCGGGACGGGTGACCCGAGGAGCGGGACCCCGGTGAGCACCAGGGAGCCGACCAGGTCCGGATAGAAAGCGGCCAGACAGACGGCGATACGGCCCCCAAAAGAGTGCCCGACGACCACAGGCGGAGATTCGCAGACATCGAGCAACTCTTTCACGATATGGGCGTAGCCTTCGGCCCCGAGAGCTTCGGAGGGTGCCGGTGACGCGCCAAATCCGGGCAAATCGGGGGCCAGAGCGTCCAAATTGGCAAGGGCGGCGCGGAAATCGCTGCCACGTCTGGCCCATCCGTGAAGTGCGATCACCCGGGAGGACCGGAGCCGGTCGCATCTGCGAACAGCGCCCCGTTCGCGAATACGCGCAACGCCACGTTTCAATCCTCGATCAGTCCGGGAGAAATGCCGAGAATACAGTCGAAACCGTTTGAAATCGTGAAATGGAAGAGCTGAAGCCAACGACCCATCAGGCGATGGCCCACTTCCGGGCGTCGCTGCTTCGTCGTGCCTCGGCCGTGGCCTGGGTGGTGCTGATCATCATCTCGGCCCAGGCGGTCCGGGAGGAGGTATTCGCCCAACCCGGCTTCTGGGTGCCGATGATTGGCCTGTCGGTGTTGCTGATCATCTCGACTGCAGCCCGGTGGGACCGTCTGATGGCTACCAGGGCTGCGCCTTGGATCGCGGCCGCCTGGCTCATCGGCCTGATCATCGGGATCAGCAGCCTCGCCACTATTCCGGAGCTGACAGCCACTGCCCAGCCGATCCTGTTCGGTATCGCCGCCGTCTCTGGATTGCTTCTCACCTGGTGGGCCCACGCCCTGGTGACCGTGTTCATTGCCGTCGCCATCTCCTTCATCGCTTTCACTCTCGGCGAAGCCGATGCCATCGCGCAGGTGCTGGCTCCGGTCCTCACGGTGGCAGTGGTTGCTGCCGCCACCGCCCTCGTCGGGCTCGAGTTCGAGCGAGAGGCAGTCCGGTCCAACGAGAGAGAAGTTCAGATCGACCAGCAAAGGCTCGACTTCGAAAGGCTGTACGCGGTCAGCGCCACTCTGGCCCGCGCCGAGTCGCTAGCCGAGATCGTCCCCCATCTGATCGGGACCATCTGCAAGTACCTCGACGCCCAGGTCGGCGTGGTGTTGCTCTACGACCCCGATCGTCATCGCCTGGAGTTGATGAGCCCGATCTGGGTCAACGGGTACCCCTTGGAGTCAGAGCCGATAACCCTGGACGTCGCCGCCGCCGGGATCGTGGCCCAGACCTACCGAGCCGGAAAGCCGTATTACGTCAGGGAAGTCGACCATGACTCGGACAACCACATCCTGCTCAAGGAATTGGGCCTGAAACAGGCGCTGGTGGCCCCATTGAAAGTGGAGAGCCTCCGGGTCGGGGTGATCATCGTCGGAGACCCATACGTGGGCACCTTCACCGAGGACCAGGTCGAGCAACTCGGATCTCTGGCTGCTCCGGCGGGCTTGGTGCTCTCCCAGATCGGCCGTTATGAGGCCCAGGCCGACATGACCAGGAGACTCGAAGAGGTGGCGCAGATGAAGAGCGACTTCGTCTCCACCGTCAGCCACGAGCTGCGGACACCCCTGACTTCGATCATTGGCTCGTTGGACACCGTCAACCGCCCGGAGCTGCAGCCCACCACCCCCACCGCGCAGCAACTCCTGTCCACGGCGCGTCGTCAGGCAGGACGCCTCCAGCGCCTCATCGACGACTTGCTCGTGGTCTCCAGGATTGACACGGGCCGCGATCCCGGTTCACCTGGAGCCGATCAGCCTTCGGCAGGCATTCGACGAGGTCAACCGCGTGGTCTCCATCGAGCCCACTTTCGTCGTCGACCCCGAAGGTCTCGCAGTGGAGGCCGACCGTGACCACCTGAGCCGGATCCTCATCAACCTCGTGGAGAACACGGCCAAGTACGCGGCAGGAAGCCCGGTGGCAGCTCTTCGCCTGGGAACGCGGCCCCCATGTGCTCATCGTCGTCGTCGACCACGGGCCAGGCATCCCTGACCATGAGAGGGATCGGGTGTTCGAGCGCTTCACTCAGGTCGACCAGTCCGACACGAGATCAAAGGGAGGCACCGGTCTCGGGCTTTCGATCGTCAAGAGCCTCACCGAAGTGATGCATGGAACGGTGCGGGTGGAGGCAACCGAAGGCGGTGGGGCTACCTTCGTCGTCGAGCTCCCCATGGCCCCAGCCCTGCAGACGGTCGACTAACTCTCCGGCTTGTCCACCCCGGCGGCCATAGCGTGGAATCCCCCGTCGACATGGATTATCTCCCCGGAGGTCAGCGGCGCCCAGTCGGACAGGAGCACACACACCATGCGGGCCACCGGATCGGGGTTGGAGGTGTCCCAGGGAAGTGGCGAACGCTCGTTCCAGACTCGATCGAAGACGCTGAACCCGGGGATCCCCTTGGCCGCCACTGTGGTCAGCGGTCCTGCCGACACCGCGTTGACACGAACCCCGTGGGGCCCGAGATCCCGGGCCAGATACCGGGTGACGCTCTGCAGCGCCGACTTGGCCACCCCCATCCAGTCATAGGCCGGCCACGCCTGGGTATTGTCGAAGTCGAGAGTCACCAGTGCTCCGCCACCCGCGGCATCGAAAAGTGGTAGCAGCGCCACCGCCAGGGTCTTGTAGGAGAAGGCGGACGTGACGAAGGCGGTCTGCGCAGACTCGACCGGGGTGTTGAGGAAGTTCCCGCCGAGGGCGTCCTCCGGTGCATATGCGATCGCATGAAGCGCGCCGTCGATCGATCCCCATCGGGTGGTGAGGTCGGCCACCGCCGCCTCCACCTGGGCCGGGTCGTTGATGTCCAATTCGAGTACCGGGCACTCCGAGGGCAGCCGCTGCACCGAGCGCTCGGTGAGTCGGAGTCCCCGCCCAAACCCGGTGACCACGATCTCGGCCCCTTCTTCCTGGGCGATTCTCGCCGCATGCCAGGCAATCGAGTCGTCGGTGAGGACCCCCGTGATCAAGAGTTTCTTGCCTTCGAGCAACATGAGCCCTCCTAGAAGCTGTGGCCGAATGTCATGATCCCTCGTATCCCCAATCCCATGCAGAACAACATCAGCAGCCCGTAGTAGAGAGTGGGCCGCTTCCGGAACTGCGATCTGTAGATGTAAGCGAAGGTGAAGGTCACCGCGGTTACGACACCGTAGAACACATGCTGGTTACCGGGGTTCACGCCACTCGACGCAACCAACACCCCCGTGACTATTTGGACCAGAAGAGCGCCAACTGCGAACCCAACTGCCCACAGAAATGCCTTGGGCGCCTCCGGGCGGCGGGCCATGACCACCCCCCACAACCCGACCAATCCGCTGAGCCCCGCGGCGATGTAGCCCCAAGTGCTGTGAAAGGTGCCCACGTGTTGAGCATAGAGAGCCGGTTCTGCCCACATCCGCCACTGTCAGTGGTGGTTTTGGTCCCATCCATCGGGAACAGCCAACTATCATGCTTGAGGGAGGAAGTCGAGAGAGGTGTGAGATGTTCGAGGCAGTGGAGTTCATCGAGGCACCGGGCAAGCCGGAGCCGAGCGAGAAGGTCCTAGGCGAGTTCGCCGAGGAGATCGAGGCGATCACCGCGGCGAGGAATGCCAGAGTGGAATTCGCCGGCACGGCCTCGAAGGCCTACGCCTGGTGGGTGGTTCGTGAGCAGGGTGCGCAACTCGCCCATTTCATCGCCGACTCCAAGAGCGACAAGGAATTCGTGCTCGATCTGACTTCCGGCCAACTCGTCGAAGTCTGACTCCCACCCATCCCGTTTCGTTCGTCTAGAACTCCGGCGTGGGATCCGTTGCCGATCATCGCGCCACCCTGGCCTCTCTCGACGACTGGGCCGACTATCTCACTGCCAACAGCGGTCTGCCCGGGCCGCGTGGAAATCTCGAACTGGTCGCCGCTTGCGGCGAAGAGGCCGACATCACACGTGCCCGAGCCCTGGTGGAGACCGACGACGAGTTCAGCACCGTCTGTGGCCTGGTTGCACTAGGGCGCATCTTTGGCGAGGGCGACAAAGGGCAAAGGGAGCTCTTGCACAGGTATGCCTCCGATCCGAGATGGCGGGTTCGCGAGGGGGTGGCGATGGCGCTACAACGAGCCGCCGACGACGATCCAGAGGCGAGCTTTGGCCTCGCGGAAAGCTGGGCAGCGGATTCCGACCCTCTGGTTCGCCGGGCCACGGTGGCGGCGGTGGCAGAGCCGAGGTTGTTGAGAGATCAAACCCGGGCCCGCCAGGCGCTGCGACTCCTCGACCGGATCACAGCCGGCTTTGACGACATGTCCGCCGATGACCGCAAGACCTCATCGGTACGGACCTTGCGCCAGGCTCTCGGTTACGCCTGGAGCGTCGTCATCGCAGCTCTTCCCGACGAAGGACTGCCGATGTTCCATGCCCTCGAGGCCAGAGTCGACCCCGATATCGAGTGGATCGTGCGGGAGAACCTCAAGAAGGCACGGATGAAGAAGGTGCTGGGAACCGGTTAGGTCTCTTCCATCAAGAGGTCTGCGTACTGATCCCGGACCACCTTCTTGTCGAACTTGCCGGTGCCGGTCTTCGGGATCTGATCGATGAACACGATGCGGTCCGGTATCCACCAGGTGGCTACCCGCTCCTCGAGGAAGGCCTGAATCGCCGCCTCGTCGGTGCTGGCCCCCTCGCGCAACACGACGAATGCCGCCGGGCGCTCCTGCCACTTCACGTGTTTGAGCCCGACGACGGTTGCCTCGGCAACCTCCGGGTGACCCATGATCGCGTTCTCGAGATCGATCGATGAGATCCACTCCCCGCCGGACTTGATCACGTCCTTGGAGCGATCGGTGATCCTGATGTAGCCCTCAGGGGTGATCTTGGCCACGTCCCCGGTTCGCAGCCACCCGTCCTCGAACGACTGCGCCGATCGCGGGTCCTTGTAGTACTCGGCTGCGATCCAGGGCCCCCTGATCAGCAACTCGCCGAAAGCCACGCCGTCTTGGGGTAGTTCCTCGCCGATCTCGTCGACAATCTTGATCTTGAGCCCCGCGATCGGGATACCGGCCGTCTCCATGAAGTCGAGTTGGTGTTGGAGGTCCCAGTCCTCCATCTCGGGCTTGAGCAGCGCCGTCGACGCCACCGGGTTGGTCTCCGTCATCCCCCAACCCTGGACCACCCGGATCCCCCGTTGGGTCTGGAACCACTCGATCATTGCCCTTGGAACCGCCGAACCGCCACAGAGAAAGGCCCGAATCGAGGAAACGTCGGCCTCAGGATGAGCCTCCAGGTATTGCTTGATACCCAGCCACACGGTGGGGACTCCGGCGCTGAAAGTCACCTTCTCGGTCTCGAAGAGGCGGACCAGGCCCTCCGCAGACAGGTCGGGGCCGGGGTAGGTGAGCTTCGCTCCCTGGGTGACGGCCATGAACGGGTAGCCCCACGCCGAGGCGTGGAACATCGGGACCACCGGAAGGACATTGTCGGTGGGGCCCATCGGGACATTGGCCAGGTTGGAGATCGTGTGCATGTAGGTGGAGCGCTGGGTATAGGCCACGCCCTTGGGGTTGCCGGTCGTTCCCGACGTGTAGCACAGCATCATCGGTGACCTCTCGTCGAGCTCGGGCCAAGTTCCATGCTCAGGGGCGTCAGCAATCAGGTCCTCGTAGGCAATCGATCCCGGGATGCGCTCGTCGGCCTCCACGCCCATCACCACATAGGTGGCGACAGTCTCCAGCCGGGGAACGACCGGCGCCAAAAGCGGCACGAGGTCGGGGTCAACGAAGAGGACTCGGTCTCCCGCATGGTTGACGATGTAGGCGACCTGGTCCGCAAAGAGCCGGATGTTGATGGTGTGACAGATCAGACCGGTGTTGGCCGTCGCCCAATACAGCTCATGATGACGTCGGTTGTTCCAGGCGAAGGTGGCCACCGCGTCACCCATCGATAGACCCAGACCGGCAAGCGCGGACGCCAGACGACGGACTCTGGAGTCGGTCTCGCCGTAGTTGGACCTGGTCAGCGAGCGATCAGCCTCCACCGACAAGATCTCCTGTTCGGGGTAGAGCCCAACCGAGCGGTCGTAGAGGGTGGACAGATTGAGTGGGAAATCGTCCTGCATGTGGGGCATCAGGTGCCTCCTATCAACTTTCTCTTCTCGGCCTCGAACTCTTCGGTCGTCAACTTTCCCTCGTCATGGAGCCGGGACAAGGTCTCCAACTGGCTCGCCGTGTTCGCTGTCGGCGCTGCCGGTGCACCACTGGCCCGCATCTCGGCCATCCGGGCCTCTCGCGCCTCGTAGATCTGTTTCTGGACGTGCTCCGGATTAGGGATGTCGGAGTAGGACGATTGGCCGTGGGTACCTGCGGACTCGATGAGCAGGTCGCCGGAGCCGACGATCCGCTCAAAGGCGGACTGCTGGAAGGTGACGTCGTTGATGACCTCGAGTGGGATCTCAGTCCCCTTCTTCGAAATGAATCCCGTTCGATGAATTAGTCGCTCGTTGGTGATCACATGCTTGTCGGTCCACCAACGCACGAACTCGGCAATCACCAAGACGAACCACACCAAGACCAGTGCGCCAATCACCCATGCCTTGGCGTCGAACCTTCGGGTAGCGACCAAGATAATCAACACCACAACCAGGATCGTGAGCAGGCCCTGCTTGAGAAGACGCGACCAATGAGGTCGGAACTCGGTAACGATCTCCTCGCCGGAGCTCAGCAGTTTTTGCGGGTAGCTCATCGATTCCTTCCGTTGCTCAACCGAGAACCTTCCGCTTCTCGGTGTCGTACTCGTCCTGGGTCAGCTTGCCCTCGTCGAACAACTTGCCCAGGATCTCGAGTTGCTCGGCGGTCGACTTGCCAGGAGTTGCAGAGGCATGTTGCGCCGCGCTCCCGGACGACATCGTGTTGGTTCGGTTGCGACGAGACTCGACAAGCAGCGATTTCACCTTCTCAGGCTCGGGGATATTCCTGATTCGGTTCTGTCCCGTTGAGCCCGAAGTCTGGATCACCATGTCCCCGACACCAACGCCCCGTTCGATCAGGTTTTGACGGAAGCCAACGTCGGTGATGACTTCCAGCGGGATCTCGTAACCCGCTTTGCGCATGATCCCGGATCGAACCACCAAGCGTTCAGAAGTGATCACGTTCTCTCTTGTTCGCCATTCCATGAACCCGCCGATCGCAATCCATAGCCACAGCAAGGTGATGATCGTGAAGGCCCACCCGTTGACACCACCCGGTACCAGGAGAATCAACAGCACCACATAGGCGATGGTGACCAGGGCCTCCTTGATGAGCGCAGACCAATGGGATCCGAACTCGTACACAACCGTTTCGCCGGGAGCGAGCAATTCGCTTGGATACGCCATCGGCCGGAGGCTACAGGTGACGCGTGGTCGGTGCCCCCCTCCCCGCCTTCGGCGGTACTCCCCCCAACGCTCGCTCCGTTCACTGGGGGGAGAAATGCTGGCTCCAGACGCGAGAAGGCCCCGAGGGAGCATCGGCCGAAGCCTCAACCCTCTCGGGGCTCTCGTTCCGATCGGTGTCGGGCCGGGGACCCAACTCCGTTCGGAAGTCGTCGATGGCCGAAGCCTTCGACGGGCGCTCATCGGTGCCTCGATCCGAAGATCGCTGCAATCCGGTGACCGCTCTCCCCGTTTCCAGGGAGGTGCGGATCCGAAGATCCGCCGGTCGGATGGCCGCTCGACGATCCCTAGAGATCCCCGTTCGGTCTTCCGACCGCCCCGAGCCTCGGTTTCCCGATGCTCCGGGCACCCGCACCGTGGGAATTCTTCCCGGCTCGGCTTTCGCCGCTCCGTACCCACCGTCCGGGGTGCCTCAGGGTCACCCCTGTGGCGCTCGGGAAAAGTAGACCACGGTCATGCCCACCGCAAACCCAAGGCCGGATTCATTTTCGCGAACTGTGATCCAGTTTTCGCGGGGTGCTCACCCTGCAGTGTTTCTCGGGGTGCCGATGAACAGATGCAGCATCGAGCCGTCGCTCAGCTCCCTGGTTTGGAACTCGCTCTCGAAGCCGGCCGTGGACAGGGCGGCCAGCCACATTGCGGCCGGGAAGAGGCCCTGTGGATGTCGGTCGTGGACCACCGAAACCTCATCGTCCTCTCGCAACAGATAGACCATGTCGGCCTCGAAGCTTGTGTCGGACGGGTCGGGGTCCCAAACCCACTCGAGGTATCGCAGGCCTCTGGCTCCATCGTCGTAGCCACCATGCTCGGTGCTGGGCTCGAAAGTCTCACTGACATAGTCAGGGACAAACAAGGCAACACCACTCGACGAGCAATGCTCCCGTGCCGTCCGGGCCGTCGCGATCACGTCTTCGAGATCAGTCAGGTAGGACAGAGCATCGTGGAGGAACACTGCATCGAAGACCTCCCCCAATCGCACCGATCGCATGTCGCCCTGGAAGTGGGTGCACTCAGGGTTGAGGGCCTGGCTTACCGCGAGCATCGGCTCAGAGCGATCGATGAGTGTCATCGAAAACTGAGCCTTGAGATGGGAGGCATTGTTGCCGCCACCTGATCCGAGCTCGAGCACCCGTTTGACTTCCGATGCCGCGGAGCCGAGCAGGATCTCCTGGTAGACCGCGGCCTCTTCGGCATACTCCTCGGGCGGTGAGAGCAAGGGCCACCACCCGGCGAGATCACCGTAAAGACGAGGGGTGTCCTCCACTCGATGAAGGCTAGGACGCGAGAAACCCCGAGGGAGCTTCGGCCGAAGCCTCAGCCCTCTCGGGGCTCTCAATGCCACCCTGCCAGGAAAGCGGGCCCCCGGCCTGGTGGCGATCCGGAAAAACCGAAGTCTTTCCTTCCCCAACCCGGGGTTTCCCCCGTTTCGGTAGTCGGGAACGTACGTATCCCCCAAGAGAGCGTCAAGCGATACAGCGGGTTTCTTTTCGCGCACTAACGCCTGATTTCGCGCTGGTCCGAGAGGCTCCACATTCCTGTCACAGGGCCCCCTTACACTCGCTTCACATGACAGTCGAAGCCCTCGATCGACAACTGACGACACTCTCACCAAGCCGGGCGGGCGACTTCAAGACATGTCCCCAATTGTTCAAATTCCGGGCGATCGATCGGCTTCCGGAGCCCACTTCGGTCTATCAGGCGAGAGGAACTACGGCCCACCTCGCCCTGCAACGTCTCTTCGACCACCCGGCTATCGATCGATCGCCGGATCTGCTCTACAACCTGTTCCGTGAGGCCTGGACCGAGCTCAGGACCGACGAGGAGTTCGAAGCCCTATTCGAGGACACCGAAGCCGAGCGGACCTGGGGCCTGGAATCGATGGAGCTCCTCGCCAACTACTTCGGAGTTGAGGACCCGACCAGCTTCGACCCCGAAGACCGGGAGCTCGACATGCTGGAGGACCTCGATGGCATCGTCATCCGCGGGATCCTCGACCGGATCGACCGGGACGTAGACGGACGGCTGGTGATCACCGACTACAAGACCGGTAAGGCCCCACCGGAGAGATACGCCCTCCCCGCTTTCTTCGCACTGAAGATCTACGCCCTGCTCATCAGGCGGCGCAACGGCGAGACGCCGAAAGAGATAAGGCTCCTCTACTTGAACGGGCCAACCGAGTATCGCCTTAGCATCGACGACCGCCAGTTGGACGCGATGGACGGTCAACTCCGTGCATTGTGGAACGCCATCGAGAGGGCCATGACCACAGGGCGATTCCCGACCCGACCGGGCAGGTTGTGTGATTGGTGCTCGTTCAAGGGGATTTGCCCCGCCTTCACCGAGTCCGGCTAGGGGAAGATCCCTCGCACCAGTTTGGCGTCAGCCACCTTGCGGATCCCCTTGATCAGAGCCGCAGTCCGCATATCGACGTTCTCACTCTGAGCGATGTTGTGCACATCGCTGAAAGCACGAGTCATGATCTCACGAAGGCGGGCGACCACCTCGTTCTCGGTCCAGAAGTACTTCTGCACGTCCTGAACCCACTCGAAATAGGAGACGGTGACTCCGCCGGCGTTGGCCAGTATGTCGGGGACCATGAGCACCTCACGGGCGCGCAACATGTCATCCGCCTCGATCGTGGTCGGGCCGTTGGCCCCCTCGAGGATGATCTTGGCCTGGATCGAGTCGGCGTTGTCAGCACGGATCACGTTCTGGACCGCAGCCGGCACCAGGACGTCCACCGGCAGCGAGAAGACACCGTCGGCCTCGATGTGGTCTGCGTCGGGATACCCCTCCAGGAAGCGGTTCTCATCGACCCACTTCGCCATCGCCTCGACGTCGAGCCCATCGGGGTTGTAGACGGCACCTGAGATATCGGACACCGCCACCACCCGGGTCCCCATTTGGTGACCGGCAATTGCGGCATACCGTCCGACGTTGCCGAAGCCGTGGATTGCCACGGTGGCGTCCTTGGGGTCGAGCTCGATAGTCGCTGCCGCCTGTGGGAGGAGGAACATGATCCCCCGACCGGTGGCCTCTCGCCGGGCGACACTTCCGCCCAAGGCCGGTGGCTTGCCGGTGACCACCGCTGGGACGGAGTGCCCAACGTGCTGGGAGTAGGTGTCCATCATCCACGCCATCACTTGCTCATTGGTTCCCAGGTCGGGGGCGGGGATGTCGGTCTCAGGGCCGATCACATTGATGATCTCCATGGTGAACCGGCGGGTCACTCGTTGCAGTTCGGAGCGGGAGAGCTCCATGGGGTCGAGGCGAACCCCGCCCTTGGCGCCTCCGAACGGCAAACCGACGATTGAGCATTTCCAGGTCATCAACATGGCGAGTGCGGCGACCTCGCCAAGATCGACATCGGGCGCAAACCGGATCCCGCCCTTGGTTGGCCCCATCGTCGTCAGATGCTGGACCCGATAGCCGAACAGGGTCTCAACCTCGGAATAGTTGTCGTGACGGAAAGGGAAGCTGACAACGGTTGCCTTCTGGGGGACCCGAAGCCGATCGGCGACGTTGTCGTCGAGACCCATCAGCCTCGCCACCCTGTCGAACTGGCCAACAGCCTCGTGATACATCGGTGAGTCGAATTCGTGGCCGATGGGCTTCAGCACCGGCGTGTCGGCTATGGCCATACGCCGCCCATCCTATGCCGGAATGACGTCGAACTGACTTTCTGTCACAGGGCGCCCGTAGCTTTGCGACTATGAGAACTAAGAAGAATCAATCGAACACCCTGGACGACCGGTCGTTCGACCCATTTGCCGATCCGGTCCGCTATCTGAAGGGTTTCGGCATCGAGGCCGAGCTGGTGGAAACTTCGGAAGCCGATCTCCCGTCTGCTGCCTGATCCCTACGATCGTGGGGTGACAGTCAGGGAGATCCGGGTCGATCCCGGAGCCTGGGATCCGGTGGTGGCGGACCCCGACGGCGCCCAACTGATCGTCGCCGGTCCGGGCACCGGCAAAACGGAGTTCCTGGTGCAACGGGTGGCCCACATCGTCAACAGTGGCGCGGCCCGTCGGGATCAGATCCTGGTCCTCACCTTTTCCAGGCGAGCCTCGGCCGACATGCGACGTCGGGTCGGAGTCGCCCTCGGCGGATCCGGTGTGCCGGTCGACGCCTCGACGATTCACTCCCTGGCCCTCAGATTGCTGGAGGCCGGTAACGCCGGCTTCCGTCCCATCCCCCTCACCCCACCGGAACAGGTGAGACTGGTGGCCGAGCTCCTGGCCGCAGAGGACCCCGATCACTGGCCGGTCAGCTATCGCGGCATTCTCGCCACCCGGGGCTTTGCAGCCGAGATCGCTGACTTCCTCACCCGATGCTCGGAGCGACTGCTCTCCCCCGCCGACCTGGAGACCCGAGCTGAGGAGAGAGCCGACTGGCGCGGCATCCCGGGTCTGTTCCGCCGCTATCGGGAAGCCCTCCAGGGCCTGGAACGAACCGATTACGGCACGTTGCTCGTGTCGGCGGTCGAGATGCTCGCCACTCCAAAAGGCCAGGAACTGGCTGCGGGGTTTCGATATGTGATCGTGGACGAGTACCAGGACACCTCGCCGGCTCAGGCCGAGCTGGCCGGGCTGCTGGCTGCAAGCCACGGCAACCTCACTGTGGCCGGTGACCCCTACCAATCGATCTACTCATTTCGGGGCGCCGAGCTGCGGAACATCGCCCAATTCGCGGAGCAACACCCGGACCTCACCCGCATCGTCCTCGATCAGAGCCTCCGGGTCCCGGCCGAGATACTCGAGGCGGCCTTGCGGGTCGTTTCATCGGGCGAGTTGCCGGGATCTGCAGGACCGGTGCGGCCGGCGGAGCATCGTGGGCGTGTCGAGGCCTACGTTTTCGATCAGGAGACTTCCGAAGCCGACTGGATTGCTCGCGAAGTCGAGCACGTGATCCGTGTTGAAGGCCTCAGGCCGTCGGCGATCGCGGTCCTGGTCCGGTCCAAGCGGGAGCTGATCAACGAGCTGAGCCGAGCCCTGGACAGGCGCTCGGTGCCCCACGACTCCCCTGACTCCAGACTCGTCGACCATCCCGCAGTCCGTGTCTTCGACGACCTGGCCCGGGTCGCCATGCTCGAAGGCGACGGTCGGGTGCCGTCGCCTGGCGAGTGGGCGGACGCCGATCGGGCGATGCGCCGGATCCTGCTCGGGCCGCTGGTCTCACTCGGTCTGGGAGCCGAGCGAGCCCTGCTCAGGGAGCGCCGCAGGACCGGGGTCTCCTGGGCACGGCTGATCGCAACCGATCTCCCTGATCGCACCGACCTCTCCGAGTTGCTCGACGATTCCGGATGGGCAACAGGAATGCCGGCAACCGATGGCTTCTGGGAAGCGTGGAATCAGCTTCGCGGTGTTGAGCGGCTGGTGGCCGATCCCGATCGCCGACTCTGGCGCCTCGCCATCAGCGCCTTCGCCCAGGTTCTCACCCGTCAGGCGGAGCGGGACGAGAAAGTGAGCCTGGCGCGGTTCTTCGAGATGACCCAGGACGAGGGCTTCGAGTCCGAGCCTCTCCTCGCATTCCGGGGCGACGAGGACCGGGTGACCTTAACCACTCTCCATCAGTCGAAGGGGCTCGAGTTCGACGTGGTGTTCATCGCCAACGCCGTCGAAGGCGTCTTCCCCGACATACGCCGAAGCCGACGGATGCTGCGTCCCGAGTTGCTCTCGCCGGAGCGAACGACCGATGCCTCGGCCCAACATCTCTTCCAGGTGCAGGAAGAGATGCGGCTCGCCTACACCGCAATGACCCGTGCCCGTCTGCGCGTGGTTTGGACTGCAACCGGGGCTGGAGTGGACCAGGGTGAGCACCGACCTTCCCGGTTTCTTGTTGCCGCTTCCGGAGTGGCCTCACTTTCCGACCTCGGGCGCCCAGCCGACGAGGACCGGGCGCCGGTGACGGTCAAAGAGGCCGAGGTGGACATGCGCCGGATCCTGTTCGACCCCGAGGTAGGCCAGGCCCGCCGCCTCGCGGCAGCGCGTGTTCTCGGCTCACCGCCAGAGAGTTGGTGGCAGCCGGCCGCCTTCGCGGGCGTCAGGTCCCCGGGCCCCGACCAGCCGATCATCGGGGAAGGTCTCCGGCTCTCGCCCAGTCAGGCTGACTCCTACGCCACCTGTCCCCGCCGCTACGCACTGGAGCGACGCCTCCGACTCGGCGACGCCGGCTCCCCCTATGCCCTTTTCGGCACCTTGGTCCACTCAGCAATGGAGCGAGCCGAAGCCGGAGTGGTCGGCACCGGCGAGATCCACGCCAACCTCGAGGACGCCCTAGAGGATCTGAGGGCCGTCTGGGAGGAGACGGCTGATTTCGGGACCCCAGAGTTGAATGCGGCCTGGTTGAAACAGGCGGAAGCCGCAGTCACCAGGCTGTATGAGCTGTGGCCAAGCCCGGACGGCCAGCCGATTGGCCTCGAAATGAAGGTCGAATCGATCATCGACGGAACCCCGTGGGTGGGAGTGATCGATCGTCTCGAGCGCACCTCGAAGGGCCTCAAGGTCGTCGACTACAAGACTTCGAAGAGCCCACCCACCCTCGAGGAGGCAAGGAGCTCGATCCAACTCGCCTTCTACGCCTCGTCGGTCGCCCTGTCACTTGGCGAGTCGGTGACCACTGCAGAGATGTGGTTCCCCAGGACCGACGCCAAGAGCATCACAACCCGAGCCCTCGACCTCGATCGCTTGGAGGACATCGAGGAGGAGATGGTCGAGATCACCAGATCCATCCGGGGTGAGGATTGGGAGCCCAGGGTTGGCGACGGGTGCAGGACCTGCGGTTTCAGGAAATCATGCCCGGCCTGGCCGGAGGGTCAAGGAGCGTTCATCCCGTGACCCCACTCACCCCTAGCCCCGAGCAGGCGGACATTCTCAAGCTGGGCCTCGACACGATCCGGATCCGAGCCGGCGCCGGCACCGGGAAGACGACCACGGTTGCCATGGTGATCGCCAATCTCATTGCCAATCACTCCCTCGACCCCGAGCGCATCCTCGGAGTTACCTTCACCAACAAGGCTGCGTCCGAATTGGCCGATCGGGTTCGCTCCACCATCACGGGATCGGTGGACGAGGGTCGACAGGTCGAGGTCCATACCTATCACGGCTTTGCGGCCCAGGTCCTGTCCGAGTTCGGGGCACTCGCCGGTGTCGACAACCGGGTCAAGGTGATCACTCCCACTTTCTCGAGACAGATCCTGTCCGAAACCTTTCATCACACCACCTACGCACATCTCGACATCACGAACCGGGGCACCCTGGACAGGATCAGGGGGCTCGGTGACCGGCTCGGTGATCATCTGCTCGAGCCCCGGGATCTCCTGGATCAGATCCACCCCGATGACGAGATCTGGAGGAGCCGGGTCGAGATGTTGGAAACCCTCTCCAAATACGAAGAGGACAAGCGTCGTCTCGGAGTCGTCGACTACGGCGACCTGGTGACCCTGTCGACGCGGATTCTTCGCACGTATCCCGGTCTTGCCGGTGAGATCAGGAACCGGTACGAAGTGGTGGTTCTCGACGAGTATCAGGACACCAACCCCGGCCAGCGGGTGCTGCTGGCCACCATTTTCGGCGACGGCTTCCCCGTGATCGCAGTGGGTGACGAGGATCAGACGATCTACGAGTGGAGAGGGGCTTCCTCGGAGAACTTCGAACTGTTTCCGATCCACTTCCGACGCCAGGGCGGGCAGCCTGCCAAGGATCAGAGCCTCACCCTCAACAGGAGATCGGCGCAAACGATCCTCGATGTGGCCAACGTGATCCGCCGGGAGGCGAACCCCGAGTCGGAGGCTCTGCAATCGAGCAGCCCGGAAACGAAGGGCGAGGTGATCACCTATTGGGCAGGTGACGCCCTCGCAGAGGCCGACTGGATCGCTCACCGCTTTGAGGAGCTCCACGACGACGGGACCGCATATGCGCAAATGGCCGTCCTCTTTCGCAAGAACAAGGACTTCGCAGTCGTGGTGGACGCCATGGTCAGAAACGGGATCCCGGTCGAGGTTGCCAACCTCGGCGGGTTGTTGTCGGTGCCCGAGGTAGCCGAGCTCCGATCATGGCTGACGGTCCTCGAGCGACCCGAGAATTCCGCCGCCCTGGTCGAGATTCTCTTCGGCTCCCGCTTTCGATTGGGGCTGGCCGACATCGCCCCATTGAGCGCATGGGTGGCCGGCGCCGAGCCAGCCGGGGATCAGGAGGACGAGAGCCCGATAACTCTTCTCGAGGCAATCGAGGTGATCGACAAGATCAGTGGGATCCGCGACGATGCCCGGTCGGCGCTCAAATATTTCCTCGACGTCTATCGGTCTCTGCTCACTGAGAGCCAGGGAATGAGCCTGGTGGAAACCTGTCGTCTGGTGCTGGATCGGACCGGCGCCTGGCAAGACATCGAGGCGCTGCCCGCCACGACGAGGCTGACTGCCCGCCTCAATCTGCACCGCTTGCTCGACCTTGCCGAAGACTGGAGCCCTCTCACCGGACGGCCATCGCTCGAGGCGTTCCTGGATTATCTGGAAGCAATGGAGGACGAGCCGGCCGAGGAGCTCGACTCGGCCCATCTCTCGGGTGAGGATGCGGTGACCCTAGTGACCATCCACCGCGCCAAGGGCCTGGAGTGGGACGTGGTGGCCATCCCGGCGGTGACCGACCTCAATTTCCCGAGCAAGGCGCGCCAGCATCCCGACCCGGCACGATTCGCCGAGTTCCTCCCGGTCCAATACCGCATCGACACCGCCCTCGCCGATATGCCTGGCGATGACAAGGCGCGGGCCGAGTATCTAAAGGCCCGACACGACACTCAGGAATGGCGGACCGCCTATGTCGCGGCCACCCGTGCTCGCTCCGTGCTGATCCTGACCGGCGCCTACTGGTACGGCCTTCCCGAGCCAACAGTGACAGCCAAGAAGCCATCTCCGCTCTTCGAGCTCGTCGAGGCTCACCCAAATTCCAGGAGCGCGGGGCACGAGCCTGCTCCGGAGCGCCCGGCCTTGCTCCGTCGGGACCCCGACGCCGCAGTGCCGGACCCGGTGTTCGCCGGTGGGTGGGATGGGGCGCTTCGAGCCGCCATGACCGACCATGACGCGATGGATCGGCTCGCCGGCGATCTCGGGGTCAGGGCCGACTACGACAATGAGGTGAGCAACCTGGTCGAGACCCTGTTCGACCTGGCGGCGAGCGACCAGATCCCGCAAACCGTCCCGGATCAGCGCACAGTCTCGGTGACCGGGCTGGTCACCTACGCACAGTGCCCGAAACGCTTCTATTGGTCCTCGGTGGATCCCCTTCCCAGGAGGAGGAGTCTCGCCGCGCAGGCTGGGACGGAGTTGCACCGGCGGATCGAATTGCACCAGCGCGGCCAGGTCCCCTTCGAGCAGCTCTCCGACGACCTCTACGACGTTCCCGACGAGCCGTCAGGCGACGGTGGCTTCAAGGCCTTCAGCAAGTCGAGATTCGCCGAACGCCCGGCCGCACTCATCGAGGCGCCTTTCGAGATCGTGGTCGGCGACGGTTACCGGGTACGAGGGCGCATCGACGCGGTCTATGTCGACGAGGGCCATTGGGAGGTCGTGGACTTCAAGAGCGGACGGCCGAGCGAAGACCCATCACGAGTGGTTCAACTCCAGTCCTATGCCATCGCGGCCAGCGACGTCGACTTCGGCTACCCGGCGCCGGAAGAGCTCGATGTCACTTTCGCCTACCTTGGCGGGGGGCTCGCCGAGAGCACCTATCAGGCCGACTCCGTGTGGGTGGAGCAGGCGAGAACGGATGTCGCGGGCCTCGCCCGGTCCATCGAGCACAGAGCCTTCTCGGAGACCCCAGGTGACTGGTGCCGGTCGTGTGACTTCCTCCGGTTTTGCGAACCGGGGAAGGCCTGGGTTGCCCGGTGAGGGTGGTCGCCGCCGCCCTCCTCGGCTACTTGATCGGCTCCTTGCCCACCGCCAATGGCCTCGCCCGGCTCCGGGGGATCGACCTGCTTACCGGAGGCTCCGGCAACCCGGGCGCCAACAATGCCCGCAGACTCGGCGGCATGGCCCTGTTCACAGCTGTCCTCATCGTCGAGGTGTTGAAGGGGATATTGGCTGTGCTCGTCGGGATGGCGCTGGCCGGGGACTGGGGTGCTGTGCTCGCCGGGATCG
Source organism: uncultured Acidobacteriota bacterium (assembly GCA_963778755.1). Classification (GTDB taxonomy): domain Bacteria; phylum Actinomycetota; class Acidimicrobiia; order Spongiisociales; family ZC4RG35; genus JALYNX01. Next base: position 192,738 of record CAVZVJ010000006.1, on the reverse strand, counting down.
GGGCGGCCACGGGGAACGTCTACAACGTCTGGTACCGGTTTCGGGGTGGCAAAGGCCTGGCGATCACGCTCGGGATCCTGCTCGCCGCCTGGCCGACCGTGGTACCGGTCGTTCTGGTCGTGCTCGGTATCTCCGCCGCCCTCAGTCGGTCGTCTGGCATCGGGGCTCTGGTGACACTGGTCTGTCTGTTCGTCGCCGGCCTCACCTGGGAGCAAATCGGGCTCGGCACCGCCTGGGGTGTCGATGACCTGAGCACACTGCTCATTCTCAGCACCGGGATCCCGTTGATTCTCTGGAAGCCGCATTGGATGGACGCCCGGAACCATCTCAGAGCACACGCCCCTCTCTGACTTCGAGGATCAAGGTCACCGGGCCGTCATTGACCAGAGACACAGCCATCTTGGCCCCGAATCTCCCCGTGCGAGTTGGGACTCCGCTCTCGGTGAGACGTTCGATCATCGCCGCGATCAGTGGAGCAGCCACCTCTGGATCGGCGGCGCCGGTGAAGGACGGGCGTCGTCCCCGCCTGGCATCGGCCAGAAGTGTGAACTGGCTCACAACGAGGACTTCACCACCGGTTTCGAGAATGGAGCGGTTCATCAACCCGGCTTCATCGGCGAACAGCCGGAGCCCGGCGATCTTGTCCGCGGCCCTTTCAGCATCAGAAGGCTGATCCGCCGGGTCGACTCCGACCAACACCAGGAGCCCCGGCCCTATCGTGGCGACCCTTTCGCCGCCCACCGTGACCGCAGCTTCCGACACTCGTTGCAGGACGAGCTTCACGGAGCGGGATTGTGCCACCCAAATAGAGTGGGCCCGTGTCCCCCAAGGAACGCCAGGCAGACGAACTGATCACCGGACCGGACGGAGCGACTGGCCTCTACCTGGTCGATGCGGCCTCGGACTACGAGGTCGCCATGTTGGATCGCTGGCTGGCGGGGGAATTGGGCCATCCCCCGGACATGGTGAGGGTGGCCTCCTCCCGCAGAGGGTGGGGAGGAGACGAGGAAGCCCTGAGCAAACGGCTCGAGTCCGGGGACAATCTCTATCTGATCCCGGTCCGCGTCGTCTGGATGGCCCCGAAAGCCAAGGACGGCCGACGGGCGGTGCGCTGGACGGATGTATTCCAGCCTGGTGATCCGCGAGATCCCCGCGGTCTCCGAGCCCGGTTGATCCGCAACTTCCGTCGGGACCGGGTGCGGCTAATCGCAGCAAGGGGTGCATTCTCTTCGGATGTCGCCGCCGACTACGTCGTATCAGGCCAGGTGGACCCCTTGGCCAGCTACGTGACGAGAAGGGCGTGGAGTGTCCTCGACCGGGCAGAGCGAAAACTCCGTGGCAACCGCTACAAGATCCCTCGGTTCGTGCCGGAGGCGATCCTCTCCCGCAAAGAGTTCCTCGATGCCGTCGACCAGATTTCCCAGGAGACCAACACCGACCTCGAGACCGGGCGTGCCACAGCCGAGCGCTACCTGAGGGAGATCGCGGCCACCCATTCGCCGTACGTGATCGACCTCATCGCCAATGGCATCCACAAGCTCTACAGCCAGGGTTATGGCGGCATCCGCTACGACGCGGACCAGGTGCGGAAGGTCGCCGAGCTCGGCCAGGACCATCCTGTCATCTTCCTGCCTTCCCATCGGTCGAACCTCGACCGGCTCAGCCTCCAGTTCATGCTCTGGGAGAACGATCTGCCCCCCAACCACACCGCCGGTGGCATCAACATGAACTTCTTCCCGATCGGGCCCATGATGCGGCGAACCGGGGTGTTCTTCATCCGACGGAGCTTCAAGGACAACCGTCTCTACAAGACGGTCCTCAAGGGCTACCTCGACTATCTGATCGAGAAGCGTTTCCCTCTCGAGTGGTACCTGGAAGGGGGTCGCTCCCGATCAGGGCGACTGGGTGCTCCCCACTTCGGCCTGCTCAGCTATGTGGTCGACTCGCTGCGGCGCGGGAAAACCGACGACATCGAGCTGATCCCGGTTTCGATCGCCTACGACCAGATCCAGGACGTGCCCGACTACGCCATGGAGGCGCAGGGCATGGGCAAACAGAAGGAGTCGCTGGGATGGCTGTTCCGCTCCGTCAAATCGCTGCGCCGGCGCTACGGCGACATCTACATCCGCTTCGGCGAGCCGGTATCGGTTGCCGCCGGCCTGGCGTCGATCGACCCCAAGGACGAGGCGTCGATCGGCCTCCAGAAGCTCGCTTTCGAGGTCATGTACCGGATCGGCCAGGTCACGCCGATCACCCCAACGGCATTGGTCACGGTCGCCCTCCTCGCCGCCCGAGGGTACGCCAGAAACGCGGAGCAGCTGGCAGAGGATTGCAAAGAGCTCTCGAACTTCGTGACCGCCAGGAGACTTCCCGTGACCGAGGACCTCGACCTTTCCGACCCGGTTCGGGTGACGGCCATCCTCGATTGGCTCGGCGAGCACAAGAACGTGTCGAGCCACTCCGCCGTCGGCCGTCGGGTCTTCTGGCTCGATGAGGACCAGATGGTCCGGATCGCCTATTACCGCAATGTGATCGTCCACTTCTTCGTGACGAGGGCACTGGGCGAGATGGCCCTCAACTCAGTCGCCGGATCCGCGGAATCAACCGGCTCCGACATCGATGAGGTGATCCTCCGGCTCCGAGACCTCTTGAAGTTCGAGTTCTTCTTCCAGGAGAAACAAGACTTTCTTGATTCGATCTCGGCCGACATGGAGGTCGATGTCCCGGGTTGGCGCCGGAGCCTCTCATCAGGTGGCGCCGCGGAAGTCCTGTCTCGACTGGGAACCCCGATTGCCCGGTGGGCAGTGCTGCCATTTCTCGACGCCTACCAGGTGGTGGGGGACGAGCTGGAAAGCACGCATGGGAAATTCAACGAAAAGGCCTTTCTCAAGGCCTGTCTGGACCGGGCGCGCATGTATCGAATCGAGGGCCATGTGATTTCGGGTGAGAGCGCCAGCCAGATCATGTTTAAATCGGCCCTGTCCCTAGCCGACAATCGAGGGCTCCTGGGCGGGGAGGGAGACGTCAGAGAGCGACGACGGCTATTCGCCGCAGAGATCAGAGAGGCACGACGCCTGGCCGCTGCCGGCCTCTAGCCCGAACTCAGGGTCGGGCTCCCCATCTTTTCCGGGCCTCGTCGATCAACTCCTGAGAGGTCTTGGGCTTGGGCAGGGGCACACCACCCTCACCCGAATCACCACTTGATTCGTTGGTGGCGACCGGCTCAACCATCACTGGCTCGACCGCTGGCTTGGGGGGCGCCGTGGGGCGTTGCGGTGGCCTGGGGTTGGACGGAGGTGGCGGCGAATAGGATAAGACAGGTGTGTCCCCGGGCAGGATCGGCGGTGTCGGGACCGAACCCGAGGCGACGTCGGGTCGAATCTCATTCGGATCCACTTTGGAGCGCTTCATCATCACCCGGCCGACACCTATCAGGATGATCGCGGGGACGATTGATGTCCCGATGCTCGAGGCGACCGAGCCCGAAATCCCGATGGCCTCGACTACGCCCAGGCCCCAGAGCACGGCGAATAGGACCCAGAGGTAGCCGATCCAGGACAGGATCCTGCCCAGGGTGGCGGTGGAACTCTGCTCACCATCGGCCATGACGCCCATTCAAACATTCAGGGCCGGGTCAGCGTGATACGCAGTCGCCACGAGGCCAGCATCAGGAGCACGACGGCATAGGCAGTCAGGACTCCCAATTGGGGAAGGATGTCGACCACCGTCCCATTTCTCCGCACCAGCTCGGCGAAGCCGTCGAGGGCCCAAGCATGTGGTGTGATGTGGGCGATCTTCTGCATCGTGGGCGAGAACAATTCGACGGGCAACATGCAGCCACCGAGAGCCGCCAGCCCCAGACTGACCACGATGCCGACCCCGGTCGCCTGAGCGTCGTTGCTGAACACCGCTCCCATCAACATCCCGGCGCCGGCGCCTACCGCGGCGAAGGTGACGAGCAGTAACAGGGCCCCGAGCGGATCACCCCAGTTGACCTTAAAGATGAGGTATGTGGCCAGCATGATGTAGAGGCCCTGAACCATGGCGACCGACCATCTCCCGGTGCCCTCGCCGATCACGATGGTGCCCGTCGTGGTCGGGGTGGAGAGCATCCTTCGCGAGATCCCCAGCTGGCGGCTGAGGATCAAGGAGGCGGAGCCGGCAAGAGCAGTCAGGAAAACAAACAGGACGAGTTGGGATGAGGCCCCGAGGTCAAACTGCCCAAGGGTCTCGGGGAACAGCGCCTCGCCGATTGTTGTCACTTCGGTGGTCAGCCCGGGAGCTTCCGGCTGTTGTTCCTTCGCCACCTCGAGCGCGTCGTCGAACGAGGCGCCCGTCTTTTCCATGGCGAATTGCGCCGCGGTGACCGGAGCCATCACCTCCGAGATGGCGGCGCCGACCACCGACTGGATTTGCGGCCCGAAGCCGTCGGGTCGGGAAACGAATCCGATCTCAACTTGATCGCCGGCCTCGGCTGTCGCATCCATCCCGGCAGGCAGGAACAGCCCTGCCTGGGCGCCGCCGTGCTCCACCGCGGTAGCCAGCACTTCCTCGTCTTCGAAGCGGATCACCTCGAGGGTGTCTTCGGCTTCTACTGCGTCGGCCATCGTCGTCGCCAGTCGACCGTCGTCGGCGAGATAGAGGCCGACAACCGGATCGACACCACCTCCGAACTGGGCCCCGATCAGGAGGATCAATGCCAGCGGGAAGATGAACACGAAGAAGATGTTCGAGCGTTCCCGCAGCATCCTGCGCACGTTGACCCAGGCAATGGCAAAGACCTTCATGGTGTGATCCTTCGACGAAGGGCGACCCAGGCGATGCTGCCGGTGACCAGGCCGAAGATGATCAGGGCCCCAACTGCGGGCAAGGCAGCGGTCCACTCGGCCCCGCCCGAGATGTTCGCCAGGCCCCGAAGGAACCAGGCGTGCGGTGTCAGATATGTCAGCTTGCTAAGGAGATCGTCACCCTGGCCCACCGGGAAGAAGGTGCCGCCGAGCATTCCAAGGATCACGGCAACTATCGACGCGAGGTTGCCCGCGCCTTCGGGGGTCTTGGCCACACTCCCCACCAGTCCCATGATCGCCACCGCCGAGAAGACCCCGGCTAGAACCAACAGGATCACTCCCAGGGGCGGACCCCAGATCGCACCCATCAAGAAATGGGTGGCAACGATGAGGACCCCGAGCGAGATGATCCCCAGCCAGTAAGAGAGAAGGGCCTTGGCGGTGATCACGCTGGTCCGCCGGATCGGGGCGGCCAACAAACGGGCGAGGGTCCCGTCGCGTTGTTCCTCGAGAAGGCCGATGACCCCGTACTGGACGGTGAAGAAAAGGAAGAAGACAGCCATCCCGGCCGCGAAATAGGTGGTTCCGTCCAGTTGGCGGACTTCGGTGTCGACGTCGGTCATCACAAACGAAGGACCACGGGCGGCCGCCTCCTGGCCCCAGGTGGCCACGTCAGGAGGCGGGGGGCCTTCCAACAGATGAACCGAAGTGGCAACCGCCAGTTGGACACCGGCCACCCCGGCCCCGAATTGGTTTGCGAACGAGGCAGCGATCTGGGTCGAAGTGGGAGCGTCGACATCGCCAACGACTCGAATCACGAAATCGTCACCGGCGCGGACCGCCGTCTCCATGCCCGGTTCGATCAGGTAATAGGCATCGATGTCACCGGCCTCGAGCGCGGCGTCGGCGGCGTCGGCGGCGTCGAAGACGGTCAGGGTGAGGATGCCATCGCTCGCCGCGCCCTCGAGGACATCGTGAAAGCTCTGCGAGGTATGGCTTTGGTCGAGATCGACAAGACCAAAGCGAAGGTCGAGGGAATCGGCGGTGAAGGCGGCGCCGAACACGAACTTGAAGATGATCGCAAGTATCAGGGGGGCAAAGATGCCGAGGATGAACGCCGAGCGGTCCCGTATTCGGAGTTTTAGGTCCTTGGTCGCGATCCGGGTGGCTGGGCCCACGTCTAGTCCCGAAGGGCCTTACCCGTCACGTGGAGAAAGACGGCCTCGAGGTTGGGCTCGACGACTTCGACACCAGTGATCACTGCCCCCGCGGGTCGCGATCTTGCCCAAGAGCTCGGGTAATAGCCGGGAGGCATCGTCGGCAAGCACGTCCAGGCCATGGTCTGACAGTCCGGCCTCGAAGACGCCCGGGACACTTCGCGCGGCTTCGATCGCGGTTGCCAGGTCGCCGCTAGCCGAGACAGCGACCCGATCACGCTCCCCGACCATCGAAACCAGCTCGCGACGGGTGCCTTCCGCCTTGATGGTGCCTTCGTCGATGATGGCCACCCGATCACAAAGACGTTCCGCCTCCTCCATGTAGTGGGTGGTGTAGAGGACCGCCATTCCCTCCGCAGAGAGGCTCTCCACCGACTCGAGGATCGAGTTTCTGGACTGGGGGTCAACCCCCACTGTCGGCTCATCGAGGATGAGGAGTTTGGGCCGATGGAGAAGGCCGATGCCGATGTTGAGCCTGCGCTTCATTCCGCCGGAGAACTCCTTGGTGAGGTCGTCCTTCCGCTCGGTGAGTGCAATCACCTCCAGCACCTCGTCGACCCGCTTGTCGAGCTCGTCCCCCCCCATGCCGTAGAGCCGGCCAAAGAAAGCCAGGTTCTCGCTCCCGGTGAGATCGGGGTAGATGGCGAGGTCCTGGGGCACCAGCCCGATGGCGGCCTTGCCGGCGATCGAGGTTGGCGAGATTGGGGTCCCTGCCACCATGATCTCGCCGGCGTCCGGCTCGAGCAGGCCGGCGATCATCGAGATCGAGGTCGTCTTGCCGGCGCCGTTGGGTCCGAGAAGGCCGAAGGTCTCCCCCTCTTCGATCGAGAAACCAACGCCGGCCACGGCGGTCAGATCCCCGAATTTCTTGACCATGCCGCTGGTGGTGAGAACGCTCGCCAAGATCCCTGCCTGCTGTCGCTTAGCCGGGGACCCTACCGATTGTGAGCCCGGCCGCGATTGCCTGACCGGCCGTCGGCTCGGCGCAACAGAACCAGCTCTCGGTGAGACGGGGAGTCGTTTCACCGAAGCCGGACATGGGGCCGAGGTCGACTCCTGCTCCCCTGGCGACGGCAGACCACATCTCACGGAGCGTGTCGCCGGCTTCGGCCCCACAATCGGAGGCGTCGGCCGCAATCACATCGAGTTCCTTGTGGAGCAGCTCGGTCGCAACATGCTCGAATTCCCAGGCCCAGGTGAGGGTCGACGCGTCGTACCCCTGAAGGAACGGAGTTACCGCAGGGTGGTTCTCGAGGAGCGAGCCCTCAGGGACCAGCAGCTTGATTGCCAGCTGAACCGGGTCGATCGCTGACCACAGCCTCTGGGAATCGATGAATTGGGCCATTCGGACGAGATCATCGGGATGAGTCCAAGGGAGGAAGGGAAGCCAGGTGGGCCGAACGAAGACGCCGGTCTCTCGCAACACCCGGACCGCCTCCGCCATGTCATCGACCGTGTGGCCCTTGTCCAGGATTTGGAGTGTCGTCTCGTCGACACTCTCGAAGGCACTGACCACAAAAAGCAACCCCAGACCGGACAACTCCGCCCACATCGAGCTATGAGCCAGGACGTGCTCGACTTTGACGGTCACATCGAAGGTCAGGTCGGGATTGGCGGTATGTGCCGCGCGCAGGATTTCTGCGCTGTATCTGGGGGCGTTGAAGAAGTCGGGGTCGGAAAAGGTGACATGTTGGACACCGTCGGCAACCAGGTTCTCGATATCCGCTAACACCGGATCGATACCGGCAAGGCGAATCCTGCCGTCATAGACCACCGGGATCGGGCAATGCCGGCATCGGTGCCGGCACCCGCGCGAGGCCTCGACGGCAGCGGCCACGCGTGCCTCGCCCTGCCACTCGAGACGGGCGTAGCGGTCATGGCTCGGAAGGGCGCCGCGGTCCGGGGTAACGGCGGCCGGCCGGTCGAGGCCGACCACGACCCCTCGTGGCGGCTCGAGGCCGTCGGCAACGGCACCGGCCCAGGCAACCAACTGGGGCAGATACTCGCCGGAGATCACCAGGTCGGCGAACCTCCCAACCGTCCATTCACGGCCGACGGCGGCATAGAGACCGTAGAAGGCAACCGGCATCCGGGGTCGTGCCGCCCGAACCATCGATGCAACCTCGGTTGCCAAACGCATGGCGGTGTGCATGGGGACCGAGAAGGCGACCGCGTCCACCTCGTCGAGAACCGATTGGTCGAATCGCTCGATTGAGAGGTCCAGAGCCCGAACCTCGATGCCCGCCAACGAGAGCTCCGCAGCCGGCAAGGCCAGATGAATGGGCTGATGACCGAGCTCGTAGGTGGAGACGAGGAGGAGTCGCAAGACCCGGAGTCTAAGGACGGGCAGTCGGTAGCCTTTTCCAATGGGAGAGTATGTGACCGTCTCCACCGGCCTCCTGTTCCGCAGTGAGTTTGGCGGGAGCGGGGAATTGATCGTCCTGGTCCATGGCTTGGGTGGCTCGACGGCCAACTGGCTCGCGGTCACGACCGGGCTGGCCAGACATGGAAGGGTGGTAGCCGTTGACCTCCCAGGCTTCGGCCTCTCTCCGCCGTCACGTGACTATCGCCTCGAGACCCATCGCCGAGCCATCGAGGACCTCATCGAAATCGAGGGTGCGCCGGCCACCTTGATCGGAAACTCAACAGGTGGGCTTCTCTCCCAGATGGTGGCGGCGCATCGGCCCGACCTCGTCGACAGGCTGGTGCTGGTGGCACCGGCCTCCCCGCCGGTGTTCCCCGATCCCAGACTCGATTGGCCGACCGCGATCCGTCTTGCCCTCCAGGCGACCCCGGGCGTGGGGGTTGGCTTCGGACGTCGATTCGTCGCCCAACACAGCCCGGAAGAACTGGTCAGGCTCAGCATGCAGATGATCACCCATTCGATGGGACGGGTCCCGCTGGAGGTCATTGAGGCATCCGTGGACATGGCAAGGATTCGCAAGGAGCTGCCATGGACGGCTGAAGCCACGGCCCGCACCGCGACTTCGATCGCCGCTCTCTACGCCAACCGGGCCCGGTATATCCGGATGATCCGGGCGATCACCGCCCCGACCCTGGTGGTGCAAGGCGTCTCCGATCACATCGTCTCACCGACCGCAGTGGAGTACGTGTGCAGCCTCCGGCCCGATTGGAAACTGGTGCAGATGTCAGACACAGGCCACACCCCTCAGATGGACGCGCCGTTGCGGTTCCTCGCCGAGGTGGAGCCCTGGCTGAGCAACGTGGCTACTTCAGCGGTCGGCGCCTGACCCCGGGAAGCTGGCAACCCGGCCCTAACTAGGATTCATCGGATGCCAGGCGACCACGGGCTGATCCTCGGAGACGAATTCATCCACCAGCTCCCGGATACCGACCCCACAGAAACCCAGGAATGGGTGGACTCGTTTGACGCCGTCGTCTCCGAGCAGGGGCCGGATCGGGCTCGCTTCCTGATGGCCAAGCTCCTCGAGCGGGCCCACGAGACCAGCATCGGCGTGCCCGGATCGGTGACCACCCCATACGTGAACACCATTTCCGCCGAAGACCAGCCTGAGTTCCCCGGCGACGAGGAGATCGAACGCCGGATCCGCCGCTTCATCAGATGGAACGCGGCGGTGATGGTGATCAAGGCGAACCATCGGGAGAAGGGCATCGGAGGGCATCTCTCCACGTTTGCCTCGTCAGCGACTTTGTACGAGATCGGGTTCAACCACTTCTTCAAGGGACGGAACGCACCGGGTGGCGGCGACCACGTCTACCTGCAGGGCCATGCCGCCCCGGGGATCTATGCCAGGGCGTTTCTCGAGGGCCGATTCGATGAGAAGCATCTGGACAACTTCCGCTTCGAGATCGGCGGCGACGGCCTTTCCTCGTATCCCCACCCCCGTCTCATGCCCGACTTCTGGGAGTACCCGACCGTGTCGATGGGAATCGGGCCGATCAACTCGATCTATCACGCCAGGTTCAACAAGTACCTGGAGAATCGAGGGCTCGACGACACCTCCCAGTCCCGGATCTGGTGCTTCATCGGCGACGGCGAGACGGACGAGCCCGAGACCCTGGGCGCAATCTCCCTCGCCACCCGGGAGGGGCTGGACAATCTGACCTGGGTCATCAACTGCAACCTGCAACGCCTGGACGGGCCGGTGCGAGGCAACGGACAGATCATCACCGAGCTCGAGGCCGTGTTCCGGGGTGCCGGTTGGAACGTGATCAAGGTGATCTGGGGTACCGGCTGGGATCGGCTTCTCGCCAACGACCAGGACGGCGCCTTGATCGGGGTGATGAGCGGCACCGTCGACGGCGAGTACCAGCGATACAAGGCCGAAGACGGGGCCTATGTGCGGGACCACTTCTTCGGCAAGGACCCCCGAACCAAGGCCATGGTCGCCGACATGACCGACGACCAGATCTGGGAGCTTCGCCGCGGCGGGCTCGACAATCGCAAGGTGTACGCCGCCTACAAGGTGGCCAGCGAGCTCAAGAACGGCAAACCGACTGTGATCCTCGCCAAGACCATCAAGGGCTGGACCCTCGGACCCGATGTCGAGGGCCGTAACGCCACTCACCAGATCAAGACACTCACCAATCAACAACTGATGGCCCTCCGGGAGACCCTGCATCTGGACAAAGAGATCCCGGCAGAATCACTGGAGGGAGAGAGCGAGCCCCCCTACTTCCGCCCGGGCCCCGGCACCCCGGAGTACGAGTATCTCCACCAGAGGCGTCAAGAGCTCGGCGGCCGGCTTCCGAGCCGGACGGTTGCCGACGCCAGCCTCCAGCTCCCGGCACCCGAGGCATATTCCGAGATCCACGCCGGATCCGGAAAAGTCGAGGCATCGACAACAACGGCTTTCACCCGTCTCATCCGCAACCTGTCCCGGGTGGAGGGCTTCGGCGAGAGGATCGTGCCCATCGTCCCTGACGAGGCCCGCACCTTCGGCATGGACTCACTCTTCCGCGAGCTCAAGATCTACGCATCACGTGGCCAGCTCTACGAGTCCGTGGACGCATCGATGCTGCTCTCCTACACCGAAGCCCAGGACGGCCAGATCCTGGAGGAAGGGATCACGGAGGCCGGCTCCGTTGCCTCCTGGATCGCCGCCGCCACCGCATATGCCACCCGTGGCCTGCCCATGATCCCCTTCTTCATCTTCTACTCGATGTTTGGGTTCCAGCGGGTTGGCGACCTGATCTGGTCGGCCGCGGACTCGAGGGCCCGCGGGTTCCTCCTTGGCGCCACCGCGGGCAGAACCACGCTCCAGGGCGAAGGGCTGCAACACCAGGATGGCCACAGCTTGGTGCTGGCCACAACCGTCCCCGTATGCGAGGCGTATGACCCCGCCTTCGCCTACGAGGTGGGGACCATCATCGAGCATGGCCTCGAGCGGATGTACGGCGCGGGTGAGGACCGCTTCTATTACCTGACTCTCTACAACGAGAACTACGTCCAGCCACCACGACCCGAAGGCGTGTCCCAGGGCATCATCGAAGGGCTCTACCGATGGCAGGCGGCGCCTGGAGACACCGGTCCCCGAGCGGCAATCCTCTTTTCGGGCTCGGCCAATCTCGCTGCACGGGAGGCGGCCCAGGAATTGGCCGATAACTACGGCGTCCGGGCTGATCTGTGGTCGGCGACTTCATACAAAAAGCTCCGTGAGGAGGCCTTGGGCGTCGAGAGATGGAATCGGCTGCACCCGGGTGAAGCCCCGCGGGTTCCGATGGTCACCAAGCGTCTCGCTGACGTCGGAGGGCCGGTGATCGCGGTCACCGACTTCATGAAACTGGTGCCCGATCAGGTGGCGCAGTGGGTGCCGTCACGTTTCGTCACCCTCGGAACCGACGGATTCGGGCGCTCCGACTCGAGACAGGCCCTTCGCAAGTTCTTCGAGATCGACGCCGGGAGCATCGTGGCCGCGACCCTGTGGGCGCTGTCCAAGAACGGCCTGGTCTCGAACGCCACAGTCCAGGACGCACTCGCCCGCTACGGCATCGACCCGGAGACCCCGGACCCGGCGCATCGGCATTGACCCCTGCCAGACCACTGGTCGTCCCGGAGCCGATTCGACTGGCGGTCCTGACCCATGCCGAGAACAGCCTTCCCGATGAGTGCTGCGGGCTGATTGCCGTGGCAAACGGTGCAATCCGCTTCGCCTATCCCCTCACCAACGCCAACCCATCACCGGTCAGCTTCACCGTGGACCCGGCTGAGCACTTCGGTGCGATGCGCCACGCCGAGAGCCAGGGCTGGGAGATCCTGGGAGTGTTCCACTCCCACCCCGAAGGTGAGGCCACACCTTCGCCGACCGACGTGGCCATGGCCTGGGATCCCGAATGGATCCATCTCATCGTCGGAGGTGGTGAGCTTGCCGCCTTTGTGATTCGTGATGGCTTGGTGGAAGCCGTCACCTGAAACCCTGGTCACACGGCGGCGAACCATCCCATAGCCCCGCGTTCGGCAAGCCAATGCTGGTGGGGATGGAACATGTACCGCCCCAGGCTGGGCAGGGTGAACTCGATCATCGCCCGCTGCGCCTGGCCCAGGACGATGGTGTCGTCCCGGAACGCGGGCGCGGGCCCCATTCCGGCCGGATAGACGTCGAAGGTCTCGGCGTGGAGGTGAAAGGAGGCGACCGGCTCATGTTCCACCATGTTGACGACAAAGGCGCGGACGGGCTCCCCGACCGGCACCTTGATCGGATATGAGTTGTAATAGCCGGCAACCCCGTTCCAGGCGACGACACCGTTCACCCCCAAATCGCCTGTGCTGAAGCCCGAGACGAGAAGAGCCACCTCATTGGCCGGTGGCCGCGCTTCGACAGGATCCACAATCATCATCCCGTACAGGCCTCGCCCGATGTGCTCGGCGAGAGGCGTCGTGTGACAGTGGTAGGGATGAAGCCCCGCCGGGCCGGCCTCGATCTCGTAGATCGTCTTCCCGCCGGGAGGCACCTGCTCCCATCCGTCCTGCTCCGGGCGATGGGCGCCATGGAAATGCAGGTTGTGGGGGTGGCCGGTGTGGTTCTCGAAGCTGATCCGAAGCGTGTCGCCCTCCGTGGCGCGGATGATTGGCGCCGGCACAGAGCCGTTGTATGTCCACGCCTCGAACAACACCCCATCGCCCACCTCGAGCAGCTTTTCCTCGACGGCCAGATCCAACTCGCGCACGACACCGGCCGGTTGACCGTCCCGGGGCGGCGGGAATGTGTGATGGTCGAGGTCGCCCGGCCCTAACGAGGGAGGTGGTGAATGCAAGTTGCTGTAAACGCCATCGTCGCCCTCGCCGGGCATCTGATGCTCGGTGGCGGGGTCGTACTCCTCGGCCGCGTCGGCGGCCTGGGCTTGATGTTGGATGGTGTGCCCAAGGACCGATCCTCCAAGGAACACGGCTCCGCCGAGCCCGACTTTCTTGAGCAATTCGCGACGGGAAACACCTTCGGGCGTCGGTTGAGTCAGACGATGCCCCCCACAACCATGCCCAGCGCCAGGAACAGGAGATAGACAGCCATTCCTCCGGCCAGGAAGGTCCAGCGCTGCCACACCGGGATGGTGCTCTTGCCGAACAGGTAGTAGGCGATCACACCCAGGAAGGGAATGACCAGGATTGCCGCCATCCAGCCGATGGCCGTGCCCCGACTCACGTCCTCACGACGCGAGAGATCCCAGATCGCGATCACCACCCATGATGTGTAGAGGACCAACGGAAGGACATATGCATAGAGACCGAAGAAGACCCCGGCCGCCGAGGCCAAGCTGACACCCATGATGTTGATTCCTCTCTCCTGTGTGACTTCCGAGCCCGGAGGCATTTCCGGGGTCGTAATGCTGTCGAGGTCGGGTTTCGACCCGGCAAAGACATTGACGGCTGGGATGACCGGGGCGTCGGCACCACCGGGCATGTCTGGCTGCAACTCAGGCTCCGGCATTGCTGCGGGATCGAACTCGGGCTGAAGCCCGCGACCGCTCTCGAACAGCCGGCCGAGTTGCGCCGTGCTCGACCCAAGTTCGAAGAGCGCCGGAAGGCGAAGGCCGTCACACGGCTGTTTGAACTCGAGGGCCGCCGGCAGGGTGGTGCCGTACACGTTGTCCTCGAAGCAGTTGCCCGAGTCAGCCGGGCCACCGAGCGTCAGGTCGGCGAGCCCGGAGCCCTCGACGATGTTGCCCTCGACGTGGTGATCGAACGACATGTAAACGTTGGCGTCGAGCATGGGGAGGATGACGATTCCGCTCTGGGAGTGGTTGAACACCCGATTCCTCGAAACATATGCCTCCCCCCCACCGGCAAGCATGATCCCGTTCCCCTGGGCGGCCCATTCCAGAGCCTTGGCGGGAGCCTCGACATTCCCGTTGTCGTGGACCAGGTTCCCCACGACGATCACGCCACGCGAAGGTGGCAACAGCTCGCTGTCGAGGGTGTTGGGTGCGATACCGGACAGGTTGTGCCTGAACACCGAGTTGACGATGTACATGTCGTTGGAGGCGTTGGTGCCCGAGAAGCCGAGCCCGTTCCATTCGGCGATCGAATTGGTGAGCGTCGACTGACATGGATCGCATTGCCCCACGTAGAACCCGGCATCCGGTGAGCCGAACGCATAGGAGAATTCCATGAGCCCGTCGCTGGAGTCGAAGGCGTAGATCCCGTAGTCGTTGTTGTTGACGGCGGTCAGATAGGACCCCCGGAAACCACGGACCCCGGTCCAGAACACCCCGTTCCCGGTGGCGTTTCGGACAGTGAGGTTCTCGACGGCTACGCCGTCGGCAAAGAACACCTTGACGCCGTTCGCTCGCTGCATCTCACCGTCGATGATCACGTCGTTGCGATCGACACCCCGGATCGTGAGCCCGGGGGTGGTGACCTCAACTTCTTCCAGATAGACCCCGCGGTCGATCAGGACCAGGTCGCCGGGATCAGCGGCGTCGACTGCGGCCTGGATCGTCGGATAGTCCTGGGGGACGAGACGGGTCTGTCCCGACCACTCGGCCGGTGAATCGGTGGCTGGGTCCCCAAGAGCCGCCGGGGACGGCTCCCCAACCGGAGGCCCGGCGCAGGCGGCGAGGCCAAGAATGAGGACCGCCAGGAGCCCCCATCGGTGTCTCACCCTGCAGAAGCCTCCACGATCACCTTGCCCGCCATGCCCGAGCCCTCGGCGTTGCCGTGGAAGGTGCAAAAGAACTCGTACTCGCCGGGCTCATCGAAGTTGATGACTGCGGAGTCATCTTCGAGCATCTCGGCACTGCCGAACACGTCCTCGGTCGACCAGGAAGAGTCGGCGGCAACCGCGTTGTGCGGGTTCCGGCCCGCCCCTACGAAGGTCACCGAACCGCCCGGCGGTATGTGGATCTCGGTGTACTCGTAGCGGTTGTCGAACATTCGCACGGTCACATCCTGCCCTTCTTTGACCGTAGTCTCACTGCCGCCCCCACAGCCGACCAGCAGTGCCCCAAACAGGGCCGCGGCCAAAATCAGACGCTTCACTTCTCCCCTTTCGAGAACAGCCCTTTGAACCAGCTCCACAAGGAGGCGAAGAAGAGGGAGACGCCGCGGACCTCACCGGCCTGGATCGATCCGGCCTCCGCCTCACTCGGCGCCGCCAGCTTTGCTTCGAGACAGGCTACGAACTCGTTGATCAGCCGCTTTGACATCTCGTTGATGAGACCGGTGCGGCCGAATTGGGCAGCCGGGCCCGACAGAGTCACATCGGCGTCGACCACCACCTTTGAGCCCGCCCCCTCTGGTGTGATCGTGTAAATCACTTTCACCTGGCCCCGGGAGCCGCCCTTCTTGTCGACCCCTTTGCCCTCGATCGTCGCGGTCATAGACGTCTGATCGGGGATGACGACGCAGTTCCCCTCGAACGCAGCCGCCATCGGGCCCAGCTTCACCGAGAGGTTGCCCTCGTACGAGCCATCCTCGCCCTGTCCGGTGAGATTGGCGCCAGGCAAGCACTGGGCAACATTGGGGACGTCCTGGAAGAAGCGCCACACGACGTCGGTGGGACGCGCCACCAAGAAATCATGCGTGATGTTCATGATCCTCCGGGAGGTGGTCGAAGAAGCGCCCAGGACGGTAGTGCATCCGACGCCGCTTGGGTCACCGGTGCTCGGTGTCTCCTGAGAGCAGATCGAGGGCGTGGGGGATGACTCCGAGAACTGCTTCGAGACTCTCGACGGCACCCTTGGATGACCCGGGGACGTTGATCACGAGCGTGCTCCCAATCGAACCAGCGCGGGCCCGGGACAGGCCGGCCATCGGCGTGGCCTCCAAACCGCGGGCCATCATCATGTGGGTCAGTCCGGGGGCGTCCCGCTCTAGAACCTGGGCCGTCGCCTCTGGAGTCACATCTCTGGGCCCGAAACCGGTGCCCCCGGTGGTCACGATCAGGCTGGCTTCGCCGGCCGACTCGCGAATGGCGGCAACGACGGCCGGGACCTCATCGGGGACCACCATCCTTCGCACTTCAAAGCCGGCTTCGGAGAGCATGGCTTGCAGCGCCTCGCCTGATTTGTCCTCCCTGGAGCCGGAGCTGACACCGTCGCTGACGGTGATCACGAACGCGGTGCGTGCCATCACCCCCACTGGGTGGGGTCGATCGACACTCCGCCCCGGAGAACGAAGATCTCGAAGAGGAGCATCACGAACAAGGTGCCCCCCAGACCCCATGGCCACGGGGTGACCTGTGGGTCTTCAGGCCCTTGCACCGTGGTAGTGCCCGGTGCCGCGGCAACGGTGAACAGGAAGGCAACCGCGGTCAGCGGCAGTGAGGGGATGACCCCGCTCCCGGCATCCGGTGTGAAGAACGGGATGGCCAGGAACACCGACACCACGGCAGGCACCAGGGCGATCCAGAGCGCAAAGTTGAACCTCTTGCGCCCGGTCGTGATCAACCGATGATGCGGTGTGAACGCGAGAAATGCAGAGGCGGCCGAGAGAACTATGAGCAGCAACCCGACCCCACCGCCGGCCGCAATCACCACATCGAGGCCCGCAGGGGCATCCAGGGTGGCGTACGCCTTGGCCAACTGGGTGCCACTGTCAAACGGTAGGAAAATAGCTTGAGCAAAGGCCTGGCTGAGAATGTGAAGCAGCAACCAGAGCATGGTGAGCTTCGCAGTTCCATGCTCGCGGCGGTCGGGTATGAGAAGAGGACGATGAAACCGACGATGAGGCAGAGGAGGAAGCCGCCGGCCCATGCGATATCGCTCACCCCGCTGATCTCAGCCCGGTTGTTGTAGACCACCGCGGTACCGCCGAGGATCCTCGCCAAGAGCCCGTCCCCGAGATCGTCGAGGAACTGGGCCACGACGATTCCCATGGTTGAACCGAGAATGGACGCAACGACCAGCGGAGGCCCGATCCTCTTGATCGTCTCCGTGGCCGTTGACTCCTGAGCAGTTACCTCACTCGTCACGCACCGTGATGCTAAACGACAGGTTCCCCGTGACCAGACCTTCCCTTTCCGCGCCCAAATTGCTGGTAGCGATCAGGAATTGGCGATCAGGACGGTGACGACCGCCCAGAACACGAACAAACCGATGGACAGCAGGAGAATCCGCCATGTTTGCCTCCAGTTGAACGCCGACCAGAGTGCGAGTATCAGCCAGAGAGCGGCCATCGCAAGAGTCCACGTGATCTGGACCACACCGGTCACCCCTGCGCCGATGATCAACGCCAGAACGACGACAAAGAAGCCAGCCGCCACCAACCCGTAGAGGACCTGACGTGGCGTGGGCTCGGTCACAACAGACCAGCCGCCGTGCCGACTTCGGCAAACCAGCCGGCCAGGGAACCAATGGTCTCGTGGGCATTCAGACCGGACGGATTGGGCACCACCCAGGTCTCGACGCCGGCAAGATCCGACGGCTGATGGCCCAATACCGCCCCCGGTTGGTCGAATGCCGACCGGTAGGCAGTGACCCCGGCGATGGCAACCACGGTGGGGCCCAGGGTGCCGATGGTTGTGAGAAGCCGCTCGCTGCCTTCACGCAGTTCGTCGGCGCCGATCTCAGAGGCGCGGGCGGTGGCCCGGGCCACCAGGTTGGTGATCCCAATGCCCCGGGCGAGGAGCCCGGCGCGTTGGGAGTCAGTCATCCCGACATCGGTGTCGAACCCGATGTCGAAGAGACCGGCACGGCGCAACGCCGGGTAGAAGCGATTGGATGGATGGCAGAAGTGGGTCTGGGTCGCCGCAGTCCAGAGCCCGGGGTTGATGCCAACGAATAGCAACGCGATGCCAGGAGCCACGAGATCGGGGACGGTGCTCCCCTCGAAGGCTTTGAGCTGTGCCTGGGTGAATCCCACCGTCGGTCAGGGCTCAGGAGACCGGGAGCCAGGGCGGCGTTGGGGCGTCGATTCGCCCCAGTTTCGAGGGCACCGGGCCGAACCTGTCCTCGTCGTGAGCCTGCCAGGCTCGCCAGGCCGCCGTGATCTCGTCCTTGGAGCGAGCGACAAAGTTCCACCACATCTCGATGGGCTCTCCGAGCGGTTCGCCACCGAGGAGGAAGAAGCGCGCGCCGTTGGGACCGATGTCGATCGGGATCTGGTCACCGCCGGGTGGGACCATCGCCAGCCATCCCGGCTCGACGATGTCATCACCCACCTTCAGCCGGCGATTGATGGGGACGACTGCATGTTCGAAAGTCGATGATGCCGGGATCTCGAGGAGCCCTTCCCGGGCCGTGATGTCGGCGCCCACCATCCTGGTGTCAACCCGAGCCGGGGACTCGACGTCGTCCAGCCCTCCGACCATCACGGTCGCCTGGGCTGTGGCGAACTCGACCACGGGCAATTCGGCGACGTGTTGGAAACGGGACGGTCCGTGTCGCGTCTCCTCGGGCTGGGCCAGCCACATTTGCACCCCGTGAATCCCGGTCGTGGTCCCCAACTCGGCATGGGCAATGCCGTGGCCGGCCGTCATCAGATTGAGCTGCCCGGGGTGAATCAGTTGCTCGGTGCCCAGGGAGTCCGTATGGAGAGCCGAGCCTTCGAGGAGCCAGGTGACGGTGGCCAGATTGGTGTGTGGATGGGGACCGATCTCCAACGGATGTGGATCATCGAAATCGGGGGGAAGGATCAGGTCGACGAAACACCAGGGCCCGACGGTGCGTCGGCCCTTTGTGGGAAGGATCCGCGTCACGGTTGTGGCCCCGACCGTCGCCGAACGGCCTTCCCGGATCTCGATGTGGGCCAGCGGACCTTGCTCGACACCAGCGTCTAGCGGTTGCACAGGACCGCTCAAGATGCCTCCTTCACGAAAGTCGAGCCCGTTACTTCTTCTGACTCTCTATGTACGGGTTCTCGCCCGAGGCGTGATCGGTGACGTCCACCACCTGAGTCAGCGCGGGAATGGCCTCCAGCAGCGTGCGCTCGATTCCCTGCTTGAGGGTGACCTGGGCCAGCCCACAGCCTTGACAGCCTCCGTAGAGACGGAGATAGGCGATCGTCCCATCCACCGAAACCAATTCCGCGCCGCCCCCGTGCGCCGCGATCGCTGGGTTCACCTGCTCGGTGAGGACCTGTTGCACCTGATCCACCAGCGGGCCGCTGAGGTCACCGTGGACCCCTGACATTGCGGGGGAAGAAGGGGCGTTGGGGTTGTTCATGGCCAGACCCTGATCAGTGAGGTCGAGGGAGGCGCCTTCGAGCTTGACTATGTCGGCCTCGGGGAAGATCACGGCAAGCTCGCCGTGCCGCTCCACGACCCAGCCCTCCTTCTTGTCGGCAAGTGCCACAAAGGCGAGCTCATAGGTGAATTGGGGACCGCGGAAGCCGGTGACCTCGATCGAGAGGGCGAACTCCCCGTCTCCGGGCTCCTGGTCACGCAATTGCATGATCATGTCCAGGGCATCGGGTGCGACGCTGATCACAGTGGGTTCGGACATCTGCGAGGATGGTAATGGCCGCCACGAGAAAGCCCATGCCGACCGCCGTAGTCGTCCTTCCCAGCACCACCTACCGGGCAGCCGACTTCGTAGCTGCGGCCGGGTCTCTCGGAGTCGATTTGGTAGTGGCATCGGAGGGGCCGCCGCCCATCGACATGGGCGATGGGTACCTGCAGATCGACTGCACCGACCCCGCCCTGGCTGCAGAGACCATTGTCGACTTTGGAGACCGGGTCGGTATCGACGGTGTGGTGGCGGCCGATGATGCCGGAGTCATCGTGGCCGCCCTGACCGGGCAGATGCTCGGATTGCGCTCCAACTCACCGGAGGCAGCGGCCACCACCAGGGACAAAGTCTCCCAGCGGCGCGCACTGGAGGTAGCCGAGGTGCCGCAACCAAGATTTGTGGTGATCGAGCCCGATGATGATGCCGCCCGTGCGGCAGCCGCCATCGGCTATCCACTGGTGATGAAGCCCCTTGACCGGGCAGCAGGCCAGGGTGTGATGCGGGTGGACCGGCTCGAGGACCTGGCCCCGCTACTGGGGAGGTTGCGTCGGATCGTGGGCGAGTCCGCTCCGCTCCTTGTCGAATCCTTCATGACCGGGGTCGAGGTGGCAGTCGAAGGTCTCGTGAACGACGGGGCCCTCACTGTGCTGGCAGTCTTCGACAAGCCTGATGCCGGGGACGGGCCCTTCTTCCCCGAGACGATCCTGGTGACGCCCTCCCGACTTCCGGCCGCGGTGACCGACGAATGCGAGCGAGTGGCCCAAGCGGCTCTTGATGCCATCGGGATCACCCACGGCCCGGTTCACATCGAGCTCATGGTGGACGGCGCCATGGTGAGGGTCATCGAGATCGCCGCACGCTCCATCGGCGGCCTCTGCTCCAAGAGCCTCAACTTCGGTCTCATGGGCACGTCGTTGGAGACCTTGATCCTGCGCAACGCCTTGGGGATGGACAAGCCCGAGCTGCACCGGGAGTCGGTCGCAAGCGGGGTGCTCATGATTCCGATCCCCGACGACGGGACTTTCATCGAAATCCGCAACACCGACGCGGTGCGCCAATTGCCCCACGTGACCGGCATGGATATCACCGTCCGCCCCGGACGCCAGGTGGAGGCGCCGCCCGAAGGCGACCGCTATCTGGGGTTCGTCTACGCCCGCGGCACAACGCCCGATGAGGTGGAAAACAGCCTCCGCAAGGCGAAAGACCTGCTCGAGGTGGTGGTGGAGTGAGATCAACCCCTGCCTCGAGCTTCGGGATTCACCAGTCCCGGCCTGGACCCCATACCATCAACCTCAACTTGAAGGTTAGCTCTTACCCGCGAAATCGCGCGTAAGACGATTTTGTCATTTGCGATGGACACGATCCTCATCTTTGCGGGAGGCGATCACCCGTCCCAGGAGCTCGCTTCGGAGCTTCCGATCCCCGATCTGGTCGTGGCGGCGGACAGTGGGTACGAGACGGCGGTCTCCCTTGGCTACCGCGTGGACGTTGTGGTGGGAGACATGGATTCGATCGTCACCGCTCCGCTCCCCGACCACGTCATCGTCGAGCGCTACCCGATGGACAAGAACCAGACCGATCTCGACCTCGCCCTCCAGCTTGCGATGCGAGAGGATCCGGGCCGTGTGGTCATCGTGGGAGGGACCGGCGGCCGCCACGACCACGAACTGGCAACGGCAAATCTCGTTTGCTCGGACCGCTGGGAGGACGTCGATGAGATCGATTGGATCTCGAGCCGCTCACGTAGCCACGTCGTCCGGCGCCGGCGCATGGTTCACGGCGATGTCGGAGCGACTCTGACGCTGCTGCCGGTGGGAGGACAAGTGGAGGGGATCACCACGCGAGGCCTGCAATGGGATCTGAGCGATGCTGTTTTCGAGCCAGGTTCGACTTGGGGCGTCAGCAACGTGATGCGGGCGCCGGTTGCCGATATCTCGACTTCCAAGGGTTGCCTGCTCGTCATCTTTCCAGTCGACAGCTGAGACCCGTCATCCGGTGATCCCGGCGAGGACCGCCGGGTCGAGACTTCGATATGCCTCGAGATAAGCAACCCGCTCGGTCTTGAGGCGCTCCACGATTGCCAGGTACTCATCGCGACGACCCTGGGTGTTGTAGAGCAGGCTCGGGCGCAGCAGATCCACGTCGTCCACCCCCGGGACGGAGGTAGCGACGTCGTAGCCAAAATCGGGGTCGGTCTCCCATTCGATGGTGCCTTCCACGATCCCCTGCACCATCGCCGAAGAATCGGGGATTGTGACTTTCTTCGAGCCCTCCCCTTCCCCGCCAACCCGGCCTGTGTTGAGGACGAATGCCTCGAGATCGGGAGTGGTGGCAAGGATCTCGAGAAGGCGATTCCCCTGCAATGCATCGTCGTTGAAGAAGAACGGATTGGTGCCGGGCACCCGTAGGCTCTTTCCGGCCTCGGCGGCCCCGCCCGCGGACGTCCCTTTGGTCTCCCCGAGCATGAAATAGGCCGGAATCTGCTCGGGGCGCAGACGTGAAATGCCAGGAATGACGTGCTCGGAGCGGTTGAGAATCAAGAGATATGTGGCGAGCGGCACGTCCCTCGGATCACGGTGGCGTATGCGCTCCAGAGAGAATGTGCAACGCCCGTTGGCGGTGTATGACGTGTCGAAGAAGTCGACCTCGCCGTCGGCTCCCACCGACACATTCTCGAGCCACGCTTCGGGACTGGTGGTCCCTCCGTAAATCGTTGGCTCGTCATCGGGGTCGAGGCCGAAAGTCTTAGCGAAACAACCGGCCTCCGACGTGTGTACCACTCCCCCTGGCATCAGAGCCACAAAGTCGTCCTGGATCGGCAGCGAGCCGGCCTGTTGGCGGAACGTGGTCGTTGTCTTCCCGGTCCCAGAAAGCCCGATGACCAACATCGACTCTTCGACTCCGCTCCTGGTCGAAGCGGCCGGATAGGTCTTGAGCCCGGCGTGGAGGGCGAGGCCTCCCCGATCGAAGACAAGCCGGTTCCACATGCGGAGACCGCCCATCTTCGACTCGCCGAAATAGTCAGACCCAAAGACCCGGGTCACCCAATTCTCGAGATCGACGACGATCAGACAATCGTCCGGCTTGCCTGTGGCCGGAAGGGTCGGGGTGTAGATGACCGTGAATTCAGGTCGCCAGGACTCGTCCGGCGGGAAAAAGAGGTGAGTCTGCATGCCGGCGATGTTGGGCTGACTGGCTTCGATGAACAGTCTGGCGCCGGTGCGAAACCCGGGATCGGGGCCGATGTAACCCTCGATGAGGAGCATCGCCTTGTCCTTGATGTGGGCGTCCTGGCGCTTCGACCACTCGTCAGCCTCGGCCCGCGTTATCCGATTCTGATGGATCTCCTCGTCGGCAACGAAGTAGGTGGAGTTCTTGAGACGCGCCGTAACCGCCGACTCATAGTTGAGGTTGTCGAACACGGTCAGTGTGAGCCGTGGCATCGAGGAGAGCGCCAGATCCCGGAGACGCCGCTGGCTGGGGTTGCGCTCGATTGACGCCGCGTCCGGCAATTCGACCAAGGGGACCTGACCGTCCTTGAGGAGTCGGCTGAGCGTAATCAGGGGCCATCCACAACAGCCGAGGCGATGAACTCGGCCGGCATCGGCTTGCCATCCAACCCCGCGATGAGATTGTCGACTGCGAGGTGGGCCATGCCTCTGCGGGCAGAGATCGAAGCGCTCCCGATGTGAGGGACGATCAGGCAATTCTCCATCCTGAGCAGTGGGTGCCCGGGCGGCAACGGTTCGGGCTCGGTGACATCGAGGGCCGCCCCGCCGATCTCGCCATCTTGCAGTGCCCTCACCAGCGCATCGGTGTCGACGAGCCCGCCCCGTGCGATGTTGACGAGGTAGGCCGTGGGTTTCATGGATTTCAACTCGGGAGCGCCGATCAGATGCCGGGTACCCGGCGTCAAAGGCGCGCAGAGCACGACCAGATCGGATTCGTGGAGGAGCTGGCTCAACGGTTGACGCATGGCATCGGAAAGCCCCTTGTCCGAAGGGGAGTTGTAGACGACCTTCATGGCGAACCCCACTGCGCGACGGGCGATTGCCTGGCCGATTCGTCCCATGCCGACGATCCCAAGGGTCGAACCATGCAGGTCCCCGCTCAGGTTGGCCCAGGGGTCCCAAATCCCCCATCGGCTCTCCCTGACGATCGCCGCTCCCTGAGGTATTTGACGCACCACAGCAGCCATCAGGGCGAAGGCGGTGTCGGCCACCGTCTCGGTGAGCACGTCAGGGGTGTGACCGATGCGTATCCCACGCGCAACGCAGGCCCCGACATCGACATTGTCGAGTCCGACTGACATCTGGGAAATGACACGCAACTTCGGAGCCGCCTCGAGAAGCTCGATGTCGATGGCGTCAACCAACATCGACAACAGCCCTTCACGACCCTCCACCTCGTGCAACAGCACCTCTCGGGGTGCCGGGCCCTTGCCGTCCCAAATGCCCACGGAGACCGACGATCTCAGCGGCTCGACGATGTCATCAGGGATAGGAGCAGACACGAAAACAGAGTGCATCGGAGATCCGAGGCTAGAGGGGCGACATGTCGCCAAAGTTCTGTTTCCGATCGACCGATACCATTCCGATGATGCGTCGGTCTCTCTTCGCTCTTGTCATCGGCCTGTTTCTGACGGCCTGCGGCGCGCCGGCGCAGACGGCGCCGGTGGCCGAAACCAAGTCCGCCCCAACCACCACGCTCCCTGAGCCGCAATCATCGGTTGCACCGGCCACCGAGGCGCCTCCGGCCCAATCCATGTTCGGTGGCATGAGCACGGCCCATTTGCCCGCCCACCAGACCTTGGTGGCGATGACGGTCGGTGACACCGATGTCTATGAATCGATGCAGGCCGCCAGCCCCATGCTCACCCTGCCTCACACCACGGTCCTGGGTACGGTGACCGTTCTCGAAGTCGTTGACGGCCCATTCGACGGCTGGGCCCTTGTGAGATTGCCGGTTCGCCCCAACGGGACTGAAGGTTGGGTCAAAGCCGAGGACCTGATGCTCTATGTGGTCGACAGCCAGGTCGTCATCGACCTCTCCGATCGCACCCTCACCTACTTCGAAGACGGAAATGAGGTTCTGACCACTCCGGTCGCTGTGGGCAGCAACCGCAACCCGACGCCTATAGGGGAGTTCTTCATCACTGACAATGTGACGTTGTCCAACCCGGGAAGCGCCTGGGGCCCACATGCCTTCGGCCTCTCGGCCCGCTCGGAGACAATCACCGAGTACAACGGCGGTGACGGGATCATCGGCATCCATGGAACCAACCGCCCGGGCTCGATCGGGAACGCGGCGTCGCTGGGCTGCGTCCGGGTTCCCAACGACGTGATCACGAAGCTTCACGGCATGGTCCCCATCGGGACCCCGGTGACGATCACCGCCTGAGCAAGATCCGACCACCGGACAGCACCGCTACGTCACGCTCTTTCGACTTCGCTTCCACCACTATCTCCTCGTCCTCGACCCAAATCGAAGTGGTGATCGTCTCTCCCGGAAAGACAGCTCCGGAGAAACGGGCTCGGTAAGAGGCCACCTGCTCCGGCCGCCCGTCGAGTGCCTTATCGATCACCGCCTTGCAGACGACCCCGAAGGTGCAGAGCCCATGGAGTATCGGGCGCTCGAAGCCGGCGAAAGCCGCAAACCCGGGGTCGGCATGGAGCGGGTTCTTGTCTCCCGAGGCAATCCGATACAAGAGGGCTTGTTGGGGAAGTGTTGGCGACTCGACGATGAGATCGGGCGGTCGGGCCGGCGACTCCCGGCTGGAGCTCGGGCCGCTGTCGCCACCAAAGCCCCCCTCGCCGCGTAGATAGACCGAGGGGCGATTGGTGAAGAGCAACTCCCCATCTTTCTCGAACCTCGACTCGATCTCCAGGACCACCAGGGCGCCTCGCCCTTTGTCGTAGATCGCGGTGACGGTCCCCGACTGGATTGCCGTCCCCGATACCGGGATCGGCCGGTGTATCTCCAGCTCTTGCTCACCGTGGAGGACCGAAGCGAGGTCGAACTCGAGCCCGTCCACCAGACCGAGGCTCATCATCGTCCCGAACGATGGGATCGTCCCAAAGGTGGGAAGCACCTGGAGGTCCCCCTCGTACGTGTAGCGAAGCTCCAGCTCGTCGGTAGGTGGGACACCGGCCCCGATACCAAGGTGATAGAGGATGACGTCGTCCTCGGCCCAGCTATGGGTGGAGCCGGGCAGAGGTGCACCCAAGGCCTTGGCGACGTCGACCGGCATGCTCAGCCGGCGAGCATCTGGGCGAGGAGCATGATCTCCTCGTTGTTGCTGAGCGGAACCTCGAACTCCGAGATGTCACGGACATCGTCGATGTGCTCGGCGACTTGCTCGACGGTGGGAACAACCCCCTGACCGGCCAGCCAGCCGCGATTGGTCCCCAGGAAGATGCGCCCGTATCTACCCCCGCCGACGGTGAAGATCTCGTGGGTGTACTCGTTCGCCTCCGAGCAGAGATAAATGACCATCGGCATCACCTGCTTGGGGTCGACCATGTCGGCGAACGGACCGAGCAGATCCTCGGTCATCCGGGTCCGCGCGATTGGAGCCACAGCATTCGACAGCACGTTGTACTTCAAGCCCTCGATGGCGAGGACGTTGGACAGGCCCATGATCCCGGCCTTGGCCGCGCCGTAGTTCGCCTGGCCGAAGTTCCCGAAGAGCCCTGACGCCGACGTGGTGTGGACGAAGCGACCGTAGCCCTTCTCTTTCATCACCACGAAGGCAGGCTGTGACACGTGGAAGGCACCGCGCAGGTGGACGTCGATCACGGCGTCGACCTCGTCGAAGGTCATGTTGGCGAATGAGTGGTCGCGCAGGATCCCGGCGTTGTTGATGACGATGTCGACAGTCCCGAAGTTGTCCAGGGCGCATTGGACGATGGCGGCGCCTCCCTCCCGGGTGGACACCGAGTCGTAGTTGGGAACGGCCTCGCCTCCGTTCCCCCGGATCTCATCGACCACCACATCGGCGGCCGCGGTGGATGCTCCGGTCCCGTCGACCGCCCCGCCCAGATCATTCACGACTACCTGCGCTCCGCGCCTGCCGAGCTCCAGCGCATACTCCTTGCCCAGGCCACCACCGGCACCGGTGACGATCGCCACCCGGCCGTCAAATGTGATCGGCATGATCAAACGCCGGTGTAGAGGGCGTCGATCTGGTCGGCGTACTTCTCGACAACCACGTGCCGCTTGAGCTTGAGGGAAGGGGTGACTTCGCCCGAGTCCGGAGTCCACTCGTCGGGAACGATGACCCATTTCTTGATCTGCTCGACGCTGGAGACGGTCTCATTGGCGGCCCTCACCGCCTTCTCCACTTCGGCCTGAACCTCGGGAAGCTGGGAGAAGGTGGGCATGTCCCGGTACTCGAGCCCGCGGGCCTCGGCCCAGGCCGGCGCCTCCTCGTGGTCGAGGGCGATGACGACACTCAGGAACTTCCGATTGTCTCCGATGATGCAAGCCTTGGAGATGATCGGGTGATTGCCCAGAGCAGTCTCCAGCTTGGCGGGGGCGATGTTCTTGCCCGCCGCGGTGATGATGATCTCCTTCTTGCGGCCAACGATCCAGAGATACCCGTCCTCGTCGATGCGCCCCAGGTCACCCGAGTGCAGCCAGCCATCGGAGTCGAAGGACTCCGCGGTGGCCTCGGGCAGCTTGTAGTAGCCCTGGGTGATGACCCCGCCCCGCATGAGGACCTCGCCGTCCTCGGCC
Source organism: uncultured Acidobacteriota bacterium (assembly GCA_963778755.1). Lineage (GTDB taxonomy): Bacteria > Actinomycetota > Acidimicrobiia > Spongiisociales > ZC4RG35 > JALYNX01. Next base: position 165,131 of record CAVZVJ010000006.1, on the reverse strand, counting down.
AGTTCCACCTCTACGCCCGGCAGCGCCGGGCCCACCGAGCCGGTCTTGTTGGCACCGGGGAGGTTGGTGGTCGCCGGTCCCGTCGTCTCCGACATGCCATAGAGCTCGAACAAGGGGATCCCGATGGTGTGAAAGAAGGTGATCAGCTCCGAGTTGATCGGAGCCGCTGCGGTGATCGCCAACTCGACTGAGTCCATACCGAGCCCATCACGGACCTTGGATAGGACGATGGAATCGAGCACCCCAGCGAGCATCGGCCCGGACTTGCCCTCGGCCTCGGCTTCGACTCTTTTCCGGTTGGACGCCAGGGCCCGGTCGAGCAGCGTCTTCTTGATCCCGTGCTCACCCTCGAAGCGCGCGCTCAGCCGGGAGTGGAACTTCTCGAACACCCGGGGGACGCCGAAGAAGATCGTCGGCCGCGCCTCCTGGATGTACTCGAGCACGCCCGCCATGTTCGGGCAAAACCAAACCTGACCGGCCATGTAGGTGCACAGGTAGTGGGTCGCCAGGCGCTCGGCGATGTGGGCCAGCGGGAGATAGGAGACCATGCGCGGGCCGAAGTCGATGTTGGCCGCCCTGCGGAGGCACTCTGCGGTCCACACCACGTTGCGATGGCTGATCATCACGCCCTTCGGGGTCCCCGTGGTCCCGGACGTATAGATCAGAGTGGCCAAGGACTCGGGTGTCATCCGATCCGCGGCTCGATGCACCGACTCCGGGTCGTCCATCAGGCGCTGCTTGCCGCGCGCAATGAGCTCGTCCCAGCTCAGGACCCAGTCAGCTGTGTCGTAATTCTCTGCCCCTGACATCAGGACGACATAGCGAAGATCGGGCAGGTCCGAACGAATCTCCTCCCATCGCTTCATGTAGTCCAGGTCCTCGAGGATCGCCACGGTGGCTCGGCAGTTCTCGGCGATGTATTGGATCTGACTGGCGACCAGGGTGGAGTAGATGGTCACACCTGTGGCCCCGGTGTGGATCGCCGCATAGTCCGCGATCACGTGCTCCGGTCGGTTCCCGGCCATGATCGCCACGAACTGGCCGTCGCCAACACCAAGCGATTGAAGCCCGGCGGCTGCATCGTGGACCGCGCTCCGATATCGCTTCCAGGTCAAATTGGCCCACTCACCGTCCTCTTTCCAATGGATCGCGGGCTGGTCTCCATACCGATCGGCATTCCTATCGAAATAGTCGATGATGGTTTTGCCTTCAACCTCGGCATCGATGGCCGCGCGCTCATCCAGGACAGCTGACTGCGTCATTCACTCCTCCGGGTCAGGAAATAGCTCGACTTTCGGAGCTTACCGATCTCAAAAGTCATACATCCGACCGCTACCCGACCACATCAGGTCAGCTGCCGGAGACGATGACCTCGTAGCTCTCGATGAGTTGAGGGACGTAGGTGTAGTCGGGGGCCACGGTGAAGGCGCCCTCAAGCACCGCGGTGGTGACGAGGTCAACAGCGAAGAGACCACCGTCGGGCTCGAGGGTGTTCAGCGATTCCGGCTCCTGGTCGACTGCGAAGGTGACCTCATCCTTGCCCGACCAGGTGCTGAGGTTCCAGAAGGGCCCGGTCTGGGTCGGATTGTCCTTAGGCCCGGTGATCAGGCTGTTCCAGGCGAAGAACGTTGGCTTTTGGTAGAGCGGGATCGAGGCGACATCCTCGAGATAGAGCGAATCGGCCTGGTTGTAGAGCGCAGCTCGCGCCGTCTCGTCGACCTCGACCTCGGTCTGACGGATAAGGGACTCGATCTCGTCGTTGCAGTAACGGTTCACGTTGAGGTCGCCGAAGCCACTCGGCGCCCCACCCTCGCAGAAATACACGCTGTTTCGCCCATGAGGGTCAGGGGCGCCGACCCAGGCGAAGTTGAGTATCTGCCAAACCGACGAGTCCCCGTAAATGAACTCGTTGGCGAATACGCGGGTGGCCGGGCCGAAGTCGGCCGTCACCTCGATCCCGATCTCGGCGAGGCTCACCTGGGCCATGTCGAACAATGTCTCCCTGGCTTCGATGCCGGCTGTGGTGGCCCAGCGGAAGGAGAGCCGCTGTCCCTGGCACACGTAGATTCCGTCTTCGCCCTTGGCGCAACCGTTGTCGATAAGCAACTGCTCGGCTGCGACCGGGTCGTATGAGTACTGGGAGAAATGGTCTTCGTAGTTGGGGGTCCCGACCATCCATATCGTGTTCCCCAGTGAGACGGCATCAGGCGCTATCGGGCGGACAACCTCGTCCATCACGGCTTCCCGATCAATGGCCATGGCAAGAGCCTGGCGTATGAAGCGCTGGGAGAGCAGAGGGTCATCGTGGTTGAAGTCGATCTGCTCCCAGATCCTGCCCAATCCGGCCTCCGAAGTGACGTCTCTCATTGACGTGACATCGTCGACCAGCTCCATCTGTGGCTCCGGGTAGAACATGTCGATTTCTTCGTTGCGGAGAGCCCGGACCTGGGCGTCGGTCCCGGGAAGGAAGACGATGTTCACGGTTTGCACGTCGCCGAAGGGCGCTCCGGATGCCGGATCGCGAGATGCCCAGTAGTTCGGGTTCCGGGTGAGGACGATATTCTCGCCGGGCACCCATTCGCTGACCATGAACGGGCCGGAGCCAAGGGTGATCCCGTCATCCCAAACGGTATCAAACGGCTTGCCCGTCAACTCATGGGCGGGGAGCACGACATCGAACAAGTTCTTCCAGGGTGTGTAGACCTCGCTGAAGATGGCAAGGAACGTCTTCTCGTCGACGGTCTGATAGCCGGTGAGCGTGTTGTATTCAGCCCGCTTCGCATCAGTGATGTCGAGATCGCCATCTGTGATCGTCTCCACCGTGAAAGCGAAGTCGTCCGAGGTGACTGGGGTCCCATCGGCCCACGCTGCATCCGGATCGATGTGATACCTGACACAGAACACGTCGGGGCACTCGGGCGGGGTGGTCGTGGTTGTGGACGGCGGAGCAGTAGTGGTTGTTGGTAGCGGGGTGGAGGTGGTTGTAACCCCGGCTGACCCATCACAAGCCACCACCAGTGCAAGCGCGGCAAAGACACCTGCCCATCTGCTGATGGGTGCTGCGGGTGCGGCTCGCACCGGTTCGCCCTCCAGTTGACTCGATCGATTCCGTCCTGGAACCCGCCCTCCGAATCCGCCATTGGCGCCCGTGGCTCGGAGAGTGAGTCCGTGTCCGGGTAAAGGTAAAGCAGGTCAGACCCAACACCAAGGATCAGGGTTGGTCAGGCCTCGGCCGCCGGCTCCGTGGCTTCGGCGATCACCTCATGGCGGTAGCGGGACGATTCGGAGATGAGCGCCTGGATTATCCCCGTCATGGGCAGGGCCAGGATGATCCCCAATCCGCCCAACAACGACCCTCCAATCAGAATCGCTCCAATCGAGACCGCCGGATGGATCTCCATCGTCCGCCTGGTGATCCTCGGTGCCACCAGGTAATTCTCGAGTTGTTGGTAGGCGACAAAATATACGACCACCCACAACGCCGTCGTCGTCCCGTTGGCCGACAGGGCAACCACAGCAGGCAGGATTGCCGCCAGATAGGTGCCGATAACCGGGATGAATTGGCTGAGCACCCCCACCCAAATCCCCAGCGAGAGGGCGAAGGGAACGTTGAGAAGCGTGAGCACGACTGTCGAAAGCAGACCGCTGAGGATGGCGAGGATGAGCCGGGAGTAGATGTAACCGCCCATCTTCTCCACCGCGATATCCCAGACGTGCATCGCATCCTTTTGCTGCTCCGGAGGCATGAAGGAGAGAACGGTGTGCTGGAGCTTTGGCAACTCGGCCAGCATGTAAAACGAGAAGATGGCGACGGTGGACGCAAAAAAGACGGAGCTGAAAATGCTGGTGGTCAACCCGATGACCCCGCCCAACAGGGTCCCACCAGCGCTGCCAATGATGTCGGCAAGATTCTGCCCTTCCTTTGCGATTTCGAGATCAGAGAGTTGCACCCCGAAGGTGTCCTCCAGGAACGTGGCCAGAGACGTCACGTATCCGGGAGCGGCGTCCACAAACTGATTGACCTGTTGAACAAAGAGCGGCACGAGAGCCACGAGAAAGACAACCACCAGTGCGAAGCCGGCGAGGAACACGACACCGGTCGCGGCTCCCCGCCGCCATCCCCGCTTGTCCAGGTAGTGAACCGGAGGCTCCAGGGCGACAGCGAGAAACACCGCGACGAACACCATGAAGATGATGTTGCTCAGCCGAAATATCAGCCATACCGATGCGGCAGTGGCCACGAGGACTCCCGCCACCACAAATGTCCGTCGCCGAAAGCGCTTGTTGTCCGCCTTCTCCGATGACGAGGCCATAGCCGGGCAGAGTAGGCGGCGATCGGTCGCGACTATGGCTCCTAGCCTCCACACAGTCGAGGAGAAGCATGGAGCAGTACGAAGTCGTTTGGCGCCCTAGCGCTCAAAGGGCGGCAGCCACCCACGCCGCGAAGTTCATCGGTTTGCACGGCCTGACTGACTTCGAGTCGTTGCGGCGGCGCTCGATCCAGGATCCCGAATGGTTCTGGGAGTCCACGGTCGAGTATCTCGGCCTCCCCTTTGACAAGCCGTGGCGCGGCAATACTCGACACTTCGCGAGGGATCCCATGGGCCACCTGGTTTTCCGGTTCGATGTTCAACATCACCCGGGCCTGCGTCGATCGTTGGGCGGACCAAGCCCCGCAACGGGTCGCCCTTCGCTCCCAGAAGGAAAGTGGTGAGACCAGGGAGCTGACTTTCGGCGGGTTGCGCGACGACGTCGCCCGCCTCGCCGGTGCGCTCCGAGCACTCGGCGTCGGGAGAGGGGATGCGGTTGCGGTGTTCCTTCCGATGTCCGCCGAGGCCGTCATCGCCTTGCTCGCCGTGGCCAGGATCGGTGCGATCTTCATCCCGGTGTTCTCCGGTTACGGGGCGGAAGCGGTCGCCAGCCGCTTCAAGGATCCCGTGCCGAGAATCCTGATCTGCGCCAATGGGTTCATCCGTCGCGGCAGCCTGGTTGAGATGAAGGAGGTGGCAGACCGCGCTGTCGCCCTCTCACCGGGTGTGGAACACGTCCTGGTCGTCGACTACGTGGAGCGAGGCGCTACCCCGATGCTGGATGGGCGGGACATCCGGTGGGAAGAGGCACTTCGGGGAGCAGAGCCATCTCCCTTGTTGCTCACCGCTGCCGAGGATCCATTCCTCATCGCCTACACGTCGGGGACAACGGGGCGCCCCAAGGGAGCGGTCCATGTCCACGGGGGCTTTGGGGTCCAGGTTGCAGCCGAGGGTGCCTTCCAGTTCGACTTCCATGAGGACGACGTCGTGATGTGGGTCACCGACATGGGCTGGATCATGGGCCCCTGGATCATCGTCGCCGGTCTGGCCAATGGTGCCGCCATAGCTACTTACGACGGAGCGCCCGACTACCCGGAGCCTGATCGGATCTGGCGGGCGGCCTCCGAACTGGAGGTGACGTTTCTCGGCGTCTCCCCGACCCTGGTGCGAGCGCTTCGTGTCCACGGTGCAGAAGAGGCACAGCGCCACGACCTGTCCCGGCTCCGGACTTTCGGCTCCACCGGGGAGCCGTGGAACCCGGAGCCCTGGTGGTGGCTGTTCAGAGACGTCGGCAGAGAAAGCCGTCCGATCATCAACATCTCGGGAGGTACCGAGATCGGCGCCGTTTTGCTCTCGGTCAACGTCCTCCAGGGGATCAAGCCGACTTCACTTGGCGGTCCCGCACTTGGTGTCGACGCCGATGTCTACGACAACGACGGCAACGCGGTGCGAGGCGAGGTAGGCGAACTGGTGGTTCGCGGCTCGTGGCCGGGGAGGACCCGTGGATTCTGGAGCGAGCCGGACCGTTATCTCGCCACGTACTGGGAACGATTCGAAGACACCTGGGTGCACGGTGACTGGGCCTCGATCGACGACGACGGCTTCTGGTTCCTCCATGGGAGGTCGGACGACACACTGAACGTCGCCGGAAAGCGAATCGGCCCCGCCGAGATCGAGTCGGCGGCAGTTGCGTTCCCGGAAGTGGCGATGGCTGCGGCAATCGGAATCCCCGACGAGATCAAGGGCGAGGTGATTGCCCTTTATCTGGTGGCGGCAAGGGGAATCGAGCCCGACGACGACCTGACAAGTGCGATCGAAGCGGCAGTTGTCGAGAACCTGGGGAAGAGCTTCCGGCCCCAGACCATCCGCTGGGTGGGCGATCTCCCCCGAACCCGCTCGGCGAAGATCATGCGTCGCGTGGTCAAGGCGATGGCCTTGGGCAAGGAGCCTGGTGATGTGTCGAGTCTGGAGAACCCGGAGAGCCTGGCCGGGATCGAAGCGATCCCGTGAACCGTTAACCGTGAACGGGAGTCACGACTCGGTGTTTTCGGCGCTGCCGGCATAGACCGCAGCGCCAACCTGTTGCATCAGGCCGAGATCGTCCCGGTGGTTCCAGATCTCCACGACACGGCCATCCGCGAATCGGAAGAGGTTCACCCCGCTGAAGCGGGCCCTCCTACCCGTGGGCTGAAGGTCGCCCCACATTCCCTCGAAAGTCCCTTCCGCAGTCCAACGCGCCGCCACAAGATCTCCCTCGGCCAGCATGAGGTCGACTGTCCAGGTGAGATCCGGAAACGCGGCTCGGAATGCGGCTGCGATCTTGGCCTGTCCTGCACCCCCGGGCCCCGCCTGATTCGGTCGGAGGTCGTGACGCACATAGTCGTCTGCGAACACTTCCACCGCGAAATCGACGTTGCCCTTTTCCCACACCTCGTCATAGAACCTGGCGACTAGAGCCTTGTTCTGCGCGGGGTCGAAGGGTTCCACGGTCAACGGTCAACGGTAAACAGAGAACGGTCTATCGAGGTGGCATTCTGGCTGCGGCGTCAAGCCGGATCACTTCGCCGTTCAGCAGGGGATTCTCCACGATCGCCTGCACGAGATGGGCGAAATCAGCCGGCGTTCCCAGGCGCTTGGGGAAGACATGGATCTCAGCGAGGGATTGCCGAAGCTCTTCCGGAGCTCCGTCGAGCAATGGCGTGTCCATGATCCCCGGCGCCACTGTCATGACCCTGATCCCGAGACTCGCAAGATCCCGGGCCAGGGGAAGCGTCATTCCCGCCACTCCGGCCTTGGAGGCCGAATATGCGGCCTGGCCGACCTGACCCTCGAAGGCGGCGATCGATGCCACATTCACGATCACGCCTCTCTCGCCCGACTCCCCAGGCTCGTTGGCGGCCATGGCCCCTGCCACATTGCGTATCACATCGAACATTCCGATGAGGTTGACGTCGATCACGAACCGGAAAAGGTCGAGATCGAAGAGGGAGCCGTCGCGGGCGACCACACGCTGCGCCGGGGCGACGCCGGCGGCATTGACCAGGATGTCGATCCTCCCGAACTCCTCCATCGCCCCGTCGACAGCCGCAGCCACAGATGCCGGCTCGCGCACATCACAAAGGGCGAACCTGGCGTTTTCGCCCAATTCAGCGGCCGCCTCAGGGCCGCGGTTGTCGTTGAGATCGAGCATCACCACCCGGCCACCCGCGGACACCATCCGACTGGCTACCCCAAAGCCGAGACCGGATACTCCTCCGGTGACCAAGGCAACCGAGCCTTCGATCTGCAAGATCCCTCCAACGACGACGGGCGACGCTACCAGTGACTGGAGTCGAGGCCTGCTGACATGACGGGCATGATCGGTGTGTTCGATTCCGGGGTCGGAGGGCTCGGGGTGCTCGCTCACATCCGGCGGGAGCTGCCGGACGCCGATCTCATCTATCTCGCCGACCAAGCGCGGGCGCCCTATGGGACCCGGTCGCTCGAGGAGGTCGCAGCAATCTCCGAGGAGGTAACCGAGTGGCTGCTCGAGCAGGGGGCCACGACGGTGGTCGTCGCCTGCAACACAGCCTCCGCTGCCGCTCTCAATCGGCTCCGTGAGATCCACCCCTCTGTCCCCTTCGTCGGGATGGAGCCAGCCGTGAAGCCAGCGGCCTTGGTCACCCGATCAGGCGTGATCGGAGTCCTCGCCACCGCCGCCACCTTCCAGGGCGAGCTCTACTCCTCGGTTGTGACACGGCATGCCCCTGATGTCCTGGTACTGAACGTGGCCTGCCCTGCCTGGGTTCGCCTGGTCGAGGCCGGGATGGTGTCCGGGTCGGAAGTCGAACGGCAGGTCGCCGATTGTCTCAGGCCGCTCCTTGAAGGGGGAGCCGATGTTTTGGTGTTGGGCTGCACCCACTTCCCGTTCCTGCGTCCCGTGATCGAGCAACTGGCCGGGACCGCCATCGCGGTAGTTGACCCGGCACCGGCGGTTGCCCTCCAGGTGGCGCGGGTCCATGCCGCCGAACCAGGTGAGGGGAAACTGGATCTGGTCACCACAGGGAGCCCACAGCGTTTGAAAGCCCTCGCTCGCGACCTCGCCGGGATTGAACCCACCCGGCCCGTCCTAGCCTGGTCGGTGTAATGAGGGCCATCGAATCTGACCCGGCGGTCGCCGAGCTTCTCGAGACCCGGCCCGACGTCGCCTGGATCCGCGATGGCATGGCCATGTTCGGATGGGGCGTGGCGGTTCGCGTCGACCCGGGGACCGGAAGCAACCGATTCGAGCGGGCTCGTGAGGCGCTAGAGGCGTCGCCTGGCGGGATCGGCTTTGTCACCTTCACCTTTGACGAGGACGATGAAGGCTCGGTTCTCGTCATCCCGGAAACGGTGGTCGAAGTAACCGAGGAAGGCAGCAGGATCCTGATCGGAGGCTCCGAACGGATCCCGGTTGCCTTCCCCCAGCTCGCCATGCCCTCAGGCCGGGTCGCGGTTGAAGACAAAGACTCCTGGAAGTCGGCGATGGATCTTGCAATGGAAGCGATAGCCCGCGGGGAGGTGGAGAAGGTCGTTCTATCGCGAACCGTCGATATGACTTTCGACGGGCAGGTGCCAGTGCACAGCGTCACGCTCGAACTGGTGCGCAGTCAGGGGAGCTCGCACACATTCATGATCGATGGGCTGGTCGGGTCGAGCCCTGAGCTTCTGGTGTCCAAACATGGCTCGCTGATTCGGTCGGTCTCCCTTGCGGGTTCGGCTGATCGGACAGATCCGGCGGCTTCCACCTCACTCAATTCGCACAAAATGGCCATCGAGCACACCCTGGCAGCCGATTCCGTCGAGGACGCCCTGCTGCCCTTCTGCACCACTTTGGAGCGACAACCGAGCCGGATCGAGACCTTTGCCGACATCTATCACCTGGCCACCGGATTCGAAGGGGTAACGATGGCAGGGACTCACGTGACTGATCTGGTTTCGGCTCTCCACCCCACGGCCGCCGTGGCCGGGACACCAACCAAGGCCGCAGTGGAGCTCATTCGTGAAATCGAAAAACATGGTCGGGGGCGGTATGCCGGGCCTGTCGGCTGGATGAATGCCGAAGGCGATGGTGAATTCGCCATCGCGCTCAGGTGTGGCGAGATCCGAGGGTCAAATGTGACCTTGTACACCGGTGTTGGATTGGTGGAGGGCTCGAATCGTGACGCCGAGCTCGAAGAGACCCGGATCAAACTTCTCCCGATGTTGAGGGCCCTCGGCCTCAGCTGATCCCACCCACCACCGAGCGAGCCACGTCATCGAGCGTGTGACGCCGTTTGAGGTCGGCTTCCCTGTCGACCGGGATCACAATTGCGTGACAGCCCCCGGCTCCGAGCCGGCGCCCCACCTCAGCGACGAGCTCGCCGGTCGATGAGACAGAGGCAGCACGCAACCCGTGAATGGCGGCCAGAGCCCGGAGGTCGCGGCCGTGTGGGGTGACGAACAGGCGGTCGAAACCGGGAGCGTGGCCAGCCTGGGGCAGCATGTCGAAGAGGCCTCCACCGTTGTTGTCGACAACCACGAACACCACATCTGGAAGCCGATCGACGAGAAACCCATTTCCGTCATGAAGGAATGAGAGGTCACCGGCCAGAACCACGGTGGGGCGCCCATCCTCCGCAACGCCCAACCCGGTTGAAATCAGGCCATCGATTCCCGACGCGCCCCTATTGGCGAGGATCGCGCCCCGATGAACGGTGTGAGCGTCGACGTCCCTGATTGGCATCGACGACGCCGTCACCAGGTTCTCCCAACCGATGTCAGAAAGCGCACGACCCACCGCGGGCCCGGTTGGCTGCTCCCCTACCCCCATCGCCTCATCCAGAGCGGCACGCATCGATTGATTTGCCGATGCCCATCTGCCTCCCCAATCCGGGTCTGCCGAGACTGTCGAGGAGAGCCGCTCCACGGTCGCCGCGGGATCGGCCTGCAGGACGGCAGTCGCCTGCCTTCGGGGGTCATGCCACGCACCCCACCGATCGATGCTGACCTGGGGCACATCGAGGGCGGTGAGGGCCGAAAGCCTGTCACTGGGCCCGGTTCGCCCGACAGTGATCACCATCTCGGGGAGCAAGGGCCCCGGCACGCCCGAAACCAGCAAATGATGATACGTGGACACCGTCGGATGCCCTCGAAGGCCGGAAAGTGAGGTTGCCAGAACCGGCCAGCCCATCTGCTGGGCGGCAGCCAACAATCGCACGACCTCATAGTCGCCCTCCCCGGCGACGATCAAGCCGCGGGTGCCCGGTGTCGCTTCGAGGTCGACGGCTGAGGGACTGGCGATCAGATGTTCCTGCCAGGGGGCATTTGCCGGCTTGCCCTCGATAGGAAACGGATAGAGGCCGGACGAAGACCTTCCATCGTCTTCGACCGGCACCGTGGGCTCCCGAAATGCGATGTTCAGATGGACCGGCCCGGGTCGCGAGCCCTGGCCCAGGGCACGCGCCACAGCCTGGGAAATCGTGCTCCGCCAGTAGCGGTTGTCGTCGCTACCCGACTGCGCCGGGCCGATGTTGCAGAACCAGCGAGCCCGATCCCCGAACAGGTGAACCTGGTCGATTGTCTGATTGGCCCCAACGTGAAGCATCTCAGGAGGACGGTCGGCCGAAACGATGATCAAGGGCACCATCGACTCGTCGGCCTCGATCACAGCCGGGAGATGGTTGGCTACCGCGGTTCCCGAAGTCGCAACCACCACGGTCGGCTGCCCGGTGACGCGGGCGTGCCCAAGGGCCCAAAATGCAGCCGATCGCTCATCCAGGACCACCCGTGTGGCGATGCCGGGATGTTGATCGAGGGCGATTGCGAGAGCCGCCGAGCGAGAGCCGGGTGAAATGACCGCAAGGGAGACCCCGTGCCTGGCCAACTCATCCACTACTGCCCTGGCGAGAGCAGTGCTCGGGTTTGGTTGCGTCACGTCAATACCTCTGCGGCGGATCGAACCTTGCGCAGCATTTCAGCGGCACGATCGTGTTCGGGGCGCCATCTCGCAAGAAGCTCGGGGTCAGGCTCAGGTCTACGCACCTCGAGCAGCCCGTCCAGGGAGACCAATGGGTCGCGGGTCGGGTCACCCTCGATCAGTGCGACCGTCCCCAGACCGCATGCATAGGGCAAGTCGGGCAACAACGAGGCGACAAGGAGACCCGTGTATATCCCTATTGACGTCTCCAACGCGGAGGAGACCACGACGGGCACCCCAGCCCGTGCAGCGATGTCCAGGGCCCTGGTCACACCGCCAAGCGGCTGCACCTTGAGGACAAGGAGATCCGCTGCTCCAGACACCGCCACCTCGAGGGGGTCCGGGCGGAGCCGGACGAGCTCATCGGCGGCCAGCGGGACGTCAGTCCGCTTCTTGAGCTCGATCATCTCCTCCAACGTCGCCACCGGCTGCTCGGCGTACTCGAGTCCGAACTTGGAGAACGTGGCAAGCCGCTCGGTGGCGGTGTCGAGATCCCACCCGGCATTCACGTCGACACGAATCTTGCCGTCTGGCCCCAGTGCCTCCCTCACGGCATCAAGCCGATCCTCATCTTCGATCGGTGCCTGGCCCGGCTCTCCGACCTTCACTTTCGCGGTGGTCGCTCCCGACTCGAGGACCAGGCCTCTCGCCACCGGCGGGGCAACGGCGGGCACCGTGACGTTGACCGGGATCACCTTTCGCCCGGGCTCGGGAAGGGCGCTGCAGGCAGCCTCGAGTGCTGCGGCCAGCCACCGGGTGGTGACTTCGGGGGGATAGTCCGGGAAAGGCGAGAACTCGCCCCAACCCGCCGGGCCTCTGATGAGCACCCCTTCGCGGTGGTCAACCCGTCTAAATCGGTGCCGCATCGGTATCCGGAACGGGTGAAGTTCCAGGGCATCCAGGAGCTCGTTCATTGACCTTGCTCCTCGCGGATGAACGAGATCAAGCGCTCAACCTGTTCGTCGGAAAGGGACGACTGAAACGAGGGCATTCGACCCCTGCCATCGGTGATGGTCACTCTGAGGAACTCATCCGGCTGGTCGGCGGCATCGGAGCCTGCCCCGAGCGAGGGCCCGACGCTCCCTTGAAGGGAGTCTCCATGGCAATTCGCGCAGAGTTGCAGATAGATCTCCTGCCCCGTCGCATCTTCGGACGGCCGGCCAACGCAGGCAGAGATGGTCCCAAGGAGGAGCGCTGCCAGGAGAAGCCGGGTCATTGCGAGGAATGCTATGGATCTGGGGAAGAGAAGCTTCAATCCTCACGCGGGCGTTTGGAGAGGTCGGCAACAAGGTCACGTACGAGCTGCGAGTTTCGCTTGGCGACGATCAGCACCGCCTCGGGCGTTTCGACCACCACCAGGTCCTCGACCCCAGCGATCGCGACCAGACGCGAAGTGGCGTGGACGTAGGAGCCTGACACGTCGACAGCCGACACATCGCCCATGAGGACGTTCTGCGAGGAGTCAAGCTCCGAGTTCTCCCAGACGGTCTCCCATGAGCCAACATCGCTCCAACCGACATCTATCGGTACAACCACTGCCCGATCCGTGCGCTCCATGACCGCGTGATCGATGGACACAGAGTCGATCTTGGCGAACGAGGGAGCCAGATCGACTCGTTTCTCACGTTGGGGGGGAATCGCTTCCGTCACCCCGCTCACCAGGTCGGGGCGAATCGCGGAGCACTCCTCGATGATCGCCCTGGCCGTGAAGACAAACATCCCCGAGTTCCACAGATGTCGCCCACCGGCGGCGAGGTCTCCGGCCAGCTCGGAGTCCGGCTTTTCGACAAAGCCGAGCACCTGGAACCCGGCCCCCACCGAGTCGCCGATCTCGATGTACCCGTATCCGGTCTCGGGGCGTGATGGCACGATGCCGAACAGGACCAGATGGCCTTCAACCGCCAGGGAAACCGCGGTCTCCACCGCGGCCAGGAAGCCCATTCGATCCTTGATGAGATGGTCGGCTGGAAGCACCACCAGAACGTCATCGGGATCGGCGAGCAGAGCGGCCGCGATGATCGCTGGGGCGGTGTTGCGGCCCTCTGGCTCGACCACCACTGATCCGATTTCGGCGCCTGCCATGGTTACTGACTGATCCACCGCATCGATGTGCCTCACGCCGGTCAGGATCAGGCTGGGCGCGAGATTGGGCATGCCCTCGAGCCGAGTCAGGGTGGCCTCGAACAGAGAGCCGCCCAGCAGATCCAGGAATTGCTTTGGATTGGACTCGGTAGACAAAGGCCAAAGCCGGGTCCCTGCTCCCCCGGAGAGGATTACCGGTCGGACAGGTGGTGCCACCTGGCGAGAGTACCTGCAGCCGACGAGACGGAGAGGCACTAGTTTGCCGCCACCACCAGAGAGGAATCCTTGACCGACTTCCTGTTGATCATCCATGTCTTGTCGGCGGCCACATGGATCGGCGCCGGAGTCCTTTCGGGCTTTGCCGGATCCCGAATGGCCGGCGAAGGCGGGCCGGCCGCGCTCGGCTGGGCGAGAGTCTCCCGCGACGCCAGCCTCAAGGTGTTCATCCCGGCAGCGATCCTCACCGCCCTTTCCGGGATCGCCATGGTGTCGCTCAGCGACGCCTACGACTGGGGCGACGCTTTCGTGATGATCGGACTGACGGTCGTCGTCATCGGAGGTGTGATCGGTGGAGCAGTTCATCGGCCTACTGCCGAGAAGATGGTGGTCGCCCTGGAGAGTGGCGACTATGAAGCCGCAGCACGTTTCGGGAAGCGAGCCGCCATAGCGGGCGCCGTCACCATTGCACTGCTGATCGTCGCCGTGACGGCGATGGTGATGAAACTCGGTGCCGGATGATCGCAATCCGAGCCGAGGGCCTGACCAAGTCGTACGGCAGCGTCACCGCGTTGGCGGGCATCGATCTGGAAGTGGCCACGGGTGAGGTCGTGGCCATCCTCGGGCCGAATGGGGCAGGCAAGACCACCACCGTCGAGATTCTCGAGGGCTATCGGCGACAGGACTCGGGCAATGTCGAGGTTCTCGGGAGCAACCCGATTGATGCCGGTGCGCAGCTCAAGCAGCGCGTTGGCATTGTTCTTCAGGAAGCAGGTTTCGAAGACGAGTTGACGGTCCGAGAATCCCTCACTCATCTGCGCCGCGCCTACGAAAACCCGCGCGAAGTCGACGACCTGATAGCAACAGTGGGACTCGAGGAGAAGGCCGACGAGAGAATCAAGAGATTGTCAGGCGGCCAGAAGCGCCGCCTCGACCTGGCTCATGCCCTCACCGGCAACCCAGACCTACTGTTCCTCGACGAGCCGACCACGGGATTCGACCCATCAGCGCGTCGCGATGCTTGGGCCATGATCGAGGGCTTGGCGAAAGCCGGCACGACCGTCCTGTTGACGACGCACTATCTGGAAGAGGCACAGGCACTCGCCCAACGTGTGATCGTGATATCCGCCGGTCGGGTTTTGGCTGAGGGCCCGCCGGAGAGCCTGGGCAATCGGATGACAGCGGCGGCCACGATTCGGTTCCGTCTTGCAAATCCCGCCGACGGCGCGACCCTGGGTGTCACCGCCGATCCGGACGGCACGGTCGCTGTCAGCACACACCACCCTGTTCCCGAGCTGCACCGGCTGACGAGCATCGCAATAGAGCAACACCTCGACCTCGAGGGTCTTGAAGTAAGCAGACCAACCCTCGAGGACGCCTATCTGGAGTTGATCGGACATCATGAGCCTGTCGTCGAGAGTTGAAGAGCGCCTTGCGGCCACCACGTTGATCTGGCTGACCACGGTCACCGAGGACCTGCAACCCCAACCCTCTTTGGTGTGGTTCTGGTGGGACGGCGAATCGTTCCTCATCTATTCGCAACCGGGAATGCCAAAACTCGCCAACATCGAGGTCCACCCTGAAGTCGCCCTCAACCTCGACGCCATGGCCCGGGGCGAGGAGGAGGTGACGGTCATCTTTGGCACAGCCGTGGTGGATGAGAGCGCTCCATCGGTGAACGAGCACGGGGAATACCGGGAGAAGTATCGGGACCTGATCGAGAACGACCTTGGGATGACCGTCGAGCAGTTCAGCGACCTCTACTCGATACCGATCCGGGTGAGCCCGGGAAGAGTCAGGGTCTGGTGACATCGGGGATGACCTGGAGGCTGGTTCGATCAGAGACGGGGAACCAAACCCGGCTCTTCCTCCGCACCCCGATCGCAGCGTTCTTCACCCTCGTCTTCCCTCTCTTCTTCCTGGTTCTGATCAATCTCCTCAACTCGGGAGCGACCATCGACTCGCTGGGAGGGATCCCTCTCGCCCAGTTCACCACGCCCGGTATTGCCGTCTTCGGCATGGTGACCGCCACGTTCACCAACCTCGCTATCAACACGGCCAACGCCCGCGACGTCGGAGTGTTGAAACGGGTGTTGTCCACCCCGGTCCCGATGGCCGTCCACCTGGCGGGAAGACTGTGCTCCGCAGTTCTCGTCGGCGTGGTGTCGGTCGTGATAATGCTGACCGTCGGGGTGCTGATGTTCGGGGTCGTGATCCCGTGGAGCGATCTCCCCCTGATCATGTTCTTGATGATCCTGGGGGCGGCCACCTTTTCTTCCCTGGGCCTGGCCCTGGCGGCGCTATCGCCAAATGCCCGATCCGCACCTGCCCTCGCCAACGCCTTCATCCTGCCGCTGGCTTTCATCTCCGGGATCTTCTTCCCTCTGGAGGGTGCCCCCGACTGGCTACAAACTGTGGCCAGTCTCTTTCCTCTAGAGCCTTTCGCTAACGCGGTCACCGAGATCTTCAACCCGACGTTGGATCCGGGATTTCCGTGGCGCGCCGTGTTAACGATGTCGATCTGGCTGGCAGCCGGAGTGATCCTGGCCGTGCGCAACTTCTCCTGGGAGCCTCGCGTCGGCGGCGCCCTCCGAACCAGCGACTGACCTACTCGGACTCCGACTCGGAGAGGCCAATGGAGATGTACCCGCATTCGCTGCAGATGTTGCGATGGATGCCGATACCGCCCGGCGCCTCGACGAATTCGTGGACGTGTGACCCCTTGTTGCGGACGAAGGCGGCGCGAACCGCCCCAAAGATGCCCGACTTGTCGGGGACCGGTGCACTGGCGGCCAATGCGGGTTGGCGCGGGCCTGGTGCTTTCACCACAGGTTCGGAATCGGGGGCCGGTGGGACCTCGTAGGCGCCAAGATCCACGACCAAGCGCTTCGGGGTCTCGTCACGGTCGTCGTCACTCGAGGTGTCCAGCAGCTCACGGACCAATTCGGGGACAGCCGGTGCGGGAACTGGCTCCGGCTCGACAATGGCCGCCGGCTCGACTGCGGCGATCGGCTCGGGCTCGGGCTCTGGCTCCGGCTCAAACATCTCGATGGTTGACGGTTCCAACGTCTCAACCGGCTCCATCTCGATCGGCTCAGGGACCGGTGCCTCGACTGCGACCGGCTCCGGTCGGAAGATGTCGATCGGGTCGACCTCGGGAACCGGCGGTTCGGTGACCGGAGGACGGGCTACCAAACCGGGCCCGGGGCGCATCGGAAGCGACGGGACTTCGGTGGGCGGCGGCGGCTCCATCGGGGCCGGAACCACCTCGACAGGTGGGGCCACCGGCGGCGCCGTCGGAGGAGGAGGAGGAGGAGGAGGAGGAGGAGGAGGTGGTGGTGGCGGCGGAGCAGCTGCCGGCGCCGGAGCGGCAACAGTGGCGGCGGCTTCCGACTCGATCGACGAATCCCAATCAGCGACGCCCTGATTCTCGAGATTGGCCAGCATTGCTTGGCGTAGCTCCGGAACCCGCGACGGTCGGGTTCCACGGCGGGAGCGACCGACCGCAACCATGCGCCGGGGAAGTGTCATCGCCTTGTAGCGAGCCCAGGCCTCGGCCATGTGGTCGACGCCTTTGTAGGCGAAGTCGACCGGCTCGTCGGCAATGAAGGTGATCTCGTCCCCGTCCAGTGACACCGAAAAGGCAGAAGAAACCAGACGTGACGCCTGCACGTCGAACAGCGACCAACGACCCAGGGATTCCCCGTCCAAAAGCACCTCCGCTTGGTCGTCTTCGACCACGAAGGTGGCGGGGACGCCGGGGTGGTCGACCTCCGGAACCCTTACCTCACCGGTGAATCTCACCGCATCACTGTTTCTTCTTGTGTCCCAGCCGACACCCGTCCAAGAGTCACAATCCCATTGTCGCGTGAAAAGTCAAGGGACGAATGACTCATAGGCTTCGGGTGGCGGACAGGCACACACGAGGTTCCGGTCGCCTCCCGGGCCGTCGATGCGGCCGACTGGTGGCCAGTACTTGTCCCGACGCAGGCTACGCAACGGATAGACGGCCGTATTGCGCGAGTAGGGGTGCGCCCATTCCTCCACTGTCAACGACTCGGCTGGATGGGGAGAATTGACCAGCGGATTGTCGTCGCGGGGCCATTCGCCGCCCTCGATCCGCGCTGCCTCCTCGGCGATAGAGATCATCGCGTTGCAGAGCCGATCCAACTCGGCCAGGCTTTCGGATTCGGTGGGCTCGACCATCAAGGTGCCGGGAACGGGGAACGAAAGAGTGGGTGCGTGGAGCCCATAGTCGGCGAGGCGCTTGGCAACGTCCTCGGCGTTGACCCCTGTCGCCTTGGCCATCGGTCTCAGGTCGAGGATGCATTCATGGGCAACCCGTCCCATGGCTCCGGTGTAAAGGACCGGGAAGTAGGGATCAAGGCGCCGGGCGACGTAATTGGCGGCGAGGATCGCCACCATGGACGCCTGGGTGAGCCCATCGGCGCCCATCAGCCGGATAAAGGCATATGGGATGGGGAGGATCCCGGCCGAGCCAAACGGCGCCCCGGAAATGGGACCGATGCCGGTCGCCGGGCCGGCCACGGTGCTGAGTGGGTGATTGGGGAGGAATGGGGCCAAATGGCTCTTGGCGCCCACCGGGCCGACCCCGGGCCCGCCACCGCCATGGGGGATCGTGAAAGTCTTATGGAGATTGAGATGCCCGACGTCGGCACCGAGGCCGCCAGGGCGCGCCAGCCCAACCATCGCGTTCAGATTCGCGCCGTCCACGTAGACCTGGCCGCCGGCAGCGTGGACGATGCCGGCCAGATCGAGGATCCCTTCTTCGAACACACCATGGGTAGACGGATAAGTCACCATCACCGCGGCAAGGCGATCGCCCGCAGCCTCGACGCGAGACCCGGAGATCCACCAGATCGATGTTTCCCTGGTCGTCAGTGGCCACCACGACCACCTTCATGCCGGCCATCACCGCCGAGGCAGCGTTGGTGCCGTGTGCCGAAGCCGGGATGAGACAGATGTCCCGGGTGCCTTCGCCGCGGCTCAGGTGAAAGGCACGAATGGCAAGGAGCCCCGCAAGCTCGCCTTGCGAGCCGGCATTGGGTTGAAACGAGACGACGTCATACCCGGTGATGGCACAGATATCTGATTCCAGCTCCCTGATCAACTCGAGATACCCCTCGGCCTGGGAGTCCGGCACATACGGGTGAATGCGTGCGAACTCCGGCCAGGTGATGGGAATCATCTCGGTAGTCGCGTTCAACTTCATGGTGCAGGATCCGAGGGGGATCATGCTGCGGTCGAGGGCCAGGTCACGGTCGGCCAATCGACGCAGATAGCGAAGCATCTCGTGCTCGGAGTAGTGGCTGTTGAAGACCTGATGGGTGAGGAACTCCGACCGGCGCCTCAGAGGCTCCGGGATCCCTGAGTCGCCCTCCAAATCCAGCTCTCCCACCCCCAACGCGTCGAGCACTCGGGCCAGGAGCTCAGGGGTCGTTGTCTCATCCAGGGCGATCCGGACATCCATGTCATCGACCCTGCCCAGATTGACCCCGGCATCGAGGACGGCAGCGATCGCGGCATCGGCGCCTTGGGCCGGACGCACCGTCAGAGTGTCGAACCAGGTCTCGTTGACCACCTCCACACCGCCTGTTCGCAGCGATCGAGCAAGTCTCGAAGTCAGCCGATGCACTTCGGATGCGATATCGCTGATCCCTTCAGGTCCGTGCCAGCAGGCGTAGAAGCCGGCGATCACCGCGAGCAGGACTTGGGCCGTGCACACATTGGACGTGGCTCTCTCGCGACGGATGTGCTGCTCCCGGGTCTGAAGGGCGAGTCGGTAGGCGGTGTTCCCGTCTCTGTCCGAGGAGACTCCAACCAGTCTCCCGGGGAGCACCCTGACCATTTCCTCCCTGGTCGCGATAAACGCGGCATGTGGCCCGCCGTAGCCCATCGGAACACCGAATCTCTGCGCCGACCCGACCACGATGTCGGCGCCCCATTCCCCCGGGGGGACCAGCAAGGCCAACGAGAGCAGGTCCGTGGCCACGGCGACCGTTGCCGCATCCTCGTGGAGCTCTCTGACTAACTGGCTGTGATCGATGACGGCGCCCGAGGAGCCCGGATATTGGAGGAGCGCTCCGAACCCGGCCCCCGGTTGTACCCCATCGGACAGCATCCGAATCTCGACGCCGATCGCCCGCGCCCTTGTCCTGACCACCTCGATCGTCGGAAGGTGGCAGTCGTCGTCTATGTAGAACACGTTCCGATCGCGTTTGTCCAGCCTCCGGCACATGGCCATCGCCTCTGCCGCGGCGGTCGGCTCATCGAGAAGGGAGGCGTTGGCTATTTCGAGACCGGTGAGATCAGAGACCATGGTCTGGAAGTTGAGAAGGGCCTCCAACCGGCCCTGGGAGATCTCTGCCTGATAGGGGGTATAAGCGGTGTACCAGGAAGGGCTTTCGAGGACGTTGCGTTGGATCACCGGCGGTGTGATCGTGTCGTGGTAGCCGAGCCCAATCAGCGACGGCAGCACCTGGTTCTTCGCGGCAATCTCGCCGAGCCGGGCGATCACCTCGGGCTCGGTCATCGCAGGCGGAAGCTCCAAGGCCCTGTCGAGAATCGGCGCCGGGACGGTCTGGGCAACGAGCTCGTCGAGGCTGGCGGCGCCAACGGTGGCGAGCATCTTCTCGATGTCGTCGCGATTGGGGCCGATGTGGCGACCGGCGAAGCGCTCTCTGGGGTTGGGCATCAGTCTCCTCTAAGGCTTTCAGCCCTCCCCCGCTGTCGTCATCTCCAGCGGTGCCTCGATCGAACGGTCCACGTGCCTGAGAGTTTCCGGGGAGGAGTTGCCCCTTCGGCGCCCCGCCAATCCGGGGCTCTCCCATTCGATGTCGTTGGCGTTTTCATGATACGACGAATGGCTCGGGACTCTGGACACAGATGTCTCATAGTCCCGGTGCCACGTTTACTTTGCCGTCCGGCCCGGCCGGCCTGCCGGCCGGAGTCAACCCCAACAACCCCGGGGCCTAGTCGGTTGCACCACCAAGTCGCCGGCGATCTACGGCCCCGGCGTCCCTCCAAGGAGGGACCCGAAGGGGCTCCGGTTCCCCCACCGGAGCCCCTTCACTAAATCACCCGTCATCGAAATTGCGCGGACGGTCAGACGTTGAATCGGAAGTCGACGACATCGTTGGGTCGCATGACGTAGGACTTGCCCTCGGTGCGGACCAGGCCCTTCGCCCGCGCCTCGATCCAGGAGCCTGCCTCCACCAGGAGTGGATAGTCGATCACTTCGGCGGCGATGAATCCCCGTTCGAAGTCGGTGTGGATCACACCCGCGGCCTCGGGGGCAGTCGCCCCGGATCGAATGGTCCACGCCCGCGCCTCCTTCTCGCCTGCCGTGAGATAGCTCTGCAAGCCCAAGGTCCGATAAGCCGATCGAATCACCGAATTCAGACCGGGCTCTTCCTGACCGACGGAAGCAAGTATCTCCACCCGATCCTCCTCGTCGAGCTCGTTGAGCTCGGCCTCGATCTGGGCGTCGAGGAAGAGGGCCTCCGCTGGCGCCACGGCCGCGGTCAACTCAGAGCGTCGGTCTGCGTCGACCAGGAGGGCCGGGCCGCTGTTGAACACGTAGATGATCGGCTTCGCTGTCAACAGGTGAAGGTCGGCGAAGTCGGCCTGACGGCTCATCAGTGCCGGATCGCTGCTCACCATCTGCCCCGAGCCAACCCGGTCTCTGAGCGTCTGCAGCAACTCGACTTGAGGCCCAAGCGAACGGTCCAAGGTGGCTTCTCTCTCCAGCCGGGGAAGCCGTTTCTCGATCGTTTGCAGATCGGCGATTGCCAACTCGGTTTCGAGGATGTCGATGTCCGAGGCGGGGCCGCCACCCTCGCCAATCGAGACGACGCTATCGGAGTCGAACGCCCGAACCACGTGACAGATGGCGTTCACGTCTCGGATACTCCCCAGGAACTGGTTGCCGAGACCTTCGCCCTCGCTGGAGCCGTGCACCAGGCCGGCGATGTCGACAAAGGTCACGGTGGCCGGTGTGACCTTCTTCGATTTGAAGATAGTGGCGAGGGTCTCGAGCCGTGGATCGGGTATCGGGACCACGCCGGTGTTGGACTCGACGGTTGCGAACGGATAGTTGGCTGCCAGGACTTTGGCGTCAGTGAGCGCATTGAAGAGGGTTGACTTGCCCACATTGGGGAGACCCACGATGCCGATGGTCAGGCTCATGCCGCCCGCAGGTTAGGAATGGTGACCCGGCGGCTGGCTAGCGTGCCGACGTGGACAGGATCGCAGTCGTCGGCGCCGGCTCGTGGGGGACGACTGCCGCTGTTCTGGCCGCCCGATCGACGCCCACGGTGCTCTGGGCGCGACGCCGGAGTTGGCAAGGGAGATCACCGAGACCCGCGAGAACCGCCAGTATTCGCCTGGCCTCACCCTGCCCGAGGGCCTCACGACCACCGCCGACCTAGCAGCCATCGTCGAAGACACGTCTGCAGTGGTCATGGCGGTCCCGTCTCATGGATTCAGGGAGATCTACTCGAGGATCGCCCCCGCTTTGGATGACGAGGTGCCCGTGCTCTCCCTCACCAAGGGCATCGAACAAGGCACCCTGGCCACGATGACCCAGATCATCAAGGAAGCCTCACCCCGCAAGGCGGGATCGCTGATCGGGGTGATGACCGGCCCCAATCTCGCCAGCGAGGTCGCTGCCGGCCAGCCGACCGCAAGTGTGATCGCGATGGCCGACCGGGACACCGCGCGCCGCCTCCAGGACGTTTTCATGGGGCCGACCTTCAGGGTCTACACCCACGATGACGTAGTGGGCTGCGAGTTGGGTGGCGCTCTCAAGAACGTGATGGCAATCGCCGCCGGGATGTCCGACGGCCTCGGTTTCGGTGACAACACGCGGGCCACGCTGATCACCAGGGCACTAGCTGAGCTGACCCGACTCGGGGTGGTGCTCGGGGGCCGGCCGGCCACGTTCGCCGGGCTCGCCGGCATGGGCGACTTGATAGCAACCTGCATCTCCACTGCCAGTCGCAACCATCAGGTTGGGGTGGCCCTGGCGTCCGGCAAGACGCTCGCCGAGATCGTTACCGAGATGCAGATGGTGGCTGAAGGGGTAAAGACGACGCGGGCGGTGCTCGACCTCGCCGAGCGAAATGGGATCGAGATGCCAATCGCCGGCCATGTCGGTCATGTCCTGTACGACGGCCTCGCGCCGAGAGAGGCAGTGCTCAGGCTGATGACCCGTGAGGCAAAGCAGGAAGACTGAGATGGCATCGAAGAAGACCGCGATTCGGCGGTTAGCCGAGCTCGCTGTTCACGACATGAGCCAGATCGAGGCAATTCTCGATGAGGGCTTCGTGTGCCACGTCGCATATCTGAACGAGGATCGTCCGGTGGTGATCCCGACCCTCTATGCGCGTGACGGAGACCGAATCCTGCTCCACGGATCCCCGGCTTCCGGTCTGATGCTGGCGGTCAAGAAGGGGTCACCACTGAGCATCGCGGTGACCCTCGTCGATGGGCTGGTGGTAGCCCGCAGTGCTTTCGAGTCATCCGCCAACTACCGGAGCGTCGTCGTCCACGGCGTAGGTCGACGACTTGAGGGGGACGAGCACGCGGCCGCTCTGGATGTTGTGGTCGAGGCGTTGATCCCGGGGCGTCTTGACGACGTCCGGCGCCCCACCGTGAAGGAGCTGCGCAAGACCGCAATTATCGCCGTTGGATTGGACGAAGTGTCGGCCAAGGTCCACGCCGGCCCCCCAACAGATGCCGAGTCAGATCTCGGCACCGGCGTCTGGGCCGGAGTGATCCCCCTCCAACAGATAGCCGGCGCCCCCGAGCCCGCGCCCGACTTGGAGCCGGGTGTCGGGATCCCGGACTATCTGATGCCATACCGGCGTTCCTAGAAACTGCAACCGCTGAGGCGGCGCTGGTGTTCATGACCTAGATGAGAAACGAGCGCATGTGGCCAACCAGATCCTGACCACCTCCCACGGGACCAACCGCGAGGCGTTCAGCGCGAGGGATTGGGCCCTGTTCTTGGGTATTTCCGCAATATGGGGATCGTCATTTCTGTGGATGGCGATCGGGCTGGACGCCTTTCACCCCGGTCTGGTCACCTGGCTCAGGATTGGCTTCGGAGCCGCCTTCATGGCCGCACTCCCTCAAGCCCGAAAGGCGAAGATTCCCCGTTTCGAGCACCGCCGTATCGCAGTCCTCGGGTTGATCTGGCTCGCCATCCCCTTCGTGATTTTCCCGATCGCGCAGCAATGGATCGACTCGTCGGTGACCGGGATGTTGAATGGCGCCACTCCAATCTTCACCGCGGTCGTGGCCTCGATTCTGCTCTGGCATCTCCCCGGCCGTCTCCAGAGCGTCGGACTGATGGTCGGTCTCCTCGGGATCCTGGCGATCGCTCTCCCCTCGGCTGGGGAGAGCACCAGTGCTGCCATCGGTGTTGCCCTGGTGGTGCTGGCCACGGTTTGTTATGCCTTCGCCACCAACATGGTGGCCCCACTCCAACAAAAATACGGATCCCTGGCGGTGATGGCGCGGGTGCAGTGGGTGGCGGTGGTACTGGTGACCCCCTATGGGATCTACGGGCTCACCCAATCACACTTCGCCTGGCCTTCTCTGGCGGCGATGGCAGTGGTCGGCGTGATCGGCACCGGCTTCGCACTGGTCCTGATGGGCTCCCTGGTAGGCAGCGTGGGACCCACACGCGCCTCGTTTGTCACCTACGTCTACCCCGTGGTGGCATTGGCCCTTGGTGTGGTGTTCCGGGATGAAGTGGTTTCGCCGATCGCCATCGTCGGGGTTGGGCTGGTGATTGCCGGGGCCATCCTCGCCTCGCGCAGCGAGCTCTCGATCAAGCCGCTGCCAGCCGAAGTGCCCTGATCACCAGGTCGCGATCGCCCAATCGACGGCGAAGCTCGCGCTCCAAGCCACCGATCGGATACAGATTTTGCGGAGCCCTCGGGTCCTTGTGCCTGGCTGAGGCGTAACGAGGCAGCGAGGCCGAGACCAGATGGGCAAGCCGGGCCGCGTCAGCGACGGCCATATCGGCCTTCACCTCACAACGGACCAAACCCCCCGCCGGACCGGCGCCATTGGCCAGACGGAGGTACCAGGAGAACCGGCTCCACGAGGTCGTGGTGAGAAACAGCGGGGTGCGATGCCCAACCGGGAGGGTCCCCAAAGTTGCCCGAAGATCGTCGGGCAGATATTGAACGTGTTGGGTCTTGATGTAGCCAACGGCACCCTCGAGGTGGCGACGATGGGAGAGCGGCCCGTCGACAACCACCAGGGCAGCGTCCCGGTGATCGGCTGCGACTTCCCCCTCCAAATCGCCCATCCTCTCCTGGATTCCCAACCAGAGCTCCTCCGGCGTCGAGCCCTTGGTGCTCATCACTTCATAGCGCCCGACCTTGGTGTCGATCGATTCGGCAGGGCCTGAGGTGAAGATCCCCCGGCGCACACTGGAGGCAACGACCTTGGCCCCGCCATTGCAGCGGACCGCGCCAGCAGCGAAGGTGGCGGCCAGCCCGAACCCGGGAAACAGATCTGCCCTCTCAATCCAGAGATTGGCGTCGACACGCCGGACCCCGTCCACGAACAGGATGTCCTCGGCTGGAGCACACTCCGGCAGCAGCGGGCGCCATTTGTCAGGAGTGATCTCCACCGAGGGGTCGACCTTGTCCGTCGAGTCGGCCAAATCGGCGTCCGACGGGGCTCCGTAGTCAGGATCCCAGGCCTCAACGGTGAACTTCACGAAGCGACCTCGACGACCGAGCCCGTAGGCTCGCGTCGAACCTCGTATCGAACAGTTGCCCTTGCCGCCAACTCCTTGACGTGGGTGACGATCCCCACCATGAGCCCCCGCCCGGCGAGTTCCTCGAGCACCGAAGCCACGGTGTCCAAGGACTCCTCGTCCAGGGTGCCGAAGCCCTCGTCCAGGAAGATCGCGTCGAGACCGGACCCCGCGCTCGCGGAAAGGGTCTCCGCCAGCGAGAGGGCGAGCGCGAGGGCGACCAGGAAAGTCTCACCACCGGAGAGGGTCGACACCAGTCGGGTCTCGTCTGCGTTGTGATGATCGACGATGGCAAACCCGCCGTCATCATCGGCAGACAGGGAGAACCCTCCGGCAGAGAGCTGGGCGAGAAGATCGTTGGCTCCGGCCACCAGGTCGGCTACTGCGCCAGCCATCAGCCACCGCTCGAACCCGTCGGCCCTGAGATGGGCGGCGAGGGAGTGGGCGATGGCGGCACTGGATTCGGCTTCACCGATCGTCAGGGCCAATTCGGCGGCGAGAGCTACGGCATCGTCCATCTCCTTCACAGCCTGCCTTGCCCTTTCCTGTTCTCGGGCGAGTGGGCCTGCGAACGGCGGGATCCCTTCCACCCCGATCCTCTCCAGATCCGCGATCAGGTCATCGCTGGCTTTCGCTGCCTGGGTCACAGCGACTCCGGCCGCGGTCACCGCTTCCTCATGACGCGCCCTTGATTGTTGGATGGCCAGCTCGACCCAGGCCATCAGTTCTTTCCACTGAATCAGGCCGTCGTCGCTCTCCGGCAAGGGCGGCTGGAGATCGGCCACAGTCTCCCGGGCCGCCATCAAGGCGCGACCGATCGAGCGAAAGGCCTCAGCTGCGTCGTCCATCTCGCGACGGGTTGTCGTGACGAGCCCATCGACCTCCTCGAGCTCGCGTCGCTTCTCGGCGACAAGGGCCCTGGACGCTTCCAACGCCCTCATCTGATCGTGTAAGGCATCGACCGGTGGCGCCGCGGCAAGGTCGTCGACCAATGACCCTCGTTGGGTCTCCAACTCGACACGGGTCGCAGTCACCGTGGCGCCCGCTGATCGAGCCGACTCGAGCCCGCCACGAGCGGTGGCCACAGCTGCGCTCGCCTGGCGCTCGGCCTCTTGAAGGCGGTCAAGGTCCGGGTTGCCTCCGTCGTCGGGGAGGTTGGTCACGGGAGAATCGCACACCGGACAGGGCTCACCGACCACCAACGTTGCCCGGAGGGCGTGGGCAGCGTGGGTTATTCGCGCCGTGGCCAGCTCAACGCTCACCTGGTCATGGATCTCAGTGGCTCTCTGCAGTGCGTTCGAGGCCTCATCGATCACCACTTCAGCCCCGGAGACGTCAAGCGCCGCGAGACGAGACTCGAGCTCGGCCAGTCGCTCATAGGTACGGGCGTGAGATTCGAGCGATTCCCCGGTGGGAAGCCCTTCCAGGACGGCAGTGGCAAGGTCGAGATCGGTCTTGACCTGCTCCCGGCGCTTCACGAGCTCCTCGAATGCATCACGAGCCCGGTTGGTCGCCTCGTCGAGCATCTCCAGATTGTCCGGGGGTCGGATCAAATCGAGGCGGGCCAGGTCGCCTTCGAGCCGGGTGACCAACTCGTCGGCAGTGGTCGCAACGACCTCGAGGACAGTGACGCCCGCCTCGCGATCGGCGATGTGCTCGGCCATCTCGTCGAGTTGGCCCAACCGATTGCGGGCCGCGGACATCGCCTCGTCATCGGGAACCTGCAACGAGCTCATCCTTACCGCGGCTTGAGCAGCACGCTCCTCGGCCGCCGCCGCCCTGATCCGGGCGAGTCCCCGGACCTCGCCGTAGACGTCGAGGTCAAGCAGCTTTCGCAACAACGCCTGACGTTCGGCCTTGGTAGCGGTCAGGAACTTGGCGAACTCCCCCTGGGGCAGGACCACGGTCTTCGTGAAGTCCTCGTAGCGGAGCCCGAGGAGACTCTCGACCGATCGGGTCACATCGTCGGCACCCGAGGCGATGACATCGGGGCCATGTTCGAGGCGAGCCTCGTTGGTGTTGGCCCCGGTCTTGGTGCGCAGCACCTGTCGGCTGACCGTGTAGCTCTGATCGCCGACCGCAAACTCCAATGCCACCCGGGCCCTTTCGGCACCGGCGGAGATGATCGGGGCAACTTGAGAGCCCCCGAGACGAGGAATCCGCCCGAATAGAGCGAAGATCATGGCGTCGATCAGACTCGACTTCCCAGCACCGGTAGGCCCGCTGAGTGAGAAGAAGTCGACTCCGTCGAAACTCACCATGTTCCGCGAGCGATAGGCCGAGAAGCCATCCAAGGTGATTGTCAGTGGTCTCATGTCGCCACCTCGTCGAGCAACTCCGCAAAGAGGGCTTCGACCCGCTCGTCACCGACATGGTTGTCCTCCAAATAGCGGTGAAAGGCATCGGTTGGTGAGATGTTGCGTCTGCTCTCCGGGGGACGGGCAGTCATCGAGGGCGGTCTCAGCAGCGTCACGTCCACGGCATCCGGGATTGCCGCTCGCACGATGTCCGCCAGCCCGACTCGGGCTTTCTCGGTCAGCTCGACCTTGACATAGCAACCTTCGACTTCATCGGCGCGGGCCAGGATCTGGTCGACGGTCCCATGCAACGTGACCAAACGACGGCCGGACGTGAGCGGGACCGCGGTCACCTTGGCGGGGAGCCCGGGGGCGGCCTCGACGAGCAGTGCCCCCTTGAGGTCATCCACTTCGCCGAAGTCGAGTTGGAGCGGGGAGCCCGAGTACCAGACCGAGCCTCCATGAGGCATCTTTTGTTGGCGATGGAGATGCCCGAGCGCAACGTGGGAGAGATGCCCCGGAAAGACCGACACCGGCACCGCATATCCGAAGATGTGGGCCTGGCGCTCTCCCCCACCCTCCTGTGCGCCATGGACAGTGAGGTGGCCGGCCAACACATTGACCGTATCGGTCGTCATCCCGGCGGTGAGGGCCTCGACCAGGCGCTTGATCCGGTCCTCATAGGCCCCTGCGTGCTGATCGGGGTCCAGGCCCATGATCTCTTCGGCCCGGATAACGCCACGCTGGGACACGAAGGGCAACATGGCAACCCTGATCCCGAGATCCTCATAGGAGGCCACCCCGCCCCGGTCGGGCGGCAATGGCTCGGATCGGGCGATTATTCGCCCCATCTCGAGCAGCGGGGACACCGCCTGCAGCCGAGCGGAGTTGTCGTGGTTGCCCGCGATTACGAGCACCGGCGCCACTTCGGCGAGGTCGAGAAGGGCCCTCCACACGACCTTCTCGGCGACAGGTGTCGGCGCCGACGTGTCGAACAAGTCACCGGCCACCACGGTGAGCTGGACGTTGGCCCCGGCGGCGATACCCACCAACTCTGCGAGCACCGCCCGATGCTCGTCGGTGCGGTCCCGGCCGCGGATTCGCCGTCCGACATGCCAATCCGAGGTGTGGAGGATTTTCACGGTCACCAGAGCGATCGTAAAGAGCGGGTGGGACAGATTTGTGGAGCCGAGACGGATATGGGCTACTGCAGGCCTTCGAAAGGGTCCTCGGGGCCGGTTGAAGCGGGAACTGACACCGCTTCCGAGGCTCTGGTGGCCCAGGCGGGGAATGGGAATTCCAACACCAGTGGGACCGGGAGCTCCGGTTGGCTGAGGATCATCGTCCCTGGCTTGAGGATGGTCGCCCGCTGCCGGTGCACCGATGGGAGGAACCCATACTCCTCCCGTGACGCCTCGGCTGCGTCGAGACGGCCGACCACCCGAATCGAGGAGTTGGCGATGATCCGGCGCTCCACCTCGGAGGCCGTCTGTTGGGCGCCGATCAGGATGACGCCGAGCGAGCGGCCCCTTTCCGCCACGTCGAGCAGGACTTCCTTGATCGGGCTGGTGCCCTCACGTGGCGCGTACTTGTTCAACTCGTCGAGGACTACCAAGAGCAGCTCATCGGACTGGCCGGCTCGCTCCTTGTCGTCGAAGGCGCGCTTCAAGGTCACCCCCACCACAAAACGCTTCGCCCGATCGTTGAGGTTGTGGAGGTCGACCACTGTCACCTGATTGGGGTCGAGCCGGATCCGGTGCCGTTCGGGGTCGGGGACGTCGGCTCTGATCATCCGTTCCAGATGGCGAACCGACGCCTGCAGCCTCCGCACGAAGGCATTGACCGTGCCAATCCCGATCGCAGGCCCGGCCCAGACAAACCGGTGCTCATCGGATTGCACCCGATCGGTGACCAGATCCACCAGTTCCCTGAAGGTGCGCACCTTGACCCCATCGACGATTGCAGCACCACTCTCGGTGGCCTCGGCCTGTCGCAATTGGGCCATGACGTTGTAGACCACCGTTGTGTACTGGGCTCGATCATCCTCGGCGTCGGCAAAGAGGAACGGGAGGAGATCGTCGATGCAGAACTCGTGGAGCGTCCAGAAGAAAGACGTCACATCGGACCGGGAGGCGACGTCGGCCGTTGCCCTTTGGTCGTCGATGCGGGGTGGGGCGAATATCCCAACTGAGTCGAACGGGGTGGAAGGAAGGCCGAGATGGGTGTAGCCGAGACGACTCTCCTCGGTGAGCCGCGAGTTGACCCGATCAAGATGAAGCAGATCCTCGCCCTTCACGTTGAAGATCAGAGCCTTGGTGTTCACTACCGCCTTGCCGAGGACGCCGGAGGTGAACAACGAGTGGAGGAGGAAAGTCGCGTAGCTGGTCTTGGTGGCCACACCTGAGATACCCGAGATGTTGACGTGGGCTCCGCGGTCTCCGTTGATGAATTCGAAGTTGACCCACAGCGGTTCCTTGTTCCGCGCCAGGCCGACCGGGAACTTCTGTTCCATCTGATCGAAGAAAAGGGCCTGGTCCCGCTCTTCTCCGACCGCAATCCTCACTTCCTGACCAGGAAGCGGCGGAACGAAGACTTCTGGCTCAAAGCGGGTGGTCGTGATCTGAGCCGTCTCGACCACCTCGGCAGGAAGGATCCCGTCTTCGATGAGAAACACGTCCGAGTCGAAACGGGCTCCTTCGTGACGGGCCACCACCTGGCCGACCATCCCGAACATGCGGACCATCTCGCCGGTGGGCAGCACCCGCTCCAGGGCCACGACATCGTCGAGTTGGATGTACTGCCCCTCATCGATCCCGATCCAGAACTCGAGTGGGGTGGCATCTCTGGTCCCGAGGACCCGGCCGACCATTTCTTCCATCTCTGGCGAGAGTAGACCTGCCCTGGGACAGGAATCGGTCTCCTATGGTGGTCTCGGTGAGCCTGGCGGTCTTCCCATTCAAGGATGAGGATCCGACGCTGGTGACCACCAACCTCAGGAGGGCGGCAGCACATCCTCGAATCGATGAGGTGTGGGCAGTCGCCTCCGAGGATGGCTCGGCCACCCGACAGGTCGAAGCGGGCGCCGCCGGGATTGCGGCTGATATTTCCAAGCCGATAGAGGTGATCCCCCAGGAGCGAATCGGTGTCTATCGACCCGGCAAAGGGGACGCGATGAACACCGCCATCCGACGCGCCGCCGCGCAGGGCAGGGAACGGGCCCACTTCTACGACGCCGACATCACCAACTTCGATGCCGGCTGGATCGATGGCGCAGAGGATGCCGCCGATCGAGGATTTGGTGTGGTGCGACATCGATTCCCGCGGGCCGCCACCGACGCCATGATCACCTGGATGATCACCAGACCGGGCTTTGCCGTGCTCTTTCCGGGCACGTTCCTCCCCAAGCTCAACCAGCCCTTGGGCGGGGAGTTGCTATTGACCCGGACGGCGCTGGAATCCCTCGCCAGTTCGGACTGGGTCCGATCTCGCTCGGACTGGGGCATCGACACCGTGATCACCTTCGCCACGTCGACTCTTGAGGTGGGTCTCTACGAGCACCTGGTGGCTGACGGCAAGCGACACACCCTCTATGGCTCACTGGACGAGTTGCGCCCGATGGTGGTCGAGTGCCTCGATGCCGTCTCCCAACTCGCCGGAATGGACGGCCCGGGCCCGGACGCGCCCCATGGGAGCGACCCACCGGCACCGGTGCCAGACGATCTCAAGCACACCGTCGCCTACGACCTGGGTTCGACGTTGCCCCACCTCACCGCTGGCTGGACCGATGAGGAGGCCGCACTCGCGGCCGGACTCCCCTCCGGGATCAGAGACGGCCTCCTGGCCAATCGGGAACGACCCGAGTACTCCTTCATGGATGCCGGCGCCTGGATCGAGGCCTTGGAGTTCCTGCTATCGGGGTTTCGCCTGGGTGACCCGGCCTGGGAATCGCTTGCCTTTCGCCTCTGGCTGACCCGGGTGCTCTCCTACACCACCATCCAGGCGCAAGCCGGTTACGACCATGCCATCTCGTACCTGGAAGCAACGATCCGCGAATACGAGGGTTTGGCCGATGCCTGAACGTCGCTTACTCGCAATATGCTCTCGCCACCGAGGCAGTCACCGAATAGAACGGGTCGATCATGTTCCCGACCTGGAGTCTCCCCACCTGACCCAGCATCTCGTAGGCCTCGAGCTGTGAGAAGCGCCCGCTCCGCACCAGACGCCTAACCAGGTCGGTGTACGCGGCTCTGGCGCAATCCCCAAGACTGACACCTTGCATCCCTGCGATCGACCCGATCGAGTCCACCGTGTTCAGCTGAGGCAAGCCGACGAATCCCAGCTCGTCCGCGTCGGATACATGCACCGTCAACTCGACCTCGGCCTCGATCTCCAGAGCGACACCAGTGATCTCACCGTCGCCCTGGGCACCGTGGGCGTCGCCCAACGCGAGAAGGGCGCCGTCGACGTTGACCGGTAGAACCACGGTTGCGCCGGCCGCGATACCGGGTTGATCGACGTCCCCCAGATACTCGGGCCCCTGGCTGAAACTCATCCTGCGCTCTCTCGGTGGCGCGACGCCGATGGTTCCCAGAAATGGATGCATCGGGATGGTCACGGTGCGGCCGCTCACCTCCATCGCAGCCACGCCGTCCCGGTAAGGGATCTCCCTCACTTCCGAGCCGAGAGACGATTGCAGCCCGTATGAATCGGTGGCAAGAGCCCCGAATCCGTGGAAGACACCGTTCCAGGCCGTCCCGCTGGGAGGGTCGGGGTCGACACGATGGATTTCCACCACGATCACCTGTCCCCGCTTCGACCCGGCCACAGCGAACGGCCCGGTCAACGGGCATGCCCCACCCAGGCGCTCGACGACCTCGTCGATATGGAGCCCACCAGGAGGCATCTGGCGCCACAGGCCGCAGATCGAGTCTGCGGTTCGGAGGATGAATCGCTCGCCGTCGCCTAATTCGGCGATTGGGTCGGCATCGGGATCGAAGAACAGCGTGGTGCGATCTCGGTCAAAGACACGCTCAGGCCCCATAGCGAGTCTCGTACGCCGCCATGCCATCTCGAAGCACTCGATCGGAGCGCGGAGCACTCCGGCGCCGATTTGACCGCCGTCCCGACCTCCCAGGCCGCCGTCGATGACAGGCGTGATTCCGGTCTCCACCACCTTGAAGATGTCGATCCCGGTGGGCGTCCCTCGAAACTCGAAATAGGGGATAAAGAAGTCAGGGTTCTCACCGACGGTGATCTCGTACATCTCGAGGTTGCTCTCGATCATCGCCTGGGGTGTACCGCCCTGGTACTTCTGCAATGGGAAAGCACACGCTTGGGCAAACCCGCCGAGTCCTGCCGTCTCGGTCACATGACTCTCGCCACCCATCCACACCAGGTCATCGATGGTGAACCCCTCGAAGAAGTGACCCTGAACGATCGGATCGGGCCCGACGAACCATTCATCTCCGAGGCCGGACACCCGTATCCCGTAGCCGTTGCACGAGATGCTCATCGTGTTGACCAGGCTTGACGCATCGACACCCGCAGCCGCATCGACGGCGACCTTGGAGGCGGCCATCGATAGGCGAAGGAAGAAATAGTCGCTCTCATCGAGAAAGGTGAGGGTCTTCTGGACCGCATCGGCGTCTCGCCCGCCCAGCTCAACCAGATAGGGAAACAGAGCGCGGGTGAAGAGCATCGTGCCTGCCGTATTCCGACTGTGCAGCTCGTCTCCCATGCGCAGGGCGCGCCGACATCATGGGCTTGAGAGCGATCCCACCCGAGGCGAGGACCGCGTCTCGAATCACCGACGCCACGACGCCGTTGACGAAATCGAGACGCTCTTTCACGTCATCGCCATACGTCCCATAGTTGAGGCGGCGGTGTGACTCCCCTTCGTAGAAGTTGCAAAACCCGGAGTTCCCTCGTTCCTCATTCTCAACCACGAACACCGGCATCGAAGCCGTGTAGATGCCCGCCACCGAGCCCACACATCCGTGGTGGTGGCAAGGCTCGATCTGAATCTCTCCCGAGGCGAGCATTTCCTCCGCCTCGGTTTCGTTCGAGGCAAGCCCCTCGTACATCGCGCCATAGATGAGTGCGTTTCGTTGTGGGCCGAAATAGGCATCCCACGGATGCGGCGGACCCGAAGTGAGGATGGTCGTGGGTGTCATCCCTGGGACCACCTCAAGGGCCGGTCTCACGTCGACCAGGATCGGGTTGGCGCCGGTCAGGCGTCGAAAGGCCTCCTGGTTGGCCTCGTTTCGCCGCTGATGGTCGATCATCGCCCCCTCCTCACCAGAGCTTCAGGTACTTGTCGACTTCCCACTGGTCGACCACGGTGTTGTACTCGTCCCATTCCTTCCGCTTGTAAGTCTGGTAGTCGGCGTGGAACTCCTTGCCGAACGTCTCTTCCATGAGGGAGTCGGCTCCGAACGCAGTCAGAGCCTCCCCGAGGTTGGGCGGAAGGCGATGGACGCCAAGGGAGACCAACTCCTCGAGCGGCGTCTGATACGTGTCGACGTTTATCGCCGGGCCCGGGTCGAGGCCCTCTTCGATGCCCTCCAGGCCGGCGGCGATCGTGACTGCCAGGCCTTGATACAAGTTGCAGGCGCTGTCCGCGGTTCGAACCTCCAGACAGCGCCGGTTCATCGGGAGCCGCGCCATCAGCGTGCGGTTGTTGCTTCCGTAGGCCCGGTAGACGGGGGCCCATGAGATCTCGTTCATAAGTCCCCGTGGCAGGAGGCGCTTGTAGGAGTTGACGGTTGGGCACAGGACCGCGCTCAGTCCGTCACCGTGCCGGACCACACCGGCGGTAAAGGCGAGGGCGAGGTCGGAGTATCCGGCGACATGCCCAAGACCACCCTCACCCTCGAACAGATTCGTGCCGGTGTCGGCATCTGCGATGGAGATGTTGATATGTGCGCCCGACCCGAACGCAGTTGAGTAAGGCTTGGGCATGAAGCTGGCGAAACAGCCAAGGGTCCGAGCAACCGCCTTAGCCATGAGTTTGAAGATGATCATCCGATCGGCCATGCCGATCGCGTCGGTGTAGCCGAAGTCGAATTCGTATTGACCGTCACCTCCTTCGTGATCGAAGGAGTAGACCCCCCAACCGAGCTCGTTCATGTACTCGACCATCGGCTGAAGAAAGGGCTCGGCCATCATGGTTGCCTCGAGGTCGTAGCCATCGGTCGGGAGGTTCTCCAGGTCTTCGGCCACGAATGGCTTGATCCCGTCGTCCGTCTCACGGATGACATACACCTCGGGCTCAATACCGACATTTACCAGGTATCCCATCTCCGCGGCCCGCTCCACTTGGCGCTTGAGCATCGCCCGACTGTCGTGGGTGTAGGGCTTGTCGTGAAAGGTGAGGTCGGCGGGAGCTACCGCGTACCTCGGCTCCCAAGGCAACTGGATGACGGCAGTGAGATCGGGAAGCGAGACGCACTCGTCTTCGTTTGGCCCGAGCGGGCCCATGCCTTCCAGGGCGCCAACGGTGTAGAGCTCGGAGCCTTTGGCCCACTGCTCCAAACTGGCGATCGGGACCGCCTTCGACTTCGGCACCCCGTGGACATCCACGTAGTACCCAAAGAGGACCTCGACCCCCTTGCCGGCAAGCTCGGCGCCGAGCGCCTTGTAGTCGATTTCATTCGTCATCAGCACCTCCTGTCATCCTGATGTGGCCTGATAGCTCTGGATCCGGCCGTTCCCGATGCGAACCAGAGCCCCCTTGAGAATTCCCTCGCCGTACTCCGAACCGGGGTTGATCGCAGTGGTGCGCCCGATGCGCACATGCCCCGCCGACTCGTGGATGTGACCGTGGAGACTGACCAATGGCTGGTGCTCTTTGATCGCAGCGAGCACTGCTGTTGAGCCAACATGCTCCATCACCGTCGCCCCTGTCGATGTCACGACCTCGAGGTCCCGGGTCAGCTTCGGAGCAGGGTCGAGCTTGGTACCGAAGGGCGGCGGGTGGAGATTGAAAACGGCCGATTCGACATCGGAGAGTCGCTTCACCATCTGGTCGATGTGGGCCTTGATCTCGATTTCGTCGAACTCCCTCGGGGTATCCCAGGGCGTGCGATTCGTGTACCCGCTAGAGATCATTTCGTGCCCGGGAGCGATCTCGACAACCTCATTTTCCACGTTGAGAAACAGATCTCCTCCGTACGATTCGATTACGTCGTCGATGAAATATGGGTCGTCGTTGGCCGGTGCAGTGAGAACGCGGACCTCTGTTCCGGCCAAACGCTCACGCGCCAGGGTGATCCACTCGATCAGACGAGCAGTCATCAACTCTTGGAAGATCGCCGTTATCCCGTCGGCATCGCTTTCCAGCTCGCCGAACCGGTCAGGACCCATCTCCACCGGATAGAACCCGGCGTCGGATACGCGTTTTTCGAACTCCGGGAGTCTGTCATCATCGAGCACATGGTCCTTCCCGAGGAAGTGAGCATGGGATCGACCGCCCCCCTGATCAACGATCGGGATCACGAGCTTGCCCGTGAAATCGCCACCGAGGATGAGCGTGTCGGCGCCGTAGAACTTGGCCGCAGAGACGAACTTGCGCCAACAGACATCAGAGCCGTGAAGGTCACTGGCGAAGAACAAGGTCACGCCCTCCGCCCGTGTTCCAGTCCTGCGGAGCCACGCCATCAGTAGGTATCCCTTGGGATGTCGACGTCCTGCCACCATTGGACCCGCTCACCGACCTTGGCGCGAATCTTCCACTTGACGCCCTTCGGGGTCTCCTCGATCCGGTCGAGAATCAGGGTTGCCCTCCGGCGTGCGGTTTGATCGAGATCAGGCAAGATCGTCGTCAGGTTCCCGGTGGCTGTGCGCCAGAAACCCCAATCGTTGGCCAGGACCGCGCTCAGATAGGACAGGTCAATCGCCTCGAGGTCGCCGCCACTCTGACTCGTCTCATGCGTGGACAGCATCGCGGCGAGGTCGTTGGTGTCGTTCTGGGTCAGCTCGACGATTTGGAGCTTGGAGAGAATCAGGTCCTCGATGGGCAGGCTCGGACCCACACCCATCCGCTCCGTCACATCAAGCCGGTGACACAGGTCGAGCACGTCCACCCAAACATCGATGTCGATCTGCCTCTCGGCACTGCGAAAGAGGTACCTCGTCCCTTCCATAGCCACCAGCATGTTTCGATCGACTTCGTAGCCTTCAGTCTCGAGGAACCTCCTGAGCTCGCGCCGGTCGCGCTTTCGCGTCACCAAATCGATGTCCTTGGGCACCCGGTCGCGCTGGTCCATCTCCGTCGCGCTCGAATGGCAGTGCAGGCTGACACCGACAGATCCGAGTGCTCTCAGCAGGATGCCGGCACGAGCGCCTTCGTCGATCAGGCGAGCTGCCTCCGAACTCAGCTTCTCCAGACCGTTCACTCGATAGGAATCTGCTTGAACGCCAGGGAAATGTCGATTCCCTGCCTCCGCCGGTAGGCCTTGGCGCCGACGTACCACCCGACGCCGAGCACGACAACTGCCACCAGCAACCAGAACTCACCCCGGATCAAGTCCGCCGAGAACAGAGGCCCAGCCGCGTTCGGGTCGTTCCAGAGCATGATCAGGACGACCACCATGAACACCGCCGCGATCGCTCCGGTAATCGACATCAGGGGCAAGCCGAAGAGCCGTTGCTCCGAGGCAGGGGAGGCCTTGAAGAGGTCGGGTCGGGTCCTGGGAAACACCACCGCCGCCACCATCGCCGTGCCCCAGACAATGGTCAAAGCCTCGATCAATGTGAGCAGTGCGATCGCCTGGAAGGCGATGAACCACATGAACACGATGGAGCCGGCCGTCGAGAGCCAGATTGCCAGGGTCGGGGTGTTGTATCGCTCGCTGACACCGCCGAGTCGGTCGGGTGCGATCCGGTCGAAAGACCAAGCGATCATTGTTCTCGTCGTATACGCGATCTCTGCCGGCACCCAGAACCAGATCCAGGCGACGAACGTCGCCATGACGATGGTCACGATTGCGAGATTGTCAGAAAGGATGCCCACGAGAACCGTGAACCAGGGACTGGCCCCTATTGACGACTCGGTCGAGAAGGCCCAGGCATTGGTCGATGGGTCAACGAGGCCGACAATCGAGTTGTAGCCAATAGCGCCCTGGAAGTCGTACCCGAAGACTCTCGTGGCCAGTACGTCGACCAGAGCTATGACCAGACCTGTGCTGATCAGCGCCCCCAACATCCCGTACAACTGGCTCCGCTTGACCGATTTGATCTCTCCGCCGATGCCAACAGATTGAACCGCCCCCAGCAGCGGAAGGAGAGGCCAGATCAGGAACGCCCAAGAAGCGCCGAAAGTGATCGGAGCCGACGCCCACCCGAGGCTTTGAGCTCCCGAAATCACCTGCTGCTCGGTGAGACCGGTGAAACGCTCGAAGTTCGCAAAGAAGGTGTTGGTGTCGCCGAATAGCAGCACCCCGATGATGACGATCGTGCCGACCACGGCGACTGCGAACAGCACCTTTTGTACCGCGAAATAGCGCCGGGTCCCCAGGGTGAGGAGGATCCCCGCCAGTACCAGGACGGTGGTCCCGACCCAGAAGATCCCTTGCGGGGAGGAAGTCCACGTCGCCCAGGAAATGAGGGTGTCGTTCGCTCCCATAAAGCCAACGGTGCCAAAGAACGAGGAAAGGCCGACCGTAGCGATCAGGGCCGACGCCAGGGCGGCGTAATACATCAGAATGATGGTCTCGATCAGCGAGAGGACGAACCCGACACCCGGGCCAATCGATCGTGACAGGGACACATAGACGCCACCCGATCTTGGGAACGTGATGGACCAGGCGTAGAAGGTCATCGCCACGAACAACATCCCGGCGACAGCAAGGAGCGTGGAGATCCAGGGTGCCGCCCCTGGATAAAGGCTCGGGCCGTACAACTGGTTGAATGCGATCGCGATCCCGATCGACACCAAGCCCACGTTGAAGATGAAGACATCGGTCGATCCTGCGACTCGGATCAGGCCGGAAGCCGGCCTCGAGAACACGCCGGGCCGGGCGCCGCTGCTGTCTGACTCTGTCACTGTGACCTCCCTTCGGCCTGCGGGTCTCGATACTCTAGAAATAGAAAACAGCTGCGTGTCGTGAAATGAGCCCTTCTTTTTGCGCAAATGCGCACCGAAAGCACTTTGATGGTGCGCAATGAGTAACCAGCCGACCGGGAATCAAGGTCGACGCGGCGTCCTCGACGAGACGGACCGTCGCATCGTGGCCATGCTCCAAGAGAACGGGCGCACCTCGAACCGAGAAGTTGCACGGGTCCTGGGTGTCAGTGAAGCCACCATCCGGAACCGGATATCGCGCCTCATCGAGGACGACCTCATCAACATCGTGGCTGTGCCGACCCCCCGAGCGGTTGGCATGACCATGTCGGCGATCCTGGGAATCTCGGTGTCTTTGCCGATGATGGAGGACGTGGTCGGGGAACTCATCCACCAGCCGGAAGTCCGATACGTCGGCATGGCAACCGGGAGACACGACGTGATTGTTGAAGCGTTCTTCCACGATCAAGAGCACCTCCTCGAGTTCGTGTCACGGCGTGTCGGTCGCATGGAAGGGGTGACCCGCGTCGAGACCTCGCTCATTCTTCGTGTCGCCAAGTTCTCCTACGAGTGGGAGATCCCCCTCGAATAGGTCGCCCCAAGGACGTCCACTGGCTGATCCACCAAAGATTGACCGTCACCGACCACCCTTAGCGTCATGAGTTTCATCGTCGTCGTGCTGGTTGGGGTCCTTGGCGGGCTGGCCGGTGCGTTGCAGTCACAATTTCTGGGAGTGATGGAGCAAAGAGTGGGCACTCTCACCTCGACCTTCGTCACCTACGGAGGCGGTGGGCTCGCCATCGCCCTCTTGATGCTGACCTTCGGTCGTGGGCAGTTGGGCGAGCTGAAAGCTCTCCCGTGGTGGGTGTTCACCGCCGGTCTGATGGGACTCGTGATAGTCGCTGCACTGGGGATCACCGTAGACAATCTCGGTCTCGGCGCCGGGCTGACGCTGTTCACCGCGGCAACGTTGATCATGGGGGCCGCTATCGAGCGTCTGGGGTTGTTCGCCGACCCACGACCGATCGACCTCGCCCGAGCTCTGGGGATCGGCCTGGTGATAGTCGGGACCTGGCTGGTCGTGAAGG
Source organism: uncultured Acidobacteriota bacterium (assembly GCA_963778755.1). GTDB lineage: Bacteria > Actinomycetota > Acidimicrobiia > Spongiisociales > ZC4RG35 > JALYNX01. The sequence goes on along the minus strand of CAVZVJ010000006.1, from coordinate 125,300 downwards.
GCTGACCTCCACCTACTCGACGACCCCAGTCGATCCCATCGAGCGAAGGATGTAGCGAATTGAGGAGGCCGACTCCTCCAGGGCCTCCCGCTCGACGGACGTGGCTGCCCTTGAGAAGTCGAGATCGGCCGCACGGTCGATCGGGACGACATGCAGATGGAGATGCGGCACCTCGAGGCCGGCAATCACCAACCCGATCCGCTCGGGGCGGAACACCTTCTGCTGGGCCTTGCCGATTTCACGGGCCACGTCCAGGAGGTGCTCGCGCAGATCGGGTTCGCAGTCGATCCAATGATCCACCTCCTCACGAGGCACCACGAGGGTGTGACCCGGTCGCAACGGGTTGATCGACATGAAACCCACAGCAAATTCGTCCTTCCAGACAAAGGTCGCCGGGATCTCGCCCTCGATGATCTTGGTGAACAGAGTTGGCATCGCCGCGAGAGCCTATTCGGCAGTCGTCAGCGGTTGGGAACGATGGCGAACAGGCCGGCGGACGTGGTCACATAGACCTCACCACCACCGTCGACCCCGAAACCGTTGACGTCGGGCCTCACTCCCACCTGTTCGGTCCAGTCGGTCTGCTCGACTGCTGCGCCGTCGGCAAAGCGGAACGATCGCAGCCAGCCACCGCAGTAGTCCGAGTAGAGATAGGCACCCTCCAACTCGGGAATCAAGCTGCCGCGATAGACGACGCCACCGGTGATCGAGCAGGCGCCACCGTCACCGTGTCGGACTTCGATCACCGGGATCACCTGACCGGTGGTGTCGCAGGACGCGGCCTGGAAGCAATGGAGGCCTTCTGCGATCGACCAGCCATAGTTGAGGCCCGGCCCGAGCGGCTCCACATCGACCTCTTCGAACGTGTCCTGGCCCACGTCGGCCACATAGATCAGCCCGTCGTCGATCCAGAACCGCCAGGGATTGCGCAACCCGGTTGCATACTTGGTCGGGTTGGGTTCGCCGTCAACGCTCATCTCCACCAACCCCGCGAGCAACGTATCCGGGCTCTGTCCATTTCCGAACTGGTCGTCTGATCCACCACCATCACCAAGACCGAGCAGCAGGTGCCCATCCGGTGTGAACTGGAGCATTCCCCCGTTGTGGTTGGGCGCAGGCTGGTCAACCTGCAGGAGCATCCTCTCACTTGCCGGATCGGCCTCCAGCGGGGAGACGAAGGTGAACTCTGAGACAACGGTGTCCCCACGAAGATTTGAATAGTGGAGATAGAAGCGGTTGGGATCGTTGGGGTGGAGAGCTATCGACAGCAAGCCTCGCTCACCATTACTCCGCACTCGATCTGAGATGTCGAGCACGGGCTGGTCCTGGACTTGACCCTCGATCAAGGCCCACACCTGACCCGCTTTTGTGATGAGGTACGCGGTCTCGTCTCCGGGCCGGGCCGTCATCTGGACCGGGAACGGGATCACAGCCACTTCCCGATAGGCGAGTGACTGCAACGGTTTGAGCGTGGTGGTGGTCGCCAGAGTCGTGGTAGTCGTGGTCGATGAGGGGAGCGTGCTTGTACTCGTCGATGACGTTGACGGGCCCGCCTCCGAAGAGACGGTCGTCACGACTCCCTGGGCGCCGGTGCAGCCACAGACGATGAGCAGAGCGCAAACAAGCAGACGCGCGCATGGACTGACAGGTTATGTCCAGGTTCCCCCAAACGAGCAGTGTCGGAGGCAACGACGTAGCCTGGGCAGATGTCCGATGAATCGCTGGGCCCAACACAGCCACCAGAGGAGACGCTGGACGGCGCTCAGGTGACTCATGAAGGGTCGGGCATCGCCTGGGGAGTCGTGGTCATCCTGCTCGGCTTGGCGCTCTTGGTCGTGTTCGCCGTTCAGAACACCGATCCGGTGCCGGTGAAATTCCTCTGGCTGGACGGCGAGTACCCGTTGTCGCTCGTGATCTTGATCACCGTGGCGGTGGTGGTCTTGTTCGTCGAGTTGTTCGGGCTGTTCTATCGACGCCGGAGAAGAAAGCGGCTCGCCGAGCGCCAGGAGTTGAAGCGGCTGCGCGAAACGTCCTGACTTCCGCAACACGGCTAGCGGCGGTGCTTGCGGTACTTCTCGCCTCTTGTTCTGGGCCAGCGCTGCCGTCACCAACCGATGGTGGGGTCGAGGAGGAAGGTCCGGAAGGGCTGGTCTCGGGCGATGTCATAGCCATCACCGATGGCGACACCTTCGACTTCGAGACCGGATCGGGTCGAATCACCGTAAGGCTGCTCGGAGTGAACGCACCTGAGGACGACGAGTGCCTTCATGACGAGGCCACCGACGCGTTGACCCTCGATCTCGCCTCCGGCCAGGTCGGGCTCGAGCCACACGGCCTGGATCAATTCAGGCGAACCCTCGCCTATGTGTGGGCCGGGGACGACCTGGTCAACGTGGATCTGGTGAACACCGGGCTCGCCATCGCCACCACCCCCGGAGACGACGAAACTCAGGGGTCGGCACTGTTGGCCGCCGAGGAGACGGCATACCAGGAAAGCATCGGTTTATGGGCACCGACCGCCTGTGGTGGCTCACGGATCGATGCCGACCTGGTGATCGATACTTCCGACCACGATCCTCCGGGCGCCGACGGCGACGTGCTCCACCTCGAACGAATCACTATCACTAATGACGGCGACGGCCCGGTCGACATCTCGGGATGGGCCCTACGTGACGAGTCCTCGGCTAATCGCTTCCGATTCCCCGACGGATCGACCATCGACCCCGGGGCGGCCTTCGAGGTCACGAGTGACAACCAGGGATGGGAACCGGGCGGCGGGCCGGTGTGGAACAACAGCGGAGACATGGCCTTGCTGCTCACGCCAGAAGGCGCTGTTTTCGCCCGTTTGAGATATGGGCCATGATCACACGCTTAGGGCGTGGGCTTTGCTTCACTGTCATGTTGGACGACAATCAAGTCGGCGCTTTCTTGTGCCGATGCTCTCGGGAGGAGCAACAAACATGATCTTTGGATATCTGGATGCAGGGTCGGGAAGTCTGCTCCTTCAGGCCATCATCGGCGGTCTGGCCGGAATCGGCGTCGCCTACAAGGCGATGCGGATGAGGATCGCCACGCGCGGTGGACGCGCCAAGCCCGAAGTCGGCGACAGCGAAGTGGAAACCGCCGAAGACACCGCCCTGCCAGCTGAATCCTGACCGCAACGTGATTTCGCCCGATCCAGGGTCGTTTCGCGACCCGGCCTCACGAGTCGTCCTCGATGGCGACAAGATCCTGCGTCTCCTCGACGAACGCGGCCTGCAGGGATGGCGCGCCCTTGCCGCGACCGAGTTCTTCACCAAGGCTGTCTCCGATGGGAAGGTCATCGCCGCCTCAGAGGTGGATCCACCGTCAGGCAGCGCAGGCGCTCTCGAACATCCCCGGCTGCCTCTTATCAGCTACCCCTATGAGTGGACCTTCTCGATGCTCAAGGACGCTGCCCTCCTCCAACTCGACCTGCTCGAGGGCGCCCTCCATGCCGGGCTGACCATCAAGGACAGCACCCCGTACAACATCCAGTTCGTCGACGGGCGGCCCATCTTCATCGACATTGGATCCTTCGAGGCTTATCGCCAGGGTGAGCCCTGGATCGGTTATCGCCAGTTCACCAAGCAGTTCCTCTTCCCGCTCATGCTGCGCTCCTGGGTCGGCGTCCCATTCCAGCCCTGGCTCCGGGGCGACCTCGAGGGCCTCACCCCCACCGACATGGCAAGGCTGCTCGGGGGCAAGAAGCGTTTCAACACGGGCGCCCTGCTCCATGTGCGGTTGCAGGCGCGGATGGAAGCCCGGATGTCGGACCGGGCTGTCAGAGAGGATCTGCGGTCGGCGGGGTTCACTCCGGAGCTGATCCTGGCCAATGTCAAGAAGCTCCGGTCACTGGTTACGTCCCTTGTCTGGGAGCACGGCGTGGATGGATGGTCGGACTATGGCTCGTGCACCCACGTGTCGAGGGATCGGGACACTAAGAGCGAGTTCCTGCAGACCGCCCTCGATCGAGCCCATCCGATGCGGGTCCTCGACCTCGGTGCGAACGACGGCCACTTCTCGGCCATCGCCGCCAAGTCGGGAGCCCAGGCGATTGCCCTCGACAGCGACGAAGCGGTACTTGATGATCTCTACCGCCGCAGTGTGGGACAGAGCCTGTCGGTGGTGCTCACCGATCTCGGTAACCCGTCACCGGCCCAGGGATGGGCAGGCGGAGAGCGACCCGGGATCATCGAGCGGGCCCGCCCCGATCTCGTGATCGCCTACGGGCTCATCCATCACCTCATCTACTCGGCCAGCATTCCGCCGTATGAGGTGATGCGCTGGCTGCGCAGCTTCGATACCCCGGTCCTTGTCGAGTTCGTCTCACCGGACGACGAGATGGTCGCCAAGCTGGCGGGGAACAAGCTCACCGAAGAGTTGCACCGGGGTCGCGACGAAGAGGAATTCCGCCGAATGATCAGCGAGATGTTCAGCGTGGTCCGCGAACAGACGCTCGGTGAGGGGACCAGGGTTCTCTTCGACCTCGAGCCCGCGATGAGCCTGGAGAGGCTGGGAACGGTCCGTTGGTGGATCGTCCCCCTCTCGCTGGGCACGGTCGCCGCGTTCGCCTTCGGGCAACCACTCCTCGATCTGCTCGGCCATAACCCAGACTTCTTCATCGCAGGCGGGCTCACCTCCCTAGACGTGATCCTCTTCCCGATCGCGGTCCTCCTGATCCCGGTGCTGCTGGCGATCCCGGTGCTTGCTCTGCGATTGGTAGGGCCACGCACCGCAGGTCTCGCTCACGCCATTCTCATCGGCATCCTGTTCGCCCTTATGGCGGCGTCGGCATGGATCACGCTGTTGGGTGCAGACCCTCCTTCAGCCTTGTTTGCCCTGATAACGGTGGGGTCGGGTGTGGTGTTCGCGATCGGTTTCACCCGCTACCCCCTGATTCAGTCAGCCGTTGTCTATGCGTCTTTGGCGCTGGTCTTCTTTGCCGGTTGGTTCCTGGTGATGACTCCGGCGAGCGACGTCGCCTTCGCCGACGCCAGTGACCTGCCCGAGATCGGCGATGTCCCGAACCCGGTCCCCATCATCGTGATGGTCTTCGACGAGTTCCCCGTTCGCGACGCTCATCGACTCTGATGGATCCCTGCTGGATTCCCTGTTTCCGAATTTCTCCACCCTTGCCGCCGACTCAGTCTGGTACCGCAACGCGGTAGGTGTGCGCCAGCAAACCCAGGAAGCCCTGCCCACGATTCTCACCGGGGTTGGGGCCGACTTGGGGAGTGTTCCCACCTCGTCGGACCACCCGCTCAATCTGTTCACGCTTTTCTCGGACACCTATGACGTTGCCGCCATGGAGATCATCACCAGTCTCTGTCCCGACTTCGCATGTGAGAACTCGAGTCGTCACATCGAACCGCTGGCGGTTCGTTGGAGCTCAACGGCTGTCGACCTATCGGTGATCTACGGCCACGTGACGATGCCAAAGGACATCGCCGATCGGTTGCCACCCATCGACGAGATGTGGGGAAACTTCACGTCCGGTCAGCGTTCCAATTTCGACATCATTGACCGCTTTCTGAGGAGCGTCGACGATGACCGACGCGATGAAGTCAGCAGATTCCTGGACACCCTCGAGGTCCACTCCACGGAGCCTCCGCTGCGGTTTGGCCATTTCCTCTATCCGCATCATCCGTGGGTTCTGACTGCCGACGGGCAACTGACCGGAGTGACCGGAACGCCAGGAAGCACCGGCACCGGGTGGAGTAACGACAATTGGCTTGTCGGACAGGGGTATCAGCGGCACATCCTCCAAGCCCAATACGCCGACACGATCCTGGGAAAGGTGATCGCCCGGTTGAAGGACGAAGGCATCTACGACGACGCACTGTTCGTCGTGCTCGCCGACCATGGAATCGCCATCAGCCCGGGGGTGGAGAATCAGCGGACAATGACGCCGGACACGGTTGGGACCATCGCTGCGGTGCCACTTTTCGTCAAGTATCCGAGCCAGTTCCAGGGTGTCACGCCGGGGTCGATCGATGACATCAGGGCCCAGACCGACGACATCCTGCCGACGGTGGCGGACGTCGTCGGGATCAAGGTGCCCTGGGCGGTCGACGGGCTCTCGCTACTCGATTCGGAGAGGCGAGCTGAACGAACTGAATCGGTGATGGTGGGCAAGCAGGGCTCGGTCGCCTTCGGTGTGTCAGGAACCGAGAAACTCGCCGCCGCCGCCGAGAAGGAAGTGTGGTTCCCCAACGGTGATCCATGGTCGCTTGCCCCGCCGGGCTGGGAGGGATGGCTGGGGCGGTCGATCGCCGACCTGAACACCGGCGATGTGCCCGAGGTCAAGATCAGCCTCCTTGAGCAAGGCACTCTGGACGACCTGGCGCCCGAGCCCGAAGTCCTCCCCGTCTTTCTCTCCGGACAAGTCAGCCTCGATCAGGCCGCGACCGGGGAGGAAATCGTGGTGATCACGGTCGACGGGAAAGTCAGGGCGGTCACCAGGACATACGAGCCCAAGGGGAAATCGGCTCGGTTCCAGGCCATGGTGTCGCCCGAATGGCTGCATCCGGGCGCCAACGATGTGGTGGCCTGGCTGGCCGCAGGCCCCGATTCCACTTCACTGCAACGGTGACCGCCCGGTCGAGGAGTCAGCGGGGAAGCGTGGCCGGGCTCTCGATGGCGTAGTCGCCGAACTCGGCAATCACTGTTAGGCGTTCCAGGTCATCGGGCACATCCGCGTCGGGGATGTCGAATGTGTATCCGGAATGGAGCAGCTTGTCGCTCTTGAACCATCGCACCACGTTGGCGTTGTCGAGGTTGGGCGGGCTCGAGGCCAGCAGCTGGTCCCCGGCGAACACGTAGATCCGGTCGGCAGTCAACTTCCCCTTGACGTCGGCGGCCCAACCTTTGACCACCCATCCTCCAGCCGTGTTCTGAACCAGGCTGATCTCCACGCGCTTGTCACCCTCTGGCTGTATGTCGAGTTGGTGTCCGTCCTCAGCTACATAGGTCACCGTGATGTCGGCGGCGGCGCCGGTCAGCCATCCTTGGCCTTGAGGATTAGGGATCAGGATGGCCACCTCGTTGGCTCCCTCCTTCACCAGGTCTTCTGCCAGCAACCCGCGAATCTCCCCACTGGTGTCGCTGTCCCTGATCACGAAACCAGTGCCCGCCACCGTCCCATTGACAGCCAGCAGTAGATCGTCGGCCGGGATGCCGCTCGGCAGCTGCAGCCTGCCCGATATGAACGTCGGGACCCAGCCCGAGGCCCGGCTCACATCGGCGAGCTGGTCGGCTTGGGCCAGGGACCAATGCAGGTCATCACTCGGCGTGGGCGCCAGCTCGGACACCGGCCGCCCGACGAAGTCGGCATAGGGGCCAGCCCCGGCCACCCCCGCCCAGCTCTCCTGGTTGGGCACCCATTCGTGATTCCGCCGCACCTGATCGAACAGCTCGCTGAGGTCGGTGCTCGCCGGCTCCCGGCTGCAGCAGTAGTAGATCGTTTGATGCGGGTAGTTGGTCCCCTCGATATTCAACAAAGAGTGCCCGTCGAATTTCCAGTCGGTTGTGATGTCGAGCGCGTCGACAATCGTCGGGAGGACGTCGATGGCGTATGCCGGCTCGTCATAGACATGACTTTCGGTCTGTCCCGGAAGCTTGATCAACAGCGGAATCCGGTAGAGGTCGCTGCGATTGTCCGCCATCGGCCACCGGCGATGCTCGCCCGGGACGAAGGACGCACCATGGTCGGCAAGCACCACGATGAGGGAGTCGTCCCAGTTCCCCGTCTCCTCCAGCTTGTCGAACAATGCCCCGAGCCTGTTGTCGACGAACCCGAGCTGATACAGATGGCGCTGATAGGCCAGACGTGGCAGGTCGGGGCGGGTGACCCATTTGCCGCCTCCCTCGATCCCGTCGACCTCGTCATATTGCTCCGGCCGCTGATAGTGGCTCCCGGACGGGTTGATCCGCCACGGGATATGTGGAGCCTGGAGATGGACGAAATGCAGCGTCGGGGGGGCGTCCGCTTCGACTCCGTCGATGATGCGCTCCATCCAGTCGATCCACTTGCTGCGCTGCCCCGGCTCGGGCACGGCAAGGTCGCCTATGTCGACCGGGGCGGCCTCACGAGCCTCGGCCTGGCCCAGAAAGCCCTTCCAGCTGCCGTCGATGCTGGGGAGGCTCTCCCGAGCCGATTCGGGGAGGGAGAGATGGCCATAGACGACTCCAACGTCTTCCAACAATGAGCCGAACCGTGCCGGGCCCCGGCCCGCATAGTCCTTGCACACGTCTTCAGGGCACATGTCGGTCAGCCACTCCACGACATGCATCTCGTATCCATTCCCGAGCAATGTGAACAGGTTGTTGGGGTGGTCGATAAGGGACGGGCTGTCGTCGGGATCGCCAAGACGGCCGCTGAGGATCGCCGGGACACTCTCCGTGGTGGCGATCGAGTTGGAGAGCGCATTGCGATACCAGTTGCCGGACTCGGCCAAGCGGGCGAAATTCGGGAAGAGCTTGGCGTTGATGTTGCCGTCCTCATCCAATAACGAGGCCAGCGGCAGCTCATCGAGCTGGATGAAGACGATCGATGCCGGGTTTCCGACCTGGTCCGGGGTGACGGTCGGGGCCGCAGGTTCGGCCAGGAGGCTCGATGTCGGGGAGATCAGCAGGAACATCACAAGAACAGCCGGTCCGAGTAGCGAGAAGAAGAGCAAGCCGGATTCGATGCGCCGACACAGGAGCAGGACGACCACCATGATCCCGAGTGCGAGGGCCACTGCCCCCAACGTGTTCTCGGGCACCACCTGTCGGCTGATCACCAGTCCTGTGGCTGCAGCAGAGATCCCAACCAGGATGTAATAGGCGACATCCGCGGCGCGGGTGCTGATCTTCTCGGTGATGGTCAGGATGATCAACGCAACCAGGGGAAGGGTGAACGTCACCAGCAGCCCGAAAAAGACGATTTGCTCCGGAGTGCTCCGGTTGGCGACGAAGACCGACGGATTGCGACCGTACAGGTCGAGCACCGGAGCGGCGACCCCGGCTGTCATCAAGCCGAGAATCACCAACGAACGTCGCCAAACCCGACGACGATCGATCTTGGGCAAAGTCACACCGCTCAAATTACCGGTCGCCCAACACAAGGTGAATTTGCTCGGCGTAGGGTTGCTCAACGGGACTGAAAGGACCGCAATGGGATTCATGGACACGGTCAAGGGATGGTTCGGCTCTTCGAAGGACACCGACGAAGGTATGGCTGGCAAGTCGGACACATATGTCGACAGGGCGCAGGACTTCGCCAGTGACGCCGGAGCGGCGGTAAAGGAGACTTCGCAGGACGCTTACGACTCCGCCAAGGACAAGATGTCAGACATGACTGAAGGTGCGGGTGACGCGATGGAGAAGGCGTCCGATGCCGTCTCGGACACCGCGGGCGACGCGATGGATGCCGCCGAAGACGTGGCCGACGACGTTAAGGACCAGCTCTCCTAGGTCCCGGGTTCGGCCCTGAGCGCCGGTCTTATAGGCGAACGCAAGCCGACGCGACATGCTTAGGCTTCGGTCGCCAATATGAACAGAGTCTCTCAACGCCTCGGGCACCTGCCTCCCTCGGCCACCCTCGGCATTGCCGCCAGGGCCCGGGAAATGCGCGCCGCCGGGATCGACGTCATCTCCTTCGGCGCCGGCGAGCCAGATTTCCCCACTCCAGAACATGTCGTCGCAGAGGCGGCGCGGGCCTGCTTTGACCCTGCCAACCACAAGTACACGGCCGCGGCCGGCCTGCCCCAACTTCGCAAGGCGATTGCGGAGGACGTGGCCCGCTACTCAAAGGTCGAAGTCGACTGGTCCGAGGTGATGGTCACCAACGGCGCCAAACAGGCGGTCTTCCAGGCATTCGCCGCCCTTCTCGACCCGGGTGACGAAGTCCTCCTGCCATCGCCGCATTGGGTCACCTATCCGGCGGGCATCGATCTCGCCGGAGGGGTAACGGTTTCGGTTCCGACCGACCTCGAACACGGCTTCAAGGTCTCGGTGGAGCGCCTGGAGCGGGCGAGAACTGACCGCACCAAGCTCCTAGTGTTCGTCTCCCCTTCCAACCCGACTGGCGCGGTGTATACCGCCGAAGAAGCTCGGGCCATCGGGGAGTGGGCTGCCGCCAACGACGTCTGGGTCATGGCCGACGAGATATATCAGCGGCTCACCTATTTCACGGACGTTGCACCATCAATCGCGGCCGTGACACCCCGCTTCGAGAACTGGGTGTTGATCAATGGGGTCGCCAAGAGCTATTCGATGACCGGGTGGCGTGTCGGCTGGATGGTCGGGCCCGCCGACGTGATCGAAGCCGCCAACAGCCACCAGTCACATGCCACCGGCAACGTGGCCAATGTGTCGCAGCATGCGGCGCTTGCTGCCCTCACCGGGCCTCAAGAGATGGTGGAGGAGATGCGTCTCGCCTTCGACTCCAGGCGGAAGCTGATGTACTCGATGGTGAGCTCGATCCCCGGGGTTGGCTGCATCGAGCCGGAGGGAGCCTTCTATGTGTTCCCCGACTTCTCGGCACATCTCGGGGATCGTTGGGCCACCACGGATGACCTGGCCGACGCCATCCTCGAGGAGGCTGGGGTGGCGCTGGTATCGGGCGAATCGTTCGGGACACCCGGTTTCCTCAGGCTTTCCTATGCGACCGGCGAGGACGAGATCGAGCGAGGCGTAGGGCGGATCGCCGCAATGCTCGGCAACTGACGGAGCCTGCCGGAACCGGGTTTACACTCGCCAGCGATGGAGCGAGGGATCAAAGCCCGGGCGATGATGCTCGTCGAGCCCAAGCACTTCACGTTGACCGAGTTGCCGACTCAACCCGTTGACCGTGGTGGTTGGCTGGCGGTAGAGGCAACTGGCATCTCGGGCGCCGACATACAGGTCTGGAAAGGCGATGCCCGCGATGTGGTCTATCCACTCGTGCCCGGGCATGAAGTCGTGGGCAGGATTGCCACCGAAGGACCAACCATCCCCTTCCCGATCGGTACCCGGGTGGCAGTTGAGCCCCGCATTCGCTGTGGGGAGTGCCATCGCTGCAAGCAGAGTCTGGCCACCTGTGTCAGACGACGGCCATCGAACTCATACGGGTTCATCCCTTCGATCGAGCCACCGGGGCTTTGGGGAGGTCTCGCCGAGTATCTCTTCATCGACCCCGATGCCCGCCTCCACCAATTGACCGACGATGTCCCCGCCGAGGTGTCCACCTTCGTCCATCCCTTGGCTGCCGGCCACACCTGGGCCGTCGAGCTCCCATCCCTGCAGACCGGTGAGAGTGTGCTGATCCTCGGCCCCGGTCCACGTGGTCTAGCCTGTCTCATTGCGGCCAAGGCCGCCGGAGCCGGCTGGGTAGGAGTCACCGGACTGACCCATGACCGGGACCGGCTCGAGCTCGCCAAGCGGCTCGGCGCTGACCTCACCATCGATGTCGAGAAGGAAGACGTCGGTGGGGCGATCGCCGAGGCGGTGGGGAGACGGCCGGACATCATCGTCGATGTCACCTCCGACGACCCGGAAGCCGTCTTCACCGCCCTCGACCTGGTGCGGAGTGGGGGCCGGGTCATCCTGGCCTCCACCAAGGGGAACCGGGCCTTCCACTTTCTCAGTGATGTCCTGGTGGCCAAGCAACTGACCATCCGGGGGGCAATGGGCGCCAGCAGCGTCGGTTATCAGTGGGCGACCCGTCAGATCGAGATCGACCCCCGGATCGACGATCTCGTCTCCCACCAGTTCCCACTGTCAGAGGCCCCGCGTGCCCTCCAGGCGGCCGCAGGACTGCTCGGCCGCGAAGAGTTGATATCGGTCGCCGTCACCTTCTGACATGACCGTGACCCGCAGCGGCACCGATCGGCTCTCGGTCGGGTCCTGGGTCCTCTACGACCTCGCCAACACCATCTTCGCCCTCGGCGTTGTCGGCCGATACTTCCCCGAATGGCTAACCGCGGTTGGCCAGCCCGACTCGGCCCTAGCTGTGGTCGAAGCCGGCGCCGGGATCCTCGTGATCTTCCTGGCGCCTTGGGCCGGCGCCCGCAGCGATGCCCGGGGCACCCGGGTCCCAACGCTCCGGATCACGACGCTCATCGCAGTCGGTGCGACGGCAGGTCTTGCGGCGGGCCCGGTGACCATGACCCTCATCCTGCTCGGGATCGGCCTCGTCGGGTTCAACATCGGATCCGTTGTGTACGACGCACTGCTCGTCGACGTCAGCACGCCGGAGAATCGGGGTCGGATCTCGGGTCTGGGCGTTGGCGTCGGCTACATCGGATCTTTCATCGGCCTCGGGATCGGGGTGGTGACACTCGACGTCCTCGAGTGGTCCTTCGCCGGCACCTTCAAGATGCTCGCTCTGAGTTTCCTGATCTTCGCCCTGCCTGCCTTCTTCTTCATCAAGGAGCGCAAGAGAGAGGCAACCCCGGCGCCCAGAATCCGAGACATCACAGGGCGCATCGTGTCGTCCTGGAACAGGGCACGGCACTACGACGGGATGGTGCGTTTCCTGGTCAGTCGATTTCTCTACACCGACGCGATCAACACGCTGATCGGCGGGTTTCTGACCATCTTTGTGATCCAGGAACTCGGCCTCGACGGCAGTTTCGTGACCCAGCTTCTTGGCGTGGCGATTGCTGCCGCGGTGGTTGGCGCCTTCATCGCCGGGCGTTTCGTCGAATCGGCCGGCCCTCTGCGAGTGCTCCGCGCCGCCCTATTGATGTGGATGATCGCCATCGCCTCCGGCGTCGCCGCTGCGGTCAGCGGCCTCACCTCGATCGCCTGGGTAATCGGGCCTCTTGGTGGAGTCGCCCTTGGCTCCACCTGGACCGCCGACCGGGTCCTGATGGCCCGTATCTCGCCTCCCCGGCATCTCGGTGAGTTCTACGGCCTCTATGCCACCGTCGGCCGGTTCGCCACGATCCTGGGCCCGCTCACGTGGGCGCTCATCGTCGACCTGCTCGGCTGGGGGCGACGGGTGGCAATGGGAGCCCTCATCGTGTTCATCGCCGTCGGCTGGTCGGCTCTGCGCAAGGTGGACGATTCGGAGCGCGAATGGCCGCCCGAGGATCGCCTTGTTCTCAGCGGAAGCCCCGCTCCCCACTGATCAGGTGCTGCTCGACGGCATAGGGAATCGGGAGGTCACTGACCTCGTTGGGCCCTCGCACCAATCGGCGCCCGATTTCTGCAAACCAGGTGTCATTGGCGAAGGCCCACGGCCAGGCACGAATTCCCACCCTGGCTCCGATGATGCCACCCACCACAGCACCGAGGTTGCTGCCCCCAACCCTGGCCGCCTGCTCGACAGGGATATGCGGCCGGTCCGCCAACGGCGCCGCGAGGAGCAGGCCGACTCTGATCAGATCCCAGGGCTCAGGGATGACATCGGCGCCCACAATCGCCAAAGCGTCGGTTGCCTCGGTGACCCCGACATGGTCCATGAGGAGGCGCAGGTCGGATATCAGCTGATCCCAGGAGACCGTTTCTGTGTGCTTCAAGGTCGAACCCACCTGAGTCGCCGTCAGCTCCACTGTCTCGATCACCCCGGCGATCAGGTCCCGCCCCGACTGGCCGAAGCACGATGCCGCGGCGGCACTTGCGCTGACGACTCCGGCCACGATCGAAGGCAGATCGGAATGAAAGACTCTTCCGATCTCGACAACTGTCTCCCGAAGAGCAGCGGCGTCCTTGCGCAGGGCCACTCCGACGGGCACACCCCGCGGCGCCGCATCCAGGGAAGGCTCTTCCTCAGGCATCACCCCACCGGCAGCGGCCCGGGTGAGCCATGTTCGAAAATGGGGCGTCTCCGCCCGATAGACAGGCTCCTCATCATTGGCGCCGTCGAGCTCCCGAATCGACCGCAACAGCTGGTCGGTGTCGAGATCGGGCGCTTCGATCAACTGGTAGGCGATGACGGTTGCCTGTTCGGTGATCGCCGAGTAGCCGAGCTCCCAGGCTCCCCCGGCGCTGTCCCCCGCCACCAGCCCGAGAATCGCGCCATCGCCCTCCCCGGAGACCAAGGAGAATCGAGATTCGGAGTCACTCACGGTGCGGCAGGGTACCGGGGTAGGCTCGACCCCTCAATGCACCGGATAGTGGTCATCGCCAACCCGGCTGCCTCTCAGTTCACCGGTGGCTCTCACCGCGACGTCATGGCAACACTGGATCGGGTGGCCGACGTCACCACGATCTGGCCCGGATCACCAGCCGAAGCCACAGAGAAGGCACGCGAGTCAGCGGATGAGGGCGTGGACATCATCGTGGCCATGGGTGGCGACGGGATGGTCCATCACGTGACCCAGGGGGTGGTGGGGACCAAGTCCTCATTGGGTGTGATCCCGGTGGGGACCACCAATGTCTTCGCCAGATTGATGGGCATTCCCTCGAAGCCGGCCAAGGCCGCCCGGCTATTGGTAAACCAGCCGCATGTCAAGCGGGTGGGCGTGGCGACCATGATCCTGCAGCGCGGCTCCACCGAGACCACCCACCATGCGATTTTTGCCTGTGGTTTTGGCCTGGATGCGGCCGTGGTGCAACGTGCCGAGAAGGAGCCTTATAAGAAGTACCGGTTCGGGTCGATCCACTACGCCCGCTCCGCCTTTGGCACGGCCCTACAGGACTTCCCCCGGCGCAAGCCCCATGTCGCCGTGCATGCGGGCGACCACAAGGCCTATGCCACCGCGGCAATGATCCAGTTCCGCGACGTGTACACCTACTTCGGGAAGGTCCCGCTGAAGCTGGCGACATCTCCCCCGGCACCGATGTCGGTCCTGATCGTCAAGCGGCTGCCCCGGAGGCGAATTCCGGGCATCGCGGTCAAGGTGCTGGCGGGTCGGGAGCTGGATTCGATCCCCGAGCTCGAAGTGTGGCGGGAGGTCGACCTATTCACCTTGAAGGCAGACCCACCAGTGGAGGTTCAGGCGGATGGTGAGGCCTTGGGGTTGGTCGACGGTGGGTCGGTCGAGTGGGGGCCGGAGGCCCTCGCCGTCATCGCTCCCCCGCCTACCCAGCGCTGAGGTCCTTGGCGGCCGAGAATTTGATTCCCTCGGCGTCGAATCGCTTCTTGACCCGAAGCAACGCCGACCGCCGCACCTCCGTTCGCTCATGCGCGGTGGTGTTCAACCGACCCCGGATCACGATCCCCGACTCGCCGAAGTCCTGAACCCCGAGCATCTCGGCGGGGCCTCGAAGCATCGGCCCCAGCTCGGGGTCATCAGACATCTTCTGCAACTCGTCGAGCATGACTTCCATGGCCCTGTCGACATCCTGGTTATACGAGATGCTGAAGTCGACCACCGGTCGGGCGTAGACCTTGGTGAAATTCGAGGCGACCGCGATCTGCCCGTTGGCCACGTAGTGGACGTTGCCCTCGACATCCCGGAGCACGGTGACCCGAAATTGGATATCCTCGACCGTGCCGGTCACTCCCGCCAATGAGACCACGTCGCCGATCTGATACTGGTCCTCGGCGAGGATGAAGAACCCGTAGAGCACGTCCTTGACCAGGCTCTGGGCGCCGAAGCCAACCGCGGCCGCGATCACGGTGCCGATGGCGATGAAGGGGGCCACGCTCCAGCCCCATATCGAGAAGACCATCAGGACCACGAACAGGATGAGCGTGAACTGCAAGACCCTGCGAACCATCAACCACAGGGTTCCGGCCCGGGACGCCGCCTCGGGGCCGCGGGCCCCGATCTTCTCAACGAATCGGGCTCCGACCCTGGCCACCACCAAATAGAGGATCAGAGAAAGGACAAGGGTGATTCCGGTTGCGAGGAGCTTGTTCTCGTCCATGGCCGGCGAGAGTACCTACCGGGGTCGCGGCGTCAGGTTGTTGAGGGCAAGCGCGAGCTCTGTCACCGAGGCCTGAGCCTTGGCCCGCCGGGTCAACAATTCCCTTATCGGCGGTGCGATCTCGGTGTTCAGTGCCTCCTCGACGCGTCCCGGTTCCAGGAGTTCCTTTCGAGATGACTTTCTCCACCACCTTCGCTGTTGCGAGCTCGAGCCGGGCCCCGAGCTCGCAGAGAGGATCACACCCGGCGCTTCCGTGGTCATCGCCTCGATCGCCACTCCGATCTCCCCCTCGATCTCATCGGATAGGCCATCGAGGAAGGCGACCAGGTGCTGTGAGGCCCCGGAAAGATCTCCAGAGTCGGCACGGGTGGCGACCTCTTCGACAACCCCGTTCCACCGGGCTTCGAAATCGACACTCGAGCCGCCTCCGAGCATTTGGAGCAATGCGGTGCTGCCACGGCGAAGATCGACGATGGCCTTCTCATAGACCGAGCCGCCGAGATCCCCTTGGAGAAAGGCGAGCAGCTGATCGACCCCCAGGGCAGGTCCTGCCTGAGGATTGGCTGCGGTCGCGATCACCGTGGGTTGTTCGATGCCGTCTTCCACGAGTGCCGAGGACAGGTCGGCCACCACTTGTGACAGTTCGTCGTCCGTCAACCGGTCTCGCTGGTTGAGGACGAAAACGAACTGCTCCTGGTAGCCCGCCATGGGCCGCAGATATTCGTGATGCAGCGAGGCATCCCGATATTTCTCAGGGTCGACCACCCAAATCACACAGTCGAGTTGGGGCAGCAAGGCATCCACACGTTGTCGATGGTCGACTTCGACACTGTCGGTGTCAGGCAAGTCGATCAGGCACAGCCACTCATGCCCCGGGTGTGACACCCGATCGGTGACCCCGATCAGGTCGAGATAGCCGGCGACAGCCGCAGCCCGCGACGACGGGACCAGAGCCTTCGGTTCCGAGGTAGTCGGTCGCACCCCGCCGGTCGGTGCGATCTCCTCACCGGCGATGGCATTGAAGAGACTGGACTTGCCCGAGCCGGTGCCCCCGGCCAAGGCCGCCAACAACACGTCGTCCGGATAATCCAGGCGCGCCAGGATCCGATTGCGCATCACGGCGACGGGCTGGAGCGAGGCTTGGCCCACCACTCCGACGCAATCGGCCAGAGCCTGATCGATCACAGGGACGAGACTGACAACCGCGTCACGCATCGGCGAAGGCCGACCGTGCCACCACCTCGGCGACGACAGCCCGCGCCTGGTCGACGTCTCGCACCGGCGTGGCCTCGGCGTTGACGCTCGACATGACGTGATCGCGAACCAAGGCGTAGACCGGTTTCAGGGCCCAGATCAGCGCATCGGTCGCTTCATCGACCGCGATTGCAGGATCGGTGCCGGGAAAGGCGGCCTCAAGGACTGGCTGCAGTGACCGATCGCTGCCGAGCGTGGAGACCGCCAGGAGAAGGGAGCGGACGTCGAGACGGTCACCAGCGCCAGAACGGGACATCTCGTCCAGAAGCACCCACCAGGAGTCGATCGCAGTGGTGAGAGTCG
Source organism: uncultured Acidobacteriota bacterium (assembly GCA_963778755.1). Lineage (GTDB taxonomy): Bacteria > Actinomycetota > Acidimicrobiia > Spongiisociales > ZC4RG35 > JALYNX01. The sequence continues at coordinate 107,939 of CAVZVJ010000006.1, read as the reverse complement.
CCTGGGCGGCCTGATCGAGACCAGCCGGCGAACCTGTCTGCTCAGGCACTCCGGCGAGCCCATCGTGGATCGAAGACCGGAGATCGGTGGCGACGGCAGTGGCCAACATCTCGGAGACACGTCGCCTCGATGCGGCGATCGCCGGCGGATCCGGCGCTTTCCGTCGCATCCAAGCGCGTGCCCGCCGTGGACGGGCGTGAGCGAGGCGGGAAACATCGAAATCGACCCCGACGTGGGCCACCCCGGCGGCGCGGATCCCTTCCAGGTCTGGAGAGAGGGCCCGAGTGAGCAATCCTTGGATCAGATCGACCTCGGTCGTCCCCAGTTCGGCGGCCGCGATCAGGTCTCTCGCCTGCCCCAGGGTCACCCACAGGACGGATCGGACGATCTCGGCCCTTTCCCGTTGGGAATTCGTCACCTGGCGCATCAGACGCCTGCGCAGGGAGCGGACCGCCACGCTGGGAACCGACGGCGATCCGGCGAGATGGTGCTCGTGAACCACCACGATGTCACCGTCTGTTCCCTCCTGCAGTAGTCGCCTTCGATAGTCCTCAAGCGCCCCGGTGGCGCCGCTGGTCAACCGGTTCAGCACATGAATCAACGGCGCACCGCGCGACCGGGCCCGACGCAACACCTCCCAAGGGACGAGGTCGGCGTACCTGAGAGCCGAGCTGACGAATACGACGACGTCGGCATTGTCGATCATGATCTCGGCGGCCGCCCGGTGCTCGGACACGGTCGAGTCGAGGTCAGGTGTGTCCACCAGGGTCATCGAGTCGAGGATCCGTGCCCTGCCTTCGACCACGTCGCAGTCGATGCCACCCAGGTTCTCATAGCCGGAGCCATCGGAGGCAAGGACAACGGGAGCCCGTGTCGTTGGCCGCAGTGGCCCGGTCTCCGCGACCTCGAGACCGGAGACGCTGTTGAGCAGGGTCGACTTCCCGGCGCCGGTCGGGCCGGCAAAAACCACGAGAAGCGGCGTCGATGGCACAGTCATCCGCGGGACCACGTAGGAGCGAATAGTCCTCACGATGCGGTCGCGTTCCTTGGCACGGGCCAGGCCATTCGGATCGCCACCAAATATCAGGTTCTCCACCAATCGGGCGAGTCGTTCGAGCTCGGAGATCAGGTCATCGGCCGCATTGAGTGCCACCACTGAACAGAAATTGTGGCATGGAGGGCCGTCTGATCGATGTCAGGCGGTCCAGCCCCCCGACGGGCGCTCGAACCAGACGTGGACCTGACCGGTGCCGGTGGCGTTCTCGTAGTCGGAGAACATCTCCCCGGGTGCCGTGCAATTCCTGCCACCGATGGCACCGAGCATCATCAGATAGTGGCCGAATCGGCCCTCGGGGGCGTACTCGAAGTAGTCCTCCATGGTGTCGACCACCCGGGCGTGATCACCGGCCATCATCATCTCGAGACGCTCTTCATCGGCGGCGCGGGCGGCAGGGGTGATGATGTGGACCGGGTCGGACGCCTCGTGCTTCGCGATCTCCTTGAGAGGCCAGAAGGTGTGGCTCATCCCACCGGATGCCAGGATCACCGCCCTGCGATCGAGCCGGGAAACAGCCTCTCCGATCGCCTCCCCCATCGTCATGAAGTCATCTGTGTCCCCGGTCTGGACCACCGATACCGAGACGACCTTCTCGTCCTTGCGCAGGTAGTGGACGAGGTTGATGGTTGCGTAATAGACCGGCATGTAGTCGTCTTCGTTGGCGTGGGTCGGCGTGCCCAACTCGGAGCCGAGAGTCTGCCGAGAGCTTGGCAAGCTCGGGATCGCCGGGATAGTCATAGGGAATCTGGGCCATGCCCCGGGGGAGCTCGGAGGAGGTGAAGATGCCATGCCGCCGGGCGTGGGCGGAGATCAGGTGCTCCACCGTGGAGAACCAGTGAGAGTCGACGATCACGATCGTGTCGACGTCGAGACGATCCAACACCTCGCTCCGCAGCCGAATCAGCCCCGGCACCAGAGAGATCTCTTTGCCCTCGTTGAGCTCGAGACGGGTCGCCTCGTCGAACATGATGGTTGGAGCGTGACTAATCAGCCCAGCGCCGACTATCTCACCCATGCGTCCTCCTGGAGGTCGTTAGGAACCTAATGAGACTTTAGGCTTTCGTCATTGGGTCGGCCACGAGTGGCAGGTCATCGGCCGTGGCGGTGACGATTCGCAGCAGTCGCGCCAATTCCCCTTGCTCGGTGCGGCCGAGTCTCGAGGTGAACTTGGTCTCGTGCTCGTTGAACCTGGGAAAGACCCGCTCGATTAGCTCTCGGCCACCGGGCTCCAGTTCCACGATCACCCGCCGTCCATCGTCGGGATGACGGGTACGGGACACCAGGCCCGTTTTCTCCAGCGTGCCCAGCATCCCACTCAGGGTCCCCTTCGCCAGTCCACAGTCGTCGGCGAGCTCACCGGTCTCTCCGCTCCCCCCATACCCAGAGGACGAACAGGATGGTGAATCCGCCCCAGGACAATCCTTCCGGGGCAAGAACCTCTCTCTCCATCCGATTGCGCACGGCATTGGCAGCCCGATAGATGTTGGAAACCGCGAGGAGGGCGTCGAAGTCGAGTTTTCGATCGCCGAGACGAGCGCGAATGTCCCGCTCCGCCTCGAGAACGACTTCAGGATCGTGGTCAATCAGTGGTCTGGGCATAAGAGTGCTGGAGCCCGCAGTTTATCCTTAGCTTGCGAACGATCCCATATGGCAACCACACGAGTCGAGATCTCCGAATACGCCGTCTCCCCCGATCACTACATCGGCGGGAAGCGGGTCGCCTCGCGCGAAACTTTCGAGGTCCGCTCACCACTCGACTGGGACTGGAAACTCGCTGATGTCGCCCGAGGGGACCCGCTCACATCGGATCAGGCAGTCAGCGCCGCGGTGGCGGCGTTTCCCGTGTGGGCCGCGCTGACCCCAAAGGAGCGGGGCGAGTACCTCCATCGCCTCGCCGATCTGATCGACCAGAACATCGAGGTCATCGCCCAGGTCGAGTGCGTCGATATGGCGATGCTCCTCGAGAGCCTCCAAGCGCGGGTCATCCATCGTGGAGCCGAGAACTTCCGCAACTACGCCGATCTAGCCTCGGAATGGGAGGGTCGCCGTTGGTCCTCCAAGGGGACCGACAACCAGGTGCAACGGATGCCCGCCGGCCCTGCGGTCATCATCACCCCCTGGAACGCCCCCTGGGTCTTGTCCACGTGGAAGATCGCCCCCGCCCTTGCCGCGGGCAACCCGGTGATCCTGAAGCCGGCTGAGTGGGCCCCGCTCTCCGCCTCGATCCTCGCCGACCTGGCCGAGGAGGCCGGCCTGCCCCCCGGAGTCCTCAACGTCGTCCAAGGAATTGGCGAGGAGGTAGGTGCGGCCTTGGTTTCCGACCGCCGGGTGCGGCGGATCTCGTTCACCGGATCACCGGAGACTGCGAGGCACATCGGGATCGCTGCTGCCGGGAACATCGTGCCCTTCACCGCCGAGCTCGGTGGCAAGGGGCCCTTCTTGGTCTTTGCCGACTCAGATCTGGAGGCCGCAGCCAGGAAGGCCGCAGGCCAGTACGACGACGCCGGTCAGGTCTGCCTCGCCGGCACCCGGCTCCTCGTGGAGGAGACCGTCTCTTCGGACTTCCTCGAGTTGTTCCATCGGTTCACCGATGCCCATGTGCTCGGGGACAGCCGGAGCCCGCAGACCACGATCAGCCCTCTCATCCATCCCGACCATCTGGCCCGGGTCGACGGGTTCGTGAAGCGGGCCGCGGGATGCCGGGGACCGGATCGTCCGTGGTGGCGAGCGTTGGAAACAGGACGGGCTCTGGTACGAGCCGACACTGATCGAGCCCAAGTCAAACGACTCTGAGGTGGTGCAGCGAGAGGTGTTCGGGCCGGTGCTCACCTATCAGACCTTCGCCACCGAGGCGGAGGGGATCGCCCTGGCCAACTCCACCCAATACGGCCTCTCCGGAATCGTCTATACCGGATCCGAGGAGAGGGCGGAGCGGGTGGGCCGTGGTGTGAGGGCGGGAACGATCTGGGTCAACACCTTCCTGGTGCGAGACCTGACGGCGCCATTCGGCGGGTTCCGGATCTCAGGGATCGGCCGTGAGGGCGGCGACTATGCCCTCGACTTCCACTCCGACCTGAAGACGGTCCAGGTCAACCAAGGGACGGTTGGTTAGGAAGCGGTCCGCCGCCTGGGTCAAAGAAATCTTCGAAATTCCTGAACAGGGGTATGGAATCTGTCGGTGGGGGTTTGTATGTTACGAACATATGTTCGAGAGTGAGGGAATCCCCAAAGGACTGGCGGAGATGCCCCCCGGACCGCAGTTGACGGGGATCCTGATGTCGATCGACCGGAACCGGATCTCGGGCCGTGAGCGGGTGATATCTGATGAAGGCCAGGTCCCGGCTCAAGGCATGGGTCGACTCGGATCTCTACGCCGATCTGGCATCAGTCGCCGAGGCCGAGGAAGAGATCTTCGGTCAGCCAGATGAAGCGATGGAGGCTGCAGCCGGGGAGATCCAGGCCGCCCTCAATCTCACGCGCCGCTCGGCCGACATCCAGATGGGACTGGCCTATCAACTTCGCGACCGGCTCCCCGACGTCTGGGCTGCCCTGCATGACGGCTCGATCGACCTGGCCCGCGCTCGGGTGCTGTGCGAGGAAACAATGCATCTTCCGGTCGAAGACGCGAGACGGGTCGCGGAGACCGCCCTGCAACGGGCGCCTCGTCAGACCACCGGCCAGTTGGGGGCCCGGATCCGCAAACTGGTTATCGCCTTGGACCCCGACCTCGCCAAGGACCGCTATCAGAAGGCGATGGAAGATCGTCGGGTGGTGCTCGAGCCAAACGACCATGGCACCTCCAACCTGATCGGCCTCGACCTACCCGCCGCCGACGCCCAAGCAGCAATGCGAAGGATCAACACTCTGGCCAAGGCTGCCAAGAGCGCAGACGACCCTCGAACCATGGACCAGGTTCGGGCCGACGTCTACCTCGACCTCCTCAACGGCCGCCACCTCAAGCAGAGTCGAGGCAGAGGCATGGTGGACATGACTGTGGAGTTGACCACCCTCGCCGGCCTCGACGATCATCCTGGTGATCTCAACGGCTACGGGCCTGTCATCGCCGATGTCGCCCGCCAAGTCGCCGCCAACCAAATCGACGCCGAGTACCGAGTCACGGTCACCGAGCACGGAGAGCCGACCTGGACCGGTATCACCCGGCGACGCCCAACCACCAGTCAAAAACGATACGTCCAAACACGAGACCGGACCTGTGTCTTTCCCGGATGTCGCATGCCTGCCACGGAGTGTGACATCGACCACACCATCGACTACTCACGGGGAGGTCCGACCACCCCTTGGAACAATGCTCCACTCTGTCGCCACCACCATCGCGGCAAACACAAGCGAGGCTGGAAACTGGAACGACTCTCCCCCGGCACCTACAAATGGACCAGCCCGCTCGGCCACACCTACACCGTCGAGCCCGAGCCGCCGTAACCGCTCACCACAGGAGCAGACCGGGGTAGCCTCACCTCGATGAGAGACTCGTCGAGATCTCAAGTCTCCAACGTTCTTGCCGCAGTTAGCGGCGTCATTGCCTATCAGTGGGTTCGCAACGACACGCTCGCTTACGAACGGGCTCTCGTCTGGGGTGGGTGGCTCGTCTGGTCGGTGGCCCTCTACGTGGCCTGGGGCGTCGTGGAAAGGCACCTGCGGAAGTCGCCCCCGAGGGTGGCCGACAAACTCCACGACCAGCTCGGAATCTTGATGCGACGATCACCTGGGTTCTGGCAGTGGATTCGAGTCGGAGCAGTGGCCTACGGAGCAGGTGTGGTCAATGCCTTGGTCGTCAACGAGATCCAGTTCAGCGCAGCCGTTCCTTGGTTGATCGGCGCAATAGTCGCCGCAATCGTGGTCTTCGCATCAGAAATCTGGTCGTCCAAGACCGCCAGACCCGGACCGGAGCCCAGATCTACCAGCTGACGGCTACGTACTTGGTCTCCAGGTACTCATCCATGCCCTCATGGGAGCCTTCGCGGCCCACCCCCGAATGCTTGACGCCACCGAACGGCGCCGCCGGGTCTGAGAGCAGCCCTCGATTGATCGCAACCATCCCAGCCTCGATGCCTTCCGCCGCCCGCAACCCGCGGGCGAGGTCGGCGCTGTACAAATAGGCGGCGAGCCCGTAGACGGTGTCGTTGGCGAGGGCGATCGCCTCCTCGTCGGTTTCGAAGGTCACCACCGGTGCCACCGGGCCAAAGATCTCCTGCTGGAGGATGTCGGAATCGGCCGCCACTCCGCTCAGGACGGTCGGCTCGTAAAGAAGCCCTGGCGATCGGGGACCGAAGCACCTAATTCGACCGTTGCTCCATCGTCGACCGCGGTCTGCACCATCTTGGCGATGTCGTCCCGCGAGCGCTCGTTGATCATCGGGCCCACCTGATTGGATCGATCGATCCGGGCCCCATCTTCAGGGACCCCATGGCCCCGGCGAGCATCGAGGTGAACTCGTCGGCGACCTTGGCGTGGACCAGGAACCGGTTGGCAGCTGTGCACGCCTCTCCGGCGTTTCGCATCTTGGCGATCATGGAGCCTTCGATCGCAGCATCGAGGTCGGCGTCATCGAAGACGAGGAACGGTGCGTTGCCGCCGAGCTCCATCGACACCCTGAGCACCTGATCGGAGGCAACCTTCATCAGCGTCTGACCCACCTCTGTCGACCCGGTGAAGGAAAGCTTGCGGACTCGCGGATCGCGGAGGATGTTCTCGATGACTCCCGAGGATCCCCTGGCCACCACCACATTCACCACCCCGGGCGGGAGACCAGCCTCCTCCATGAGGTGCACCACCGCCAGCGTTGTCAAAGGGGCGTCGGAGGCCGGCTTGACGATGGCGGTGCATCCTGCCGCCAGGGCAGGCCCAAGCTTCCTGGTAGCCATCGCCGCCGGGAAATTCCACGGAGTGACCATCACTGATACCCCGACCGGCTGACGGAGGGTCATGATTCGCTTGTCGCCACCAGGGGCCAAGCGCAGGTCGCCGGTAATCCGGGATGCCTCCTCGGAGAACCACCTGAAGAACTCGGCGGCGTAGCGGACCTCACCGAGAGCGTCCGAATAGGCCTTGCCGTTCTCGAGCACGATCAACTCAGCGAGGTCTTCCTCCCTCGCCCGCATCGCCTCGAAGGTGCGTCGCAGGATTTCGCCACGTTCCCGTGGCGGTGTCTGCGACCAAGATTTCGATGCCTCGAACGCTGCCGAAACTGCATCCTCGGCATGGGAGGCCTCCGCCAGACCCACCCCGACCAGCACTTCCTCGGAAGCGGGATCGACTACTGGCAGCTCTTCGGCGCAGTAGACCCAGTCGCCGCCGATGAAGACCCCGGTCTTGCCGCTCGCTTTCAGTTCTTCGAGGATTGCTGTCATGTTTCTTCGGCCTCCATGGGAACAGTACGCCGCAGCGTGGTCCCTTCCTTCCACGTCACACCTACCCGGTGGTAATAGCCACCGATGATCTCAAGCGGCTCGAGTGCTGCCAATTCCTCCGTCGGGGCGTCGAACAACTCGATCTCAGCCTCACCCGACCACACATCGCTCACCTCGCCATCCACGCCACGCATGGTGACCAACTCGTCCATCGAATCGACGCCATCGGACTCGATGGCAGGCCACCACCTGTTGTGCAACATCTGATGACCGTTGACAAATCCCGGACTTGTCGCCTGCTCCTCCAGGATGATGGTCGCCTCGGCGATTCGCCGGCCGCCAACCGACAAGGTGGCGCCAAAGCGGCCCCCTTTCTCCAGCCTGGGCCCGGCCTTGCCTATCAACACCGGACGGGTCATCCAGATTTCGCCGAGCTTCTTGGGATAGCCCTGGTGATAGCCACGAACCAGGGCGAAGTCTTTGTCGACCCAGATGTACGGGCATCGGCTCCAGGTGGTCCCATCCCACTCGCAGCGGATCACGACGAAGCACTCCTTGTACTGGGACCGCACCGGGTCGAGGATCTCGGCGAAGTCGTCGCCACAACTCTGCCAATCCGCCCAGATCACAGCCACGGCTCCCGGATCCTCACCGGCCAGGCTCAGGCCCTCGGGAAGCACCGCGGCGACCCGATCCGGATCGGCTCGATACTCGACTGTGAGCATCTCGCCCGAGTAGTGCCAGGGGGGCGGCGGGATCAGCGACGAACGTCCGTCGGCGGTGCGTGGGAAGAGAAATCCGGGCATTTGGGACGAGACACATGGTAGATGCCGGATCTCACGAACAGCACCGGACACAGCTACCTTGACCTCGATGTCGACGCCTCTGGAGCCCGGCAAGAACGAGCGGGAAGCCCTCAACGAGGCGATCCGCCTCTATCTCGACAATTGGTACGAGGAGGCCTCGACCATGAGCGCCTCCGGTGTCGATCTCGACCCGGCGGTGGCGGCCATATTGGCCCGGCCCCCGGCCGATGAGGGTCGCCCCATGGCCGAGATCCTGAAGGATCTCGAAGCAGCAGGCCAGTCCGGGACCCTCCACCCTTCAGGGGGCCATCTCTCCTATATCCCCAACGCCGGCCTCTACACGGCAGCTCTCGCCGAGTTCCTCGCCGCCGGGCTCAACCGTTACACAGGGGTCGCCTCGGCGGCGCCCGGCATGAGCGCCATCGAGCACGGGGTGATCGCCTGGATGACTTCGTTGTTCGGTCTCGGCGACAAGGCCTCCGGCCTGATGCTGTCCGGAGGCTCGCTGGCCAACTTCACCGGCATCGTCGCCGCCCGCACCTCCAAACTGGGCGACGACCTGACCCGCGGGGTTCTCTACGTCGGTCCTCACACCCACCACTCGGTGGCCAAGGCGGCCCGTCTTGCCGGATTCCGCAACGATCAGATCCGGGCAGTGGCCGTCGACGCCGACCTCCGCATGGACTCCGAGGCGCTGCAGACCGGCATCGAGGAGGACCGTGCCGCCGGCCGGCAGCCGTTTCTGGTTGTCGGGTCGGCAGGGACCACCGACACCGGAACCGTCGACCCTCTTCAGCAATTGGCCCAGATCTGCTCCACCCACGACCTCTGGTTCCATATCGACGGCGCCTACGGCGGATTCTTTCAACTCACCGACCGGGGCCGGGCTCGCCTGGCCGGTATCGAGAGTGCCGACTCGATAGCGATCGACCCCCACAAGGGCCTCTCCATTCCCTTCGGCAACGGTGCGTTGCTGGTCAGGGATGAGACTCACCTCATCGACGCCAACCGCGGGCGAGGGGCTTACATGCTGACTGAAGACAGTCATTCGGGGCTGCGGGACATCTCGTCCCTCGGCCCCGAGCTCTCCCGGCCGTTCCGCGGGCTCCAGGTTTGGCTTCCGCTGCATCTCCACGGGGTGGCGCCCTTCCGGGAAGCACTGGACGACAGCCTCGACCTCGCCGAACTGGCCTACTCGCGGCTGGCCGCCATCGACGGGATCGAGACCCCTTGGCGGCCGGATCTGTCGATCGTCGCCTTCCGCTTCAAGGATGACAACAGAGGGCGGGAGGCAATGGCAGCGATCAACGAGGATCGAGTGGTCCATGTGTCGCCCACGATCGTGGACGATCGGTTCATCCTCCGTTTTCGCCATCCTCAACCGGCGCACAACGATCGACCACATCGACCACGCCATAGACATCATCGAGAAGACGTTGATCGGCTGATCAACTCATCCGAACCGGCAAATGCTTGATCCCATTGATGAAATTCGAGCGCAACCGGTCAGGCTCACCGATGATCTCGATCCTTTCGACCCGTTTCAGCAACTCCTCGAAGACAACACGGACCTCGAGTCGGGCCAGGGAGGCCCCAAGGCAGACATGACGTCCTGCCCCGAAGGTGAGGTGGTCGTTTGGGGCTCGGCGAATATCGAAGCGGAAAGGTTCGTCGAACACCTCCTCGTCGTAGTTGGCCGACGGATACCAGACCACCACCCGGTCGCCCTTCCGGATTGCAGTGCCCCGCAATTCGGTGTCCTCGGTGGCGGTGCGCCGGAAATGCATGGTCACCGCCGAGGTACGGAGGATCTCCTCGGTGGCCGAGACCGACAGCCCGTCAGGATCTCGGCGTAGTTCATTCAGTTGCTCCGGGTGATTGGTCAGGAAGATGAGCCCATGGCTGATCGTGTGCCTGGTGGTCTCATTGCCCGCCACCATCATCAGGGTGAAGAAGTTCTTGAACTCGAGATCGGTCAACGCCTCGCCGTCGGGCTCGGCGTGGAGCAGCGTGGTGATGATATCGTCCTCAGGGTGGGCCCTCCGCTCGAGCGCCATCTCCTCGGCGTAGCGGAACACCTCGATCGCCGCCGGGGATCGAAACGGGAGCAAGCGATACTCATCGCTGTCGTCCTTGTCGATCACCACCGGTGTGTACTCCGGGTCGGCATTGGAGATCATTTGGTCGCCCCAGGCCACGAGTTGAGAAGCATCCGACTCGGGGACCCCGAGGAGACGACAGAGAAGCCGGATCGGTAGCTGGCGGGAGATCTCGGTCACGAAATCGAACTCCCCCATCGGCACCACCTGATCGAGAACCTGAGCCGCCAGCTGTCGAAAGGCCGACTCGTAGGTGGCGACCACCTTTGGCGTGAACCCGGGCTGCACCAAACGGCGGAGTCGGGCGTGCTCCGGCGGGTCGAATTCCATCATGGTCCGCCTTGCCTCGAGCTCATCGGGGCCATGTCCTCGATCCGGATCCCGCGACGCGGTGAAGCGGGCGAAGTCGCGGCTCACCATCTCGACGTCGGCATGCTTGGTCACCGCCCAGAAGCCCGACCCGTCACCCTCTTCGACCCAGGCCACCGGCTCCTCCCGGCGCAACCGGGCAAATGTCGCGTGGGGGACGCCACGGACAAAGGTGTCATGAGAGGCGAGATCGGCGTGGGTGTCCCCGAGGTTCTGATGGAGGATGTTGACTGGCATGAGATCGTTAGGAACCAAACATAATCGGAGCAGACCCTTGGTTACCGTGTGACCCGATGACCGAGAAACGAAGGATTCTCGTCGAAGGACAGCCACTCATTGTCCAACGCGTCGGTGACGATTTGGTTGCCGATGACGGTCGGCGGTTCGACGCCGCGACCGCAACTCACCTCCCACCCACCGAGCCCTCGAAGATCCTCGCCGTACATCTCAATTATCGAAGCCGGGTCGAGGAGTTCATGACACCGGCTACCGACGGCTCCTACCTACTTTCAGAAACCCACCACCGCCCTTAACAGCCATCTGGGCGAAGTGGTCCGCCCGATCGGATGCAAGTACCTCAACTTCGAGGGCGAGATCGCGATCGTCATCGGGATGGCCTGCAAGGGCGTCTCCCCCGATCAAGCCGAGGGGTATATCGCCGGGTACACCATCGCCAACGACTTCGGGCTGCACGACTTCCGAGACACTGACGCCGGGTCGATGCTTCGGGTGAAGGGATCGGACACCCTCTGCCCGCTCGGGCCGGGTCTGGTCGATGATTGGGACTTCCGGGACAAGACGATCCGTACCCTGGTAAATCACGAGGTGAGACAAGAGGCGAGCACCTCCGAGATGGAGTGGGATATGGCCTACCTCGTTGCCGATCTTGCGCGGACCATCACCTTGCTCCCCGGAGACGTGATCCTCAGCGGGACACCTGCCGGGTCGAGGCCGGTCGAGCCGGGAGACGTGGTCACCGTGGAGGTCGAGGCGCTGGGGGCCTTGACCAACACCATCGTCGAAGGCACCACGGTGCGCGCAGACGTCGGCGCTCAGCCGAGTGAATCCGAGGAGGTTATCTCGACCGCACTGGGGGGCGACTGGGAGCTCCGTGGCGTCCGGGCGCCCGTCGGGCCCGGAGCGAGACACTACGAATCGGAGCTCGAAAAGTGACAACACCTCTGGTCGGTGTCACCACCTGGCGCCGCAGATTCGAGCCTACATCGGCGACGACCCTCTGCATAGCCTCGCCGACTACTACGTGTCGGCCGTGACCGAGTCGGGCATGGTGCCGGTCATGCTCCCGGCCGGCCAGCCCACCGCTCAAGCCGGCCAACTGATCGACCTTGTCGACGGCCTGGTGCTCAGTGGCGGTGGCGACGTCGATCCGGCGGTCTATGGCCAGCCCCGTGACCAGGCGACATACGGAGATGATCCGGCCGTCGACGAATTCGAGATCGCCCTGATCGAAGAGGCGCGGGCCCAAGGCAAACCTGTCCTCGCAATCTGCCGGGGCATCCAAATCCTGAATGTGGCCCTGGGCGGCACCTTGATCCAGGAGGTGACCACGGAGGGCGGCGTCCACTCCCCGGTGCGGGGCGACCCGGTCGCCCTCGATGACCGGCGCCACACGGTCCGCTTCGAGCCCGACTCGTTGCTCGCTGGGATATCCGGGTCCGACGAGCTCTCGGTCAACACCCTGCACCATCAGGGCCTCGATCGGCTGGCAAAGGACCTGATCGTCGAGGGGCGAACGTCGGATGGCCTGATCGAAGCCGCCCGTGCCACAGGATCGTGGTGGGCGCTGGCCGTCCAGTGGCACCCGGAGCGTCTCGACGCCGAACATCACAAACCGCTGTTCACCGCCTTCCGTCAGGCGATCGAGGACAGATAGCTCGTGAGCCTGGTGGTCGTCCTGCTTCGGGGCGTGAACGTGGGAGGTCGGGCGAGGCTGTCGATGACCGAGTTGAGGGCCACTCTCGGCAACCTCGGTTTCAAGGACGTGCAGACCTATCTGCAGAGTGGCAATGTCGTCCTCGAACCGGGCGACCGGTCCCTTGGTGACCTGCCCGGCGAGATCGAAACGGCAATCGTCGACGGGTTCGGCCTCCGGATCAGGGTGATCATCCGGGTCCGGGAGGACCTTGCCGCGGTGGCCAGATCTCACCCTTTTCTCGACCGCGAGGCCGACTCTTCCCGATTCCATGTGGTCTTCCTCGATGCGATGCCAGATGCCGCCCGGATCGCCGCCCTCGACCCCGACCGCTCCCCACCCGATCAGTTCGAAGTGAAAGGACAGGAGATCTATCTCAGCTACCCCCAGGGTCAGGGTCGGAGCAAATTGAGTCTCGACTATTTCGAGCGTGCGCTCGGCGTGGCTGGCACGGCGCGCAACTGGAACACCGTGACCAAGCTCTTGGAGATGGTGAGCTGAGCCTGCCGATCAGGCGAGAACAGCCTGGATCGTTATCTCGACGTTGCCCTTGAGGGCGTTGGAGACCGGGCACCCATCCTTGGCTGCGGCTGCTGCCTCCTGGAACTCGTCGGCGCTGATCCCGGGGACATTGCCTCTGACATTCAATGCCATCTTGGTGAGACGCCACCCCGGTTCCATCTTCTCAAAGGTGGCGTCGGCGGTGGTGTCGAGGTGGACGGGTGGGAATCCCCGGCCCGACAGACCGTTGGCAAAAGCCATCGAGTAACAGGCCGCATGGGCTGCCGCGATCAACTCTTCGGGGCTGGTCTTGCCGTTGGCGGCCTCGGTCCGACTCGGCCAACTGACCGGGAGGCCGGACGCCACACCACTGGTGAGGCTGGCGGTTCCGGATCCAGTGAGGAGATCTCCCTCCCAGGTGGCGGTGGCTCGACTTTGCATTGTTGCTCCTGACTATTGACGTCGAAACAGCAGCCTACGTCGCCCTCGAACCACCATCGAATCGGATCAGACGCCGATCGTCACCGCCGGGCTCAGGGCCTGACGGATGTCGTCGAGACGCTCCGAGACGACCCGATAATGGACCCACCGGCCCTCGCGATGACCTGTCACCAGACCTGCCTCACGCAGGATCCTGAGGTGGTGGGACACCGTCGGCTGGCTCAGCCCGAGTGGCGATTCGAGCTCACAACCACACGCCGAGCCTCCCGGAGCTGCGGCGAGCAAGGAGACGATCCGGAGGCGGACTGGGTCACCGAGCGCGGCAAGAGCTTGAGCCGTCTCGACTGCATCGGCCTCGTCGATGACACCTTCGAAAACCGGGGTGCAACAGAAATCCATCCCCATATATTGACACATATCGATCCATCGACCAAGATCAATATATCGAAGGTCGTCGATACGAAAGGAGTCGAGATGATCCCTGTCGATGACGCATCTGGATGTTGTGGTGGCGGAAGCCGCTGCTGCTGACGGATGACTCGGGCCGGGCGCTGCTCTAACCGAGCAGCGCCTCGGCCGCTTGACCCTCGGCACAGTCGGAGAGAATCGGGCAATACCGGCACCACGGTCCCCCGGTGCGCTCCGGCTCGACACCAGAAGACCACGCTCTTCGCATGTCGTTGACCAATTCTCCCACCTCCCCGGCGACCCGATTGATGTCACCCGACGACGGAACAGTGCGATACCTCTCACCGGTTCGCACCGAAACGGCTTCCACGTAGGCAGGGACATCCCCCTTCTCGAGGGCCCACAGCAGGGCATAGAACAGAAGCTGATCCTCGGGCTCGCCGAGGTCCCCGGTCTTCCAATCGACGAGGCGGTGGCCGCCGAGATCCTCCCGGTAGACGGCATCGACCGATCCGATCAGTTCCACCCCCGCCACGGGCTCGCTGACGATCGATACCTCGGAGCCCTCGAAGCCCTCGCTCGGGAGCTTGATGAAACGCTCATACAGGCCCCGCACCTCCTCGATCATCGAAGCGAGAATCGAAGGCTTCATCTCGAGACCGGCCAGCTTGTTGTTGAGATTCGACCCCCCGATCTCCTCTTTACACGCTTGGGCGAACTCTTCGGACGAGATTGGCCCCGCAGTCAGGTGACGGCTGAAGATCCGGTGGGCAAGGGTTCCGAGGAAGGCCGGTCTGGAATCCGGCCCATAGATGCCTTGAAGTCGGGCGTTGGCCTGTCCCGGGCATTTCTTGTAGGTGACGTAGACGGTTGCCGAAACTCGAATACGGTCGCCATCGATCACGCTTGGGAAGACCACCGACACTGGGATCGAGGCTACCCGGGGCTGGGGACACGACTGCGACTAGGAACCTGCCCCCGTTACCATCCGCCGACCATCCACCAGGTCGTTTTGGGGCGGCCTTCTGCATGAAAAAGCACGTCTCCATCCGCATAACTCCATGGGTCGGTCTTGCCCTCGGTCTGGGAGCGATCCTCGCAATGCTCCTTGGTCTCTATGGGCTCACCCGGTTCATGTCGAGAGGCGAGGTGATGGGTCGCGTAGAGGTTGCCGGAACCCCTATCGGCGGCATGGACCCTGAGCAAGCATTAACGACTCTTGTGGCCGTTGAGGACGTCTATCTCTCCCGCCCTGCCATCTTCAACTTGGAAGGTGAGGTGGTGAGTGTCCTCCCGCCCGAAGCCGGGCTCGAGATCGACGAGGAAACGATCGTGGCCGACGCCATGGCGGTGGGACGGGAGGGAAATCTGGTCTCACAATTCATCTGGTGGCTGGGGCACATTTTCTCGACGGTCGACGTACCGGTGTCAGGGTCGGTAGACGACCAATCGGTGAACGCGATTTTCGACGGGTGGGATACCAAACGTGATTGCGAGCCCGGCGAATCAGGGTGGAGTCGAGGTGGTCGACGGCGAACTGGCCGCCGTGTATCCCGAAATCGGGAAGGGCGTCGACCGGATTCCGGCTACAGCCATCCTCGAATCATCGTTGCTCGCCCCGGAGGCCCGGAACCTGCCCATCCCCGTGGCCACCGTGGTTCCCCTCCTGACCGAAGCGGACGTCGATGCCGCGTTCGCAGAGGCACAACAGCTGTTGTCAGACTCGATCGAATTGACCCACGACGGGACTGAAGTCGTGTTCACAACCTCTCAACTACATGACGCATTTCGGTCCGAGACGATCGTCGAGGGCACCCCTCGGATCGTCAACTCCTTCGACCCTGAAGCCGTCGACACGCTTCTCGAACCGGTCCGGAAGGACTTCGAGGACGAGCCGGTGAACGCCGAGTTCGATATCTCTGGTGACTCGATCAGCATCGTTCCCGGGTCCAAAGGCACAAAGATCGATGCGACCGAGACCACGAATCGACTCTTCGACGCCGGGCTGACCAGTCAGCGGACCGGAGAGTTGCCATTGGTGGAGGGCGCCGATCCGGACGTGACCACCGAGTACCTCGAAGGCCTGCACATCGAACATCTGGTCTCCCAGTTCACCACCTATCACGATTGTTGCCAGCCTCGGGTCACCAACATCCACAAGATGGCAGACACGATCGATGGGACGATCGTTCTCTCCGGAAAGACGTTTTCTCTCAACGGCACTGTGGGTCAGCGAACCCTCGAGGGCGGCTACGTCGAGGCCCCCGGGATCCTCGGCGGAGTGCTCGAGGAGTCGATTGGCGGTGGGGTGAGCCAACTAACCACAACGCTCTACAACGCCGTCTTCTGGGGTGGATATCAGGACGTCGAGCACAAGCCCCACTCCTATTACTTCTCGCGCTATCCCGAAGGCATCGAAGCCACCCTCAGCTGGACCAGCCCGGACCTCAAGTTCCGCAACAACACTGATGGGGCAGTGCTCATCGACACGAGGTACACCGACACCTCGATCACTGTGCGCATTTTTGGCAGCAACGACGGCAGGGTGATGAAAGGCGAGCAAAGCGGAGGCACCACCAAGATCTGGACCGACGGTGAGGGGGACGCCAATGCACTTCACGTCCGAGGCGAGGTCTCCGAGCGCTATGCCCTCACCGATCCCCCGCCCCCCCGCTACGAGGCCAACCCCGACCTCGGCGTCGACCAACAGCACCAGTCACAGACCGAGGAAGGAGGGTGGAGCGTGACCGTCACCCGCACGATCACTCGCGGCGATGACGTGATCGACACCCAGGAGTGGGTGGTCCGATATGCGCCGAGATTCGCCGTCATCGAAGTCCACCCGTGCAAGGTCCCGGGCACCTCGGTGTCATGCCCGGCGCCAACCACGACTACCACGGTGCCGGTGACCACGACATATCCGGATACGACCCCCAGCACCTAACCGGACTTCCTACTGCTCGGTCTCCTCAGCGTCGGGATAGTGCCTGAGGAACGACGTGATCGCCTCGAGCGCAAGTGCCATCGACCCGGAGTCCCAGCCGGTCGGCCGGCGCACCGAGATCGTGTTCTGTTGCACATAGACATGGTCGATGTCGAGCCCGAGGCCGAACAGCTCCTCGGCCAGGACGCCGGGCACCGCTTCACCTGCTGATTCCGGAGTCATCGCGTGGCCGTCCTGACCGGTGAAGCTCCGGTCGGTGCTGACGAGGAGCACGTCGCCCATGGTCACGCTGTCTCTGATTACGACTGTCTGACCCATGGGGACCGAGATCGTAATCAGGAGCCGAAGCCGCCTGGATGGTCTCCGACCACCTGGACCTTTACCAGGTTGGTCGACGCCTGGATGTTGGGGGGCACTCCGGCGACCATCACCACGGTGTCTCCGGCCTTGGCCAATCCCTCGCGCTCGAGGATCGTCGAGGCCGCGGCCATCTCGTCGTCCGTGTAATCCTTGCGCTCAAACTCATGGGGGGAGACCCCCCAGAACAGAGCCATTCGGCGCAAGGTCGCCTCATTGGGGCTGAACGCCACGATCCTGCCCTCGGGCCGGTACTTGGAGATCAACCGCGCCGTGTTCCCCGATTCGGTGAAGGCGACGATGGCGCTGGCCCCGAGGTTGATCGCCATCTCGGTTGCCGCCTGTGCCACCGCCGAGGCGACCGTGTTCCCATCCCCGACGAATGGGACCGGGTGATCGCCCCGGTTGGAAAGGGTGTCCTCCTCGACGACACGGCAGATCTCGGCCATTGCAGCCACGGTCTGCGCCGGGTAATCGCCGACGGCGGTCTCCCCGGAGAGCATGACCGCGTCGGTCCCGGCGATGACCGCAGTGGCGACATCGGTGACCTCGGCCCGTGTGGGGCGGGGGTTCTTGGTCATTGACTCCAACATCTCAGTGGCGGTGATCGAAATCCGGCCGGCCGCGTTGGTGCGCCTCAGTATGTCGGCCTGGATGAGGGGGATGCGCTCCAATGGCAGCTGAACCCCGAGATCGCCCCTGGCCACCATGATCCCGAATGAGGGCCCGATGATGTCGTCGAGGTTCTCGTAGGCCTGCGCCAGTTCGATCTTGGCGATGACCGGGACATCCCCGGACAGCTCCGCGACCTTTCTCACATCGTCACCGTCACGAACAAACGAGGCGGCGACAAAGTCCACGCCGAGCTCGCGGCCAAATGCGAGATCCGCCTCGTCTTTGGGAGTGACGCTCTCGGTTGACAGGACACTGTCGGGGAAGGCAACCCCTTTGTGATCGGACAGGTCGCCACCCACCTGGACCTCCGCCACCAATCCATTGTCCGCGAGGCCGATTACGTCGAGACGGATCAGCCCGTCCGCGAGAAGCACCCGATGGCCGGGCAAGACGTCAGTCAAGAGTTGGTCATAACCGACCGGAATCACGTCCCGGCCACCCTCGCCGCCTTCGGGCACCAGGTGAACCTGGTCGCCTTTCTTGAGGCGGATGGCGCCCGCAGGAAACTCGCCAACCCTCAGCTTCGGCCCCTGGACGTCCTGGAGGATGGCTACCGCCCGCCCCACCTCTCGCGCTGCGTCCCTGACCCATCCGGCGAGAGCCTGATGGAACGCATAGTCGCCATGGGAGAAATTGAGGCGGGCGACGTCGACGCCCGCTTCGACGAGAGCGCGAATACTCGCTGCGTCGGCCACGGCCGGCCCGAGAGTGGCGATGATCTTGGTGTGGCGCTGCATTTGGCACGGAAACTAACCGATGCAGGGTCACGCACCTGGTCAGGCCGAAAGCTGCTCCCGAAGCAACTCGTCGACCAGCCGCGGATCTGCCTTGCCTCCGGTCGCCTTCATCACTTGACCCACCAGGAAACCGACGACCTTCTGATCGCCTCCCTGATACCCCTCGATCGCCTTCGGATTGGCGGTCAGCACCTCGGAAACCAGGGTGCCCAACGATTCGCGATCACTGATCTGGACCAGGTCACGGGCGTTTGCCACCTCGCTGGGAGATCCCTCGCCGCTTAGAACCCCGTCCAGAACGTCCTTGGCCGCGGAAGATGAGATCTTCCCGTCTTCGATCATCCGGACCAACTCGGCGAGGGCAGCACCATCGAGGTCGAGACCCGTCGGCCCGGTCTCTCGTCGCCGCAGCCATCCGATGACCTCACCGGTCACCCAGTTGGCCGCCGCCTTGGGATCGGCACCGACTTTCACTGCGTCCTGATAGACGGCGCGCAGTGCGGGATCGACGCCCGAGAGGACGCCAGCGAGGGCGTCTCCAAGGCCATCAGCGCGATATCGCTCCCGGCGCTGGGCGGGCAGTTCGGGCAATCCCTGGCGTATCTGCTCCACCCATTTCCGATCGAGGACCATCGGCACCAGATCGGGCTCGACGAAGTAGCGGTAGTCAGAGGAGCCCTCCTTGATCCTCATCGAATGGGTGACGCCGGCCTCCTCGTCCCAATGCCGGGTCTCCTGGATGACCGCGCCACCGGAGTCGACCAGCTCGATCTGGCGCAGCGATCTCGTAATCGACGGCACGCTCCAGCGATCGAAACGAATTCATGTTCTTGACTTCGACCTTGGTGCCGAGATCCGCAGCTCCCTGGGGTCGGATCGAGACGTTGGCGTCGAAGCGCATCGAGCCCTCCTCCAGTCGAGCATCGGAGACACCGAGCTCGAGGATGATCGATCGAAGCTCCTGGGCGTACGCCCTTGCCTGCTCTGCGCTGTAGATGTCGGGCCGGGAGACGATCTCCACCAAGGGCACCCCGGAGCGGTTGAAGTCGAGCAATGTGGACTCGGCGGCGTGGATCCTTCCACCGGCGCCAACGTGGGTCGACTTGCCTGTGTCCTCTTCCATGTGAGCGCGCTCGATGCCCACCCGATGGCTGACCCCCTCGACATCGACGTCGAGATGACCGCCGACACAGATCGGGATGTCGAACTGGGAGATCTGATAGTTCTTGGGAAGGTCGGCGTAGAAGTAGTTCTTGCGATGAAAGACTGACCTCTCGGAGACATCGCAATTAAGGGCAAGCCCGATCGCCATGATCGACTCGATCGCAGCCCGATTGGTGACCGGAAGGGCGCCGGGAAGCCCGAGGCATGTAGGGCAAACATCGGTGTTGGGCTCAGCACCGAAGCGGACACGGCATCCACAGAACATCTTGGAATGCGTGAGAAGCTCGACGTGGACCTCGATCCCGATCACCGGCTCCCAGGTCATGAGGCCACCTCTCGGAGACGGGGAGTCACCTCGAAACCGGCCAACCGCTCCACCTCCGCTGCCACCTGATACATGACTTCCTCCCCGAGTGGAGGAGCCATCACCTGAAACCCGATCGGCAGGCCCTGATCATCCGAGCCCGACAGGGAGGGAGATCGCGGGGTGGCCGGCCAAATTGGATGGGATGGTGCAAATGTCGGAGAGGTACATGGCGAGGGGATCGGCAGTGCGGGCCCCGGCTTCGAAGGCCACGGTCGGGCTGGTCGGGGAGACCAGCACGTCGACCTGCTGGTAGGCCCTGGCGAAGTCGTCCTGGATAGCTGCCCGAACTCGCTGCGCCTGCCCATAGAAGGCGTCGTAATACCCGGCGGAGAGGGCATAGGTGCCGAGCAGTATCCGTCTGGTCACCTCGGGCCCGAAACCCTCGGCCCGGCTCCGCGCCATGAGGCCCTCGGTCGTGGTCCCCGCTCCGCGATGCCCGTACCGAATTCCGTCGAATCTGGCGAGGTTCGCCGAGCACTCGGCGGGAGCGATGAGGTAGTAGGCGGAGAGTGCGATCTCGAACGATGGCAATGACACCTCGACGACCTCGACCCCGGCCTCATCGAGCATCGAAACCATCGCGGCAGTGGCCGCCTCCACGGCGGGCTCATATCCCTCCCCCGAAAGCTCCTTGACCACGCCAACCCGGAGACCCGCGACCCCCCGGCCCAACCCCGCCTTGGGATCGGGGTAATTCCCCTGATAGGAGGTGCCATCCATGGGGTCATGGCCCCAGATCGCTTCGAGAATGAGAGCTGAGTCCTCCACGCTTCGGGTCAGCGGCCCGATCTGGTCCAGCGAGGAGGCAAACGCAATCAGCCCATATCTGCTGACCGTGCCGTACGTTGGCTTCATCCCGACGACGCCGCACAGGGAAGCCGGTTGGCGAATCGAGCCACCGGTGTCGGAACCGAGGGCGGCGCAGGCGGAGCCGATGGCAACCGCGGCAGCCGATCCGCCCGAGGAGCCACCGGCGACCCGGGTTGTGTCCCACGGGTTGTAGGTCGCGCCGTAGGCCGAGTTCTCAGTCGAAGAGCCCATAGCGAACTCATCGAGGTTGGTCTTGCCCACGATGACCCCGCCGCCGTCCCGGAGCCTGGAGACCACGGTGGCGTCGTACGGGGTCGATATCCCGCGAGGATCTGGGAGGCAGCCGTGGTCTCGACGCCCCTGGTGCACATGTTGTCCTTGAGGGCGATCGGGATCCCGTGCAGCGGCCCCCGGTCGATCCCATCCGCCAGATCGGCATCAGCCTGGGCCGCAGTCTCGAAGGCGCGCTCCCGGTCGATGGTGAGAAAGGCGTGGATCTGGGCCTCAGAGCTTCCGGCGCGTTCGAGCACGCCCTCCAGGAGGCTGACGGCGCTGACCTCACCGGACCGAAGCATGCGCCCGGCCTCAGCCACTCCGGGATTTGGGCTCACTCGCCCTCCATGGCGGGTGGGACCACGAAGTAGCCGTCGGCCGTTTCCGGTGCGCTCGCCAGGACCTCGTCACGATCGAGCGACGGAAGGACCACATCGTCGCGAAAGATGTTGGAGAGACCGAGGGGGTGGGCGTTCTCCGGGTGGGGCTCGGCATCGAGGGTCTGCACCCGGGCGGCATGATCCAGGATCACGCTCAGCTGGCTCTTGTACGCCTCGAGCTCCTCGTCACTGAGGTCGAGACGGGCCAGACGCGCCACGTGGGCAATGTCGATTTCGACTGGCATGCGGGGTGAGTTTAGGAACGCTGTCACTCCCTCCAGCGAACGCAGTGAGCGTTGGGGGAGTACCGGCGCAGCCGGGGAGGGGGGAGCCGATGTCGGCAGATTCTGGACGTATGTCGGCCGTCAACCCAAGACTGCCGACAAGGAGTCGTAGGCCCAGGTGAGATCATCAACCCGGACCGACTCCCCCGGCTTGTGGGCGAGTGCAGGCTCCCCGGGACCGAAGTTGACCGCGGGGATCCCGGCCGCCGACAGTTGGGCGACATCGGTCCAGCCCTGTTTGCCGGACACTGGTGCCGCTGACACTTCGATCAGACGTCGGAATAATGGATGATCGATGCTCACTGCACCGGCAGGGGCAGAGTCGACTACTGAAAAACCGTCGCCAGCGGCACACACTTCGCGCAGACGCTCGATGGCGACCTCGATTGGCCGATCCGGGGCGAATCGGTAGTTGACGTTGACCGTGAACAGAGAGGGAATGACGTTCCTGGCCAGGCCTCCCTGCGCCGTCGTGACCGACATCACTTCCTTGAACTCGAGACCACCCACGACGTGGGGCTCCGGCTCCCGCTCCCGCATCGAGGTCAGGAACTCCCCGGCCTTGGTGATCGCGTTGTCACCAAGCCACGGCCGGGCGGAGTGGGCCGCTTCGCCTTCGAAAGACACCTCGGCGTTGATCACACCCTGACAACCGGCCTCGAGACCGCGATCGGTCGGCTCCATGACCACTGCGGCAGCGGCGTCGAGCAGCCACGGGGCCGACTCGAGGATGATCCCGACCTGATTCCCGGACAGTGGGCCCTCCTCACCCGCATAGAAGACACAAGTGACCTGATCGGGCCCAAGCGCCTCGATGAGATGGATCATCACCGCGAGGCCGCTCTTCATGTCCGTGGCCCCGAGGCCATGAACCCGTCCCCCCTCCATCGTCGCCCCGACATGGCCCTGGAGGGGCACGGTGTCGAGATGACCCACCAGGATGACCGCCTCTGCCCGCGGGCTGCCCACGACCAAAGAGTCGGCAACGACCTGTGCCGGCATTCCGCTCAGACGTTGGGCAATCGCATCCCGGAGCCGTGACTCGTCGCCGGTCACGGAGGGGACGTCGATCAGCCATGTCAGGGTGTCGATGAGATCGGTCACAGCTGGACGCCGAGTTCCCGCAGATAGTCGTTGAGCGCCGTCTTCCGGTCGGTGGCTTCAGTCCTGCGGCCGATGATCAGGGCGCAAATCAGGTCATAGGTGCCACTGGGAAACTCTTTCGGCCTGGTGCCAGGAACCACAACCGAACCTGCGGGGACTCTTCCCCGATGCTCGACCGGCTCCGGCCCGGTCACATCGATGATCGGGGTGGAGGCAGTGAGCACCGTGTTGGCGCCAAGAACCGAGCCCTCCTCGACCACGACGCCTTCGACCACGATCGACCGGCTGCCGATGAAGGCGCCGTCCTCGATGATCACCGGACTGGCGCTCGGCGGTTCGAGGACGCCACCGATCCCGACGCCACCGGAGAGATGGACCCCTCTCCCGATCTGGGCGCACGAGCCGACGGTGGCCCAGGTGTCGACCATCGTGCCGGCCCCGACATAGGCGCCGATATTGACAAAGCCCGGCATGACGATGACGCCGGGCTCGCAAAAGGCCCCGTAACGAATGGTTCCCGGTGGCACCACTCTCACGCCCTGTTCGGCCAGCCCGGTCTTCAGCGGGATCTTGTCGTGGTATTCCAAGCCGCCGACTTCGATGGTCTCCATGTCCCGCAACCGGAAATAGAGGAGGATCGCCTCCTTCAGCCATTCGTTGACGACCCAGCCTTCGGCGGTCTTCTCCGCTACCCGGGCCCGACCGCGGTCGAGTGCGTCGAGGGCCCGCTCCACAGCATCCCGGGCCGTTTCGATCTCGACATCGCCGGCGTACGCCGACCTGATCAGTTCCTGGTCCGACAAACCTCGCTCACCTCACAAGTGTCCCGGCGGCAGAGTACCGGCGCTTGGCTACGGTGCCCGTGGCATGTCCTACCGTCTCATCTACCTCGGGCTGGCCCTGGTTGCCGTCGCAGCAATAGCCTTCGGAATTGTCTTCGCCACCGAGGGAGACGAGATCGAGCTACCGGGCCCCATCGAGTCGGTCTCCCCCGAGCCCGGCAACCTGGTACCGCCACAGACCACGGTCGTGATCGACCTTCTCGTCGGCTACGACGCCGAGATCTACGTCGACGATTGGCTGGTCACGGATGCCACCTTCGTCGACGCCACCGGGGTCTATCGGTGGGCACCGAGCCCGGCCAACCCGACCATCAACGAATGGACCCCCGGGGAGCACACGGTCCGGCTGGTCTATGACACCGTCAACGGGCTTCCCGATCCCGGTGACTTCACCTGGTCGTTTCGGGTGGGTTGAGACCGGGCATAATCGCCCCTCAACGAAGCAAAGGAGCCGATATCTCGAGACTGGGCGCCTCCCTGACAGAGCTGGTGGGCAACACTCCGGTCGTCAAGCTGAGCAAGGTGGTTCCGGTCGGCGCCGCCGACGTCTTCGTCAAGCTGGAGTGGTTCAACCCGACCGGGTCCTACAAGGACCGCATGGCTCTCGCCATCATTGAAGAGGCCGAGCGTCGCGGAGACCTGAAACCGGGGATGACCGTCGTTGAGTACACCGGTGGGAGCACCGGATCATCGCTTGCCTTTGTTTGTGCGGTGAAGGGGTACCGATTCAAAGTGGTGTCCTCGGACGCCTTTTCTAAGGAGAAGCTTCGAACGATGAGGGCGCTCGGAGCGGAGCTCGAGATCCTCCCCAGCGAAGGGGGCGTGATCACACCAGATCTGGTCCCCCGCATGGTGGATAGGGCCCGTGAAATCGCCCAAGAGCCGGGGACCTATTTCACCGACCAGTTCCGCAATCGCGACGCGATCATCGGCTATCGAGCGCGCCGGGGAGGAATTGATGAGCCAGGTCGGTCGCCCCATCGATGTCTTCTGCGCGGGCGCAGGCACCGGGGGATTCTCAATGGGGGTGTCCACAGCCCTTCATGAAGCAGGCGCCGAGACCCGGGTGGTCCTATTCGAGCCGGCAAGCACCGCCGTGATCTCCGGCGGGGAGCCAGGAGATCACCATGTCGAGGGAATCGGCGCTGGTTTCATCCCGCCCTTGCTCGACCCCAGCCTCTACGACGAGGTGAGAACCGTTGACGAGGCCGACGCCCGGGTGATGGCCAGAAGACTCGCAGCCGAGGAAGGGCTCCTCACCGGGACCTCGAGCGGGCTCAACGTCGTCGGGTGCCATCGGCCTGGCCCGGGAACTGGGTCCGGGCCACGTCGTGGCCACCGTCGCCGTCGACACCGGGTCTCAAGTACCTGGCGGGTGACCTGTTCGACGACTGATCAGTGCGTCAGCCGTCGTCTCTTGACTGGAACATGATGGTGGCCCCGTCTGGAGACCAGATCGGGAAGGTGTCGAAGGCTGGATCGTTGGTGAGCTGCTGGACATTCCCGCCGTCCGCGTCCATGGTGTAGAGGTCCCAGTCTCCGTCCCGCTCCGAAATGAAGGCGAGGCGGGTGCCGTCCGGTGACCACCTGGCCACCGCTCCCTCACCGAGATCAGTGAGAACGCCGGTGGATAGGTCGAAGACGCCGACGTGTGGATCTTCGCTTTGGATCCAGACTGCGATGTGCTGACCGTCTGGCGACCAGTCGGGGTAAGCGATGCTGTGATCCAAGATCAGTGTCGGGTCGGATCCGTCGGATCCGACGACCCACAGCTCTCCTTCATCGCCGAGGGCACGAGTCTCCTTGTGGCCCCAGACGAAAGCGATCCGCTGACCGTCCGGAGACCACGAAGGTGACTGTTCATACCCGTCGTAGTCGGTCAACTGGATCTCGTCGGCTCCGTCGGCGCGCATCACGTAGAGGTCGCTAGCGCCCGGATCGCCGCGCATGAGTGCGATCAACGAGCCGTCGGGGGACCAATACGCCATCGCATCAAAGGCGAAGTCGAAGGTGAGTCGATCGATCAGGACCCCGGTCGGAGCAAAGGTGTAGATCTCCGAATTGAGATCGAACTGCTCTGTTGAGACCAGAAGTGCCGAGCCATCCGGCGACCACGAGGTGGCGAGGGTGTTCGACGGCCAATTGGCGACCGGCGCCTGTCCGGTCCCATCCGGCCTGATGGTGTGTGCCTGGAGCGTGCCCTGGGCGCACGGGTCCGGTGAGGCCCCGACCTTGTCGTCGAGCAGGTAACGCCGCAGCACTCCGAGCCCGGGGACCACCTGAAGCTCTTCTTCAGGGACATCGAGGGTGTCGTGAGTCAGGACCAAGAGGAGGTCCTCATCGGGAACGATATAGAGATCATTCCCGCCGTATCCGGATGCGTTCCAGACTTGGTGGCCATTGACGTCATAGCGCCACCACAAGTACCCGTAGCCCTGGTGCACCGGTTGCACACCACGACATCCCCGATCCCACCGCTCTGCGAGGGACTCGTCCAGCCATTGGGAGGAAACGAGCTGGCTGCCCTCCCAGATCCCGTGCTGGAGCACCATCTGACCAAGACGGGCCACCTCACGAGGGGTAAGAAAGAGCCCATACCCACCGGAGAAGTATCTCCCGGGCTCGACCCACCATTTCTCGACGTCGATACCCATTGGCCCCAGCAATCGCTCGGCGGCAAAGGTGCATAGTGACTGGCCGGTGGCCTCGGTGACCACCGCGGATAGCACCTGGGTGAGACCGGTGTTGTAGACGAACTCGGATCCCGGCGTGGCCACGCTCGGCTCCTTCAGGACGGCCTCGACGAGCGAAGGTTGGTTCGGCTCGTCGCTGGGCTCCCATTCGTAGTTGAGGTCGACCTCGGGCATCGCCAAACCACCTGACATCGTGAGCAGGCTCTCCACGGTGAGATCGCCATGCTCTCCGACCAGACCTGGCGGCAGGACTTCGTCGATCCGGGTGTCGAGGGTGACCAGACCGTCGTCGATGGCGATCCCGGTGAGGAGTGACAGGACCGACTTCGAGAGCGAATGCACATCGTTGGCTTGATCTTCGGCGTTGCCGTTGAAGTAGCGCTCGAAAACCAATTTCCCATCGCTCACCACCAGCATGCTGGCGACATCTTCTGACAGGGCCACGTTGTCGGCTGCTGCGTCGAGCACCGCCTGGTCGAACCCACCATCACCAGGATCGGCTGTCTCCCAGACGAGTGGCTCCGGATCGAGGGGGGCTTTGCCAACCGGGAAGAATGGGTGTTCCGGATCGGGCTGAAACGCGGCGCACTCTTGTCCGTAGACCGGACTGGACGCGACGGTGGTAGTCGTGGTGGTGACCGCAGGGTCGCTCGCCGGGGTGCAAGCCGCCGACATCAGAGCCAGGCCAAGCAGCGCGATCACCGTTCTGACGGTGTTCATATCCGGTAAGTGTCCGCCAGATTGGGTTCCTGACAGGCTGCCGATGAACACACCATGTCAGGACTCGGGCCAGCCGGACAAGAATTCGTTCGTGGACGCCAAACCCTGGTGGAAGGCATTGGGTGGATGCGTGGTCGCCGGAGCACTCGTTCTCGGGCTTGGCTCTCGCCTCGTGATGCGGGTGATCGCCCTCCTCGCCGGGCCCGAGTACCAGGGAGCGTCCACTAGGGGCGGCAACATCGTTGGCCAGATCACCGTAAAGGGAACCATCGGAATGCTGGTGCCAGGAGCCCTTGGTGGGCTCTTGGCCGGAGGGGTCTACCTATTGATCCGGAACTGGCTCCCACGCAACCTGGTATTTCGGTGTCTGACTTTTGGCGGGCTCGCCATAGTGATCTTCTGGGGCTTCCTGGTGGGAGCGAAAGACAATCCAGACTTCCGTTTCACTTCCCTCGGAGTGCAACTCCTCTTGTTCGTCGCCCTCCTGCCGATCTTCGGCTTATTCGGAGCCTGGCTCGCCGAGAGATGGGGTGCCGGCCTTCCCGACCCCCAGCCCACCTGGTTTGGATACACGGCCATCTACGGCATCTTGCTTGGTGGCTTCATCTGGATCGCAGCTACAACACTGGAGATGTTGAATTTGCCCGCTGGCTAGCCCTGCCCTGTAACTCACCCCAGAGGAGGCAAGCCCTGCTCGAGCAAACGCTTGAACCCGTCTCCATCGAGGATCGGGATCCCCAACTCCTCCGCCTTCCGCGACTTGGAGGCGCCTGGTGAATCGCCGACTATCAGCGCAGTGGTCTTCCCGGAGACCGAGCTGGCCGCCTTCCCGCCCCGCTGCTCGATGGCAGCCTGAGCCTCCTCACGGCTGAACCCGGGCACCGTTCCCGAGACCACGAAGGTGGCCCCAGCCAACAGGTCCGAGGTCGCACTGCGATCGACCTCGTCTTCGAGACGGACTCCTGCTGCCCCCAATTTTGCAACCAGCGCCTGATTGTCCGGGTCGCCCGCCCAGGTCGCGACACCGCCGGCGATCACCGGGCCGATCCCCTCGACCGCCGAGATCTCCTCCTCGGTCGCCGCCATCAGACCGGGGAGCCCGCCGAAGTGACGGACCAGGACCCGGGCCACCGTCCCCCCGACGTGCCGGATGCCGAGTGCGGTCAACAGTCGGGATGCAGGCCGGTCCTTGGCTGCCGCGATCGCCTTCTTCAGATTGGCGACGGAGATGGCACCCCAGCCCTCCCGACCGAGCAGTTCTTCGGGGTCGAAGATGAAGATGTCGGCCGGGTCGGAGATCATCCCCTCGTTGAGGAGGAGGTCGATGGTCTTATAGCCCATGTGCTCGATGTCCATGCCTCCCCGGGAGGCGAAATGGAAAAGCCATTCCCGGACCCGAGAGGGGCAGGTGTAGCCGCCGGTGCACCTCGCCACCGCCTCGCCCTCGATCCGGACGATGGGGTTGCCACAGAACGGGCACTTCGACGGCATCTTCCACTTCTTCTCTTTGCCGGTGCGGGCGGAGAGCACCGGACCCACGACCTCGGGGATCACATCGCCGGCGCGGCGCACGATCACCTGGTCACCGATCCGTACATCCTTGAGGGCCACCTGATCTGCGTTGTGGAGTGTGGCCATGCCAACCGTGGCCCCGCCCACGAACACCGGCTCCAGAACTGCGAATGGGGTGGCGGCGCCGGTGCGGCCGATATTGATCCAGATGTCCCGCAGGGTGGTGACCTGCTCCTCCGCGGGGAACTTGTAGGCGATGGCCCACCGCGGCGCCCGGGACGTGAACCCGAGGGCGTCCTGCTCGGCAAGGGCGTTGACCTTGATCACGACGCCGTCGGTCTGATAGCCGTTCTGGTGGCGTTCCTTCTCGGCCCTGGCCACGTAGTCGAGCACGGCCTCGATGCTCTCCAACTCCTGACTGGCAGGGTTGGTTCGGAACCCAACCTCTTGGAGATAGTGCATGGTGTGGGCGTGCGACTCGAAGGCCGGGCCGCCCTCCACCAACCCGAGTTGATACACCCAGATGGCGAGGTTGCGGGCCGCGGTCATGGCCGGGTCTTTCTGACGCACCGAACCGGCGGCCGCATTGCGTGGATTGGCGAACATCCGGTCGCCCGCTTCTGCCTGTCTCCGGTTGAGCTCTTCGAATGCCGCTTCAGGCATATAGACCTCGCCCCGGACCTCGAGAATGGATGGCGGCTTTTTGTCGAGAAGTTTCAAAGGGACCGACTTGATGGTGCGGAGGTTGGCGGTGATGTCCTCACCGGTCACCCCGTCCCCCCTGGTGGCCCCCGTGGCGAGCAGTCCGTCCCTATAGGTCAAGACCACGGCCAGCCCGTCGATCTTGAGCTCGGCCACATAACCGGTTGGTGGTCCCCCGAGCTGTCGCTCCAGACGTTGCTCCCAGGTCTCCAGGTCCTCGCGAGAGGTGGCGTTGTCCAGTGAGAAAAGAGGACGCAAGTGGCGCACCGGCTGGAAGAGGTCCCCAATCGGCGCCCCCACCCGTTGCGTCGGGCTGTCCGGAGTGATCAGCTCCGGGTTTTCCTCCTCCAGACGCTTCAACTCCGCCATGAGTGCGTCGAACTGGGCGTCGGAAATCGTCGGATCGTCAAGGACGTGATATCGATACAGGTGCTCGTTGACCTGGGAGCGGAGGTCTTCGATTTGGGTCCGGACGTCAGACATCTGAGCCGACGTTACCGAGCGGCTGTCACAGAAAAGTCCGGTCGATCAATCCCCCACCGAGCACTCGGTCATCGTCGTAGAAGGCAATGGTCTGACCTGGGGACACCCCTTCTTGAAAGTCGGTGAACAGGAGCCGATCACCTTCGAGGACAGCCTTGACCGGATCGCCATGAGCCCGGTACTGAGCCATCACCGCGCCGGATCCACCATTGCCGGTGGTCCAAACCACCTCGGAGAGGTCGACACCGCCCACCCTGAGCTCATCACGCCGGCCAAGGACGACGGTCGAGGTGGAGGGCTCGATGCGTACCACGAACCGGGGCTCGCCGACGGCGACTCCCAGGCCGCGTCGCTGCCCGACGGTGAACCCGCTGATCCCGTCGTGCTCCCCCAACTCGTTGCCGTCGGTGTCGATCATCGGTCCCGCAGTGAGCGTGCCCGTCGCGGTCCGGGCGAGGAAGTCCCGATAGTCGTGGCGGCCGACAAAACAGATGTCCATCGACTCCGGCTTCAGCGCGGTGCGCAGACCGAGATCAGAGGCCATGGCCCGAACCTCGGTCTTGGTCAACTCCCCGACCGGGAACCGGGTCCGGGACAGCTCCCTCTGGGTGAGCATGGAGAGGACATAGGACTGGTCCTTGGCCTGATCGGCCCCGCGATGGAGGCTCCAGGCCTTTCCGTCGAAACGGCTCCGGGCGTGATGGCCCGTGACCAGGAAATCGCTCTCGAAATCTTCGAGACGGCGTAGCAAGCGGTCGAACTTCACAGTCCGGTTGCACTCGATGCACGGGTTGGGAGTCCGGCCCGACGTGTAGTCACTGATGAAGCGGTCGACCACCCCATCCCGGAACTCGGTCGTGTAATCCAGCACGTAATAGGGAATGTCGAGTTGGGCCGCCACCCTTCGGGCATCCTCGGCGTCGGACACAGTGCAACAACCCGCAGTTGGGGCCTCACCGTTGGGGCCCGACCACAGCTTGAGGGTCACCCCGACCACGTCGTGGCCGGCCTCCCTCATCAGGGCTGCCGCCACCGAGGAGTCGACTCCCCCGGACATCGCTACCAGCGCCCTCATCGGAGTTGCCCCACCAGAGTGGTCACGATCTCAGCCGCCTCCTGGGCCTCCTCCATTGTGCTCGTCCAGCCAAAGCTGAAACGAATGCTCTCCCTGGCCTCGCTTGGTGTCAGCCCCATCGCCTCGAGGACATGGGAGACCTCGGAGGCCCCGGACTGGCAGGCGGATCCTGCCGATGCCGCAACTCCGGCGAGATCCATGCGGACCAGCAGCGTTTCGTTGAGCACTCCAGGGAATCTGACATTGAGATGATGCGGAGAGCGACGCCCTACGGGGGTGTTGACCACCAGCCCGTCGATTCCTGCTGTCAGTCGCTTCTCGAAGTCGTCACGGATCTGGCTGACCCGGTGTCCGAAATCCTCGCGGTCGGCAGCGGCCAGGTCCATCGCCATCGCCATCCCGACGGCCCGCCCCACATCATGGGTGCCGGAGCGCCTTCCCAGCTCCTGGCCCCCACCGTGCTGAACCGGCTCGAGGACGGTGCCCTCCCGGACGTACAAGATCCCGGCCCCCTTGGGGCCCCCGAACTTGTGGGCGGCCAGCGACATGAGATCCACCCCCAGCGTTCGAACATCGATCGGCTCGGAGCCGAATGCCTGGACGGCGTCGGTGTGCACCAGGACCTCAGGGTCTTTGGCTCTCACCGCACGGGTGATCGCGGCCACGTCCTGAATTACGCCGGTCTCGTTGTTCACCAACATCGTCGAGACGATCGCCGTTTCCCCGTCGATTGCTGCCAGCAAATGTTCGAGATCGACACGGCCCTCCTTGTCGACGCCGATCAGCGTGACCGGCATTCCGAGACGCCGCACGAAATCGCTCGTCTCCAGAACCGCCTCGTGCTCGGTGGCGACGGTCACCACCCCGCGACGCAGGCCTTCATTGAACACCGCGCCCTTGATGGCGAGATTGTCCGATTCGGTTCCCCCGGAGGTGAGGACGATCTCCAGGGTGCTGGCGCCGATCTGCGCCGCGATCCTCTCCCGGGCCTCTTCGAGGGCATCCTTGGCGCGGCGGGACACGCCGTGGATCCCTGAGGAGTTGCCGTATTCGACATCGGCATAGGGCGCCATGGCGTCCCAGACCCCGGGACGCATTGGCGTGGTGGCGGCGTGGTC
Source organism: uncultured Acidobacteriota bacterium (assembly GCA_963778755.1). Lineage (GTDB taxonomy): Bacteria > Actinomycetota > Acidimicrobiia > Spongiisociales > ZC4RG35 > JALYNX01. The sequence goes on along the minus strand of CAVZVJ010000006.1, from coordinate 75,717 downwards.
GAGGTAGATCACAGCACCGGATTCTCGCAGGATGCGGGGCCTGTTCGAGTCAGAGATACCCTCGTCCTCCTTGTTGCACCGACTACTCGTCGATATCCCGGCATCACCGGATCGGGTCTGGGCCGAGCTCGCCGACCTTGGCTCGCATCACCAATGGATGGCGGATGCAGAAGAGATCCGATTCACCGATCAGCAGCGCAACGGCGTGGGCACCAGGATGCTGGTCCCGACCCGAGTCGGGCCATTTCGAACCACCGACCTGATGACGGTGACCGAATGGGATGAAGGTCGGGCGATGTCCGTCGAGCACGTCGGCGCAGTATCCGGTTCCGGTCGGTTCGCTCTCGAGCCCACCGGGACTGGAACCCGGCTCACGTGGTCCGAGCAGCTCCGATTCCCGTGGTGGCTCGGCGGCCCGCTGGGGGCTTGGGTGGCAGGCCCGGTCCTGAAGCGGATCTGGAGGGGAAATCTGAGCCGTCTCGCGGCTCGGGTCACCGGCCCTTGAAGTCCGGGGCCCGCTTCTCGATGAAGGCGGCGACACCCTCACGGGCGTCCTCGGACCCGAAGGCCACCTGAAAGGCATCGCGTTCGACCATGAGCCCTTCGTCCACTGACGTCCCGAAACCCCGATGCATCGCCTTCTTGGCGGCGCCAATAGCGCGGGTGGCCTTGGTTGCCCACGCGGCGGCATCGGCCAGGGCCAACTCGAGGACCTCACCGGACGGGGCGACCTTGTCGGCGAGACCGATCGCCAGGGCTTCTTCGGCGCCCACCTGCCGCCCGCTGAGGACCATCTCCTTGGCTCGTTGATAGCCGACGAGGCGACCCAGGCGCTGGGTTCCCCCCGCTCCAGGGATGATCCCGAGCAGGATCTCGGGCTGGCCGACCAGGGCATCCTCGGCCAGGTATCGAAAGTCTGCCCCCATTGCCAGTTCGAGACCCCCACCGAGGGCATACCCGTGAATGGCGGCGATGGTCGGCTTCTCCAGGCCCTCCAGCGCGGCGATTGCCTCTTGGAGGGTCCAGGCGGTCCGCTCCTTGGTCCCGGCGTCGAACGCTGCCTGGAAGCCCTTGATGTCGGCTCCGGCGGCGAAATGGGGCTGCCCGGTGACGACGACGGCCCTGATCTCGGGAGCGGCACATTCGGAGAAGGCCTGTTTGAGCTCGGTTGCCACCTGCTCGGAGAGGGCGTTCACCGGAGGCCGGTCGAGACGCACCAGTGCCACCGCGCCATCAATGGTCACCTGCACGTGTTCCATCAGCCGAGGGTAGACCCATGAACCCCCCGTCGACGCAGCCAGAGGCTGCGTCGGTCCCCCCTGAAAGGGGGACAACAAGAAACGTTGCCCCCCTGCTGAGCGGGCGGCATCAGGTTGTCCCGTTGCGAAGCGGGGGGACCACAGAAGGTGCTCCCCTACCGCACGCCGGGGAGGTCGCGGCATCCGCGGGTGGCGTTTGTCGGGGACCGGCTGGATGCGCATCCTGGCGTCCACCACCACAACCCCTTCACCGGGCGGCAAGACCTTCACCGGGTTGAGGTCCATCTCCATCAACTCCGGCACCACACTGATCAGGCCGGACACTCGCATCAGAGCCCTCTCCAGCTCCGCCACGTCACCCTCGGGAGTGTTCCTATAGCCCTGGAGAAGTCGAAAGCCCTTGGTGTCCCTGATCATTTCGGCCGCATCCACGTCGGTCAGGGGATGGATTCGAAAGGCCACGTCCTGGAGCAGCTCGACATAGACCCCACCGAGGCCGAACCCGACGAGTGGGCCGAAATTGGGGTCCTGGGTCATCCCGATCAGAACCTCGTGCCCGCCGGCGACGAACTCCTGGACCAGCACCCCGTCGGCGTCGAATACCACTCCCGTCACCGTCTCGTAGGCCTCGCTCACCTCATCCTCCCCCTCGACACCGAGGACAACCCCGCCCACATCAGACTTGTGAAGGGCGGTCTCGGAGATCACCTTGATCACCACCGGGCCTCCGATCGCCGCCGCAGCTGTAACCGCCTCCTGTGCCGACCGGGCGACCGCCGACTTGGGCACACGGAGGCCGGCGGCGGTGAGCACCGAGTCCACCTGATCCGGCTCCATCCAGGCTCCGGTCGCGGAAACTCCGTCCAAAGATTTGTCGATGATCGCCCGGATCGCTTCCTCCGCCTCCGGCTCCAGACGAACCTCCGAACCGGGGTCACGGAGACGCCACACCCCATGCGCCACTGCTCGAGCCAACGCCAGGGCCGCCGCTTCCGGGAACATGTAGGTGGGGATGGCTCGCCGACCCTCCCCGCCGGCCAAATAGCGGGCGGTCTCCCCGCTGTGCATGAAGACAGACAACAGGGCGACGTCACCGTTGTAGAGGTCCTGACATCGGCGGAGAGCGACTGCCGCCCCTTGCGCACCTTCCGATGACGTGGGGACGTAGATCACCATCACCGAGTCGACCTCGCCCGACTCGAGAAGCAACGTCACTGCGTGATTGAATTCGTTCGGCCCGCCAGAGGCGATGAGGTCGACTGGGTTCCGAGTCGACGCCTCCTCGGGGAGCTCACTCCCGATTGCGGCGCGCAGCTCCGGGGAGAGCTCGGGGAGGGTCAGGCCGTGCGCCTCGAGGGCGTCGGCCGCCAGGATCCCCGGCCCTCCGGCGTTGGTGACGATCCCGACCCGGTTCCCCTTCGGTATCGGTTGGTTGGCCAGGAGGTTGGCGGCGGAAAACAGCTCCTCGATGGTGTCGACTCGGATCACACCCGCTTGGCGGAACAACGCCTGGACTGCCACATCGGACGAAGCGAGGGCTCCGGTGTGCGAAGAGGCAGCCCGACTCCCGGCGGTGCTCCTCCCCGACTTCACGGCAATGATCGGTTTGCGACGCCCGATGCGGCGGGCGAGGCGAGAGAACCGCTTCGGGTTGCCGAAGGACTCCAGATAGAGGGTGATCACGTCGGTCTGGGGATCGTCCTCCCAGGCCAGGAGCAGGTCATTGCCGCTGACGTCGGTCTTGTTCCCCACCGAGACGAATTGCGATATGCCGATGTTGCTCGTCGTGGCGTAGTCGAGGATTGCGATCCCCAATGCACCCGACTGGCTGGACATGGCAACGTTGCCCGCCGGCGGGTAGACGGGGGCGAAAGTCCCGTTGAGCTGGACCGAAGAGGCGGTGTTGAGCAAACCCATGCAGTTGGGTCCCACCATCCGCATCCCCGAATTTCGAACGATCTCGAGCAACTCGTGCTCGAGGATGGCGCCCTCAGGCCCGACCTCGGAGAAGCCTGCGGAGATGACGACGATCCCCCTCACTCCAGCTTCGGCACACTGGTGGGCCACGTCGATCACGAATCGCTGAGGCACCACGATGTAGGCGAGATCGACGTCGTCGGGGACGTCGAGGATGGTCGGGTAGGCACGCACCGAACTGATGACCTTCGCCTTGGGGTTCACCGGATAGAGCGGACCCGTGAACCCGGTGGCGAGGATGTTGTGAAACAGCTTGCCGCCTATGGAGGCCGAGTCGTTTGAGGCTCCAATCACCGCCACGGACCGAGGAAAGAAGAGTGGCAGAAGGGAGGCCGCCACCGCTCGCTTCTCACGGTCGGCCTCGGCTTCGAGCAGACCCCCGCTCTCTGCCACCGGAAAATCGACCATGTACACGCCCTCGTCGATAGTGCGGGTCATCTCATAGCCCGAGTTGCGGAACAGACGCATCATCTGGCGGTTCTCGGGCAGAACGTAAGCGTGGAACCGCTCGATGCCGTGGGATCGGGCGTGGGTAGTCAGTAGTTGGAGGAGCTGGGTGCCAATGCCCCGGCCCTGATGCCGGTCGGCGACTGAAAAGGCGACTTCGGCAGAGTCGGCGTCGTGGTTCTCGCGGTCGTAGCGGGCGACCGCGATCATCTTGCCCTCGAGCAGGGCAATCAGGGCCATCCGGTCGGAGTAGTCCACTTGCGTGAAGTACTCGACCTCTTTGGGTTCCAGTGTCTCCTTGATGCGGAAGAATCTGAAATAGCGGGATTCGGGGCCGAGAGTCTCGAAGAAGTCGCGGATCAGCCCGCCGTCCTCGGGTTTGATCGGGCGCACCCTGGCCCCGCCGCCGTCGCGGAGCATGATGTCCAACTCGTATTCGGATGGGTATTCGGCCATAGGTAGGTCCCGGACATGACGCTAACCGAGTCGCCGTGCCTCGAGTCACCTCCCGCTTCTCGACACCACGTCGGATTACACTTTCGTCACGGGGTTGAATCTGTGTGTGGGAAGGTGGTGCATGGTGGAGATAGATCCGGCCTCGTTCATCGTGGGGCCCGGGCCCGGTTCCTCTCCCCTCCCCCACCCACCGGCCCGGGTCCCACGACCTTTCTGACCCACCAAACGTAGAATTCGCCGCGATCGTCAATGGACCTGGTCAACCTTTTCCTCTCAATGCGCTGGATAGCAACCGTGCTTGCCGTGCTTCTGGTCATCCACGTGTTGGCAGTGTGGATGGAGCGAAGAGGCTGGATCTACTACCGCAAGACGGGTCGCCGGAGTTACGGGGTGGCGGTCTCCAACGCCATGGCGGAATTCGATGCCGTGCTCAACCCGGCGTCGGAGCATCGAGTAATCGAGGAGCACCACCAAGACGCTATGAGATACGTGATCGACATCTCGGAAGTCGAGGACGACCCGGTCGACTGATAACCCCGGCCCATCGGTGCCCGGGGTGGGATTTGAACCCACACGAGCCGATTCGGCTCAAGGGGGTTTAAGCCCCTCGCGTCTGCATTCCGCCACCCGGGCTCGGGCAATGGGTCAGGGTAAAGCCAACAGGGCCATGGCGACACCATCGAGGGTGTCACGCTCGGAAACCACGGCGTGGTCGGCACCGAGGGCGTCCATCACGCCTTCTGCCACCAGGATCCCACCGAGAATCACGGGAGCCCGTTTCGGGTCCAGGCCGGGAAGGTCCGCTGTCTCCTCCACGGTGAGCAGACCCATGACATCGACGATTCGCCCCACCTCGACCCTGCTGACCTCGCGGTGGTGGACCGACATCCCTCGGGGAAGGGCCCGGGCCACCGAAGCCAGGCTGGTCCAGGTCCCGGCGACTCCGATCAAGGTCCCGAACTCGATCGGGGCGAGTCCGGCAAACTCCTCTCGAATCAAAGCCCTGGCTTCGGAGATCTCCTCGCGGGACGTGGGGCGATACGGAACCACCCTCTCGGTGATCCGCACCGAGCCGATGTCGATGGAGACCCCACTCTTGTCCGTCACGAACTCGGTGCTGCCACCGCCGATGTCGGAAACGACGACCGGGCCCGGGCCATCGAAGCCCTGGACCGCTCCTTGGTAGGCGAACCTGGCTTCCTCCTCACCCGAGATCAAGGTGGGGCGGACATCGATCATCTCCTCGACGCGATCGAAGAACGACTCCCGGTTGGATGCGTCTCTCGAGGCCGAGGTGGCTATCGCCTTGCGGATTTCGACACCTGCTTCGTCCATGAGCCTGCCGTACCGATTCATCACGACCAGCGTCTCGACGATCCGCGATTCGGAGAGGACCCCGGTGCTGTCCACCCCGGTTCCCAGGCCGGTGACCTCCTCGAGCCGCACCTCACGCACACCACCGGTGATCAACAGACGAATCGAGTTGGTCCCGATGTCAATCACACCCACATTCATGGCAGGGGCGCCCACGCGGGATTCATGGCACCGTCAACGACGCACGGCACCCCGCAGTCAAGGGGCTCGATCCACGAGGCGACCAACTCGCCGACCGGGTTGGATTCACCCGATCGGGTGTGGGCATAGTGCGCATGCAGGCACTTCACCCCAACTGAGCTTCCTCCCACCCCGCCGCTCGGCACCGGCAACTCACCTTGCGGGACCTTGGCATCTCGATTGGTGGCATAGGAAACGTGCGCCTCCTCGAGGCGGCGACCGAACTCGGGGTCGGTCGAGGCCTTCTGCTCCATCCGCTTCACGCCACCGGCACCCTCGAGACGTCCGATCCGGGTCGTCGCCAACGGGCAGGTCAGCCAGTACAGAGTGGGAAACGGTGTGCCGTCATCGAGGATCGGAGGCACTTCGACGACCACCGGGAGATCGAGATGACATCGGGATACGGCCTTGGAGTCGGCACGCAGGGGCCGCCCGATCTGGGCCTCGATAACCTCCCGGTCATCCAATCCATTCATCCCGAAGAATGTATATCGCCTCCGGTGATGAAGTCCCAAACTCGGTCCACCCAGGTCTTATCGGGCAGCGGGGGAACGGCAGAGACCATGGTCTTGTCGGTCTCTGCGCCCGGCGGATCTAACACCACATAGGCGGTTTCACCGTCGCGGACGTAGCCCAGCTTGTCACGGGCCAGTCGTTCGACCTCCTCTGGGGTGTTCAACGCCTCCACATCGGCGGACAGCACCTCGTTTTCGGAGTCGAGGGTCGCCAACTGCTCCCGGGCGGCCTCCACCTGGCGCTGTGAATCCAGGATCTGGCGATAGGGGACCACCTGGGTGAGAAAAGCGGCGCCCATCAAGATGAACAAGAGTGTCACCAGCGCCACCCCGGAACGGCTGCGCATCTTCACCGGGACCTACGGAAGGTCGACCATCCGGCAAATCTGGCCTCAGACCCGAGACCCTCCTCTATCCGCAGCAATTGGTTGTACTTGGCGGTGCGCTCACCACGGGCCGGGGCCCCAGACTTGATCTGGCCGGCGTTGGTCGCCACCGCGAGATGGGAGATGTAGCTGTCCTCGGTCTCACCGGAGCGATGGCTCACCATCATCCCGTAGGAAGCACTCCGGGCCGTCGCCATCGTGTGCAACGTCTCCGAAACCGAGCCAATCTGGTTCACCTTGATCAGGATGGCGTTGGCGGCGCCCTCCGTGATGCCTCTCCGCAGGAAGTCCTCGTTGGTGACGAACAGATCATCGCCCACCAGTTGCACCCGGCGACCGATCTGCTTGGTCAATTCCTTCCAACCATCCCAGTCGTCCTCGGCCATTCCGTCCTCGACCGACACCAGGGGATAGCGCTCCACGAGATCCACCAGATAGGCGACCATGTCCTCGGAGGAAAGGTTGCGACCGTCCAATTCGTAGAAGCCGGAGCGGTGGATCTCGGTGGCGGCTACGTCCAGGGCGAGGGCGATCTCCTCGCCCAGCTTGTAGCCGGCGACGTCGATGGCCTCCACCAGGAGCTCCAGAGCCGACTCGTTGGTGGGCAAGTCGGGGGCGAACCCGCCCTCGTCGCCCACGTTTGTGCCGAGGCCGCGGCCTCCGATCACCCTCTTCAAGGCTTGATAGACCTCGGTGCCTGCCCGAAGCGCCTCGGAGAAGGAGGGGAGGCCTCCAGGGACGATCATGAACTCCTGGATGTCGACGGAGTTGGCGGCGTGGGCACCGCCATTGAGGACGTTGAGACAGGGGACGGGCAAGGTCCTGGCGGCAGGCCCGCCCAGATAGCGGTAAAGAGGCTGGTCGAGGGTGGCGGCGGCCGCCCGAGACACAGCCATCGAGACCGCAAGGATCGAGTTGGCGCCGAGGTTGGACTTGTTGGTGGTGGCGTCGAGATCGAGCATCACCTGATCGATGTGCTCTTGGCTGGTGGCGTCGGCGCCGATCAACGCAGGGGCGAGGATTTCGCTGATGTTGGCAACCGCCCTGGTGACACCTTTGCCGCCCCAACGGTCCCCACCGTCACGCAATTCGACGGCCTCCATCGCCCCGGTCGAGGCCCCGGAGGGGACGATGGCCCTCCCGAAACCGCCACCGACGGTCCGGACTTCGGCTTCCACCGTTGGATTACCCCTGGAATCGAGGACCTGACGTGCGTGGATCCGCTCGATAGTGGTGTGAGTCATGAAGGACGAATTCCCCGGTCTGCTGGAGGGCCAAACTACCAGCAGCTGCTACTTGTTCTGGTGAACCGGATTCAGTCCTTTAGCTTGGCCCGGTCCCAGCGCTCGTTGAGCCCGTCGAGGTCGAGCCCGTCGAGAGGGCCATCGGTCTCCATCCGACGGAACCGAGCTTCGAAGCGATCGGTGGCCTGACCGAGCGCGATTTCGGCGTCGAGGCCGAGATGACGGGCCAGGTTGACTACCGAAAACAGGACGTCTCCCAACTCTTCCCGGCCGCGTTCCGCGTCACCCAGGACCTCCTCCAGTTCCCCCAACTCCTCGCGAACCTTGGGCACTACCTGAGCCGCTTCTTCCCAGTCGAAGCCGACCTTGGCCGCCCGGTTTTGGATCTTGGAGGCCCGTTGCAGCGCGGGCACCCCCGAAGGCACCCCGTCCAGAGTCGACTCTTGTGCCGTGCCCCTCTCCTCCTCCTTGATCCGGTCCCAGTTGGATTTCACCTCCGCGGCGGAACCGACTTCGACGTCACCGAACACGTGGGGATGGCGACGAACCAGCTTCTGACGCATCACCTCGGCCACATCGTCGATGTCGAACGCTCCTGCCTGCCGGGCGATCACGGCGTGGAACAGCACCTGGAGCAGGACATCGCCCAACTCGTCCTCGACGGCGCGCGTAGGCCACCCAATCCGGCTCACCTTCTGGGAGGCGACCCACCGCCTCGATCAACTCATAGGACTCCTCGACCAGGTTCTTCATCAGGGTTTGATGGGTCTGCTCCCGATCCCAGGGGCACTCTTCCCGGAGCCGGATCATGGTTTGCACCGCCCCGATCAACCCGCCGGGCTCGGCGTCGATGTACATCGAGGTGCGGAACCCGGCCAGAGAGGCATCCACCTCGAAGGGGACGGTCTCGGAAGCCACCGCATCGGCGGCACCAAGGCCGGCGAACACCTTCACCAAGGTGCCCTCGGGAAGGACCCGATCGACCTGAGCCGCCACCTCCGCCAGGATCTCTGGGCGGTCGAGGTGGGCGATGATCGTCGGCTTGTCCAAGACCAAAGGCTCGGGAAGCTCGTGGCCGTTGAGGATCTGCAGACCGCGATCCAGAGGGTCGTAGCCGACCTCGGCCAGAACTGCGTCGACGAAGGACTCGGCGGGGATCAGCTCGATCTCGACGCCGGAGGCGAGCAGCTTGCGCACCGCGAACTCACCCACCATTGGGCTTCCAGGCATTGCGTAAACAACGGGTCCTGAGGCGGCCGCCGCCAGCACCCTGTCGGCGATGGCGGTGTAGACCTCATCAAAGGCATCGGCCGATTCGTACAGGTCGTCGCAGAAGGTGATCTCCCGGGCTCCGGCGAGCTCCTGGGCTGCCGGGTGATGCCGGGTACGGACTATGACCGTCCGCTCCGGGTCGAGCAGGATGTCGCGAACCGGTCCCGGGATCCGGTCGAGATCGCCGGGTCCGAGACCGGTGACGACGATCACGAGCCGGGCACTCAGTTCGTCGTGGTCGATGTGGTCGCGTCGGCCGGCGGTACGACCTCTGGTGTCGGCTCGGACTGCCAGGTGCCGAACTTCTCATTCACCTCGACATCGGCCGCCCCAGCAGTGTCGAGGAACCAGGTCTGAGCCGCCAACTGGGCAGCCTGGTCCTTGAGGCTGGCGATCGCCTGGTCATTTGTGGGGAGCTCATCCTCACGAAGCAGGATGACGTGGAAGCCGAACTCGGTCTCGACCGGATCGGTCGGGACCCCAACCTCGGCGGACTGGATCGCCGCGGCGAACTCTGGCACGTAGCCGCTCGGGTCGGCGCATCCCAGATCTCCCCCGGAATCGGCGCTCCCGTCGATCGAAACCTCCGTTGCAATGTCTGCGAAGTCCTCGCCGGCGGCGAGCCTGTCCTCCACGTCTTGAGCCTCGGCTTCGGTAGCCACCAGGATGTGGGACGCACACACCATCAGCGACGCCTCTTGGAAGAAGGCATCGATCTCCTCTTGGGTGGGCTCGGTGACCTCTCCCTGCATCTGCTCGAGAATGGCTCTTTGGATCAGGGTCTGGTGGGCCACACGAAGCAAGAGCTGCTCGGTCACCTCGTTGGTTGTGAGGAAGTCCTCCCTGGTCTGACCTTGGGTCAACTGGGAGGAAATGATGTCGTTCGCCTCGGTGTCGATCTCCTCGTCGGTGAAGGTGATGCCGAAATCGGATTCGGCGTTGCGACTGAAGATGTCGAGGATGATGTTGAACGAGAGGAGTTGGGCGAACTCTTCCTTGGTGATCGCGGCGTCATCCTTCTTGTTGAAAAAGGCTTCCACCTCGCCAACGGTCACATCGGTGCCGTCAACGGTGGCCGCAACTTCGTTACCGCCCCCACACGCCCCGAGGACGAGGACGCACAAGACCAACAGGGATGAGAGCTTCTTCAAGAGAGGTTCCTTTTGAGGAGGGATGGAAAGAGTTCATGGAATGGTAGAGGGTTCACATTCCTAGAGGCACCTGGGGTCAGGGCAAGGAGTCTTCCTGCGGCCACATTTCGGCAATGAACCGGGACAAACCGGGCACGAGAGGGATTGGGGCTGGGATGAAGATAAGGCCCTCGGCCGCGCCGGAGAACGGAACGTGGCTGGAGACGCTTGAGACGCACCTCCTGGGAAGGCTTCAAGTCGACCGGGCCCATCCGGATCTCATGGCGGAGCTTGACCATCTCGACGAAGCCGACACGGAGGGCGTCGACACGCAATCGCGCAAGATCCACCAGTGCCGACGCAGCAGCAGGAAGTGGGCCGAATCGGTCTTCCCACTCCGCCGCCACGTCGTCGACTTCGGGGTGTGTCGAGGTGCCGGCGAGACGTCGATACGCCTCGAGACGGAGCTCCTGCTCGGGGATATAGGTCTCGGACAGGTGGGCATCAACGGGAAGATCGATTCGGATCTCTGATGGCGGCTCCTCGACTGTCGCCCGGCCCTCCAACTCGGAGACAGCATCGGCCACCAACTCGGCGTACAACTCGAAACCGACGGCGGCGATGTGCCCGCTTTGGACCTCGCCGAGGATCGACCCGGCCCCTCTGATCTCGAGATCTCTCAGGGCGAGCTGGAATCCGGAGCCGAGGTCCGTGGCCTCCCCGATCGCCTCCAGGCGCCGATGGGCCTCTTCGGTGAGACTCAGGTCCTGGGGGTGGAACAGATACGCATACGCCCGCTGGCTGGAGCGGCCAACGCGGCCTCGGAGTTGGTAGAGCTGGGCAAGGCCGAGCAGGTCCGCTCGCTCCACAATGAGGGTGTTCACCTGAGGGAGGTCGAGGCCTGATTCGATGATGGTGGTCGCCACCATCACGTCGTATTCGCGATTCCAGAAGTCGATCATCACCTGTTCCAGCTGGCCCTCCGACATCTGACCGTGAGCCACTACAAATCGGGCGTCGGGAACCAGGCCCCGCAATTGGGCCACGGCCCGATCGATCGATCGGACCCGGTTGTGCACGTAGAAGACCTGTCCCTCCCGGAGCAGCTCACGGCGAATCGCCGCCGAGACCGCCTGGTCGTCCGACGGCCCGACGTAGGTCAGGATCGGGTGACGGTCCTCGGGAGCAGTCCTGATGTGGGAGACATCCCTGATCCCGGTCAGCGCCATCTCCAAGGTGCGCGGAATCGGGGTCGCGGTGAGAGTGAGGACGTCGACCCCCACCTTCAACTCCTTGAGTGAGTCTTTGGCGGTGACCCCAAAGCGCTGCTCTTCGTCGATCACGAGGAGGCCGAGCTCCTTGAACTTGATGTCCTCGGAGAGAAGCCGGTGGGTCCCGATCACCACGTCGACTTCCCCGGTGGCCAGGGCCGCGACCACCCGATCCTGCTGTTTCGGGGTCAGAAAGCGGGAGAGGGCCTCGACCCGCACCGGGTAGGGAGCGAACCTGTCCGAAAATGTCTGGTGGTGCTGTTGCACCAGCAGAGTCGTCGGGCAGAGGACTGCCACCTGTTTGCCGGATTGCACGGCCTTGAATGCGGCCCGGATCGCAACCTCGGTCTTCCCGAAACCGACATCTCCAAAAACCAGGCGGTCCATCGGCCGCTCGCTCTGCATGTCGGACTTCACTTCGATGATGGCGCGGAGCTGATCGGGGGTCTCCTCGAAGGGGAACGTGCCTTCCATCTCCCTCTGCCAGGGGGAGTCAGGGGCGTATGCATGGCCGACGGCGGCGGCGCGCAGGCGATGAAGCTCAACCACCCGCTGGGCGACGGCGGCAACGGCCTTCCGGACCCGAGCCTTTTGGTCAGACCAGTCCTTTCCTCCCATCCGGGACACCCGGGGCGCCTCACCGCCCGTGTATCGAGTGACGGCGGCCAGCTGGTCGACAGGCACGTATAGCCGGTCGGCTCCGGCGTAGGCGATGATCAGGTAGTCGCGCTCCACGCCGACCATCGTTCGCGAGACGAGACCCTCGAATCTCCCGATCCCGTGCTGATGGTGGACCACGTAGTCACCCTCGTTGAGGTCCCGGTACTGATGCGCCAGTGCAGCCCGACTCCGCCCCGTCCTGCGGTGGGCCCGCCGGCGCCCGGCGATCTCCTGCTCTCCCAACACCGCGACCCCTAGACCGGAAGCCACGAATCCCCGATGAATCCCGACCGGGACGATCGCCGGCCGAGGATTGGACAGGGAATCGAGCCGCTCGATGGCCAGCCCGTTTTCGGCGAGGGCCCTAGCTACCCGATCGGCGGCTGCCACCCCGTCCATGGCCACCACTGTCGTCACCCCTCGCTCCAGCAGCAGGGCTAGGCCCCGGCTAACCGCCTCCGGGTCGCCGGGCGTGGCATCGAGGGCACGCACCTCCACCACCGGGTCGGCGGGCCCGGTCGGGGCCGAGGGAACCCGGAGATGACGACGGTCGGCGAGGCGCGGCTCTAGATCGAGGAACAGTGCCGGGTGGGCACCGGCTGAAGGCGCTTGCTCGCCCCAGGTGGGGGCGAGGGCATCCGCCAACTCTGACTCCTCTTTTATCAGCTCCCGTGCCCGGTCCAACGCCCGGGACGGCTCGATCAGCACGAGACGGGTGTCGGGAGCGGCATCGATCAAAGAGACAGGATCCGCAAGCCAGGGCAGCCACGACTCGATGCCCGAGAACAACTGGCCCTGGGCGATGCGATCCCAGGTGGACGCCGCCCACTGCTCGCTGGCCACCAGGTCCGCAGCGCGATCGAGCAGGTCGGCTCCGGGACGGACCTCCCGAGCGGGATAGGCAACGAGCTGATCGACGACGTGCTCTGAGCGTTGAGTAGCCACAGAGATAGCCCGGATGTCCTCGACGGTGTCGCCGAAGAAGTCGAGCCGCACCGGCTCTTCACTTTGGGCAGGGAAGACGTCGACAATCCCGCCCCGGACTGCAAACTCGCCGCGTGCCTCGACCCGGTCGGTGCGCGAGTAGCCGAGATCAGCGAGGCCGCGTGCCAGATCGTCCAGGGCCACCTCGTCCCCCCGGGAAAGGGTCAGAGGATCAGGGCTCGACGGACTGAGACGTTGAATCGCGCTGCGAACGCTCGCTACCACCACCGCCGGGCCGCCCCCACGTTGGAGCCGATGCCTCGCCACGGCGCGGCGGGCCATGGTCGCAATGTTGGGCGAGACATGCTCGAACGGAAGGGTCTCCCATGCCGGCGCCAGCGTGACATCGTCAAGGAAAAGGGCAAGGTCGTCGGCCAGCTCCTCGGCATCACGCTCACCGGGCACCACAACCAACAGCAGCTCGCCCAGTTGGTCTGCCAAACCGGCGATGGCGAAGGCTCGCCCACCAGCGGACACCGCCCACGAGCCCGAGAGGTCGGGAAGAGACGCGGACCGCCAAGCGGAGAGAAGGGGTGCGAGCGGGGCTGGCATCGAGCCGGCCGATGCTACCGCTAGCGATGGAGTAGGCCCTGGGCCCGAAACCAGTCGACGGTCCGTCTGACCGTGTCGTCGACCGACGTGTAGGCCAACCCCAGGTCCCTGGTCGCCCTCGACCCGTCATACTGATGACCGTGCCGGATCACCCGCGCCATCTCCCGGCAGAACGGCGGGCGGCGTCTCAAGATCTTTGCCCCGAATTCCACGCCGCCACCGAGGACAGACGCCATCGCCCCGGGGAGAAACCGGGGGGTCAGTGAGATCCCGGTGGCTCTCGTCATAACCGCGAGCGCCTCTTTGATGGGGAGCGACACACTGCTCAACAGATACCGGTTGCCCGGGCTACCCAGGTCGGCCGCCAGGAGATGGCCCCGTGCGCAGTCATCGATGTCGACCATCGAGACCGTGGTGTCGATGAGAAAGGGGAGCTTTCCCCGCGTCACGTCGAGGATCAGCTTGCCCGTGCCCGTTCCGCGACCGGGGCCCTGCACCGACGACGGATTCACGGAGACGACTTCGAGCCCGGGAGGGCCCTCCAGCACCAGCCGCTCAGAGATGTGCTTCGAGCGCTCGTATCTGGACAGATAGTGGCCACGGTGCGCGCTGGTCTCCGAGCCCACCGTCCCCCGCTTCTCACCGATCGCCACGGCAGATGAAGTGTGAATCAGCCGTCGGACCCCCTTCGCGAGGCACACGTCACGAACGTTGGAGGTGCCCATGATGTTGACCCGATCCATGAGCCCCGGATCCAGCGAGCACATCTCGTTGACCCCGGCCAAGTGAAAGACACGCTCAATCCCGGAAACAAGCTCGACCAGGCTCGAGCGGTCGAGCACGTCGCCGGGAACTGATTCCGCTCCAAGATCGGTGAGGGTGAGCGCCGCCTTCTCGGTCCGGGCCAGGGCCCGTACCTCGTGGCCGGCGGCGACGAGATGCCGGACGACTGCCGCCCCCACAACTCCGGAGCCGCCGGTGACGGCGACCTTCACCTGACGGTGCCGGCAGGCTCGGTGCGCACGATGTGCCAGAAGGCCGTGGTGTAGCCCCATGCCGAGCCGACGGTGGCGATGACAGCGATCAGCATCGCCCATTGGTCGAGATACCACGGGCCCCATGGCTCGGCCAGTCTGAAGAAAGCCAGGAACAGGGCAACGAACTGGGTCGCGGTCTTCAACTTGCCCCAGGTCGAGGGCCGAATCAGGCCGCCCTGGGCCGCCACCACCCCACGGAGGGCCATCACCCCGAATTCACGGAAAATGATGAGAGCGGCCGGCCACACCGAGACCCGGTCGATGGACACCAGGGCGAGCAATGTGCCGGTGACCAGGATCTTGTCCGCGGTGGTGTCCAAGAAGGCTCCGAGGACCGTGCCCCCGCTTATCTTCCTGGCGAAATAGCCATCCAAGTAGTCGGTGAAGGCGGCAAGGGCGAACAGCCATGCGGCGATCGCCAGGGAGTGGGGAATCTGCTCACTCCTGGTGAACGCCATGATCACAGGCACCAGCAGGATCCTGGACAGCGCGAGCATGTCAGGCAGAGAGATGAGACCTCCTCGACTCGCAGCGATCTTATCGGTGGGCGGGCGCCAAACCTCGTGTCATACCCATCCCAATGAGCGCTCGACGGCCTCTTTCCAACGTGCATAGAGCAGTTCTCGCTGGTCTTCGGCCATGTGCGGCTGCCATCTGGAATCCTCTTGCCACAGCCCGGCGATCTCATCGAGATTCGCCCAAAGCCCAACTGCCAGACCGGCCGCAAAGGCGACCCCTTGCGCGGTGGTCTCCGCCACCCGGGGCTTGATCACGTCGACCCCGAGGATGTCGGCCTGAAACTGCATCAGAAGCGAGTTGCCGGTCATTCCCCCGTCGACTCTCAGCTCGCTCAAGCGGACTCCCGAGTCGATGGTCATCGCATCGAGGATGTCACGGGTCTGATAGGCAGTGGACTCGAGGGCTGCCCTGGCGATGTGCCCCCCATTGGCAAACCTGGTGAGACCGGTGATGACGCCCCTGGCATCGGGTCGCCAGTACGGAGCGAAGAGCCCGGAGAAGGCGGGGACGAAGTAGACGTCCCCGTTGTCCTCCACGGTGGCGGCAAGTTGCTCGACGTCGGAGGCGTCATCGAGCAAACGGAGGTTGTCCCGCAGCCACTGCACCAGCGACCCGGTCACCGCCACCGAGCCCTCCAGGGCGTAGACCGGCTTCTCGCCGGCGCGCTGATAGGCCAGCGTCGTGAGCAACCCTGCCTCGGATGCGACCGGCGTCGGACCGGTGTTGAGGAGCATGAAATTGCCGGTGCCGTATGTGTTTTTTGCCTCCCCGGGATGAAAACAGACCTGGCCGAACAGTGCGGCGTGCTGATCACCAAGGATGGCGGTGAGGGGCACCCCCTCCAACGGGCCGACACAGGTGCCGAGGACCCCGATCGAAGGCATGATCTCGGGGAGCATCGCGGTCGGGATCTCCATAGCGACGGCGATGTCGGCGTCCCAGGTGGTGGTGGCCAGATCCATGAGCAGGGTCCGCGATGCGTTGGTCACATCGGTGACGTGTGCCCCCCGGCCCGGCCCACCCGTCAGGTTCCATGCCAGCCAGGAATCGATGTTCCCGAAGGCCAACTCACCCCGGGCGGCCGGGTCGTGGAGGTCGTGCTCGTCGAGGAGCCATCGGATCTTGGGACCCGAGAAGTAGGTCGCCAGGGGCAAACCGGTGACAGAGCGGAACCGATCGGCCCCGTCTTCCCCGGCAAAACGGGAACAGAGGTCGGCGGTTCGTGTGTCCTGCCAGACGATGGCGTTGGCCACCGGGGCCCCGGTGGCCCGATCCCAGATCACAGTCGTCTCGCGCTGGTTGGTGAGGCCGACCGCGGCCAGGTCCGAGGCGGTCAGACCTGCCTTAGAGAGGGCCCCTTCGATGACGGAGACCGACTTGGCCCAGATCTCCATCGGGTCGTGCTCGACCCATCCCGGGCGAGGGAAGATCTGGTGGTGCTCCTGCTGGTCAACCGCGACCACAGTGCCCGCGCTGTCGAACACCATGAATCGGGTCGAAGTGGTCCCTTGATCCAGGGCGCCGACGAATTCGGGCATCGGGTGACGTTATAGGCCTCAGTCGCGGCCGCGCAGGGCGGCCATCTCCTGGGCCCGGGCCGGGTCGCTGAGCCAGAGCTCGGTCACATCGGCCGCCTCCTCGAAGATCACCTCGACCTCGGCACTTTCGGCTTTGGTGAAGGGACGGAGCACGAAGTCGGCCGGATCCATCGAACCGGGAGGGCGGCCGACCCCAATCTTGAGTCGGCTGAACTCTGTTGTGCCCAATGCCTTCTCGAGAGACCGGATCCCGTTGTGCCCGCCGCTGCCTCCATTCACCTGAAGACGGAGGCGCCCAAATGCGAGATCGATGTCGTCGTGGATGACCAGGACCCGGGCAAGATCGACCCCGTAGTAGTCCACCGCAGCACGCACCGCCGATCCCGAGTCATTCATGAAGGTCGTGGGCACCAGGCAGAGCACCCGGCTCTCGCCGGCACCGATCTGGGCGACCTCACAACGGACCCGAGAAGGGGCTTTGCCGAATCTGGTGTCGTGACGTCCGGCGACCCGGGCGACGACCTCGTAGCCGGCGTTGTGCCTGGTTCCCTCGTAATCGCTCCCCGGGTTACGGAGACCGATCACCATGTGAACCTGGCTATTCGCCGCTTTCGCCCTCTTGCTCGCCCGCAGCAGCCTGGTCACCCTCGGACGGCTCCTCTCCCTCGCCCTCGAGCTCGCCCTCGACCTCCTCGACCACTTCGGCAGCCATCGTGGTGACGCTCATCACGACCGCATCCGGGTCCTCGGTGTAGGTCACGCCCTCGATCACAGGTAGGTCGGCGATTCGGAGCGAGTCGCCGATCTCGACCTCCGAGACGTCGAGCATGATTGCGGAGGGGATGGCATTCGGCAGTGCCTCGATCACGACATGGGTGCGTTGCGGCGAGAACACGCCACCGTTGGTGACTCCAATCGGCGAGCCTTCGAAGTGGATGGCCACCTCGGCGGTGACGATCTCATCCAGGGACACCGTGACGAAGTCGATGTGGCGGTACTCGTTGCGGAAGGGATGGCGCTCGATCACCCGGGCCATGGTCAGGAGGGTCGCACCGCCTTCGATCTCCAGGTTGATCAGGGCATTGGCCCCGGCTTCGGTGTGAAGCACCACATGCAGATCGTGGGCGTCGACCGCGATGGACGACCGGGTCGGTGCCCTTGCCGTAGACGATCGCAGGGCACGGCGCCCGTCTTACGAACGCGACGCGAGTCGCACGATCCGGTGCTCCGCCCGGTTTGGGCGCGCAGACTGACTTCGGGCATCGAAAGACTCCTTGGAGGAAGAGATGGGTGCCAATTATGGCCTGGTGCCGCCAGTTGTGCCAGACGAGACCTCGTCGATCCACGACACCGATCTCGACGTGAGATGCTCGAACATGGCGGCTTCTGACCACCCGCCGCCGGTCAGCGAATGGGTGGCTCCGTCGAGGATGTCCACCGTCGCATTGGGCAAGGAGCTGATGTGCTCTTCGAACAGATCCATCCGGCTCAGCGAGTCTCTGGTCCCCTGGAAGAAGAGAAGTGGGATGATCACCTGCGGGAAAGTGGGACACCCGCAACGATTCGGGCTTGCCAGGCGGGTGCAGCGGATAGGCGTAGAGGATGACGCCCGCCGCGGGATACCCCTCGGCGACGAGATAGGTGGCCATTCGCCCCCCCATCGACCTCCCGGCCAGGAACAACAAGTCGACCTTGGCCGCCAACACGTCGGCGGCCGCCCGGTGGCACTCGACGAGACGCTCCGCCCGGTCAGGGCTCTTCGACCCCCGCTCGGTGTAGGGGTAGTTGAAAGTGAGGACTCGAAGCCCGGCGCCCGCCAGACGGTCGCGAAGGCCAACCATGACCCGGTGATCCTGGTTGGTGCCCGCACCGTGGGCCAGAAGCAGCCCGTGCTTGCCGTCACCGACGAGACGCCCACTCACCTCGCCGCCAGGCCATTGAATTCGGACAATTGAGAGCACGTGCTCCAATGTAAAGCGCCAGTACCGTGGCCATGTGGAGCTCCTCGTCCATGAAACCCCTGACGCTGCGACGCAGGCCGCCTCGAAACGGATCGCAGACCTGATATCAACCGCAGGAGGCCGATTCTCTTTGGGGTTGGCAGGCGGATCGGCAGCAGAGGCCACCTATCGGATGCTCAGGGGCCGGGCCAGCGGTTGGGAAAAAGTGGACGCCTGGCTTTCGGACGAGAGATGGGTGCCGCCGGACCACGAACGTTCCAACGGGCGGATGATCGCGACCACTCTGCTCGACCATGTAAACGCCAACTTCGTCAGGCCGCGATGGAGCGAGTACATGGAGCCGAAGGACGGTGCAGCGCATTACGAGGCTCGACTCCGCTCGATACATGTCGAGAGGGTCCCGGACCTGATCATGCTCGGAATGGGTGCTGACGCCCATGTCGCATCCCTCTTCCCCGGAACGCCAGCCCTGGGCGAAGCCAGCCGTTGGTATGTCGCCAATCACGATCCCGGCAACCAAGAGGATCGACTGACCGCGACTTATCCGTTGATCTGGCGTGCGCATCTGATCCTCTTGGTCGCACTTGGAGCCGAGAAGGCAGGCGCGCTGAAGGCGAGCTTCGAGAACGGCACGCCCGCCGGACACCTGAAGGAAGCCGAAGGAGTAGTCGAGTGGTACGTGGATCGGGACGCAGCCTCACTCCTCTCCTGACCGCCCTGATGCTGATGGTCGTGGCATGCAGCAACTCGGGTGCTGCGGCGCCGAGCACCAGCGAGGTGGAGCCGGCCACGGTGACGTCGAGCACCTCGACCACGTCGACGACGACCACCACCAGCACCACGAGCACCACCCTGCCTCCGACTTCCACCACAACCACGACCACGGCGCCTTTGCCCGAGATCGACGCCGAGGTGCTGATTCCCGAAGGCACCGGGCCGTTCCCCGCTGTGGTCTTGGTCCATGGCGGCGGCTGGGTGGCCGGGGATTCCTCCAGCATGAAGCCCCTGGCCGAGTTCCTGACCGATGAAGGATTTCTGACCGTGAACACCAATTACACCCTCTCAGGTGAGGAGCCCGGCTTCCCCGCCGCAGTCGACGACGTGGCCTGCGCGGTTCGCTACGCAGCGGCGCTTCCCGACTCGGACGGGACCGTCGTCGTCCTCGGCCACTCGGCCGGCGCCCACCTCGGGGCGGTGGTGGCCCTCAACGGAGACGACTATGGCGGCTCATGCCCGATCCCCGGATCCGGCATCCCCGATCGGCTGGTGGGGCTGGCAGGGCCGTATGACGTTGACCGGCTGGGGAGTCCTGATGTATCCGTTCTTCGGAGCCGGGCCCGCCGACGACCCGGAAGCGTGGCACGACGGGCAACCCGCTCAATCTGGTCGACCAGAACCCGGATCTCGACAGCCTTCTCATGTACGGGGACGAAGACGGGCTGGTTGACCCTTCCTTCGCACTCGACTTCGCTGATGCCCTCACCGGTGCCGGTTCGGAAGCCCTCGTCGAAGGGTGTCGAGGGCGCCCAGCACAACGACATGTTCCTGCCTCGCTTTGTCGGTGATCTGGTCGCGACCTGGTTGGAGCGCTGAGTGCGCCGCGATCAGACCGGCTCCACCCCGCCGGGAAGGATCCACGCGCTGTTGTGTTGGGTCATTCCGATCTTCGGGTAGTAGTCCACCGCCTTGGGGGCGGCAAGCAGGATCACCATGGCCTGAGGTGTCTCCTGGCGCGTCCGTCGGACCAGCTCTTTCCCGATGCCCTGTTTCTGATAGTCGAGACGCACCGCGAGATCAGCGAGATAGGTGCAATAGACCCAGTCGGTGACCGAACGTGAGATTCCGACCATCCGGTCTCCATCCCAGGCGGTGACCACCAGGTTGGCCTCTTCCAGCATTCTCTTCATCCGCTCTCGCTCGCCGACCGGGCGGCGCTCACCCAGCGTGGAGTCGACGTAGAGGTCGATTACTGCGTCGAGGTCGAGGTCGTTTCCCAAGCGGTAGGTGATCACGCGATGGAGGGTAGATCGTCGTCACGGCCGGACCGCCCTGGGCAGGTCAAGCAGGCCGAAGTCGGACCGGCAGGTGCTTGATCCCGTTGATGTGGTTGGAGCGGAGCCTGACCGGCTCCCCCACCACTTCGATCGAAGAGACTCTCGCCGCCAGCTCCTCGAGCACGACCCGAACCTCGAGTCTCGCCAGATGGGCCCCGAGGCAGAAATGAGGCCCGCCGCGGCCGAACGCCACATGGTCGTTGGGAGATCGGTCCAGGTTCAGCTGGAATGGGTTCCCGAAAACGGACTCGTCGAAGTTCGCCGAGGCGAAGTAGAGAGCCACCTTCTCACCGGCCTCGATCTCCACCTCGCCGATCGCCACGTGGGTGGTCGCCATGCGGCGATGGAAATGAATCGCCGTCGCCCAACGGAGAATCTCGTCGGCGGCTCGATTGGGATCGACGGCGCCGGAGCGAAGCAGACTCCACTGCTCGGGATCACCGGCAAGGGCGGCGATGCCCGAAGTGATTGTGTGGCGGGTCGTCTCGTTGCCCGCGATCACCAATAACACGAAATATGTGCCTAACTCCTGGTCGCTAAGACGCTCGCCATCGATCTCGCCGAGGGCCAACGCGGTCATCACATCGTCACCAGGGTGGGCACGTCGCTCGGCTGCTATCTCCCAGGCCATCTGGAAGGCCTCGAGTGACGCCGGATGGCCGAAAGGGAGCAACCTCGCCTGATCCGGCGCAGCTTCCCCGAAGATCGGATCGAGATACTCCGGGTCGTCGGAGCCAATCACCTGGTTGCCGAGCCGGACCAGATCGTCGACATTCTCGTCAGGGACCCCGAGGATCCTGCCCAGGAGCCTGATAGGGACCCGCTCGCTCAGTTGGGGGACCAGATCGCACTCCCCGACCGACAATGCAGCCTCGATTGCGTTTGCCGCGAGAGCACGGACATACGCCTCATGTGCCCGCACCGCTCTCGGCGTGAAGTGGGGCGAGGTCAGTCCTCTGAGCTCCCGGTGACGTGGAGGGTCTTCCTCCAACATGGTCCGCCTCGCCTCGAGTTGGTCGGTCTCGAGATCATCGAGGGTGATGACTCCGTTGCGGGAGGAGAAGGTCGCCGGATCCCGTGATATCGCCACCAGATCCTGATGCCTCGTGACCACCCAGAAACCGCGATGGCCTGAGGGATTCTCGGACCAGGCCACCGGGGACTCGGAGCGCAGTCGTCGGAACTCGTCGTGGGGCACCCCACGCTGCCAGAGGTCGGGATCGGTGAGGTCGACCCGAACCATCGGCCGGTGTCGGGTCACCCGGCTCCTGCAATCTCGTCGAGAAACCAGTCCAACATCAGCTCCAGGGAGGGCTGGGTGGCCTTCTCCATGAGCCTGCTCTCCTCGATCACCTGGTCGGGATCGATGCCCACTTCGACCATCTCCTCGCCACCATCGACTTCACACCAAGAGGCGATCAGACCGGCGGTCATCTCAGGATGGAATTGAACGGCGAGATTCCTCCCCGATCGGAATGCCTGAAGCCCCGAGGCGTTGCGGGCCAACTCGACGGCGCCCGGAGGGAGCGTGAATTCGTCGTGGTGGTACTGAAACCAAGGGCCTCCGGCGATCTCGTCGACTGCCGAGTCGATGCTCACCCATCCATATTCGGGGCGGGCCGAACGGGTGACCTTTCCGCCCATGGCAGCGGACATAGCCTGGGCCCCGAAGCAGATGCCGAGAATGGGCACGCCTGAGCTGGCCTGGCGCCGTATGAAGTCGAGCTCCGGGCCGACCCAGCCCTGAAGCCGATCCTCATAGACCGACCACGGCGAGCCCATGAGGACAACCAGGTCGTGTGAGCCGTTGTCCGGGAATTTGGCGGTGACTTCAGGGTCGTTGATGTCCTCGACCACGACGAACGGGTCGAGCCGAGCGCCACGCCGTTCCAGATGCTCGCCGACCCGATCGGGAGTCGAAAGCGGGTCGTGTTCGATGACGAGAGCCCGCATCTATTGAGTTTATCAAGCCACCGGTTGATACTGTCCCCGACCGTGCGAGCAGCGCCCATCCCGGGCGCCTAGCAGGAGGCAGCCTTCTGAGCGACAAGAGCTACGACCGGGTTCGTTTCCTCTGGCCCGACCATCTCGGCCTGGCCCGTGGCAAGTACCTGTCCGGGCAACGGGCGGCGGAGGGGAGCAACCATTGCGTTGCCCTCTTCTCGCTCCAACTCAACCGGGTGATGATCCCCCATCCAGGCGCCCATCACGAGAGCTTTCCCGACGTCGAGGCTCGGTTTTCGATGGAGAACGTCAGACCGGGCTGGGAAAAGGGAACAGGCGTGGTAGTGGCATCGATCACCAAGGACGGGACACCGGTCGAGCTGGCCCCACGGTCGATCCTGGAGAGAGTGATCGGCGAGTGGGAGGAGATAGGCCTGACCCCGATGATCGGCTTCGAGCTGGAGGCGTTCCTGTTCGAGCCCGATGGCGATGGCGGATGGCGCCCGATCCATACCCCCGGCTCATATGCGTACGGCACCGGCACCGCCGTGGATCCCACGGGGACCATCCAGGCGATCATGGAGACCGCCTTGGAGATGGGCCTCGACCTGGAATCGGTCAACTCCGAGTACGACGATGGCCAGTTCGAGCTCACCCTGCGCTACGACAAGGCCCTTCCTGCGGCCGACGATGCGTTCCTGTTCAAGGTGATGGCTAGGGAGGTGGCTGCCAAACGGGGCTATCTCCTCTCCTTCCTGGGCAAGCCGCTCACCGAACGGGGAGGAAGTGGCATCCATGTCAATATCTCCTGGCTGGATCGCGATGGAAAGAACGCTTTGAGCGACCCCGGCGCACCCGACGGGCTGAGTGAGCTGGCCCGCCGCTGCATCGCCGGCCTGGTCCACGACCACGTTTCGATGTCCGCCCTGGTTGCGCCCACGGTCAATGCCTATAAGCGCCTGAAGCCCGGTTCGCTCAACGGCTACTACGCCAACTGGGGTTACGACCACCGTGGGGTCGCGGTCAGGATTCCCCCGCCCAGCGAGTCCGGGATGAGGCTCGAGCACCGTCTTGCAGACGGGGCAACCTCGGTCCATCTCGCCGCCACCGCCACGCTGGTTGCGGCGCTTCGCGGGGTGCGGCTGGAGCTCGAGTGCCCACCGGCCGAGACCCAGGACTGCATCACTGGCTCCGACGCCTCCTTCGCAGCACCGCCCAGCCTGGGTGCGGCCCTAGATGCGTTGGAGAGCGACAAAGAGTTCGTCGAGGCCTTCTCACCGGGATATGTCGAGGGCTTCCTGGCTGTGAAGCGGGCGGAGTGGGATCGCTATATGGCCCACACCACCGACTGGGAGATCGAGGAGTACCTCCCGTACTACTGATCAGATGGTGGTGATGTCGCGGGGCGCCATCCTCGGCCCGAATTTCGGCTCGTGACCGAGGGTGTGGAGGAGCCGGACCACCCGGCCCCGGTGCGGGCGGAACGGCTCCAGAAGGTCGAGCATCTCCTCATCGGTGCCCCGGGGGCGCCCGGTCAGATGATGAACCACGATGTGCTTCAGGTGGAAGTCGCCGACCTCGACCTGATCGGGATCGCCATGCGAGACCATCAACGTCTTGGCAACGGTCCACGGGCCCACCCCGGAGTAACGCTGGAGGACGGTCGCCGCTGAAGCCGGGGATTGCTGGGCGGTCGCGGCGACCGTGGTGAAGTCGGCGGCGACCCGGCGCAGCAGATCTGCCCGCCTCTGCTCCAGATGCAGCTCGTGATAGGCCCAATACGGCGTAGCCGCCATTCGCTCCGGGTCGGGCGGCAGCGACAGGCCGGGGCGCGGCCCCGGCGCCGGATCGCCGAAGACACGACGCAACCCACGCATCGCCAACAATGCCTCAGTGCCGGTCACCTTCTGACCGACGATCGCGGCAACGAGGGCGTCAAAGACCAGGCCGGTTCTGCCAAAGCGCATGCCCGGGTGCCGGTGATGGAGGTCCGCCAGCAGCGGATGATCGGTGCTGAAGACGGCCGGGTCGTCGTCGAAACCGCTGATCGTGCCGACCGAGCCCAACAACCAGGGGCCGCCCGCGCCCCATGCCTCTCCAACGATGCCCTCACGGGAGCGACGAACCCGCAGTGTGCCCGGCCCGTCGGCAGTGCGCGCCGTCAGCCACCAGCCGTCGTCGGCGAACCATCCGTGAAGCGGCCGAAGCGTGCTTCGCAGGTCGAGAGCCCCGGTGATGGGCAGTGTCACGGTCTCCACGACCCGCATGATTGTCCACCGAGGGGCATAGGCGGGCCGGATCCGGCGTTCACGCCTCAGACAGAAGGAAAGCTGAATGGCAAGAATCGCGATCGTTGGTGATGGGCCGGGTGGCCTTTCCGCGGCTCTGTTCCTGGCAAAGAACGGTCACGAGGTGACGGTGTTCGGGACCGATCAGACGGCGATGAACTACGCCGAGCTCCATAACTATCTGGGGATCCCAGAAATCGCGGGGACGTCGTTCCAGAGAGTGGCCAAGCGCCAGGTGGCCGGTTTTGGCGCCACCATCCGCGAGGAGGAGGTCACCTCGGTGGGCATCGACAGTGGTTTCGCCGTCACCACCGCGTCGGGGTCGATCACGGCCGACTATCTCATCCTCACCGAAGGCAAGAACCCGTTACTGGCGCGGTCCTTGGGGGTAGCCGAAGACGAGACCGGCGCCATCCAGGTCGACCGCGACTATCGATCCTCGCTGGACCGGGTCTATGTGGTGGGCAGGTCGGCGCGACCGGAGCGCAGCCAGGCGATCATCTCGGCGGGAGCGGGGGCAACTGCCGCACTCGACATCCTGGCTCTGGAGGCCGGCAAGAACGTCCAGGACTGGGACACCCCGCCCGGGGACTAGCCCCCCACCGTCGCTCCTCGATCAAGGTTCCGCCCTGAAAGGCCGATCTATCGGGGAAATGGATACACCTGTGGACCGACTCCAGGGTGAGATCGAAGCTCTCGTTTCTGCAGCCTCGGTCCCCATGCTGGTGGCCGACTACACCCCGTTGATCACCCGCTACGCGGGGCTGTCCGTCCCCGAGATCGCCGACCGTCTCGGAGACGAGGCCGAATTGACGCGCTGTCTTCGCCTCCCGATCCAGCTCGTGGCCAACGACGAGTGGGCCATGCTCTACGGGTTTCCCTTTGAGGATCAGGTTCCGGACCTGATAACGAGGCATTTCTCTGGCGACGGATACCCGGAGTTGCGGCTCGCACTCATCGCCCAATTCCTTGCCCCGTTTCAGGGAGTGACCTCGATCAAGAGTGAGCATCGGGCCCCGACCCTGGCTGGCGACGTGTTGGTGCGATCGCACTGGCAGGCGGCGATCTCGAACGGCCAGCCCGACTATTCGCGGGTCGTCGTCGTCGACCTCGACGTGAGCGAGTGGCGGGCGACCGAACGGTCCCTCATGGAGGTCGTCGGTGCCAAGGAGCGACTGATGGCGGTCATCGCCCACGAGTTGCGCAACCCGCTCGCGGCCGTGGTTGGTTTCAACTCGATCCTCACCACTGACTGGGAGGCGCTGGACGACGACGCCCGATACGAGATGGTGACCGAGATCGGCCTCCAACTCGGTGACGTCTGCACCCTGCTCGATGATTTCCTCGTCGGAAGCCAGGAGGCAGTCCGGGTGGCACTCCAGGACGTGGCGCTGGCGGAGATCTTCGACAGCGTCGACCTGATAGGGGTGAGCGCAGAGATCGACCCTGCCTTGATGGTGCGCGGCGATCCGGTCCGAATCCGCCAGATTATGAGAAACCTCCTGCGCAATGCGTTGCGCTACGGAGGGCCCCACATCCGGCTCGGCGCTCACAAGGAAGCCGGGAGGGTTGCGATCCTGGTGCTCGATGACGGCCCGGGGGTGTCCGCCGAGCTAGAGGATCAGCTCTTCGAGCCCTTCGTCCATGGCGACAGCCCGGGTTCTCTCGGTCTCGGGCTTTCCGTTTCCCGTGGTTTGGCGAGGCAAATGGGTGGCGATGTCCACTACTTCCGCCATGGCCCATGGACCGTCTTCGAACTCGAGTTGGACGCCGGCTGACCGCAGTCAGGTCACCGCGTCCCGGGTGGCCTTGATCCGCTCCAATACGCCGTCCCAACCCACCCCAGGTTCGACCATCGGGCCCTTCAGAGTGGCCCAACGTTCGGCAATGTCGGACCCCGGTGATCCGCTGATCATGGAAGCTGCCTGAATGGCAGCTCCCAATGCCACAGGTTCGTCGGTGTCGGGGACCAACAAGGCCCGCTGAGAGAGGTTCTGCCATCACCTTTTGCCAGGCTGTGCCTCTGGCCCCGCCGCCGATGAGGATCAGGGGCGCGTCCGCCGGAATCCCTGATCCTGCCGCTGAGATTGCGGTCATCGCCTCGAGCAGGGAGGCAGCGGCCCCTTGATAGGCGGCGAGCAGGATCTCCTCTGGGCCAGTCGTATGCCGGAGGCCGTGGATGCTTCCCACGGCTCCGGGAAGATTCGGGGTTCGCTCGCCATCGAGATAGGGCAGCACCACGACTTCGGTGTCGTCTGCAACCTGTTCCCGGTCCAGGCCGAGCCAGGCGGCGAAGCGATCGACCGCCAGGGTGCAGTTGAGTGTCGCCGCAAGTGGGAGAAATCCTGTCTCAGCGGTGGCAAAACCGGCAACCACCCCGCTGGGGTCGACGATCCTGGTCTCGGAAACCGCATAGATCGTGCCCGAGGTTCCAAGGCTGACCACCGGGTGGCCGGGCCGGAGACCGAGCCCGAGGGCGGCGCCCATGTTGTCTCCGGTTCCCCCCGCCACCGGTGTGCCGGCCCGCACTCCAATCGCGGCCGAGGCCTCCTCGGTCACCAGCACCTGCCGATTCTCCTGGCCCAACCATGGTCGGGAGCAACGCACCATCGAGGCCGGCCAGGTCGAGCGCCTCCGTCGAGTACTGCTCGGTGGCAGACGACCACCATCCGGTGCCGGAGGCGTCGCCCCGATCGGTGGCCGCGGTCCCTGTCAGCCGGAAGTTCGTGTAGTCGTGGGGAAGCATGACCCGACGTGCCGAAATGGCGATTCCTGGCTCGTTCTGCGTCAGCCAGACCCACTTCGTGATCGTGAACGAGGCCACCGGCACGACGCCAATTCGATCCGCCCAGGCCTCCGCTCCCCACCGCTCCTTGAGCTCTTGGGCCTGGGCCGCGGAGCGAACGTCGTTCCACAACATGGCGGGGCGAAGCGGTTCGCCGTGGTCGTCGAGCACCACCAGCCCATGCTGCTGACCGCCGATCGACAAAGCCATGATGTCAGAAGCCATCCCGGTCGCCGCCATCGCCTGGCCTAGGGCTTCCCACCAAACCCTGGGATCGGTCTCCCTGGCGCCGCCGGTTCCACTCACCTCATGATTGGCGCGGCCGGTGGCAACCACCTCGCCGGTCCCGGCGTCGACCACCAGCACCTTCGTTGATTGGGTGGAGCAATCCACCCCGGCAACGAAGCCTGGGCCTCCCATCAGGTCACCAGGGCATTGGCAACGATGCGCTCCATGATCACGAGGTTGGCAACGGCGTCCTCGGGGTCAGTCGGAACCGGAGTGTCATCGCGGATGCGCGAGAGAATGCATCGGCCTGGATCCCGTACTGGTCGACAGTGGCAAACTCGTGCACCTCGACAGATGGCGCCACCGGTGGATCCCCGCCGGCGATATGGAGCAGTCGGGTAGGGCGGTCAGGCGGGATGTTGAACGGGATCTCGATTTCGATGCGGCCCTTGGTTCCGACAATCGAGACGCCCTGCTTGTCTTCGATCTGGGTCGAACAGGTGAAGGTCGCGTGCCGGCCGCCGAAGTCGAGGACCGCCGAGGTCACGGCATCGGTACCGAAATCAGGATCGCGGAGTATCGAAGATTTGACTGTGATCGGCTCTGCGCCAAAGAGCATCCGCGAGACGTTGACCGGGTAGCAGCCCACGTCCATCAGAGCGCCTCCACCGAATTCCGCGATGTTGCGGATGTTGGAGGCGTCGACATTGCGATAGGAGAAGAAGGACTGGACGGCGAGCAGGTCACCGATCACCCCGGAGTCGACCATGCGTTTGGCCTCCACCCACATCGGGTGCAGCCGGTACATGAAAGCCTCCATGAACTTGACCCCTGCATCCCGGCAGGCCTCGATCATGTGCCGCGCCTGGCCGCTGCTCATCGCCACCGGTTTCTCGCAGAGGACGTGCTTGCCGGCGGCCGCCGCCTTCTCGGTCCACTCAGCGTGAAGATGGTTGGGAAGTGGGATGTACACCGCCTCGATGTCGGGATCACCGAGCAGCGCTTCGTATGAGGCGTATGCCTTCTCGATCCCCAACGACGCCGCAGCCTCCTCGGCCTTGCCTTCGGAACGGGACGCAATGGCATGCACCGGGCTCAATTCGGAGCCCTGCATGGCGGGGATCACCTTGTGGACCGCGATCCCTGCCACCCCGAGCACCCCCCAGGAAACCGGCTCGGTCATCTCGCAGGCCCTCTTTCTTCGACGATCGGAAGCCGGCAGGCTAACCAATCGCCTTGCACCGGAGAGAGCTAGAGGACGGGTGCCTCGACCGTCCCCGCCGAACCGACCTCAGTGATGGTCGTGGTCACCTGAGCAAGGTCGGCGCCTGACTGCGCCTGGTAGCGGATCTCGGTCACCAGGCCCCCATTCATGATGATGGTGACTCGGGTGCCGGCGGCGGGCCCCGCCGCAGGGCCCAGTGTTGCCAGAATCGCCAAGTCCCCGGCATCGGTGGAGTCGAGGGCAAGATCGGTCGCATCGGTTAGACCCGCCAACGGCGCTCCTGCCGGGGCCTCACCTTCGAGAACCGACCACTCGTCGTCGGGGCCGGTTACCCACTCTCCTTCAGGGGTCCTGACGTACGAAACATCAGATGTGCCGGCCGTGATGGTGGCCGCCACCGATTCACCGTCCACCACTCCCTGGATGCTGGTGATCACCTGGTCCCCGATCATCACCGTCGACTCGAACCGATAATTCGGCGAAGTTGCGGCCAGGGCGGCCGCAAACTCCCCCGGCACATCGACTCCCTGGGTGGTGCTGGTCGAGATTGGTGCGGCGGTGGTGGTAGTGACGTCGCTGCTGGGCGTAGTGGCCAAGGCTGCTCGACGTGGCTACGGCCCCGGTGGCGGAACATGCCACGACCAGGGCCAGAAGCGGCCGGAGGGCCCAGTTGATGGGCCCTCCGCGCAACCGGCCAGAGCCGGTGTGATCTATCAACTTGCTCAGCCTTGTCCCTCACCTTCGTCGCCACCATGACGGCCGCCGCCGTTCTCGTTGTCACCGCCGTGGTCGCGATCGTGGTCGCCATGGTCGCCGTGGCCTGACCATCTGGCCTGGCTGTCGCCGACCTGATCGCCGCCACCTTGATGGTCGCGGTCATCGTGACCCCAGCCACAACGAACGTGGTCTCTGGAGTTGAGCGTCACGGACAGCTTGACCCTCAGTTGGCCGTCGTCGTCGAGGTGGGTCGAGGCTAGGAAGCTCACCCTGGCCTTGTTCTCACCTGAGGTCAGCGTGACCTTGATCCGGAACTTGGACTTCTCGTCCGAGGTCTTGATCTTGGGCTCGCCGATCTCGGCAGTGACCCCATCGGGAAGGACGATGTCACCGATGGTGATCGTCGGGACATTCCCATCGAAGGACACTGTGTAGGGGATAGTCACAACACCGGTACCGAACACATCTGCAGACCAGGACCCAGGCCCGGTCACATCCGCCGTGGCATCGGCGGTGACTGTTGTCTTGACCCCACCGGCAGTTGCCTCGTCACCTTCACCCTTGGAGGAGGACTTCACGACCACCTGGGTGTCACCATCGGCAAGGAGGAAGACCACCTTGTGGTCACCCTCTTTGACGATCGTGGCCCCTGAAGGATCGAGGGCGACCTCCGTGATGACGCCGGTCGCATCTCGTGTCAGCGAGACAGTGAGACCCGAGCCAAGGACCGGCAGCACCGAAGTGACCTGGGTCACCGGTGGAACGGGGGTTGTCGTGGTGGTGGTTTCCTCGGTCGCCTCGGCCTGGGCGATCCCAGGCAGGCCTGCCAGCAGGGCCAGCACCAGACCTGCGAGAAGTGCCTTAGATCGGCCTTTGATTGTCAGCATTGCTTCTCCTTCTTTGGGGAGCTCTTGAAAGACGGTCATTGCCGCCCGACGGACGAGTCGTCGTCCGGAGATTCGTTGTGGTGTCGTTCCTCCTGTCGATGGCTTTCGTCTAGACCTCCGTTGCCCGAGCCGTCGAGCCGCAGCGAGCCTCTTTCCCTGTCCGACTCATCACCTCTACCGGACTGGTCGTGATCGCCCTGATCGCCGTCCACCCGGTCAATCATTTCCTGGTCATATCGGGGCGGGCCAACGAATTCGTCGGCACATTTCGGATTGAGGATCTCGGTCTCACTACCCCCCGATTCCTCGTCAGGCGGACACCGAGGCCCCTCGCCGCTGTGATCGCGGTCCCAACTTCGCAACCAGGGAGGCGTCTGGCCTTCGGCGGACCGAGGCTCGACTCGGGTTTCAGCTTGTCCGGGCTCGGTTCCTGTGGCCGACGCCTCGATAGTGGCTGCCTGGCTCCAGGTATCGACTTCGGGGTGATCGACCGGCCGTTGGGTTGACGAGACCTCGACGGGCTTCGGGTATGGAATGCGAATCGGCAGGGGCAACACCCGGGCCACATCGGCAACCGCCGTTTGGATCGGATCGGGCAACCCTCCTGCCAGGGCGACGCCACCGGTCCCGAGGACACTGACCAGGGCCGTCGCAGCGGCGATCCAACGCACGGTCCTGGGTCTGCAAGCCAGGACATGCGCCGTGGCGGCAGCGGCAGCTATGTGACGCGAAGCGGTCCACTCGTCCGGCGCGACGGCCAATTCATCCGCTAGGGCGGTCATCAGCCCCGAGAGGTCGCGACTGTGCCCTGAGGTATCCACGTCCAAGGAATCGTCGGGCGGCTTCGTTTCCTTACGGAGCTTCGAGAAGGTTCCTCACGGCCTCGGTGGCGCGATGTTGAAGCTGCTCCACGGATCCGGTGCTGCGCCCAGTTATCTCGCCGATCTCCCGGGAGGTCCAACCTCCAAGGGCGCGAAGGACAAGCACCTCGGTTTGATCGTCGGTCAACCGGCCGAGGATCTCGAGCAGTTCTTCGAGCCCGACCATGGCGAGGGCCTCGTGTTCGACGTCGGTGCCGGCCGGCGCCAACTCATGGATCACCATGTCCAAAGACTCCTCAGAGCGACGGGACATGCGACGGATCTCGTCGACGCGACGGGCCCGGGCAATGGTGAACGCCCATGCGCGAAAACCCTTGCCATTGCCTTTGAAGTCCCCGATCCGCCGGGCAACGTCGAGGAAGACCTCGCCGAGAACGTCCTCAGGGTCCGACAGGTATCCGGACCGGAGAAACCCGAGTATCTGCGGAGCAAGCCATTCGTAAAGCGCCCGCCAGGCAGCGTCTTCTCCGGAGCGCGCCCGACGAAGATGGGTCGCGAATTCTCGCTCCGGCATCTGGGGCGTTGGGGGCATTTGGGTCCTTGGCAGGTCGAGTTGAGCAGTTCTCGGCCTCCCAGGCCCGATCTCATATGAGCACGAGTCACTGCCCCGTGTCAAGGGGCGGAGGCCGGTCCTGCCTGCTCTACCCCGGCGTCTGGCGGGTCATACCCCGGGCCGGGGACAACCCCTATAAGCCCTTGGGGTGCCAGACAGTCTTGGTCTCGGTGAAGGCAGCGATCCGGTATGGGCTCTGCCCGGGCCCATTCACCGAAGGCAGCACCACCCGTTTCACATTGTGGACGGCACCCTGTTGCACGCGAACCGCCTGCTCGGCGTTGGCCCCGCCGGCATCGATGGCATTGACGTCCATGTGGTCGGCGAGCCAGGGAATCAACTCGTCCTTGAGCCCGGTCAACATGTTGACCACGCCGCCGGGGAGGTCGGAGCTGTTCAACACTTCGGTGAAGGTGATCGCCGGCATCGGGAATTGCTCGGAGGCAAGGACCACCGCTGTGTTACCGGGGACCAGCACCGGCGCCAGACGTGAAACCAGCCCGAGTAACGCCGGCTCCTCGGGGGCGATCACACCAACCACACCGGTCGGTTCTGGTGAGGAGATGTTGAAGAACGGGCCGGCCACCGGGTTGAGGTTGCCGTAGATCTGGGCGAACTTGTCAGCCCAGCCCGCATACCAGACCATGCGGTCGATCGAGGCCGCTACCTCGGCTTCCGCTGCCTTCTTGGTGACACCGCCGGCATGAAGCTGCTCAATAAAGGTCTCCCGCCGGTCCTCGAGGGTCTCGGCGATCCGGTACAGGACCTGGCCCCGGTTGTACCCGCTGGTGGCTGCCCAGCCGGACACCGCCTCCCGGGCCACCCGCACTGCGTCCCTCAGGTCCTTGCGACTGCCCTGGGCCACCCTGGCCAGCACCTCCCCGTCGCCACCCAGAGCCGGGTAAGAGCGACCCGACTCCGACCGGGGGAATTTGCCCCCGATATAGAGCTTGTAGGTCTTGCGGACGTCGATGCGGCTCATGACTCGTCCCAGTCCATGTAGGCGAGGAGGCCGTGGCGGCCGCCCTCCCGTCCGAAACCCGATTCCTTGTAGCCGCCGAAGGGCGAGGTCGGGTCGAACTTGTTGTAGGTGTTGGCCCAAACCACACCCGCCTGGAGGCGGTCAGCCATCCACAGGATCCGCGATCCCTTTGACGTCCACACCCCTGCCGAGAGGCCGTAGGGCGTGTTGTTCGCCTTCTCCACCGCTTCTTCGGGAGTTCGGAAGGAGAGGATGGAGAGCACCGGACCGAAGATCTCCTCCTGGGCTATTCGATGCGACTGGGCGACGTTGGTGAACAGGGTGGGTTTGAAGAAGAAGCCACGGTCGGGGAGCACGCAGTCGGGCTGGAACATCTCGGCGCCCTCCTCTAGCCCCGAGTCGACCAACTCGGTGATCTTGTCCAACTGGGCCCGGCTGTTGATCGCCCCGACGTCGGTGTTCTTGTCCATGGGGTCTCCAACCCGCAGAGTGGAGAGACGCCGCTTCAACTTGTCGACGAAGCGGTCGTGGATGTTCTCCTGGACCAGGAGCCGGCTTCCGGCGCAGCAGACGTGGCCCTGGTTGAAGAAGATCCCATTGATCACTCCTTCGATCGCCTGATCGAGCGGCGCGTCGTCGAAGATGACATGAGCTGCCTTGCCCCCGAGCTCCAGGGTGAGCTTCTTTTGACTTCCGGCGAGTTGGGAGGCGATCAACTTGCCGACTGCGGTTGACCCGGTGAACGCCACCTTGTTCACGTCGGGGTGCCCGACCACCGCTGCGCCGGTCCCGCCGGCCCCGGTCACGACGTTGAAGACGCCGGGGGGCAGCCCGGCCTCGGCAGCGATCTCGGCCACGATCAAGGCGGTGAGAGGCGTGGTTTCCGCCGGCTTCAGCACCACCGTGTTCCCGGTGGCTAGCGCGGGCGCCACCTTCCAGGCCAGCATCATCAGCGGGAAATTCCATGGGATCACCTGCCCGGCAACGCCGAGCGGCCTGGGCCGGACGCCAGGAAATGCGTACTCCAGCTTGTCGGCCCAGCCGGCGTAGTAAAAGAAGTGACTCGCCACCAGGGGGAGGTCGACGTCACGGGATTCCTTGATCGGCTTGCCCCCGTCCAGAGTCTCCAGAACCGCCAACTCCCGGGACCGCTCCTGGATCATGCGGGCCATGCGGAACACGTATTTGGCCCGCTCGGCGCCCTCCATGGGCTCCCAAACCTCGGCATAGGCACGTCGGGCGGCGGATACGGCATCATCGACGTCCGCCTCCCCTGCCTCGGCTACCTCGGCCAGCTCCTCCTCGGTCGCGGGGTTGATGGTCGGGAAGTACTTGCCTGACTTGGGGCTGACGAACTTGCCGTCGATGAACAACCCGTAACGCTTCTCGATCGTGGCGATGTCGGCCGACTCACGAGAGCCGGCGTACTCCCACTTCAATGGCTCGCTGGCCGGAGTTGCGATCTCGATGGCCACAGTCAGTCCTTCGTGAAGTAGTCAGGGGACGAATAGCGCCCGGTCTCGAGCCACCGGATCTGCATCAGGACGTCGTTGAGCAGGGTCGATGCGCCAAAGCGAAACCAGTCGGGAGACATCCAGGGCTCACCAAGCGTCTCGTTGAGGACGACCAGGTAGCGGATCGCATCTTTCGCGGTCCGGATCCCTCCGGCGGGCTTCATCCCCACCATGACCCCGGTGGCATCCATGAAATCCCGGATCGACTCCAGCATCACCAGGGTGACGGGCAGGGTCGCCGCCGGCTGCACCTTGCCGGTGGAGGTCTTGATGAAGTCGGCTCCCGCCGCCATGGCCAGGAATGAGGCCTGACGGACGTTGTCCAGGGTGACCAGCTCCCCGGTCTCCAGGATCACCTTGAGATGGACGTCGCCGCAGGCGTCTTTGACCCGGCGGATCTCGTCGAAAACCTTGAAATACTCACCACCCAAGAAGGCGCCACGGTCGATCACCATGTCCACCTCGTCGGCGCCGAGGCGGACCACCCTGGTCACCTCTTCGACCTTGAGGTCCGTCTCCACCAGACCAGATGGGAAATAGGTGGCGACACTGGCCACCTTGACTCTGCTGCCCTCGGTGGCCTCCACCGCATACTTGACCATGTTGGGATAGACACACACTGCCGCCACCGAGGGAACGCTGGGATCCATCGGATCGGGCCGAATCGCCTTGGCCGACATCTGTGCCACCTTGCCTGGAGTGTCCTTCCCCTCCAGAGTGGTGAGGTCGATCATTCGCGTGATCAGATCCAAGGCGGCTCGCTTCGACTCCCGCTTGATGGACCGGGTGGAGAGGGCGGCCACCCGCTCGTTAGCCCCAACCTCGTCGACCGAAGGCACCGAGTGAAGGAACGACCGCAAAGTCGGCGTCGTGATCCGATCAGGCAGGATCGAGGTGCGGGCAGGGGCGAGGGTCACCGCCGAATTGTAGGGTGCCCCCCTCCCCGGCTACGCCGGTACTCCCCCCAACGATCGCTTCGCTCACTGGGGGGAGAAACAGACCTAGGCCTGCGGGCCTGAGATCAGGTGATACGTGATCCCCTGATTGATCGACATATCCATCTGGAAGGCCATGATCTCCCCGGTCGTGTCGTCCGGAACCTTTATGTCCATCGCGATGTGAGTGGCACCGTTGATGTCTGATTGGCGGGCAACGCCGGCCTCTGCATCAAAACGGGTGGTCCCATCCGCACTGGTGTCATCGACGTTGATGACGAACTTGAGTTGGCTCATCATCTCCTCGAACTTCGCGGTGTCTTCGGGGGTGGCCCCTTCGGGGGCAAAAGCGCCGAACAGGCCCTTGAAGAACTCGCCCAGATCGAACTCGATGGGTGATGTGGTCGAAGTGGTGTCGATGACATACACATCTGCCCCGTCGAACTGCTCGATTCCGGTGATGGTGTTGGTCACGGTTGTGACCACCGGCTCGTCGCCCATGCCCGGGGTCTCGATCTCGTCAGACCACGTGTCCCCCACGGCAACCTCGTCGTCGGAGAACAGAGGGCCAAAGAACTGCCCTGGATCGAGACCGGGTGCCGGGGCGGCCCCGCCACCCATGGGCCCGAGGTCACCCAACATGCCACCGAGCGGGTTGTCGAGGTCTTCACCACCTGCGCTGATCACGTTGCCCTGGTCGTCGACGACCACGGTCACGTCGATCGGCTTCATGGTGGCGAAGTCGGGCACCTGGCTGGGATCGACCGGCTCGCCGTCGACCGTGCCGGTCACCGAGACGTCGTCGAAGTTCCCGGTGATATGGATCTCGTAGGTCCCCTCCTCAGGGCCGGCGGCCACAGTGTGGGTGAATACCGCGGTCCCCGATACATCCACAGAAGCCGCACCAGGAAAGTCCCCCTCACCCATCGCGGACAGCGTCGCCCGACGCGGTGAGATCGATGTGCTGGTCGAGCCCGACCTCGTATTGGAATTCGTCGCCGGCGGCGAGCGCGTAGCTGAGGAGGACCGCCTCGGCCGGTGGAGCCGTGGTGGTGCTGTCAGCGGTAGTGGTCGAAGTCTCGGCAGCGCCCCCGCAGGCGGCCAGGGCCATGGCCAGGATCGCAACGAGGGAAAGTGAGCGCTTGATCATGTGGTGAGGTTATCGGTATCCGGGGGCTTTTCTTTTAGGACAAAGCAAAGGCAGGGTTAGCGTGCCCGCCTCATGAACCCGTGGACCCCAATAGTGGTGTCGATCCTGGGATGGGGCTCCGCTGCCGTGCTGACCCGGGCCGTGCTGAACAACGGAGTTTCGGCGTTCACCGTGGTTCCCTTTCGCTTCGCTGTCGCCCTCATTGTCATCTTGTTGGTTTCGATCTACTGGGTGCGCTTCCGAGACTTCGATCGCCGGCACTGGGTCAGGGGCCTCCTGCTCGGTGGCGTGGCACTCGCCATTCCGAACACCTTCTTCACCATGGGGCTGGTCGAGCTGCCGGTGAGCCTGTCAGGGCTCATGGTCGCCCTGATCCCGGCCGCCACGGTCGGGGCCGCCCATTTCCTGGTCGAGGGTGAGCGATTCAACCCCAAGTCGACGCCCGGGCTGATCGTCTCGTTGATCGGGACCGGGATCCTGGTCGGAGTTGGTGGCGGCTCGCTGGAGGGTGTCGGAAATCTCGCACTGGGAGTCACCCTGTCCTTGATTGCAGTCCTGTTTGCCGGAATCGGTGGGGCGCTCACCCGTCGCTTTGCCCTCGAAGTCGGTGGGGACGGCTTGGTCGTCCCCCAATTCGCCTTCGCCACGGTCATCTCGCTGCTGATCACCCCGTTCCTCGATGCCACCCCGCTGAGTGCCCTCGAATCGTCGGACTGGGTGCTGCTGATCGTCCTCGGGGCGTTCGCGACTGCCGTGCCATTCACCGCCTTCCTGATCGCGGCGCAGGTGAACCCCGCATCCCGGTTGGCAGTGGCCGGATATCTGGTGCCGATCCTGGCAGTCACCCTCGCAGTCATCTTCCTCGGAGAAACCCTCACCCTGGCTGTCCTCGTTGGCGCCATCCTGATAATCGGCGGAGTGGTGTTGACCGAACGGTCCAGCCGCCATGTCCCGGTGCCCGGCATAGACACCGCAGGCTGAGGGCGCGGTGGCGTTTACCCTCCGGCTCTAATGACCCGCCGCATCCTCGTCGCCGTCGCCTGGCCCTACGCCAGTGGGCCACGTCATCTCGGGCATCTGGCCGGTGCCTATCTGCCGGCCGATATCTTCGCCCGCTACCACCGTCTAGCCGGCAACGATGTCCTCATGGTCTCGGGGTCGGACGTCCACGGCACCCCGATCACTGTGCGAGCCGACAACGAAGGAGTGGAGCCTCAAGTCATCGTCGACCGCTATCACGCCGAGTTTCTCAACAACTGGGAGAAGCTCGCCATCTCTTGGGACCTCTACACCTCCACAGGCACCCCGAACCATCATGCGGTCACTCAGGAGATGTTTCTCCGCCTCCTCGACAATGGTTTCTTGGCCAAACAGAAGTCGGATCAGTTCTACGACCCGGAGGCCCAGCGCTTCCTCCCCGATCGCTACGTCGAAGGGACCTGCCCTCACTGCGGTTACACCGAAGCCCGCGGCGACCAGTGTGAGAACTGCGGGCGGACCCTCGACGCCACCGATCTGATCAACCCGAGGTCCCGGCTCAGCGGGGCCAGCCCGGTGCTTCGGGAGACAGAGCATTTTTTCCTGCTCCTTTCGAAACTGGAGGCCCAAATCCGGGAGTGGCTCGAATCACGCCAGGGGTGGCGTCGTCACGTCAAGAACTGGGCACTGGGCATGGTCAACGAAGGCCTCCCCGATCGCGCGATCACCCGGGACATCGAATGGGGAGTCGAGGTCCCGGTCGACGACCTGGGGCCGGGAAAGCGGATCTATGTCTGGTTCGACGCGGTGATTGGATATCTGTCTGCGGCCAAGGAATGGGCCCAGAACAGTGGGGACCCGGAGGCTTGGCGCAAATGGTGGGAGGACCCCGAGGCCGAGTCGTATTACTTCGTCGGCAAGGACAACATCCCGTTTCACACCGTGATCTGGCCCGGAATGCTTCTCGGGTACGGGGGTCTGAATCTTCCGACTGACGTCCCGGCCAACCAGTATGTGACGTTTGGGTCGGAGAAAGCATCGGCGAGCCGTGGTGTCGGCGGATCCATCGGCTGGTACGCCGAACGGCTCCAGCCCGATGCATTGCGTTATGCGATCGCCTCGGTGCTTCCTGAGCAGAACGACACCGATCTCAGCGACGAGGAGATCATTCGCCGAATCAACGACGAATTGGTTGCCACCTGGGGCAATCTGGTCAATCGGGTCCTCTCCCTTACGGTCAACAATTTCGACGGCAAGGTGCCCGCCCCTGATCAACTGACCGAAGACGACGAGACACTCCTCTCGAACATCGACCAGGGACTTCAGACCGTGGCGGGCCACATCGAGGCGGTGGAGCTGCGTGCCGGGTTGCGAGCCGCCATGGAGACGGCGTCGGAGGTCAACGTCTACCTCAACGCCAACGCCCCATGGAAGATGGTCAAGGAAAACCCGAAACGTGCCGAGACGATCCTATGGACCGCTATCCAGGCGATCTCGGGGATCAGGGTGGCCCTCTCTCCGTATCTCCCGTTCACGACGATCACCGTCGGGGAGATGCTGGGTCTGTCCGGCGCGGTCGAGAGTTGGGATCGCCCGGTGGTGCCGGCAGGCGCCGCCCTGGGGACAGTCGAGCCGCTCTTCCTCAAGTTGGAGACCGACGCCCTGGACTGAGTGAAACGCCGGGGCACTCTCCGGGGTCGAATCAGGGTGAACCCCCATTCGCCGATTCTCCGCACGCGGCTACGTTTCCGATCATGACTCGCGTCGCACGCGTCGTAGGTGGCTTCATCCTCATCATCGCCGGGATCGCGATGCTGGTGCTGCCTGGCCCGGGAGTCCTCACCATCCTCGGTGGGCTGGCCTTGATCGGTCAGGAGTTCGCCTGGGCGCAGCGCATTCTCGACCGGGTTAAGGCGGCGCTTTCCAAGTTGTGGCGGAGCCTGACTCAGCCCTCCGCCTAGATGACTCAGCCCTAGGTCAGGCCGGGGGGTAGACCCCCATCCCCTTCGCCTTCTCCGTCTGCCAGAACACGTCGGAGATCTCATCGATGAGTGCGATCAGTTTCCGCCCATCCTCGGGATCGACTGACTTCTTCGCGTCACCGGCCTGGTGGATGGCCCGCCAGAACAGATCGTCGAGGTTGGGGAACTGGGTGCGGTGCTCGGCGGTGAAGAAGTCGGCCCAGAGCACCATCAGGTGATGCTTGACCTCTTCGGCGCGCTCCTCTTTAAGACTGATCGCCCTCGCCTTGAACACCTCGTCGTCGGAGCTCGCGTACTTCTCGGCGATCTTCAACACCGACATCGCCTCGATCTTGGCTTGGGCCGGGTCGTAGACCCCGCAGTAGAGATCGCAATGGGCGTGGGCGACAGTTAGCTGGCGCATTGACACTCCTTGTTGGTCGTTCTGTGTTTCCGACCATACCCTTCCCATCCCATGTCAATCCGCAGGTTCGTGGTCGCCGAAGAGTCGATGCTGCCGGCTCTGGTCCCGGGTGAGGAATTCGTCGCCACCGACTCTCGGCCAGC
Source organism: uncultured Acidobacteriota bacterium (assembly GCA_963778755.1). Lineage (GTDB taxonomy): Bacteria > Actinomycetota > Acidimicrobiia > Spongiisociales > ZC4RG35 > JALYNX01. Next base: position 35,306 of record CAVZVJ010000006.1, on the reverse strand, counting down.
CCAAAATGGCGAGGTCGTCGCCTTCCGCCACCCCGAGCGTGACAACTTCTGGATGGTGAAGCGGATGACCGCGGGGCCCGGCGAGATGGTCGGGGATCGGCTGCTCGCCGCCGGCGAGGCATGGGTCACTTCAGATAACCCGGATGCCACCCGCGCCGATTCGCGCACATTGGGCCCCCTACCAGTCTCGTCCCTGTGGGTCAGGGTCACTCACCTCGACGCCGCCACCTTTGGGGAAGCCGCTGACTTGCTCGCCGAGGAGGAACCGGCCCTGGGGGTCATCCTGAGCGATTTCGGGATGCCGCCCTTTTGGCAACGGGAGCCCGGGTTCTCGACGCTGGTCCTGTTGATCCTGGAACAACAAGTCTCGCTCGAGTCGGGAGCAGCCATGTTCCGCCGTCTCCTCGACCTGGTAGTGGTGGTGACTCCGGAGAGCGTGCTCACCGCCGGGGAAACCCGGCTGCGATCGATCGGAGTCACCCGTCAGAAGGCGGGGTACCTGCTCGGGCTGGCCGAAGCCGTGTCCAGCGGCGATCTCGATCTGGAGGCACTGCCCCTGACCGACGAGCCCGACGCCCGGGCCCGTCTCGTCGCTCTCAAGGGAATCGGGCTGTGGACCGCAGATGCCTATCTGTTATCCGCGCTGCGGCTCCCCGATTTGTTCCCGGTCGGTGACCGGGCGCTCCAGGTCGGCGTAATGGAGGCCCTCGGTCTGGGGGAAGTCCCCGACCCCGAGGAGTTGGAGACCATCTCCGCCCCTTGGCGCCCGGTGCGAGCCGTTGCCGCCCGGCTCATTTGGCATCGCTACCTGGCCACCCGCGGTCGGGTGGAGCCTCCAGACCCGCTCTCTGGTCACGTCCTCGCCAACTAGGCGTAGAGTCGAACCATGACCGAGTTCATCGTCCAGATGGAGAACCGTCCGGGCCGACTCGCCTCCCTGACCGAAGCCCTCGCCGCGTTCGGGGTCAATATCGAAGCCCTCGCCGCCTACGGAACCAATGGCGAGGGAACGGTGCGTCTGATAACGGATGATGCCGCCACAACCCGCCGTGTGCTGAGCGAGGCCGCCCTGCAGAGTGAGGAGCGCCTAGTACTCACCGCCCTGCTCCCCCACCGTCCCGGGGAGCTGGCCCGGCTCACCCGGCTCATCGCCGACGCCGGGATCAACATCGACGCCCTCTATGTCCTACGGTCCAACGCCGAGGGGATCGAACTCGCGGTTTCCATCGACGAGCCGGAGACGTCGCTGCCCAATCTTCCGATCACCGGAGGGGTATTAACCGTTTAGCCGGCGGGTAGAGATACCCTGCCGCCGATGCGTTCAACCCTCAGTAAGTTCGTCGTGTGCCTGTTGGCGCTCGCCGCCTGCTCTCCGGCGGCGGCGGTCAGCACCACGGCGACGTCCACAACCTCAACTACTTCGACAACCCTGGCTACGACCACCACATCATTGGGAACCACCACCACGGAGGCGACCACCGAGTCGCCGATCAATGGGTTGCCGGTTTCCGATCCCGACCTGCTCAACCGCAGGCTGCTCGCGGTCAAGATCGACAACCACCCCAACGCCAGGCCACAGTCCGGGATCAATCACGCTGACGCCGTGTTCGAGATCCGGGTCGAGGGCATCTCCAGGTTCTTGACTCTGTGGATGCAGTCCGACGCCGAGTTCCTGGGCCCGATGCGGTCAGGGCGCCCAACCGACTCCACGCTCCTCACGGCCCTCAACCAGCCAACCTTCGCCATTTCCGGGGCTCAAGGCTGGGTGCAGGAGATGATCAGGTCTAAGGACATCAACCTGCTCACGGAGACCACCCCTGCGGCATTCCGCGTGTCTTTCCGGCGTGCGCCACACAACCTGTACACCACGACTGCCGGTCTCCGCGAGGACGCCGACGCCAGGGGCTACCAGGACCTGCCCCCGACCGGGCCGATCTGGGAGTTCGGGCCGATGCCCTCCGACGCCGACCCTGCGACCGCGGTTCACATCGACTTCCAGGGCACCGACGTCGACTGGACCTGGGACGAGACGACCGGGACCTGGCTCCGCAGCGCCGACGGTCGGTTGTCAGGGTGGCGTGATGAAGATGAGACGGAGGGCCAGATCGGATTCCCGGTGCTCATCGGTCTCGAGTCCGAGCAGTACTCCAACAACGGCCTGCCCAGCTCGCACACCACCGGGTCCGGCCAGGCCTGGGTATTCGCCGATGGCAAGGTCGTCGAAGGCACCTGGGAGCGGGAGACGGAAACGGAGTGGTACACCCTCACCGATGCCGACGGCAACACGATCGCGGTGCCCCCCGGTCAGGTTTGGATCTCGTTGGTGCCTGACACCGGTGGACTGACCTACGAGTGAGAGCTGCTGACGCAGCTCGTACTAGGTACTAGGTACTCGGTACCGGGACCAGAGGAATAACTAGCGTCGACCTCGTGTCTGGTGTCTCCGCGCTTAACCGTGTCACTCACGCACTCGATGCGGCACACGCGGCCCAACCCACCCTCAACGCCTTCACCCTGATCGACGAAGACCGCGCCCTGGCCCGCGCCGGGGAGATCGACGAGGCGGGCACCGGCGGGGCTTTGGCCGGGGTCCCGATCGCATTGAAGGACCTCATCGATCACCAGGATCGAGTGACCACCTGCGGATCGGCCTTCTATCGCAACCTGGCGAACGTCTCCGCCGCCGCAGTCGTCCGGCTGGAACACGCGGGAGCCGTCATCATGGGACGGGCCGGGCTCCACGAGTTTGCCTTCGGATTCTCCAGTGAGAACCAGCACTTCGGACCGGTGCGCAATCCCTGGGACCCGGCCACCTCGCCCGGCGGGTCCTCAGGTGGATCCGGGGCCGCCGTGACGGCCGGCATAACCCCGATTGCGATTGGCACCGACACCGGGGGCTCGGTCCGGGTGCCGGCTGCGTTGTGCGGCTGTTTCGGTATCAAGGTCACCTACGGCCGCATCCCCTTGAACGGCGTCTTCCCGCTGGTGCCATCGATCGACACAGTGGGCCCGCTCGCCAACTCGATCGACAATCTCGAAACCGCCTATCGAGTGATGTCTGGCGATCAGGAAGCCGGATCGGCCCCGACCCGGCTTCGGATCGGGATCCCACAACCCTGGTACGACGAGGCGCCGATGAACGATCAGGTCGACTCGGCATTCACCGGGGCCGTCCAGGCCCTGATCGACCTCGGCCATGATGTGAGTCCCCTTCACCTCCCCGATGTGCTGCCCGGGCGCGAAGTCATCTTCGCCATCGCCGACGAGATCAATGATGTCCATCGCGAGTTCCGCGCCCGGGGTCTCCCTTACGGCGACGAGGTGGCGATCCGGTTGGATGATTGCGCCACCGTCACCCCGGACCAGTCGGCGGAGGGTCGAGCCTGGCAACAGATGATCCGTGCTCGATTCGCTGATGCCTTCGAGACCGTGGACCTGCTCCTCACCCCGACGGTTCCAGCAATGCGCAAAGTGATCGGTGTCGACACCATCGGCGATCTCCACTACCGGGTGGTGCTCTCCTGGTTCACCTCGATCGTCAACCACGCCCTTCTCCCCGCCCTCGCCATGCCACTGCTCGGGTCGGCGGGCCCTCCCGTTTCCCTCCAGGCGATCGGGCCCATCGGCTCGGAGGTGATGCTCCTGGCCTTGGGGCGCGAATTGGAATCCGGCGGCTTTGTCGGGCAGGTGTCGCCAACTGTTCAACTTGGGTAGCCCTAGGGGCCGATAAAATAGGTCCAGCGAGCCACCGAGATTCCGACCTTTTCACAGAACCAGGTGTTCAATAGCTCTGGTGTGCGCGCGCCAACAAATAGCAATAAGGAAGTGAACCCAAAGTGGCTGAGCAAATCGCCACAGCAGAGCCCGAGACCGCCAATACCGAGACCTTTGACAAGATAGTTATCCGATTCGCCGGCGACTCCGGCGACGGGATGCAGGTAGCCGGATCCAGATTCACCGACGCCAGTGCGTTGTTCGGGAACGACCTGGCGACCCTGCCTTCATTCCCTGCCGAGATCAGGGCCCCTGCCGGGACCCTTCCGGGAGTGTCGAGCTTCCAGGTCCAGATCGCCGACTTCGACATCCTGACCGCCGGGGACCAGCCCGATTGCCTGGTGGCGATGAACCCAGCGGCTCTCAAGAAGGAGCTCAAGGATCTTCGCCAGGGAGGCACCCTGGTGGTCAACAGCGATGCCTTCGACGAGCGGAACCTGGCGAAGGCCGGCTACCAGACCAACCCCCTCGACGACGGAACCCTCGATGGCTTTCGGGTCATCTCGGTGCCGATGGATGAGCTGACCAAGGAAGCCGTCAAGGACTCCGGTGTGAGCGGGCGGAGCGTGCTGCGCTCCAAGAACTTTCTCGCCCTCGGTCTCCTGGCTTGGCTGTTCCATCGGCCGACCGAGCCGACTGTCGAATGGGCCCGGAAGAAGTTCGCCAAGACCCCGGAAGTGGCCAACGCCAACATCGCGGCGTTCCAGGCCGGATACACCTTGGGCGAGGCGACCGAGGCAGCCAAGACCACCTTCGTCATCAAGCCCGCTGCGCTCGAGCCCGGGACCTACACCAACATCAACGGCAACTCTGCACTGGCCTGGGGCCTGATCGCAGCCTCCAAACTGTCGGGGCTGCCGCTGTTCTACGGGTCCTATCCGATCACACCGGCGTCCGACATCCTCCACGAGTTGTCGCGCCACAAGAACTTCGGGGTGCGGACCTTCCAGGCGGAGGATGAGATCGCCGGTGTCGGATCCGCAATCGGAGCGGCGTTCGCCGGGTCCCTGGCGGTCACCGGGTCCTCTGGGCCCGGCATCGCACTGAAGAGCGAGTCGATCTCGTTGGCCTTCATGATGGAGTTACCTCTCATCGTCATCAACGTCCAGCGGGGTGGGCCCTCGACAGGCCTCCCCACCAAGCCTGAGCAGTCGGACTTGTTGTTCTCGCTCTACGGGCGTCACGGCGAGTCCCCGATCCCCGTGCTCGCCGCAGCGTCACCCAGTGACACGTTCGCGATGGCGATTGAAGCCGCACGGCTCGCTCTCAAGTACATGACGCCGGTCTTGCTACTCAGCGACAACCAGATCGCCAACGGCTCCGAGCCATGGAAGCTGCCCGACGTCAGCACCTTGGCGCCGATCCCGGTGGAGTTCGCCAAGTACGCCAACGGGCCCGACGGTGTCTTCCTCCCCTACATGCGGGACATTGACACCTTCGCCCGGCCCTGGGCGGTCCCCGGCACACCGGGCCTGGAGCACCGGATCGGCGGCCTGGAGAAGGAAGCCATCACCGGCAATGTGTCGTATGAGCCGGCCAACCACCAGCTCATGACCGACACCAGGGCTTGGAAGGTGGCCAACATCGCCAACGACATCCCCCTGGTGGAGGTCGCCGATGACCCCGACGCCGAGATCCTGGTCTTGGGTTGGGGGTCGACCTATGGGTCGGTCCGGGCGGCCGCCCGTCGGGTCCGCCTAGCTGGCAAGAAAGTGGCGACAGCCCACCTTCGCTACCTGAACCCCCTGCCACTCAACCTCGGAGAGGTCCTCAACTCCTACAAGCAGATCCTGATCCCCGAGCTGAACACCGGTCAGCTGAGGAGGGTGATCAGGTCGGAGTTTCTGCTCGATGTCAAAGGCCTGAACAAGGTGGCCGGAGAGCCCTTCAAGGTCGCCGAGATAGAAGAGAAGATCCTGGAGATGATCAAGTGACCGCCCCGACGTACACACGTGCCGACTTCCAAACCGATCAAGAGGTGCGCTGGTGCCCCGGCTGTGGGGACTACACCATCCTCGCCTCGGTTCAGCAGTTCCTCGCCGGGTTGGGACGGCCTCGCGAGGAGTTCGTGTTCGTGTCGGGCATCGGGTGCGCATCCCGATTCCCGTATTACATGAACACCTACGGGATGCACTCGATCCATGGCCGGGCCCCAGCGATCGCCTCCGGAGTGGCCACCACCCGCCCCGACCTGTCGGTGTGGGTCATCACCGGGGATGGCGACAGCCTGTCGATCGGCGGCAACCATCTCATCCACGCCCTGCGCCGCAACATCAACCTGAAGATCCTGTTGTTCAACAACCAGATCTACGGGTTGACCAAGGGCCAGTACTCGCCAACGTCGGAGGTGGGGAAGCAGACCAAGTCCACACCGTTCGGCTCGATCGACTACCCGTTCAACCCGGTGTCCCTGGCCTTGGGGGCTGAGGCCACCTTCGTTGCCAGGACCCTCGACATGGATCGCAGCCACACCGAGGGCCTGCTTCAGGCCGCCTACGAGCATGAGGGAACGGCATTCATCGAGATCTATCAGAACTGCAACGTGTTCAACGACAAGGCGTTCATCCAGCTGACCGGCAAGGAGGAGCGAGTCCACAACCGCATCGACCTCGAGCCGGGCAAGCCGATCGTCTTCGACGAGGGGGCCAAGGCGGTGATCATGCGCAACGGGCAGGCAACCGTCGTCGACAGCTCTTCAGTGGATCCGGGGGCCATCCTGGTTCATGACCCGACCCGGCCTGATCCCTCGATCGCATTTGCCCTCAGCCGGTTGTCGCACGGTCCCTACGGGCCGACCCCACTTCGGCATCTTCCGCAGTGTGACGCGCCCGGTATATGAGGCCTCGATGATCGCCCAGATCGAGACTGCGAAGGAAAAGGCCGGAGAGGGTGATCTGGCCAAGCTCATCGCCAGCCACGGAACCTGGACCGTCAAAGACCCGAACTCCAACGGCGGCTGAGCCCGATTCCTGATGCAGGGCATCACGGTTGCGTGACGCCCTGCATTCAGATACAGATCCGAGTGCTCCTAAGCCTGAGAGAGGGCACGCCCGTGGGCGGCCAGTGCCCAGATCACGACCACATCGATGGCGATGATCAGAATCGACCAGAGTGGGTAGTACGGGATGAACCCGAAGTTCACGATGGCACTAACCGTCGCCACGATGATTCCGACGACCCGGGCCCAGGTTCTGCCGGTCAGGACCGAGAATCCGGCAATAGCCACCACGATCCCGAGGATCAGGTGGATATAGCCCCAGGTTGTTGGATCGAGCTCCAACAGATAGTTGGGGGTCACCACGTAGAAGTCGTCCTTGGCCAGTGCGACGATTCCTGCGATAGCGGAGAAGACCCCATTCATCGCCATCATGATCCCGGCGAACATGATGGCCCCGACGGCCATTGCTGGGGGCCCGTCGTACGAGCTGCCCGCTTGGTGAGACATCCTCTTTCCTTTCGATGAGTGCGGTTGTGGATCGGCAACCTACACGACCGCTTCGACGAGGTGTCGCGCTACCTAGAGTTCCGTTACCCACCGGAGACGAGAAGGATGTCCAGCAACGAGGCCGAGCCAACCGAAACGACGAAGGTTGGGAGAGGGCGCGCCATTGTCACCGTCGTTCTCGTCATCCTCAGCTCACTGAGCGTCGTTCTCGCAGTCGTCGCCTCGTGGGCGCACAGCACAGTTCTCGAGACTGATCAATTCATGGAAGCTGTTGGGCCTGCCCTGGAGGAACCGGCCCTGTACACCGCCCTGGGGAACCGCGTGAGCGTGGAGGTCCTAACCGCCCTCGACCTGGAGACGAGGATCGGGGACGCTCTGGGCCAGGTCGACGACTTCCTGTTTGGTGCCCTAATTGATGCCCTCGACCTCGGACCTAGGGGCCAGCAGATCCTCGAGGCCTACAACGGGCCAAATTTGGAAAGCCTTGCCCCCACCATCGCCTCCGGGCTCGAAGAGCGGATCACCACCCGCATCCAGACGTTCATCGAATCCTCGGAGTTTGGTTCGAGGCTGCCGGCTCTCGTGGAGCGAGCCCACGAAGCAACCGTGGCGCTCCTGCGCGACGACTTCACCGAGATCCCGAACGTTTCGATCGTCGATTCGAACGTCCAACTGAACCTGATCCCGATCATTACCGAGGCAATCCGAAAGGTGTTGCCCGATCTGGGGGACTTGGGCTCCAACATCAACCTGCCCGACCGCGTCTCAGACCGGGTCGATGAGGGACGTCAACAGCTCGCGGAGGCGATCGGTGCCCGTCTCCCCGACAATTTCGGCCAGATCACGATCATGTCCGAGGAGCGACTCAACGAGTTGCAGGACGGCGTGGTGATGCTGGACCGGCTGGTCTGGCTATTGATTGGGCTGGCCGTGGTGTTGCTGGTCGTGACCATGGTTGTTTCCAAGACACGACGCAAGACCGCCATCCAGTTGGCAGTCGGGGTGGTGATCGCACTCCTTCTGGCTGGAGTGATTCTCAACGGTGTCAAGAACCGGGTCATCGAGGCGATCGGCAATCCCGACGGGCAGGCGGCGGCGGCGGCGATCATGGGCGACCTGTTCTCCAAACTCCGGGACGTCGCGCTGGAGATCGGAGCTGTCACGATCATCGTCGGAGTGGTGGCCTACCTGTCTGGGATCCCGGCCCGGGCCGGGGCCACGGAGGAGACGGTCAGCGGCTGAGGCCGGCTCCTGCGAAGCCCGTCACTTCCTCGATCAACTCAGCCGGGCCCACCTCGCCGTCGGGGTCGATACCACCTGTCGAGCGCGTTCGAGAATCGACAGGATGAAGATCGAGTGCAGTTTCGGATCCACATGCGATCCGAAAGACTTGTCGAGGACTCCGGCTCGCAAGACACGTCGAAACGCCTGCTCATAGCCATCCCGAGCCGCGATCACCCGGCTCCGATGCTCCGAGTCCAGCATCCGCGCTTCGTTGAGATAGGTGCGTACCACGTCCCGGTTGTCGATCACCACCTGTATGTGGCCTGCAATCAGTTGATATAGCTGGACGGACGCCGAGCCGCCGCCGGCGAGGGCGGCATCGGCGGAGCTCTGGAATAGGCGAGCCCCCTCTTCGACCACCTCCACGAGGAGGTCCTGCTTCGACTCGACGTGGGCATAGAGCGAGGACCCGAGGAGCCCGAGCTCCCGTCCGAGATCGCGCATAGAGGTCCCGTGATATCCGTTCTCGGCGAAGAGACGGCCGGCCGCCGCGATGACATCCTGACGGGTGTTGCGAACGGTGACCATCAGCGGTGGTCGTAGCGCACGACGATCCGATCGTCGATCGGGTGTGACTGACAGGTGAGCACGTAGCCGGCCTCGATCTCGGAATCGATCAAGGCGTAGTTCTTGGCCATGGTGACCCTCCCCTCTTCGATCCGCCCTTTGCAGGTGGCGCACATCCCGCCCTTGCAGGAAAAAGGCAGCTCGGATCGAACCCTCAGGGCGGCGTCGAGAATCGAGGTCTCCGGGGCCATCAGGGTGTCCACGGCACGCCCATCGAGGATGACCGTCAGATGCACCGAACCTTCACCCGGGAGCGGCTCGGGGGGAAGAGTGGAAACGTCCAAAGGCCCGGCAAAGAACAACTCGTCATGGATTCGCTCGTCGACCACGCCGAGAGCGGTCAGAGTCTCGCGGGCGATCATCACCATCTCGTAAGGCCCGCAGAGGAACCAGCCGTCAACCTCGCGGTTGCCCAGGAGCCGGTCGTGGATGAGTTCGATCTTGCCGGCATCGATCCGACCCGACAGCAACGCCAGGTCGGAGCCCTCCCGACTCAGGAGGTGAAAGAGTTGGAGGCGAGCCGGATAGCGGTCTTTGAGAGCTTCCAACTCCTCGAGGAACATCACGCTATTCACGGTTCGGTTGCCGAAGAGCACGGTCCACGACGATTCCGGCTCTGACTCCAAAGTGGTGGCAACCAGGGACAGAACCGGGGTGATCCCTGATCCTGCGGCGATAGCCACCCGATGACGTCCCATCCTCGGGTCAGGTTCGATCGTGAACTCGCCAACCGGGGGCATCACCCCGATGACGTCCCCGGCCTGGAGGCGGCTGGTCGCCCAGGTCGAGAATGCTCCCCCGGGAAGGCGTTTGATTCCGACTCTCAATTTGCCGCCGTTGGCATTGGTGCAGATGGAATAAGAGCGGCGCAAGTCTTCGCCGTCGACCTCCGCTCGAAGTGTCACGTGCTGGCCGGGGAGAAACTCGAAAACCGGGGCCAGCGAGGGCGGCACATCGAACGTGACTGCCACGGAATCGTCGGTCAACCGGGCCACCTCGACCACGCGCAAAGGGTGAAACTCAACAGAGCTCACTGCCTCAAAACTCCTTGAACCAGTCGAACGGCTCGCCACAGCCAGAGCACACCATCAACGCCTTGCATGCGGTCGAACCGAACCTCGACACCATTCGCGGCGCCCCGGCCTGGCAGCGCGGGCACAGCACCTCGACGTCTGACGTCGGTGGTGCAATCCCGAAAGCGGCCAGCTTGGCCCTGGCCTCGGGGCCGATCCAGTCGGTGCTCCACGCCGGGGTATTCGTGGTCTTGACGAGGACACGGTCGAACCCGGCGTCGGCGAGATGGGAGCGGACGTCATCCTCTATCTGGCGCAGCACCGGGCATCCGGAGTAGGTCGGTGTGATCGTGACCACCACCTCGCCGTCCTCCAGCACGACGTCTCGCAAGATCCCCAACTCGCCAATCGTCAACACCGGGATTTCAGGATCGACCACGCGGCTGACGACTTCGCGGGCCAGATCCAGGGCGGGCCGGGTTGCGGCAATCACCACTTCAACCCCGGGTAAGTTCGTTGCATCCATTGCATCTCAGCTAGGAGCGGGGCGAGATGCTCGCCATGAAGCCCTCGGCGGCCGCCGGTCTGCTGACGGGTGTCTCCGTGGATCCGCAAAGTTGCCTCGGACAGCACCGACAGCACCGTCGTTTCCCATGACGGTCGGTAGCCGGCAGCGTCGCCCTCGAACATCTCGTCGGTGAACTGCCACAAGGTGTCGAGAGCTTGTTGAGCACGTTCCTTCGACTCCTGGGTCCCATCGCCAAGCCGGACCAACCACCCCGACGAGTGCCTCAGGTGATATTCGGCCTCTTTCAAGGCACGGCCTGCGATCCCCGACAGTTCGGTGTCCTCGGATGCCGACAGGTCCTTCCAAAGGAGTAGCTGATAGCAGTCGAAGAGGAACTGACGAACCATGGTGTTGGCGAAATCCCCGTTCGGTTGCTCCACCAAGAGGAGGTTCCGATAATCATGTTCGTCCCGCAGCATCGCCAGATCGTCCTCGTCGCGACCCTGTCCTTCCACGGCTCCGGCCACGGTGTAGAGCGCCCGGGCGACCCCAAGATGGTCAAGGGCGATGTTGCCCAGCGCGATGTCCTCTTCGAGCTCGGGCGCCCGCGAGATCCAAGCCCCGAGTTGTTGGGCGAGGACCATGTTGTCGTCGGCGTGCCCGAGCAGAAAGGCGACTTCGTCGCCGTACTTGGTACCTGATACTTGGTACTTGGAAGTCGCCACTACATCTTCCCGACTTCGTCGGGGATCTCGTAGGCCGTTGCCAACCGGTAGGGCTTCTCGTTGGCATCGATGTAGTCCAGAGCGTCGTTGGGCTCAAAAGCCCGAATCTCAACGCTGGGCACCACCCAAACGCTCACCCCTTCTCCCCTTCGGGTGTAGACGTCCCTGGCGTTCTGGAGGGCGGTTTCGGGGTCGGGTGCATGGAGACTTCCGATGTGGACATGGGACACCCCACGCCGGGCCCGCACGAAGACCTCCCACATCGGCCAGGTGGCCCCGGTGGTCTCGGTTGTGGTCTCGATCTCGGCGGTCTCCCCTGGGGCCACCGGGACTTCGTAGGTCATCTCTCTCCTCTCAGGCGGCCCCGCGGGCGGCCTGCTTCCCGGCATAGGCGAGGGCAGCCTCCCTGACCCACGCTCCCTCGCGCCAGGCATCCACCTTGTGGGCGATTCGCTCCCGGTTCAAAGGTCCATTGCCCTTGACCACGGCCCAGAACTCGTCCCAGTCGATCTCACCAAAGTCGTGGTGACCACGCTCCTCGTTCCACCGCAGCTCTGGATCGGGGATCTCCAGCCCGAGATAGTCGGCCTGGGGCACCGTCATGTCAACGAACTGTTGGCGCAGCTCGTCGTTGGACACCCGCTTGATCTTCCAGGCCATCGACTGCTCGGTGTGCGTCGACTCGGTGTCGTGCGGCCCGAACATCATGAGTGACGGCCACCACCAGCGGTCGAGGGCATCCTGAGCCAACGCCTTCTGCTCGTCACTCCCCTGGCAAAGCCTCATCAGAAGCTCATAGCCCTGCCGCTGATGAAAGGACTCCTCCTTGCAGATCCGGACCATGCCCCGGGCGTAGGGTCCGTAGGAGCACCGGGTCAGCATCACCTGATTGGTGATGGCGGCACCGTCGACCAGCCACCCGATGGTCCCGATGTCGGCCCAATTCAAAGTCGGATAGTTGAAGATCGAGGAGTACTTGTGCTTGCCCTGGTGCAGCAGCTCCTGAAGCTCGTCCCTCCTGACACCGAGGGTCTCGGCGGCTGAGTAGAGGTAGAGACCGTGCCCGGCCTCGTCCTGGACCTTGGCCATGAGGATTGCCTTGCGATGCAGGCTCGGGGCCCGGCTGATCCAGCTTCCCTCTGGCTGCATGCCGATGATCTCGGAGTGGGCATGCTGGGCGATCTGCCGGATCAGCGTCTGCCGGTAGGCGTCGGGCATCCAATCGGTGGGCTCGATCTTGTCCTCGGCGTCGACGATCTTCTGAAATCGTTCCTCGGGGCTCACGATATGGAGATTATCACAAACGAACGTTCGTTGGTAAGACCTAGGAAGGCCTAGGAGGCGACCGAGACCCGGTACAGAGTGACCGGTTGCGCGATTCCCTTCAGAGATACAGGGGTTAGCGGGTCGAACGTGAACATCCCGGCCTCGGTGGCGTCGACCACCGCTTGGGTGACAACCACCTGGCCCGGGCCGGCAGTGCCGGCCACCCGGGAAGCAAGGTTGACTGTGCGGCCGTAGTAGTCCCCGTCATGCTCGATGAGCGATCCGGCGTGAATGCCTGCGTGAATTGGCAGCCATTCTCGTGTCACGCTCTCGACCAACTCGGTCACCGCCACCAAAGCGTCCCTCACATCTGCAAAGTGCAACATCGCCGCGTCGCCGAGAATCTTGACCACGGAGCCTCCGTGGTCTCGACTCGATCTCAATGCCCGTTCCCTAATGGTCTCCGAGGCGCGGAGCGCCAGCTCGTCGCCTTCGGTCTCTGTCATGCTCGTGTACCCCGACACATCAACGAATGCGATTGCCGGCAGCCGCGCAGGGACCGGCAGTGCCAGGCCCAGCCCGGACATGGTCTGCTCGAAGCCCTCGACGTTGAGAGTGTCGATCGCGTGCCTCATATGGCGCTGCAAGAGCCACTGCAGCATCCGGGGAACCAGGAGCGCCGCCCGCTCGGTCGTGTCGGCAATGATGACGATTTGCTCGCTCGGGGGTAGATCCCCGGCGCTCAGCGGGGCGGAGAACTTCTCAACGAACAAGCGCGACCAACCGTCTGTCACCATCCGCGTCGGCTCGCCAATGAGCCGGGCGGCTCGAAGCAGGGCTTCGTCGTCGATGTCCCACAGTGCGACGAACTCCCTCAGGATCATTTCCTCGTCCTGGCGCAGCACGTACTCCGGCCTCGGTTCGGGCAGACCCATGGCCAGGTACATCGAGCCCATCAAGGCGAGGTCTACGTTCAACGAGGCAGCAAAAGCGGCCAAGGTCTGACCCGACCGTGGGGCGGGCTCCGGGTGATAGCGATCGAGGTAGTCGAAGGTGAAAAGGCCACTGCCCAGGGCGGTGGCAATGTCGCCGATGGACAGGCCGGCGTCCAGCAAAGACCGGGCGGCTTCGACCCTGATGATGTCCCCCGGCTGATACACCTCGTCCGAAACCGGTTTGAGCACACCGATCTCGGTCAGGTTGCTCAAGAGACCTTGACCGGTCCCGGTCTCGTCAGCCAGTTGTTCCAACGTCAGACTGCGAGGCACCAACGGATGCTAGGAGCCGCTCGCCCGAGTCAGCTGTCGAAGGAGCCTACGTTCTCCCCGTTGAGGACGACCTCGCGGGATTCTTCGGCCCAGCTGCCGAGCGGGACCGCGATCGAGAAGGGGGAGATCACCTGGGCGCAGCTCTGATCCGCGTTCACCTGGGAGATCATCGTGATCTCGATCGTGTCCCCGGTGTCCTCGACAGTCCAAAAGATCTCATGACACGGGGTGGGCTTCTCACCGTCGACCTGGAGGCTCACCTGGATCGGATAGCTCTCCCTGATGAGGAGGTCGGTTTTGGTGATCGAGACCTCGCCATTGACACTTCCGTCGATGGGCGGTCTGGGCTCAGGGATCGACCCCACCGGCCCCGGCTCGACGATGGGCTGATCCGTGCCGCCGGAATCAACCGGTTCGTCGGGCGAGACAGTCGTGGATGTCGTCGAACTGCCGCCGCCGGCACCAAGCTCGGCGCCGCCACAGGCAGCGAGCACGGTCATGGCGACCAGGAAAGGGATGATTCTCCTCATAGTCATTAGATGACTGGAATCGCCCAACGGTTCCTTCAGGCGAGGGCGACCAGGTCGAGCAGGGCCTCGTCGAAGAAGCGCATCTCCCCTTCGGGCATCAGCACCGCCCGATCGGGGAACAGCTGAGCCACGAAGTCGGTGTCGTGGCTGACCAGGACGATGGTCCCCTCATAAATGCTCAGCGCGTCGAGAAGGGCCTCCTTAGCCTGGGGGTCGAGGTTGTTGGTTGGCTCGTCGAGCAGAAGGACGTTTGGCCTGGCTGCGACCAGCATCGCCAGGGCGAGCTTGGTCTTCTCTCCCCCGGAGAGCGTCGCTGCATCCTGCTCGACCTTGTCGGCCAGCAGGAAATGACCGAGTAGCGAGCGCATCGTCTGATCAGGCAGGCCGCCCACCGATCGCATGTGATTGAGGACGGTCACCTCGGGCAGGATCTGCTCGTGCTCCTGGGCGTAATAGCCGAGGCTGGCGTTGTGGCCGAGGTTTACCTCACCGAGATCGGAGGTTTCGACGCCGGCCAGGATGCGAAGCAGGGTGGTCTTGCCGGCACCGTTGAGGCCGATCAACAGCATTCGCTCGCCACGCTCAATCGCGAACTCGAGGTCGATGAACACGAGGTTGTCGCCATAGGACTTGGCGAGCCCCATGGCCGACAGTGGCACCCGGCCCGACTTCGGCGGCTGGGGGAAGGCAACGCGCACGCTCTTGCCGGACTTCTGGACCTCGACCAGGTCCCGTTTCATCCGGTCGACCCGGGTCTCCCAGGAGCGGGCGATCTTCGCCATCTTCTCGGTGGTCCCCTTGAAGCGACGGATGTTCTCCTCGAGACGGGCGATGGCCTCATCCTGATGCTTTCGCTCCCTCTCCTTGCGCTCCCGACGGCGGTCCCGCTCCAGGAGATAGTGGGAATAGTTGCCGCGATAGGCCTCCAGCTCGCCGTGCTCGAGAGCAAGGACCGAGGTGATCGCCTCGTCCAGCAGCGGCAGGTCGTGGGACACAACCAGCATGCCTCCCCGATAGGTGGTCAGCCATTCGATGAGCCAGGCCTTGGCATCGAGGTCGAGGTGGTTGGTTGGCTCGTCGAGCAACAGGATGTCGGTGTCGGCGAAGAGGATCCGGGCGAGCTCCACCCGTCGCCTCTGGCCACCGGACATGGTCGCCACCGGCTGTCCTAACTCGTCATTTCCGATACCCAGGGCGGCAGCCATCCGCTTGGCTTCGGCCTCGGCGATAAACCCGCCCTTGGCTTCGAACTCATCGTGAAGCCGGGTGAACCGAACGATCCCCCGGTCCCGCTCCTCACCGGTCAGATCATGGAGACGATGCCGGGCCTCCTCGATCCGACGCTGCATGGCCCCGATGTCCCGGGCCATGAGAACCCGTTCGAGTGCGGTTGCGTCCTGATGTTCCAACTCGGGAAGAGCTGCCTCCTGTGAGAAGTAGCCGATGGTCCCGGAGCGCAGGACCGAGCCCTCCGCCGCGTTGAGCTGACCGGCCAGGGTTCGCATCAAAGTGGTCTTGCCTGCGCCATTTCGCCCGACCAGACCGATGCGATCCCCGGACTGCACGCTGAATGAGACCCCGTCGATGAGAGTTCGAGGTCCGGCTTCGATGCGGAGGTCGCGTGCAATCAGCATGGGTGCGTCAGGTGTCGCAGACGTTAGGTGCGGGCCAAGCCCAATCTCGACCGATTTACTGAGCTAATAACTCACGGTCGACGACTAACTTCGCAGCCGATGCTGTCCAGGTTCCGGTCGCTGTTCGACTCGCCATTTCTGCGCCGGGTGAGCTGGCACGTGAAGCGGGTGAGCGAGAAGATAGACGGACGCTTCTTCACCTCGCTCTTGACCGGCCTGGCTGTCTTCCTGGGGCTTGCGGCTACCGCGATCTGGGTCGCGGAGACCGATCGTTCGATCGGCCAGCTGGGCCACTCTTTCTACTGGGCAGGGGCCACTGTGCTCGGATTGGGCGAAGGTGGATTCGTTGCGGGACCCGTGGGCTGGATCGTCGGTTGGGTGCTTGCACTGTTCGGGGTGGCAATCGTCGCCACGATCACTGGAGCGCTGGTTGGATTCGTCATCGATTTCCTACTGAAAGAAGGGCAAGGGATGGGTGCGTCGGGATACCGCGACCACATCGTGGTCTGCGGCTGGAACTCAACTGCGCGGGACTTGATCAGTGAGTTGGCCAAAGACGAATACGGCACGAAAGTCGTCCTGCTTCATGATTCAGAGCGAAGCCCGGCGCCCGACGAGATCTATTTCGTGCGCGGGGACCCCACCAACGACTCGGACCTGAGACGGGCCGGCATCGAGAACGCGGCATCGGCCATCGTGTGCCCGATCGACGGCTCCGACCAGGCAGACATGTCCTCGATCCTCACCGTCCTCGCCATCGAGTCGATCTCACCAGAGGTGAGGACGGTGGTAGAGGTCAACAACCCCGATCATGTCCCCCATTTCCAACGGGCCAATGTCAACGAGGTCATGGTCACATCCAAGTTGGCGTCTCACCTCCTCGCTCGCTCAGCGATGTATCCAGGTCTGTCCCGGCTGGTGACCGACATCGTGTCCGGTGGCGAGGGGTCCGAGCTCTATCGGGTCGAGCTTCCCGAAGACTGCGTCGGCCTCACTGTGGACGAGCTCTCCGCGAAGCTGCGCGCCAACCATCGAGCCACCCTCCTGGCTGTCAACCGAGCGGGCGCCACCCACACCAACCCGGAAACAGGGTTTGTCCTTGGGGCTGGCGATGACTTGGTTGTGATCGCCGAGTCGTTGGGAGAGCTGGTCCCCCAGCAGGAGGCGTCAGCCGTCGCCTGACCCAGTTCTGGGGTACAACTCGACAAAGGCCTCATGGCCGAGGAGCGCCGGCTTGTGGGCGTCGGGCACATTGATCAGCGCCCAATCAGGCGGGATCTGGGTCCGATGGGCTGCGATGGCCGCGATCTTGACATCGACCAGGTCCTCGACGTCCATCCAGACGTTGATCCTGTCGTCGGGAAACCCTGAATTGCGGCGACGGTCGGCCTCGGTGGAGTCGATGTCCCCGGCGGTCTCGCCGATATCGGCCCAGGCCGCCATCCTGCTCCTCGGCCAAACCGACATCCATAGACGATCCGGCTGCCATGGCTCCTCGCCGTCGCGCAGCGGGAAACGCCGCAGGTCCACCGAGCCATGGAAGGCGGCGATCCCGATCCGATGCACCTGGATGTGGTCGGGGTGCCCGTACCCACCAAAAGGGTCGTGGATGGTCACGATGTCAGGCCGGTGCTCCCGGATGACGCGCACCAGACGCCCGATGGCGTCCATGAAGTCGGCCTGCCAGAAGCAGTTGGGGTGGAAGTTGTCCTCCCAGCCCATCATGCCGGAATCCCGGTAGCCGAGGAACTCGTGGGCGGGCACTCCCAGGATCTTCAGAGCGGCCGCAAGTTCCTCTGCCCGGATCTGTGCCAGACGGGGTCGAATCGCGTCGGGATCGTCGTAGTTGTGGATCTCCCCGAGAGCGCCGTCGGTGGCGGTGACCACCACCACCGGCTCACCGGCCGCCGCGTATCGAGCCAGGGTCCCACCGGTCGCGATCGACTCATCGTCGGGATGGGCATGAAACGAGAGGAAGCCGGGCATCGACTGAGTCTATGGACGCAAGGTTCGGGAGCCTTCACCCAAGATTCGGCCAATGGCCCGACTGCGTTCACCATTCGGTTACATCCAACGGTTAGAAATTGGAGAGTCACGATCGTCCAAAGATCGTCGACTACAACAGATCCCTCCTCCCAGGGGCAACTCGGGGCGACGCCAGCGTCGCCCCGAATTCGTTGGAAAGAAACTCAGCCGGCCCGATTGGCCCCGGCCCGCTGGCTGATCTCAGCCGTTACCAACAGCCGAGGCAGGAACTCCTCACGCAAACGGGTCATCCCGGCCCTGGTTGCGTGACACGACACGTTCATGGCTGCAATCACTTCACCCCGGCCGTTGCGGATCGGGGCCGCCAGCGAACGCACCCCTTCCTCTAACTCCTGGTCGACTAGGGCGTAGCCCTGATCGCGGGTCTTGTTGAGGATCATGCGGAACTTGTCCTTGTCGGTGACGGTGTACCTGGTGAGCGGCGCGAATTTGGTGCGGGCGATGTACTCCTCGATTTCAAGGTCGGAACGACCGGCCAGGAGCACTCTGCCCATGGACGTCGGGTAGACCGGAAGCCGCGATCCGAGGGCCAGAGAGATGGTCATGATCCTCGTCGTGGGAACCCGGGCCACGTAGACGATTTCCGAACCGTCAAGGATCGACAAAGAAGACGACTCCTTGACCTCCTCCACGAGCCGTTCCATTGGCGCCTGGGCGAGTTCCAACACGTGGAAAGAGGACAGGAAGGAGTAACCCAGGTCCAAGACCTTGGGCGTCAGTGAGAACAGCCGCCCGTTTTGGTGCACGTAGCCCAACTCGGCCAGGGTGAGCAGCACGCGTCTCACCGTTGCTCTGGTGAGACCGGTGAGTTGCGCCACCTCGCTCAGAGTTTGGGCCGGACGCTCCTTCGAGAAGGAGTTGATAACGACCAAACCTCCGCTCCAGAGGACTGGATGAAGTCACCCGAACGCTCCTCGGACATCGTGGGCACAATAGTCAACCAGTGTTCGCAGAGCGAACGCGGATCGGCTCTGGCTCGAGCCAGACTCCTATTTCGCGGGCTTGACGGGACCACCCCAACCGGGTGGAGGCGCCGGTGCCTCGGATCTGGCGGCCCCCGGCCTGAGAATGTCCTTGGTGCCGACAGTGGTCGCCGTGAGCTGGGCGATCACGTCGTCGATGTCGGCCGTGTTGGGCAGCACACACCGAACCTCCCCGATCCCGAGATGGGCAAGCTCGATCATGATGTCCTGGCAGCGCTCGAGATCGCCGTGGATGCCGATCGCCTTGGTGTCCATCTGGGCAAGCATGTCGTCGATCTCGACACGGACGTCGGACTCCGCGTTCGTCCTGCCGACCGAGACGGGGAGTTGTACTGCAAAGCCAAGACTATCGGGATCTCGATTGCCCTCGGCCGCCGCCGAGCGAGCGGTCTCAATCATTGCGGCGATCTCGGACATCGGTCGGGTGGGAAGCAGGATGTTGTCCGCAATCCCTATCGCGATTGCCATCTGACGCCTGCCCCTGGCCTCCAGGGTCAGACTCGGCCCGTCTGGTTGGGGTGACGACACTCCCAAGGTGGTCCCGCCTTCCGTCAATGGCTCGCCCCTGGCCAGCGTCGTGAGGATTCGAGCAAACCCACCCATCTGCTCGATACGTGTTGAAGCATCGGGAAACGGCAGTCCAAGCCCTACGTGTTCCTTCTCATACCAACCGGCAGTCACCCCCAACTCCAGCCGGCCTTCGATCACCGAGTCCATCGAGCCGACCATGGCCGCCGTCGCCTGGGGCGAACGGAGCCCGGAGTTGAACATGATTCCAACCCTGATCTTCGCCGTGTACATCGGCTGCGATGGTCAACATGGTCCACGCCTCCATGCGGACGAGACCATCTGACGTAGCGAAACGGTCATTGACCCAAAGCGCCTGGAGCCCGGCCCGTTCCGCCATCTGGGCGACTCGCATGGTTTGCTTGGCAGCGTTTCTCGGGTCAAGAACCAAGGCCAAACGCACCAGACGACCTGGGGGCGCCACCACTGGTCGAAACTCTCTCATCTCGCGTTTGTTGCCTGGGTCGAGATTGGCTCGGAGGCCGGGAGCGTACACTGCCGAAGGTGGTCCCAGAGTTGCTGGAACTGATCCACCACCTGCGCCAGGCAGGGATACCGGTGTCGATGGTTGAGACGGTGGACGCGGCCCAGGCTTTGCAGTGGGTAGACATGAGTCGTCGCGAGCAGGTCAAAGCCACACTCGGAAGCACTCTTGTCAAGCGAGCTGATCATCGCCCGATATTCGAGGCACATTTCGACCTCTACTTCTCGTCCCTGCGTGATCCTGATCAACCATTGGAGCGGATGATCACACCCGGTGCCCGGTCCTCGATAGGTCCGATTGTCATGCGCTCCGAATACGGGGGCCGATCCGACGAAGAAGACTTCGACTTCATCGAGGTCTTGCTCGATGCCCTGCTCAGGGCGGACGACGCCGCCTTCCGCGCTCTGGCGGAGACGGCGGTCACCGAGTTCGGCCACATCGACTCGGAGCGGTCGGCCTCGATGAAGTACTACCTGCACCGGGTCATGAAAGAGCTCGATCTCGGTTGGCTCATGCAACAGGCCCGCGGGAGGATCCGGAGCGCATCGGCCGATGAGTTCGAGGCCGAACTCGACATCAGGGCCCTCGAACAGCGCATCGCCAAGTTCAAGGAACGGATCCAAAACGAAATCAATCGCAGGCTCTCCAACGACCGAGGCATCGACACCGCACTTGCTGCCCAACTGGACGCGGTAGAGGAGATCGACTTCCTCGGTGCGACCCCGGAACAGCTAAAGAGAATGCGACAAGCAGTTCGCCCTCTGGCTCGCCGTCTCGCTGCCAAGCTCGCGCAGCGGAGGAAACGGCGGCACAAGGGGAGAATCGATGTGCGACGCACCGTCCGGCGGTCGTTGTCCGCGGGAGGTGTTCCATTCGACCCCGCATATCGCGCCAGAAGAGAATCGCGACCCGACCTCTATCTGATCGCCGACGTCTCGGGCTCGGTCGCCAAATTCGCCGAATTCACGATGAGCTTTCTCAATGCGATGAGCAACGAGTTCCCCAAACTTCGCTGCTTCATCTTCGTGGACGGCGTCGAGGAGGTAACCAAGGAGATCGGTGAGGGGATCGGCCTGCACAATGTGAAGCACTTGATCGCCAGATCCCGTGACATCTCAAACGACGGGCACTCGGACCACGCCAAGGCATTCGACATGTTCTGGACGAAGTATGGAAAGTCGATAACCGGAACCTCCACAGTGATCTTCACCGGTGACGGGCGAAACAACCACCGCATAGACGATGCGGGGCTGAGCATCCTGCGCCGCATCCACGACCGGTCCAAGCAGGTCTACTGGTTGAATCCCGAGCCACGAAGTGATTGGGGAAACGAGGACTCGCTGATGCTCGAGTTCAAGAGGTTCTGCACCGGGGTCTACGAGGTGAGAAACCTGAACCAACTCCAAGAGTTTGTCCTGGAGATCGCATAGTCCGATGAAAACCGGTCGCCGTGGGGTGCCAGAGGCCCTTGATGGCGCCAAAGCTATCCTCGCCCCGTGGAGCGCACGACCGGGTATGCACGTCTTGGCTCGGATCGGATCGCATACGAAGTCTTCACCGCCAACCCGCTCTCGTCGATCGATCTCGTCCTGACGGCCGGCAGCTTCGGGGCATTCGACACCGACTGGGAAGACCCACAGGCAGAACTGTTCTTTCGCCGACTCGCATCGTTCGCTCGGGTGATCAGGTTCGACCGAAGAGGCACGGGCGGCTCCGACCCTCTCCCCCTCGACGCGCTCCCCCCATGGGAGACCTTTGTCGAGGAGCTGGAGTGCGTGATGGAGGCCGTTGGGAGCGACCGGGCTGCGCTCATGGCCTCCTATGACGCAGGGCCGATGGGAATGCTCTTCGCTGCCACCAAGCCGGAACGGACCGCGGCGCTGATCCTGGTCAACACCAGCAGCAAGTACGTAGCCTCCGATGATTACCCAACCGGCTTTCCCGCCGAGGCAGCCGAAGAGCTGAATCGGACCATGGCCGAACGCTGGGGAAGTGGTGAGCATGTCCTGCTCCAGGTGCCGAGCCGAGCCAACGACGAGAGATTCAAGGCCTGGTACGGAAAGAAGACCCGCTCGATCGCGGGCCCCGCCGCGGCGGCCGCCTATTTCCGGGCGATGTTCACCGCCGACGCCAGGTCATTGCTGCCCGCCATCCACGTGCCCACTCTGGTGATACATCGCAAGGCGTATCGCTTCATGCCCATTGAGCACGGGCAGTATCTGGCGGACAACATCGAGGGGGCGAGAATGGTCGTCTTGCCGGGCTCCGACGGGCCCCTCTATTGGGACCACCCAGACGAAGCGCTCGACGCCATCGAGGAGTTCCTGACGGGGGTAACCCCGACCGCTCCGACCGATCGGGTTCTGGCCACGGTCCTATACACCGACATCGTCAACTCGACCCGTTTGTTGGCGGAGATGGGCGATGCGCGGTGGCGGGGGGTCCTCGACACCCACGACGACCTGGCAGGGCGCCTCGCTTTCGAAAATGGCGGCCGGCTCATCAAGAGCACGGGCGACGGCATCCTTGCCACCTTTGACGGGCCGGGGAGGGGAATTCGATTCGCGACAGGATTCCGCCGGCAACTCCACACCCTCTCCCTGACCATCCGCTCCGGGATTCACACCGGCGAGGTGGAGATCCGTGGCAACGACGTCGGCGGCATGGCGGTACACCTGGCCGCCCGGATCATGGCCGAGGCCGGTGACGATGAGATCCTGGTGTCTCGAACGGTCAAAGATCTGGTTGTCGGGTCCGACCTGACTTTCGAAGACCGCGGCATCTATCACCTCAAGGGCATCGACGGCGAGTGGCCGTTGCTGGCCGTGGTGGCACCGGGCTGAGCTCCCCTAACTGACGGGCTCGAGGGTGAAGTCGTACTCCACCTCGATGAACGGGGCTGTGACACTCCAACGCCCCGCGGCTTCTGAAGACGCGTTGGTGTTGAACTCGGTCACCAACCCGTCTTTGACGCCAAGGACGGCGTCGGACTCGAGATAGGAATCGCCCTCCACAAAGATGTGAGTGATCAGGCGCTCGTAGCCGGGGGCGTCGATCATGAAATGGATGTGGGCGGGGCGCATCGGATGACGTCCGGTAGCGCGGAACATTTCCCCGACCGGGCCATCGTCGGGGATCGGATAGGCGGCTGGCTTCACCGTGACAAACCAGAAGCGCCCATCGTCATCGGTGTGAAAGAGGCCGCGGAGGTTCATCTCTGGCTGGGACGAGTCCTGCACGTCATAGAGACCCTCGGGTGAGGCCTGCCAGACATCGAGAGAAGCTCCAGGGAGCGGCATGCCCCCTCGTCCCTTGACCACGCCGTGGACGACAGTTGTCTCGCCTCCCACCGCCTCGGGGCCCCTGGCGATATGGGCCCCATTCTCCAAATGGGGGGAGCCCGAAACCCAAAACGGGCCAAACACCGTGCTGTCCGTGGATCCTGCCGACTTCCGATGATTGATCGCGTCCGACCAGGATGCTCGCCCCGAGCGTGTCCGAGAGCAGAATGAACTCTTGGCGCTTGTCATCGGTGATCTGCCCGGTTTCGGTGAGAAACCGGATCCCAGCCATCCACTCCTCCTCGGTCAACTCGATCTCACGGATGAATGCGTGGAGATGACGGATCAGGCTCTCCATCACCTCGGCGAGCCGGGGATCCTCCGCCTTGATCAGAGCCACGGTCGCCTCGGTGACCGTTTCCTCGGTGATGTTTCGCATCAGCGGGCTGCCTTCAACGCCTCGCCGATCTTGTCGGTGTCGCCCGAGTACTTGAGGAGGAGATTCAAAGTCGCCCGAATGTCGTCCCGCGTCAATTCCTGACGGCCGAGCACAAGGAGTGTTCGCGCCCAGTCCAGCGTCTCGGATACCGACGGCGGTTTCTTCAACTCAAAGGACCTGATCCAGGAAACTACCTCTGCGCAGTTGGCCGCCAACGTCGAGCTGATCCCAGGGATTCGAGCCTCGATGATGGCCTGTTCCCGCTCGACAGTCGGGTACTCGAGGTCGAGGAACACGCAGCGGCGCTTGAGGGCCTCCGACAACTCCCTCGTGTTGTTTGAGGTCAGGAACACCGATGGTTGGCTGGTAGCCACAATCGTGCCCAATTCCGGGACTGATACCTGGAAGTCGGAGAGGATCTCGAGCAACAGGGCCTCGGTCTCGACCTCGATTCGATCCACCTCGTCGATGAGCAGCACGACAGGCTCGACAGATCGAATCGCAGCGAGCAGCGGCCGCTCCAAGAGAAAGCTCTCGTCGAAAATGTCGGACTCCGTCTTCTCCCACTCGGCATCCTCAGGCTCTGCCTGGATCCGGAGTAGCTGCTTCTTGTAGTTCCACTCGTAGAGGGCCTTGGACTCGTCGAGGCCCTCATAGCATTGGAGCCGGATGAGCCGGCGACCCGTGATTTGAGCGACCGCTTTGGCCAACTCGGTCTTCCCCACTCCCGCCGGGCCCTCGCAAAGAACCGGCTTGCCCAGCACGTCGGCAATGAAGATCGAGGTGGCAATGCGCTCGTCGGCGAGGTAGGCGACAGCGGCCAGACGTTCGAGGACCTCATCTGGGTCACGGAACGCAGAACCGGCGCTCAAGGTCGGGTCGACATTCATAATGCCTCCCTGGGCGATCGACTGGGCATTGGGCTCACGATACGCCAGTCTCCATGAGTGACTTGTCGACCACCAGACGGCGCTGGACCGGGAACAGCCGAAGCCCCGTGCGCTCCTGAATCAGTCCCCACAAACCCTTTGGGGCCAGGAGCATCACGACGATCAGGAACACACCCAGGAGTATGAACCACCAAGCCCCCAGGTCACTCAGGTTCTCGTCGAGAAGGAAGTAGACGATCGCTCCGAGTATCGGGCCTTCGATAGTCCCGAGCCCACCGATCACCACAACGATCACCATCTGCGCGGTGAGCCCGATCGAGAAGTAGCTGTCGGGGTCAATAGAAACATTGTTCAGGAGGTACACGCCTCCGACGAGCCCGGTGGCCGCGGCGACGATCAGGTACACGGTGAGCTTGACCCTCCTGACGTCGACTCCGCTGGCCGCCGCGGTCTCCTCGTCATCTCTGATGGCGCTCAGGGCCAGCCCGAGACGGGACCTGAGGAGGAGAAGCGCCCCGACTATCGTGCCCACTCCGGCCGCGAGCGCCAGCCAGTAGACGGATTGAAACCGGTTCGCCCCAGGACCGAGAGTGTACGCAGCGGCTGTGGGTCCCCGGGGAAACAGGGTCGTGTTGTTCTTCACGATCAGACGGTAGGTCTCGGCGATCACCCAGGAAGCCACCGCGAAGTACCCGCCGTGAAGTCGGAACACCAGCAGGGCGGTTGGGACTGCAATCAATACCGCCACAGCCGCGGAGAGGGCGAGTGCAAGCCAAAGGTTGAGACCGACCAGGTCGGCGATCGCAAACGTGGTGTAGGCTCCGATCCCGACGTAGGCCTGTTGGCCGAAGCTGTAGATGCCGGCGTAGCCGGCAAGAAGATTCCACAACTCTCCGAGTGCGATCAGGATCATCAACTGGGTCAGAGACACCAGCAGTGATCGATCAGCGATCAACGGGATCATCGCCAGGAGCAGGAAGCCGGCGATCCCCACCGCCGCGAATGAACGACTGGCACGGGTCCCTAACTCGACACGGTGTTGGACAATCATTCGTCACCTGTCCCGAACAGCCCCGACGGCCGCCAGGCAAGGACGATGAGAAAGACCAAGTGACCCGCCAGCTCTCGCCAGCCAGGCGAGAAATAGGCACCCACGTTCTGGGCGACACCCAGGATCACGCCCCCGGCGAGAGTGCCCCAGATCGACCCGAGGCCGCCGATGATCACGGCCTCAAAGGCATATATGAGTCGAGCGGGGCCCAACGCCGGGTCGAACGGGTTCGGATTCCGAGAACCACCCCCCGATGGCAGTGACCACGAGAGCGAGTGCCATCGCCAGCCCGAACACGTGCCGGGTTCGAATCCCCATGAGACTCGCCGTTTCCTGGTCGTCGGAAACCACGCGGAAGGAGCGGCCCATCCGGGTGTGGCCGATGATCAGTTGGAGGCCTCCGAGCACAACCACCGCCAGCAGAAACGTCAGGAACGGAAACCATCCGACGGCGATTCCGAATGGCAGTCTCATGCTGCTCAACTCGAGACCCCGGCGTCGAGACCCTGGGTGTCCGCGGAGAACACCTCCAGCAGAGCGTTCTGGATGATGATCGAGATCCCAAACGTGACAACCAGTGGTGGAAGAATCCCGGAGCCGAGGGTGAAGTTCAGAATCCCACGCTGCAGGGCATATCCGAAACCCCAGTGGATCGCGGCAATCAGCGCCACCGTCACCATGGGGTTGAGCGAGGTCAGTTCCACCACCACCAACGTCAAGTAGGCGGAGAGGACGATGAAGTCACCATGGGCCAGATTCACGATCTTCATCACACCGAACACGATGGCGAGACCGGCGGCGAAGAGGGCGTACAGCCCGCCGAGCAGGACCCCCTGGACAATGGCGTCGGTCATTGGTCTCGAACCCCGAAATAGGCCGCGATCAATTCCGAGTGATCAACCCCGCTGGCCGGGGCCTCGAGGGATACCCGCCCTCGCAGCAGGCAGTAGATCCGATCGGCTGTCGCCGTCGCCTGACGGACGTCCTGTTCGACCAGCAATACCGCGGTTCCGTCGCTCGCGGAGGGTCGGAATCACCCGATACAACTCCTTGACGACGATCGGGGCCAGACCCAGTGAGATCTCGTCGAGAAGCAGCAAATGAGGATTGGCCATCAAGCCACGGCCGATGGCGAGCATTTGCTGCTGACCACCGGAGAGCCGGGTGCCGGGCGCAGATCTGCGCTCTTTGAGAACCGGGAACAGGTCATAGACACGGCCCAGGTCCCAGGTGCCGATCCTGCCGGTGTAGCCACCCATCATCAGGTTCTCTTCGACACTGAGACTGGGAAAGATCCTCCTCCCTTCTGGCACCATCACCACACCCCGCTCAGCGACACTCTCCGCCCGTTGGCCACCGATCGGCTCGCCGTTGAACAGGATCTGTTCCGGAGCCGATGGCAGCCAGCCCGAGATCGATCTGAGCAATGTCGACTTCCCCGCTCCGTTGGCCCCGATTACTGCCACGATCTCGCCTTCGGCGACGGTCAAGGAGGTGTCGAAGGCGCCTGAAACGACCGTAGAAGGCGTCCAACCCCTTATCTGGAGGACATCGGGCATCGCCGGCTTACTCCTCGATCCCGAGTAACCTCGCGCATTTCAGGGCTGTTGATTATCTCCGCCGGGTTGCCCTCGATCAGATGCTTTCCGAAATGGATGGCCTGGACCCGGTCGACCACGGCCACCAGTGCATGCAGCAAATGCTCGATCCAGATGATCGACATCCCGGAGTGGTGGATGGATTTGATCAGCTCAACCAGTTCTTCGACTTCGGGGTCGGTGAGGCCACCTGCGATCTCATCGAGGAGGAGCACTGTCGGGTCGGTCCCCAGCGCCCGAGCCATTTCGAGCCGTTTTCCTTCGAGAATCGTCAATGTTCCGGCGAGCCTGTTCGCCTTTGGAAGGAGTCCGGTGCGAGCCAGGATGTCGACACATCCGTCGTGGCTTGCGCTCTCAACCTTCGACGACCCGTAGGAGGCAGCAACCAGGACGTTCTCGAACACGGTCATTCCCACAAAGGGCCGGGGGATCTGATAGGTCCGTCCCAGGCCCCCGCTCACTCGGAGATGTGGAGCCTGGGCCACTATCGCCGACTGATCGAACCGGATCGTCCCACTATCAGGTGGGATCGATCCGGTGATCAGGTTGAACAGAGTGGTCTTGCCTGCACCGTTGGGACCTACGATCCCGAGAGCCTCACCTTCGCCCAAGGTGACACTCAGGTCATCGATGACCTTGAGAGCCCCGAAGGACTTGCTGACGCCTGTTATCTCGAGAGCGAGCCCCACCTCGACCGATGCCTGCTAGCCACCGATTGGCTTGAGCTCACCGGTGATTGGCACCGATGGGGTCTGGGAGTTGTCCACGATCAGGCAGGTCGTACTTGAAGTCGCCGCTCCGAGGGCCCACTGGCCACCGACCAGCGGGGTTGTGGTGACATTGGGCACCGGTCCAGGCACGGTCCAGTTGACCGGGCCAACCAGGGTCTCCAGATTGGTCCCGACCACCGCGTCCAGGATCGACTGCTTGTCCTCGATGTCCTGGGTACGTCCCAAGACGTCGGCTGCGACCTCGAACAGCGAGTGGACGAAACCGATCGGCTGGGTCCACTGCCGACCGGTCGATTCGGTATAGGCATCTGCGACCTCCTGAGCACTTTGTCCCGTCAGCGAGGAAGCGAACGGATGACCCGGGCTCCACCACACCTCGGATGTCAAGCCATCCCCCGAGTCGCCGGGCAAGGCTTCCACCGCCGCCGGGAACAGGATCGCCTTCCCGATAGTGGCGGCCACAGGGGTCAGGCCCTGCTGGGCCGCCTGGGTCCAGAAGGTGGCGAAATCCGGTGGAATCGGGACCCCGGTGATGATCTGCGCCCCCGCGTCCTTGAACGCCCTGATCTGCGCCGAGAAGTCACGGAGAGGGGCTCATACAAACCAGGGTTGATCAGGGTGTAGCCCGCTGCCTCCAGCGGCGACGGGAACCCGAGCTCCGGGTCGCGACCACGCCTGGCCATCGGTATCGTTGGGGAACAAGCCCCCGACGATCTTGTTGGTCTCCAGCTTGTCCCACAAGGCAATGAATTGCGGGATGAGGGCCTCGAGACCCCAGAAGTAGTGATAGGTCCAGGTGAATCCCACCGCCGGATCCCCACCCCGGAGGAAGAACCAAGGCTGCCACGGTGCGACGGTAGAGACACATGGGATCCCGTTGAGCTCACATTGATCTCCGACGGGGTTGGTCGTGTCTGGGGTGGAGGCGACCAACATGAGATCGATCGCCTCGTCGAGGATGAGCTCCTCGGCGACCTGGCTGGCTTTCACCGGGTCGGATTCGGAGTCCCGAGTCACGATCTCGACGGGGTGGACCGTGCCCGCAATCGTGATCCCATCGACCCATTGGGCCTGGACCGCCTCGATCACGAACTGATCAGCCTCACCGAATGCAGCGATTGGCCCTGTCTGCGGTGACACGTATCCAATCTTGATCGCCCGCCCCGCGGGCGCTCCGCTCGTCGTAGTTGCTCCGGCTGTGGTCGTGGTGGCCGTGGCGCCGGCTGTCGTCGAGGTGGCCCCACCTTCTTCAGGAGCGCACGCCGCCAACAACCCGCCGCCCACCACGGCGATACCGCCGAGACCGGCCATCCTCAGGAAATCACGGCGTGAAGTGCCGGACTCATCCTCCCTCTCTGACATGTTCCTGCCCTTCTCGTCGTGCTCCACGATCCCTCCTCTGGGTCCGCGTTCTGTCGTTGCCTTCCTATCGCGCCGATGGAGGACGGCCCGCAGAAAGCGTCCTCCAAGAGTTGCCTGATCCATCCCCACTCGACCGGCCGTGGGTTGTAGCCCACACCATCGACGATCATCTCGGTTGCCCTGTCGAGGTCGGGCTCGGTGATCCCGAGATCCGAAAGGTTCGTGGGCGCGCCCAGCGCTTGGGAGAGCTCAAAGAGCCCGATCGCAGGGTCGGAGACTCCCAAAGCATCGGAGAGGGCGGCCATGACCTCCGGCTCCGATGCCCGGTTGTAGGCGACGACGTGGGGAAGGATGACGGCATTGGCGTCGCCGTGTGCCAGCCCGAAAGTGCCGCCGAGCACATGGCAGATCCGATGATGGATCGCCATTCCCACCGCTCCCAGAGAAGCGCCGGCCAGAAATGCCCCATAGAGCAGGTCCGAGCGACCGTCGGCATTCACTGGTTCGCTTGCGACCACCACCGAGCCTCGCTGTAAGGCCCTGACCCCCTCCAGCGCCATGATCGACACTATCGGGCTTCGCTCCTGCGCATATAACGCCTCGACACAGTGGGCAATCGCATTCATGGTGCTGCCAGCTGTGACCTCCTTCGGAAGGCCCAGGGTGAGGTCGACGTCGTAGATCACGGTCCGTGGCTTCACCCTCGGGTCTCGACCGGTGCGTTTGACCTCTCCTGCGGTGATCCCATAGATCGGAGTCATCTCCGAACCCGCATAGGTCGTGGGGATTGCCAGGAAGCTGACTTCTTTCTCGAGCACGATTGCCTTGCCTACCCCAGTCGTCGAGCCCCCGCCAATGGTTACGACAGCATCGGCCCGACTCTCGTCGGTGAGGCGACGCGCCGCCTCGACCTCCTCGATAGGCACATGCGGTTGGATTTCGCCTATGCGCCCGACCACCCGATTGCCGAGATCTGCCTCGATCTCGTCGGCCTCACTCTTGGCCATGCCATCAGAGATGAGAACCACACGGCTCGCGCCGAATGCATCGAGCTCTGCGGCAAGACGGGTGATCGTCCCGAAACCAAAGACGACTCGCCCAGGCAGCACCTGATAGGAGAACGGTCTCATCTGGAGTGTGCCTCCCTGGTGCGGGCGATCAGGTTCCTGAGAATCTCGAGCTCTTCCGGCGTGGGCGGCTCGGTGGAGACGACTTCCTCCGCCACCAAGAGGTCCCATCCGGTGTGCTTCAGCACGTCTGCCACTTCGACACCCGGGTGAGTCGCCACCAGTGTCAGCTCGTGGGTTACCGGGTCTGGCTGGAGCACGCCGAGATCGGTGATGACCACCGTCGGTCCCGCTCCAATGTGCCCGGCCCTGCCCTCCCCTTGACGACCGAATCCAACGGAGGTCACGAAGTCAACCGCTGGCACGAAGGCGCGCTCGGTGTGCCGCAGCATCACGATGACCTCGCCCGCCGATGATGCGATCTCGGGTGCTCCCCCGGCACCGGGAAGACGGACCTTCGGATCCTCATAGCAGCCGACGACCGTGCTGTTGAGATTGCCGAATCGGTCGATCTGGGCGGCCGAGAGAAATCCGACGTCGATACGCCCGGCCTGCAGCCAGTAGGCGAAGACCTCGGGAACGCTGACCACCAGGTCGGCCCGCTCCGCGAGTTCCCCGTCACCAATCGAAAGAGGGAGGATCTCGGGCTTGGTCCCGATAGTCCCTGATTCGTAGATGAGGACCACCTTCGGGGCGTGGGAGAGACGGGCAAGGTTTGCCGCTTCACTGGGCAGGCCGATCCCCACGAAGCAGACCTGGCCGTCCCTGAGCTTCCGCGAGGCGGTGACGGTCATCATCTCGTCCGCCGTGTAGGTCACGTCGTGACTGAGCAGGTCAACCACCGAGTGCCTCCTCCCCCAGTGGGGCGCTGATCGCGGCTAGGTATGCGGCGTGATCGTCGGTCCCCAGCACGAACGTCTCGACCCAGCGGGCAAAGACCTCACGGTCCCGTGAGATCAGGTCCCACTCGGTGTAGAAGGCGTTGTCTCGTGTCGAATAGCCCATGGAATATGAGGGATGAGAGCCGTGGGGAACGCAGACCACGGCCGAGACTGTCCACGAGGGCAACACCACGTTGTTGGGCCCGCGATGTGACAGCTCATCGACGATCTCCTCGACCGTGACGATCGAGGTCCTGGTGCTCAAGACGGCTTCACGCTGCACACCAGTAATCCCCCACATGCCGACGTTGCCTTGTCGATCGGCCTGTTGAGCGTGGATCACGGTCACATCCGGGTTCAGCGCGGGCACGGCGGCCAGCTCCTCGCCGGTGAATGGGCAGTGGATCGAGGCGACCTCCGTGTGCTTCACCAAGTCGGAGCCCACGTAGGCGCGGAGCACTGCGAAGGGAAGCCCGGATGCACCGGCGACGTAGCGGGCGGCCATCCCGGCATGACTGTGCTCCTCCAACTCGAGTGGGGCCGGATATCCGTGCTCGACGGCATCACGGAATCTGTGTAGCGAGCCCACGCCGGGGTTCCCACCCCAGGAGAACACAAGCTTGCGGGCCAAACCCATACCGATCATCTGGTCGTAGATCACGTCAGGAGTCATTCGCACCAGAGTGAGGTCCCGTTTCCCTTGGCGAATCATCTCGTGACCAGCGGCAAAGGGGATGAGATGGGTGAAGCCCTCCATGGCGACGGTGGCGCCATCGGGCACCAGGTCGTGGATTGCGTCACGAAGGGTTGCGAACTCAGCCATCGATCAGGCTCCCGAGTACCACTTCGGCTGACCTCCGGAGACGTTTATCCACACCGACTTGGCCTCCGTGTACTCGTGCATCGCCTCGAAGCCCATCTCTCGCCCGTACCCGGACGCGCCGACTCCACCGAACGGTGACCCGGGGTTGACCCGCTTGTAGCAATTGACCCAGACCATCCCGGTCCGGAGGGCGCCGGCCACCCGATGAGCCCGTGAGAGGTTCTGAGTCCACAGTCCACCACCCAGCCCGTACTCGACGTCGTTTGCGATCGCGATAGCTTCGTCCTCAGACGCGAAGGTGTTCACGGTGACAAAGGGGCCGAAGACCTCCTCGCGGCAGACGCGGTCCTCTGGATTGGCTCGGACCACAGTGGGCTGCACGTAGCAACCCGAGCTGAATTCGGCGCCATCTGGCACACCACCTCCGGTGAGGACCTCCCCGCCCTCATCGACTGCCACCTTGACGTAACTCAGAACCCGATCCCGGTGCTCCGGGGACGTGAGCGGCCCCATCTCGGTTGCCTTGTCCATCGGGTCACCCAAACGAATCCTCTCCGTCAAGGCAACGAATCGCGCGACGAACTCGTCCGCAATCTTCTCGTGGAGGAGCAGCCTCGACCCGGCAATGCACGCCTGACCCTGGTTGTGATAGATGGCAAAGGCGGAGCCTTGAAGCGCGGCATCGATATCGGCATCGTCGAAGATGAGGTTGGCGCCTTTGCCACCGAGTTCGAGGTGGAGCCGCTTGAGATTTCCGGCGGATGCTTCGACAAGGCCCCGCCCCGTGGCTGTGGACCCTGTGAACGAAACCTTCGCGATGCCAGGATGCTCGGCGATCCGTGCACCTGCAGTGCGCCCGAATCCGGGCAGCACATTCACGACCCCCGCCGGAAAACCGACCTCATCGATCAGTTCGGCGATGCGCAGAGAGGACAGTGGGGTCAGTTCGGCCGGCTTGAAGACGAGTGTGTTCCCTGCCGCCAGGGCCGGCCCCATCTTCCAGCTGGTGAACATGAGCGGGAAGTTCCACGGAACGATTTGGCCGACCACCCCAAGCGGAGCCCGGTAGACATGGTTGAGGAAGCCCGCCTCCACGGGTGGGATCGAGCCCTGGTACTTGTCGGCCATCCCACCGAAGTAACGGAACGTGGCTGCGGTTCTCGGGACATCGAGAACCGTGGTGTCCCTTATCGGATGACCGGTGTCCAACGACTCGAGCCGTGCCAGATCCTCGGCGTTGGCTTCGATCGCGTCAGCCAGCCGGAGGAGCAAGCGACCCCGCTCCATGGCCGCCATAGCTGCCCACGACGGGAAAGCCTCGGCTGCGGCACTGACCGCCCGATCTACGTCTTCGGCGCGGGCCTCGGCTACGTCGGCGAGCTTGGAGCCGTCGTGAGGGTTGTAGACCTCGATGACGCCACTCTCGGCCGACGGGACAAAGCGTCCCCCGATATAGAGGCGATCCTCCACTCAATCGCTCCGGTCTGGTCTAGAACTCGGCGGGATAGATCGGGGTTTGACCGGTCGCGATCAATTCGGGGAGGGCCGAGTCGGCGTTTTCCCAGACCAGGAGCATCGACCGCTTGCGGGAATATCCCTGATGTCTGATATCGGCTGGCATCGCAGCCACATCCCCTGAGCGCATTACGACTTTGGCCCGGACTGTCCCGCTATCCCGATCCTCGACATCCCAACGGATCTCGTCGGATAGTTGAACGAACCACTCGACACGGTCGTTGCCGTGGATGATCGGAAGAATGTATTCCTCTGTGGTCGGGCAGAAGAGACTGTCCTTGCAAACAGACACCACCGACGGGTTCCAGGTGACGTCGGAACGCGACAGATAGGCGTGCAAGCTGAAGGCCTTGACTTCGTCTTCGAAACCAGGCTCGGCGATGATCTCCGGCTCCTCCTGGGAGATATCAGCGAAATGCTCATTGATCATGTGGCCGGTCTCGTCGGAACGAATGGCCTCATCCCCGGTGCAACTGACCATCCGCTTGGCAGCAACCCGGTGCCTGGAGATGGCCCGCTTGTTGTCACCGTTCTTGACGCCAAAGGCCGATCCGGTCTCGCGGGGTGCCGCAAAGGGATCGAAGGTCTGATTGGTCCAGTCGTCGAGCATGTGCTCGAAAGTGGTCTTGATCTGCGGGGTCGGAAAGTTCTCGACATGGTCGAGCTCGGCCTTCCGATACGAGTCGTTGTAGCGCCCGGCGAACAGGTCGACTGTCCCGTAGTGGTTCACCGTCCCAATGACCCCATCGAAGTTCACGATCCCGTAGAAGAACTCCCATGCGACGTCGCGTTGCAGGGCACGCAAGAATGCATCTGCCGACAGCACGTGTGAGCCGGTGGGCCAGGTGACGTACACGAAGTACTCATCCCGCCGGAAATGGAACTCGCCGAGCGAGAATTCGCGGTAGCCCTGTTCGTTCTCCTCGGTCGCGAGCACGGTCGGGGTTTCCTGAAGCATCGTCATTGTCTATCTCCTTTTCAGGTTCGCTCAGACCGTCGTGATGCAGATGTCGGCCCACCGCTCGAGGCTGTCAGGGCCCTTCATCGTCTGAAGCAGGATCACCCCGGGCTGGTCGGAGTGAAACTGGTATGCGCTGTCGGCCGGGAGCAGCGCCATGTGGCCGCGCTTGGCCTTGATCACGCCCATTGGGGCTCCGGCGGGATCACCGTCGACCCGAACCGAGCCCTGATCGTCCGGGGCGGTGTAACCACGAGGATCATCCAGTTTCATCAAGCGAACCAGGACCTCGCCGTCCATAACCAAGGCAAACTCGTCGTGGGGAGCCGTTCTCCACTCCGAGGTCCCCTCGGTGCGGATCGCCTCCAGGGTGTACTGCCGGTTCATGCCGACGACGACCTTCTCATAGGGTTGCGACGTGTTGGCAACCTCGTACACGTTGGAGAAGGCATAGTGCTTGGGGTCGTCATCGACGATCTCGATGCCACCTTTCGTGTAGCTATCGAGCGATGCGAGCTTGGTCTCGTACAACGGCTTACCTCCGTGCTTCATGACCCGCAGATGTTCAAATACCGCACAAACGTGCGGAGACCGAACATAGCAGCGGGTCGGGCGA
>CAVZVJ010000005.1:0-58301 GCA_963778755.1 uncultured Acidobacteriota bacterium | reverse complement strand
GAACCGCACCCGCGACCACAAGCAGGTTCCGTCGCAGGTTGATGAGTGCTTCTCGGATCAGGAAGAAGAAACGGCTCACTCCGGCACCGTTTCATAGCGCCCGGCTTCCTCGTCGCGCATGACCCGGCCCTGATCCAGCTCAACCACCCGGCGCTGCATCGCGTCGACGATTGCATGGTCGTGGGTGGCCATGACGATGGTGGTGCCGGTTCGGTTGATCCGGTCGAGGAGTTTCATGATGCCGACCGAGGTCTTGGGGTCGAGGTTCCCTGTCGGCTCATCGCAAAGCATTATCGGTGGCCGGTTGACGAAAGCCCGGGCAACCGAGACCCGCTGCTGCTCGCCACCGGAAAGCTGTTTGGGATAACGCGCTCCCTTGTCCGATAGCCCCACCAGGTCGAGGACCTGTTCCACCTGGGGAGCGATCACTGACCGAGGGCGGCCAAGGACCTCCAGGGCGAAGGCAACGTTCTCGCCGACTGTCTTGTTGGGGAGGAGCTTGTAATCCTGAAAGACGGTGCCCACCGATCGCCGAAGGAAGGGGATCTTCCACTTGGGGAGGGTGGTGATGTCCTTGCCGGCGACCCAGATCTTGCCCCGGGTGACCGGTTCGTCACGAAGCATGAGCCGAATCAGGGTCGACTTACCCGATCCGGAAGGGCCGACGAGAAAGGTGAACTCGCCTTTCTGCATCTCGAATGAGACGTCATGAGCGGCAATGGTGCCGCCCTCATAGACCTTGGTGACGTTTTCGAGTCGGATCATGGGATCAGGAGCAGTCTCGCAGGCATCTGCCTCCAGCCGCAGAAGCGAGGACGGTAACCCGACACGCTCGCCTAGGTGGAATCAGCCGAAGCCTCATGGTTGGCGCGCCGCCAACGGAGATAAGCCTCGACAAACGGTGCCACATCCCCATCGAGGACACCCTGGATGTTTCCCACTTCTTCGTCCGTTCTGAGGTCCTTCACCATCTGATACGGCTGCATCACATAGCTACGGATCTGGCGGCCCCAGGCAGCCTCCCCCTTGTCCCCGCGGATCTCATTGAGATGATCGATTCTCTCCTGACGGGCGAGCTGGGCGAGCTTGGACTGGAGCATGGCCATGGCCCGCGCCTTGTTCTGGAGTTGGGACCTCTCGTTCTGGCACTGGACGACGATCCCGGTCGGGATATGCGTTATCCGCACCGCAGAGTCGGTCTTGTTGACGTGCTGGCCACCGGCGCCCTGGGATCGATAGGTGTCGATCCGGATGTCGTCCTCGTCGACCTCGACCTTCGCCTGGTCTCCCAAATCAGGGACCACATCCACACCCGCGAACGAGGTCTGACGCCTGGCGTTGGCATCGAACGGGCTGATCCGCACCAGTCGGTGAACGCCGCGCTCGCTTTCCAGTGTCCCGTAGGCACGGTCGCCTCTGACCGTGAAAGTGGCGGACTTGATCCCTGCTTCCTCGCCTTCGGTCACCTCTTCCACTGTCACTGAGAACCCGGAATCAGTCAGGAAACGCTGATACATGCGGGCGAGCATGTCGGCCCAGTCCTGGGCGTCCACCCCTCCAGCACCGGCATGAACGCTGAGGATGGCGTCCTCTTCGTCGTACTCGTCGAAGAACAGGGACTCGAGCTCGAGCTTGTCCAGGTCTGCCGACACCTCGCCGAGCTCGTCGATCGCCTCCTTGCGAGACGCCTCATCGTCAGCCTCATGAGCCATGTCGAGCAACACCTCGGCGTCATCGAGCTTCGCCGATAACCCCCCGAGGAGATCGAAAAGAGCCTCGTATCTGGCCAGCCGACGGCTGACAGTCCTTGCCCGGTCGGGGTCGTCCCACAGGGAAGGCGCCGCTGCCTCCTCTCGGAGCTCCTCGAGCTCCTTCTCCTTGGTCTCGACGTCCAGGAACCTGCGCGCTTCGACCAGGCGCTGCCGCAAATCGGCAACGATCTCCTTCGGATCAGAGGATTCCATGCTCATTCCGAGTACCAAGTACCTAGTACCAAGTACATCACGGGGCGGTTACACCGCCCCGTGACAACGCTTGAACTTCTTGCCCGACCCACAGGGGCAGGGGTCGTTGCGGCCGACCTTGTCCGAGGTTGCCTGGGCGACCGGCCCCCCGGCGCTCAACGGCGCCACCCTCTGCGGCTCGGTTTTCGGCTTTGACAGCTCAACATGGAACAGGTACTTGACTGCGTCACGTTTCACCGAGTCGACCATCTCGGTGAACATGTCGTACGCCTCGCGCTGGTATTCGGAGAGCGGGTCGCGTTGACCCATTGCCCGCAAGCCGATTCCAGCACGCAGATAGTCCATCTCGGAGAGATGCTCCCGCCACTTGTTGTCGATGACCGAAAGCATCACTGAGCGCTCGACCTGGTGCAGGATGTCGGAACCGAGATCCTCCTCTCGCTGCTCGTAAGCCTTGGCGCCCTCCTCGACCGCAAACTCGACCACGTCGTCCACACTCGGTGAGTCCTCGAAGCTGGATCTGTCTATCGCCGTTGGGTAGTACTGGCCGAGCTCCAGACGGAGGGCCTCCCAGTCCCACTCGATGCGCGGCATCTCGGGGTTGAACGCCGTCTCCACGGTCTCGGCAACCACAGTCTCGATCCAATCGCCGATCAGGTCGTCTCCGGCAGTGCCTTCGAGGATCGACCTTCTCCATTCGTAGATCACCTCGCGCTGGCGATTCATCACCTCGTCGTATTTGAGGACGTTCTTGCGGATCTCGAAGTTCTGCGACTCGACCTGGCGTTGGGCCCGTTCGATCGCCTTGCTCACCATCTTCGCCTCGATCGGCTGGTCATCAGGAAGTTTCAGGCGATCCATGACGCCGGTCACCCACTCCCCTTGGAAGCGGCGCATCAGCTCGTCTTCGAGGGACAGGTAGAACCTGGACTCGCCAGGATCTCCCTGACGCCCGGACCGTCCACGCAACTGGTTGTCGATCCGCCTCGATTCGTGCCGCTCGGTGCCCACCACATAGAGCCCTCCGGCGTCGATCACCTTTTCCTTGTCGGGCACGATCTGGAGCTCGAATTCATCACTGAGCTTCTTCTCGAGGTCGTGATAGGAGGGATCGTCGGGACCGATTCCCCTCCGTTTCAGCTCGGTGCGGGCCATGCCCTCAGGGTTCCCGCCGAGCATGATGTCGACACCGCGGCCTGCCATGTTGGTGGCAACGGTCACCGCGCCCGGACGGCCCGCCTGGGCGATGATGTCCGCCTCCCGCGCGTGCTGCTTGGCATTGAGGACCTCGTGTTTGATGCCCCTCTTTTCGAGGAGCCGAGACAACTTCTCCGATTTCTCGATTGAGACCGTGCCCAGGAGAACGGGCTGGCCAAGTGTGTTCCGCTCGGCGACGTCGGCAACGACCGAATCGAACTTGCCATCCTCACCCTTGTAGACCAGGTCGCCTTCGTCGGCTCGGTCGACGGGTGCGTTGGTCGGAATCGCCAGGACCTCGAGGCCGTAGATCTGGGCCAGCTCGGCGGCCTCGGTCTCGGCGGTCCCGGTCATCCCCGCCAGCTTTTCGTAGAGCCGGAAGTAGTTCTGGAGGGTGATGGTGGCGAGCGTCTGGTTCTCCTCCTTGACCGCCACTCCTTCCTTGGCCTCGATGGCCTGGTGGAGACCTTCTGAGTAGCGGCGACCTTCGAGGACCCGACCGGTGAACTCGTCGACGATCTTGACCTCGCCGTGGTCGATCAGGTAGTCGACGTCGCGGAGATAGAGCTCCTTGGCCTTGAGGGCAGCTTCCAGGTGATGAACAAAGTCCACGGCGGCATGGTCATAGAGGTTCTCAACCCCGAGCATTTGCTCGACCAGGGTCACACCCTCCTCAGTGGTCAGAACCTGCCGTTTGCGCTCATCGACCTGGTAGTCACGGTCCTTCTGCAAACGGTTGGTGAGCTTGGCGAAGTCCCGATACCACCTTGCGCTATCGGACACCCTCCCCGAGATGATCAGCGGTGTTCTCGCCTCGTCGATGAGGATCGAGTCCACCTCGTCGACAATGGCGTAGGGATGACCACGCTGGACCCGATCGACTCCCCGCATCGCCATGTTGTCCCGGAGGTAGTCGAAGCCAAGCTCGTTGTTGGTCCCGTACGTGATATCGGACGCGTACGCCGGCTGACGATCGGCAGGGCTCATCGAGGTTTGGATGAGGCCCACAGTCAGGCCAAGGAAGCGATGCACTGCGCCCATCCAGTCGGCGTCGCGAGAAGCCAGATAGTCGTTCACGGTCACCATGTGGACACCTAGGCCACTCAACGCATTGAGATAGGCCGGCATGGTTGAGACCAGCGTCTTGCCCTCGCCAGTTTTCATCTCGGCCACCATCCCCTTGTGCAAGGCGGCGGCTCCCACCACCTGCACGTCGTAATGGCGCTGGCCGAGGACCCGTTTGGCGGCCTCACGGACAACGGCGAACGCCTCGGCTTCGAGATCCTCGAGGGAGGCCCCGGCTTCGAGACGCTTCTTGAATTCAGGTGTTTTTGCTTTTAGCTCTTCGTCGGACAGGGCTTCGAAGACCGGTTCCAGCTGGTTCACAGCGGCGGTGATCCCCTGGAACTCCCTGAGTGTCTTGCCCTCCCCGGCGCGAAGAACCTTGGAGAGAATTGCCATTAGAGCCTCATGTTACAAGTGGGCGCGATTTGACCCACTTCTCAGGCCAGGGTCAACGGACCTGGATCAAGCCCTCGCGTTGGGCCCAGGTGACGGCCTCGAAACGAGATCGAAGCCCGAGCTTGTCGAGAACATTGCGCACATGGTTGCGAACGGTGTTCTCCGAGATGAACAGCTCCTCGGCAATCTCTCTCGAGGTCTTTCCATTCCCGACCAGCCCGAGGATTTCCAGCTCTCTGCCGGTGAGCTCGGGGGCTCGAGCACTCATCGTGCCGCTGTGCTTGAGCAAGTCACGCAGAGCACTGAACAGCTTCCCACCCATCGCCGGGGAGACTGCCGCCCCGCCGTCGAGCACGTCGTGCATTGCCGCTACCAGCCTCGGCAACGGCGTGTCCTTGGTCAGATAACCCGACGCTCCGGCCTTCACCGCAGCCAACAGGTCCTCGGCCGACTCGCTCGAGGTCAGAAGGACAACCTTGGTCCTCGGACTGGCCTTGATGATGGTTCCGACGACTTCGAGACCGGACATCCCGGGCATCAGAAGGTCGAGCATCACGAGGTCAGGCTGATGCTCCCGGGTGATGTCGATGCCCTTCATGGCGTCGGCGGCCACTGCTCTGACCTCGAAGCCTTCCTGGGCAAAGGCAGCCCTCAGGGCCTCGCGAAAGAGCTCGGCGTCGTCGACTATGACTACGGATGACATTTGTTTCGTTACCGGTCCTGGCTATTTGGCAAAACGTTCAGATCTGGCCACGTTTCGGTGCCAGGAGACTAGACACCTGGGGTGCGGCGTTGGCACACACCGCCAACGCCACCCTCTCGGCGCCGAACAATTCGATCGCCGCCTCGAGAGTCCTCCCGGTGGTGACCACGTCGTCGACCAACACAACGCCGCCCTCGGGGACCGTGGTCAACCGGAACGGCGCAACTGGTCTCGAGTGGTCGCCTCCTGCACGTCTACGGGTATGTATCGGCGCCGACAACGATTTGATAACCGGAACCCTGATCGATCTCGCCAGGCGCCCAGAGAGGACCACAGCGGGGTCGAGGCCGTATTGCAATTGACGAGCCCATACCCGGGGAACGGGGACGATGGGCAGGGCAGGAAGCGATGGGGCGAGCACCATCGCCACCAGGTCGGCATAGCCGGTCAGACCTCGGTATTTCAGCTGGTGGACCAGGGCACGGGCCGGGCCGGAGTGTTCGAAGGCCGCAACGAGACGCACGCCACCGCTCAACACACGATCCGGGGCCGGGCGCATCAGACCACGGCAGTTCTCACAGAGGATGCCCTTTGTCGCTGAAAAACACGCCTGACAAAGCATGTTGCCGAACCTAAAGGTTGGGCAACATGCGTACTAGGTACCTGGTACTAGGTACTGAGACCGGATGTCCACGTACCAAGTACCAAGTACCTCAGGTTCCTTCCCGCCACCCGGTGAGATACGCGACCTGCTCATCGGTCAGGGTCTCGAGGCCACCGCCCAGATGCTCGAGCTTGATGCGGGCCACCTCCTGATCGATCTCGGGAGGCAGGGTGTGGATGATCGGTTCCAACGTGTCCTGATTCAGGACCAGGAACTCAGCGGCCAACGCCTGATTGGCGAAGCTCATGTCCATCACATCGGCGGGATGACCTTCGGCGGCACCGAGGTTGACCAGACGCCCCTCAGCGGCGACGAGGAGACGACGGCCGTCAGCCAGTTCGAACTCCTCGAGGTTGTCCCGAATCTCCCGTCTCGCCACCGATTTCCGGGCCAGGGCATCGAGCTCGATCTCGATGTCGAAGTGCCCGGCATTGGCCAGGATCGCCCCATCTTTCATCAGGTCGAAGTGATGGCTGCGCAAGACGTGCTTGTTCCCCGTGACCGTTACGAAGATGTCCCCTTCCCTGGCGGCGTCGTCCGAGGTCATGACCCGGTAACCGTCCATCGCTGCGGTCAGCGCCCGGACCGGATTCACCTCGACCACAATGACGCTGGCCCCCATGCCATCGGCCCGATGCGCAACGCCACGCCCACAGTCGCCGTAGCCGATGACCACGAACGTAGAACCGGCCAACAGGACATTGGTTGCCCGGATGATCCCGTCGAGAGCCGACTGCCCGGTTCCGTAGTGGTTGTCGAAGAGGTGCTTGGTGGCCGACTCATTCACTGCGACCACAGGCACTCGAAGTGTCCCATCGGCGGCCATCGCACGGAGCCGGATGACCCCGGTCGTGGTCTCCTCGGTCGAGCCAATCACCTCGATGTCACGCCGGTCGGTGTGAAGGAGGGTGGCCAGATCTGCGCCGTCGTCCATCGTGACCGCCGGTGCGTGGTCGAGCACGGCATTGATGTGCTTGTAGTAGGTATCCGAGTCCTCGCCCCGGATAGCGAAGACCGCGATCCCATCAGCGACCAGGGCTGCGGCAACATCGTCCTGGGTCGAGAGCGGATTCGACGCACACAGGATCGGCTCCGCGCCTCCGTCGCGCAACGCAAGCATCAGATTCGCGGTCTCGGCCGTCACGTGGAGGCAGGCGGCCACCACATGGCCCTGGAGCGGCGTCTCCTTGGCAAATCTCTCCCGAATGGTCGCCAGCACAGGCATGCGGCGGCCGGCCCAGGCGATTCGCCTCGCGCCGTGCTCGGCGAGATCAGGATTTGCGATGTCGTAGTTCATTTCATACCTCGGTCAGGAGTTTCTTCAGCTTCTCGATCGTGTCCACCGGGACCGGGTCCACGCCTGCAATCCCGGCGAGCATGAATGAGACCAGGTCCCCCACGACCACCAAGGACACCAATCGGGCGAGTGGAGTGTCGCCTTCTGCCGCCACTTCGGCAACCCATGGAACAGCAGCTTCAGTCAGTGCCCGGGAGTGGGCCAGTCGATTCTCAACCCGAGGGTGGTCGCCAACTTCGGTCAAGGCCACGATGCCCAGAGCATCTCTGGTCAGTTGGGGCATCGCCTCCCAGCCCACCAACTCGTTGTGATCGAGCTCCGGGAGAACTGACCACCACGATGGCGTCTTGGCGTTCTCGTTGATCTGCGTCTTCCAGCGCTGGGCCACGGCGCCACTGATGGGGCCACCTCCGTAGATGATTGGGATTCGCCCGGCCAGCCGCTGGGAGATGTTGGTCGCCAGCAGCCAGGAGGGGCTTCCCTCGCTGGTCGCCCGATCCGCAGCATCCGCTGCCTCTAGCAACGCAGAGCCCTGGTCGGGGATCAGCCCCGCACCGGAAACGACACGTGAGACAGCTCCGAACAAGTAACCGACCGCGGCTCGAGGCTGGATCCCACCGGGAACGGCGATGGTCGGCCAATTCCTCTCTGCGGTAATCCGGCCGAGCTCTCCTCCGGCGGTAAGAGTGATGATTGGAAGCTGGGCCTGGATGGCAGAGCCAACAATGTCCAGAGTCTCTTCGGTGTTTCCCGAGAAGGAGATGGCGATCAATAGGGGTTTGCGTTCCTGAGCCCATCCAGGGAGTGGCCCGTAGCCCTTGTGCACGGCAACCCTGCCCGAACCTGGCGCCGCGAGGGCAGCAACAAAGTCTCCAGCAATGCCGGAGCCGCCCATACCGGCGATCAGCACGTCTGAGGAGGGTGTGATAGGTGGCAATTCAACGGAGGCAGCCCACCTCAACTGGCTGCCGAGGGATCGAATCTGATCGATCATGTCACTCATCAGGGCCCCCTTCGGCCTCCTCGATGAGCATCACCGGGATGCCATCCCGCACCGGGTATCGACGACCGCATTCGGTGCAAATCAGACGCGAAGTCGCCTCGTCCTGGTTCAGGTCGGCGTGGTCGACCGGGCACACCAGGATTTCGGCGAGGGCGGGGTCTATCAAGCTCATTTCACTTCCTCGACAAGTCGTTCGATCTCGGTCACGAGTTTCTCAACCGACCCGGTGTCGGGTGCCTCCACATTCAACCGCAGCAACGGCTCGGTGTTCGAGGCTCGCAGATTGAACCACGCCCATCCGAGGTCGACACTCAGCCCATCGAGTCGGTCCTGGCTCGCTGTGGCGTAGGTCTTCGCCGCCACCTCGATCGACGCCAGCGGATCACGCACGGTGAGGTTGATCTCTCCCGAGGCGGCGTAGCGCTCCACATCCTGTCGCAGCTTCGATAGTGGCCGCCCATCCTCGGTCATTACCCGCATCAGGATCAGCATCGCCAGCATCCCCGAATCGGCGTTGAAGTTGTCACGGAAGTAGTAGTGGCCGCTGTGCTCGCCACCGAACACCGCACCGGACTCGGCCATCACCTGCTTGATGTAGCTGTGCCCAACCCGCTGTCCTGATGGCATGACCGCCCGCCTCGGCGATGACCTCGGGAACGGCTCTCGAGGTGATGAGGTTGTGGATGATCGACGCACCAGGATGACGCTTGAGCATCCATCGGGCGATGAGGGCGGTGACAGTGCTCCCACTCAAAGCTTGTGCGGCATCATCGATGAAGAAGGCCCGGTCGGCATCACCGTCGAAAGCGACACCAAGGTCGTGCCCTCCGCCGGCGACAAGCGATATCAGGTCCTCGAGGTTCTCCGGCTGAATCGGGTCGGCTGGGTGGTTGGGGAACGTGCCGTCCGGCTCGAGGTAGAGACCTTCCAGCACCGAGTCGAGCTTGGCGAAGACCCGCGAAACGGTGACGCCAGCCATGCCGTTGCCGGCATCCACCGCGACACGCATCTGTCCAATAGAAGACGGCTCGACA
Organism: uncultured Acidobacteriota bacterium; assembly: GCA_963778755.1. Taxonomy (GTDB): domain Bacteria; phylum Actinomycetota; class Acidimicrobiia; order Spongiisociales; family ZC4RG35; genus JALYNX01. The sequence continues at coordinate 48,978 of CAVZVJ010000005.1, read as the reverse complement.
ATCGAGAGCAGGTGATTCACGTAGGCGTCGACCGCCGCCACCGTGGTCACACTTCCCTTCCTTGTCGAAGGGGCCTCGATCCCGGAGAGAACCCGATCCCTGATCTCGTTCAGGCCGGTGTCCGCCCCAACCGGGGCGGCCATCTCACGGCAAAGTTTGAGCCCGTTGTATTCAGCGGGGTTGTGTGAAGCCGTGATCACGGCCCCCGGCATGACGTTGGCTCCTGAGTAGTAGTAGACGAGATCGGTGGGGACCTCGCCGAGATCCACGACGTCGGCTCCGGCACCCGTGATACCGGCCACCAATCCTTGAAAGAGCTCCGGGGAGGAGAGACGGCAGTCCCGGCCGACCGCCACCTTGGTGGTGCCGACAACTGCCACGAATGCCTCACCGACTCTCTGGAGAAGGTCGGGTGTCAACTCTCCGTTGTCGGTTCGGCCGCGAATGTCATAGGCCTTGAAGACTGTCTGGGGATCCATCGGGACCACCGAGTGTAGGGGTGGGTCTATCCGTCACCGATTCCTACACTCGCCAACTCCGATGCCCACAACCCTCTCGATCGTCGTGCCTGTCTACAACGAGGCGGCCTTCATCCCACAGGCGTTGCCATTGCTCATCGCGGAAATGGAGGGCCTGGGGTTGCCCTACCGAATCCACCTGGTGGAGAACGGCTCGACCGACGGCTCCGCCGACGTGGCACGAGCCGTTGCCGGAGGGGCACCGGTAACGGTCTCCTCGCTCGGGGTAGCCGATTATGGAAGTGCCATGCGACAGGGCTTTCTCGAGTCGGACGGAGAATGGGTGATCAATTTCGACATCGACTACTTCTCTGCCGACTTCCTGAAGAAAGTCATGTCGACCTCTGATGCCGATCTGGTAATTGGATCCAAGAGAAACCCCGAGTCGGAGGATCGCCGACCTTGGATCCGTCGACTGGCCACCTGGGTCTTCAACCTCCTGCTGCGCACCATCCTGGGATCGAGGGTTTCGGACACCCACGGCATGAAGGCCTTCCGTCGCAGCCTGGTCGACGACCTGGCAGCCGACGTCGTGAGCCGCCAGGACCTCTACGACACCGAACTGGTCATCCGCGCCGAGCGGAACGGCTACCGAATCGTCGAAGTCCCCGTGATCGTGGAAGAGATCCGAACGGCCAAGTCGTCGCTCGTCAAACGGGTCCCGAGGACCGTCGTAGGCCTGCTCAGGATCAGACGTGCTTTGCGGACTGAGAGCTCGAAACAGCCCTCTTCCGGTTGAAGCCGGCCACGCCCACCCCGATGAGGAGGGCGATCCCGACCAAGGAAATGACCATGCCCCCGGTCTCGGCCCAGGTGTTCTTGAACTCCAGGACCACATCCTCGCTGGTAGGCACGACCACCATCAGCGACGGCGCGGCACGCCACGGCCCCTCTGCACCTTCGGCGACCCAATTCGGGAAGTAGGAGATCTTCACCAGATGGGGCACGCCGACGGCGGTGGTGTGAAAGCTGATCCGGTGATCCTCGAGGACGACGTTCGACACGGCATTCGCCGGGACCTGCAACGGCTGGTTTGGGCGTTGGTCGAGCGACTCGATCCGGGGCCATTCCTCCGGACCATCGGCAACTACCCATTGATCCATGTTGTCGATGTCGTCGTACCACTCCAGCGACATGTCGTAGAAGCTGGGAAGAGTCTTGCCCGCCTCGTCAGTGACTGTCGCGTGACCGGTCAACAACGCCAGCAGGCCCCTCTCGCCCACGTCGTAGACCGACGGCATGTGGGTGGCCGCTTCCACCAACCCGGTCTCGGGAAGGGCGTAGATCGTGAAGGGTGGGGTCGTAGTGAGCTTGGTCAGCTCGGGCATGCCGTCCGCCTTCGCCGTCGACTCCGGGGTCACTGACACGTAGTAGGACACCCCGAAGAACTCGAGATGCTTGATTCCCCGATCCATCTCACCGGTGTGATAGGTCAGACCGGGGATCGGGTTGGACGGCTTTTCCGACATCTCCGAAGAGTTGATGAAGTGGAACGGCGTGGTCAGAGACGACTCGAAGTAGAGGCCCTCCATGGACTTCTGAGAGCCTTCGGTCCAGTAGGGGATCAACATCGGCGACATCGGAGTGCCGTACCGATTGAGAGCCTCGTTGTTCGCCTCCCAATGGACCCGTCCATCGGGCAGCTTGTCCAGAGCCACCATCAGCGCCTCGTATTCGGGCCAGGGCTTCTTCGACTCATAACCCTCGTAGTTCCACTTCGACCAGCCGTCGATGAAGGTGACTCCGGCAAGGGCGCCGAAGACGATCAACACCGAGGCAAAAGTGGTGAGGAAATGACGGGTGCTCAGATCGGTCGACCAGAAAAAGGAAAGGATCACCAATCCGGCTCCGGCCAGCGCCACCGGGATCCAGGCCCACTCAGGGAAGTCCTTGGAATCCGCCACCAGGGAGGCGGCAACGACAGTGACCATGGCAACCAGGAGACGGGCCCAGCGGCCGGAGATCCGCGAAGGGAGCCGTCTCGAAGCCCAGACCACGGCCGCTCCCACCCCAACGGCGGCGAAGAACGCAACGCCGAAATACCAGTACGGGAGAAGCCGGCCATTCCAGAGCTTCCAGCGCTCACCACCAAATAGACCAGGGAACAAGTCGGGAAGGACGGTGGGCAGCGGGTAGTAGATCAAAGGCAACAAAGTCGTTGCCATCAATGGCCCGGCACGCGATGTGTGCCGGCTGGCCCATATCGCGCCCGGGATCGCCACCGGGATCAGAAGCCACAGTTCGACCGGGAACACTTCTTCCCATCGGGTGAGAGGGGACCATGCCATGTCCGAGGTGAGCCCAATCCTGGCCACCAGAGGCATCGCCCAAAAGGCGGCGATGGCGAAGCCCCAGATCCCGATCGCGATGGTGCGCCAGAAGCCGCGTCGCCACGGGAGCACGAATAGAGAAGCGAACAGCACGACGATCGTGGTGAGCACGTGGGAGAGCAACGTTGCCGCCAACGCGAGGGCTGCCCATTTCACATACTTCTTGTCCTCTCTGACTGCCTTGATCAACAGCCCGAGATAGAGGAGCGAGAGCGCAAAGGACCACGAATAGGCGAACTCACCCGCCAGGGTCGACGCGACATTGCCGCCATAGATCGAGTAGCTCTCCAGAAAGGTGAAGACCGCCCCCGACCCGGCGGCGATGAGCGATACATGACGGCCGAGCAACATCGAGCGCCCGAGGAAGTAGGCGGCCGGCGGGATGGCGAGAAGGCCAAACACGGTAACGAGTTTGAAAGCCACTCCGTAGGGCAGGATCACATCAAGGAGGACGATCACCAGCGAGGGAAGCGGGAAGTAGAAGTAGAAAGCCGGGAAGCCGGCGAACCAGTCGTTGGACCAGCCGAGGATCCTGCCGTGGGGTAGGAGGTGGTCCCGCAGATAGGCGGGCCCGAAGACGTGAGCCCCCATATCGCCGCCGGTGGGAGTGGTGGCGGACAGAATCCAGCCCGGGTTGAGGACGATCAGGATCACCAATGAGATCCCGGTGAGAATGAGGAACGTCGGCCATGGGAAACCCTGGCCGGCCCTCCTTTGGAGGGTCATGTCCGATGCTGGCGGACGATCTCCAAGACCTGAGCGACGTCGATGTCAACGCCGTCCTTGTTCCACCACTTCTCCTCACAGTTGTGACAGGCGAAGAAGCGGACCTCGGTGCCGTCGGGCAAGAGATGCTCGATCTCGATCACATCAGGTTGAGAGCACTGGGGGCAGTCCATATCGATTCGTTGCTGCTTGGGGTCGCCACATGCTACGACCCACCCAAACTTACGACAACGAGCCCTCCTCCAGTAGACGCCCCACGTAGCGACTGCGCCGTCTCCCGTCCTCGGTCCAATATGCGTACCAGTAAGGACCATGTGGGCAAGAGTTGCAGCCGGACTTGCCGCACCGAACCGCCTGTTTGCGGAGCCTTACTCGTGGATGGTCGTCGGCGCTCAGAGCGCCGGACTTCTGGAGTTGGGCCCTGGTGAGGATGAGGAGGCGTCTCAGGTCATGCTCGTCCAGATCCTTGACCGCGTCGAGAAGATCGCGGTCGATGGCCATCAGGCAACCGACAACGGGGCAAACAGCCGCGTCACGGTCCGCCGGTCGGTGAGAGTCCACCCCTGGGGCGGAATCATCCGATCGGCGTGATCGGCACACATGGAGTATCCGAAGGGCTCGGTATCGGCGACAAGGTCGTCGAGCCAGACCGCGGCGTCACCGTAAGAGAACGTCATCAGGGCTGCCGAGGGCGAGCCACACCGAACACAGCTGAGAACCATGACGGGCACGGTAGAAGTAGCCCCGTCGCCATTCAAGGACCTAAGGCCTCCAGAGCCCGATCGGGCCTACCCGGGTACAGGACCGAACCGTCAGAATGCGTGACGATCAGAGTCGCAGGAACAGCATCCACGCCGAGCTCGCTGAAGATTTCGGGGTCAGATTCCCAGGTCAATTCGGAATAACCGGTCGGCCCGATCGCCTCGAGCAACGTATGGCGCGCCACTTCGCAATCGGGGCACGATGCGGAGGTGAACAGGTACACCCCGACACCGAGCCTGGTCTGGCGCACCACTATCGGTGGTCGTTGATCAGACCCCCGCCGAAACAGGAGCGAGATCGCGATTCCTACCAGGACCGCCCCGATGACCCCAGCCAGTCGTACCTCGAATTCACTCATCGGCTATCGGGGCAGCGATGCCGAGGCCGATCGAGCCACCCAACGCTGTTGACCAACTCGCCACCAAGGGGCCATCGCCGTTGATCGCGTAACCAAGGGCGCCCTCCGGTGAAACGGGCATCTCGAGGACTTCACCGGCAGCAACCGAAACCGCCTCCGTATGGGGGGCCGAGCCCAGAATGGTCACGTCGGCGCTCACATCCTCGAGACCAGGGTTGAGGAGAGTGATCCAGCCAGATCCTCCCGGCACAGCACCGGCACCTGGCAGCAACAAGGTCGATGCTGGAGTAGCCGTCCCCGACGTGAGAGCCACCCCGGTCTCATTGGAGATTCGCAAGAACGCACCAACTGGAGCCGTCGTCAATACCCGCACGGCGGACACGACAGGTGACACGGCTCCCATATCCACGATCACCTGACCTCTCGCCGGGACTTGGCCCGTCTCAAACGCCTCTACCAAGCCGTCAGGGCCGTAGAAGTCGATCTGGTACTCGACGTCCGAATCGCGGGCTGCGATCACAACCTGCCTCGACTCCAGTCCGTGCGACACCGGCACGTACCAGTCTTGAGCCGGGGCTACAGCATTCCAGATCGCGCTATCGGATCCGATCCCGAGCCGGCCGACCGCCAGGACCCCTCCAGTTTCCACTTCGATGGCAACAGTCATCCAGTCACGACCGGGCAGAAGCTCAGCGAGGTCGACGAGAATGTTCGATCTCGCCGGGACGATCACCGAATCCAACGCGCCGTTCGACTCCAGGCCGGCATCCGACATAACGACGAAGTTGACGACGGCCTCACCGGCGTACGGGTTCATCAACTCGACCTCGAAGCGCTGATCGCTGAGGGTTGATCCACCGCCGAGAATCAAATCGCCTCCAGCCGCAACCGGGCAGGTGTCGATCGAAAGCGAATCAGCGCCAACCACCAAGGATGTCGCAGCGGAGGCAACGCCGGGAAGTTCGAGGAGAGCTCCACCGACGCCCACCGGTGCGATATCAGCCATCGCGATAGAAGACACTGTCGACGCCGTGGCCTCGAATTCGGCGCTGCCAATGACTGACCCTGCAGCGAATGCTGTAGCTGTGCCCGACCCGTCCACTGCCGAAGCAACATCAATAGTGGTGGCACGCCCACTTCCCTCCTCCACGGCACAGACCGCCATGGCCGGCGCGTCCACCGGCGCTGCGGGAGCAGGTTGGGGCGAATCGACAGCAGGCAGAGCCACGGCCCCTCCTGCGAGGACCACGACCATGAGGGTTCGGATCACGACTCTCATCGTCGGGCCCGTCCAATGATTATGGCGGCAAAGGCCAGGAGCAGGAGCCCGAGGGACGCAATGGAAAGCGCCAGTCCCGTCGGATCAGGTCGGTAGCGAGCCGTGCCATCGCTACCGGCCACCGACACAGCCCAGTCTGCCGCTTGAGGATCAGGAGACCAGCGTGGGTCGGCGTTGACCGAGAGGCGGACCCGCTCTGAAGTCGCCTGGCCACTGAAGCCGGTGCCGTCCCTCAGCCAAGTCGACTCGGGCTCCTCACCCCTGGCAAGCGGCTGCGGCGACAGACCTGCCATGGGCGCCGAGTTCGGGTTCTCATAGACCCGCGCCTGCTCGTCGAGGGGCGTCGGCACCAGATCGAGTTGCACGGCCAATACGTCATCCAGATATGTCTCCGGGCCCTCGATCACGACCCAGTCGATCGAGAACTCAGCCAGGCTTGCTCCGGGGCGGAGGTTCGAGCCCGAGGCCATATCTTCGATTGCCGTGGCCAGTTTCTCGTCCCCGGGGAGAGAATCAGGCAGCCAAGCTTCGTCTTGAGTCATCCCCGACCCGTCGACAACCCGGTACCAGAGACCGGGGCCCGAACGAACCTCACCAGGGATCATCATTCGTTCCTCGGAGAGGACAAGTGTCCGACCTGGCCCGGCACTTCCGGCCAGAGTCGTGGCGAACCCATATTTCTCGTTGATATCGCCTGCTGGCAGACCCAACCTGCCGTCCGCCATTGAACCGATGGAGAGAATCAGGACCGCAACCCCGGCCACTGAGGCGAGCACACGCTTCGGCTCCAGGGACAGACGATCCAGAGCCGCGGCCACCACGATGGCCGACCCGAACGAGGCCGTGATCAGCAGCGCCTCCTCGAATCCCGGACCGCCATAGGGGACATGCAACAGAACCAGGCTGGCCAGACTGAGGATCCCACCGGTCAGAGCGAGGCGCCCGATTCCTTCCTCGACGAACAACAGCGGCAGAACCGCGATCGTCAAGAGGAAGGGCCACGACGCTGCGACCTCCAGACCGAGTCGCCGACTGGCGTCCAGCAGCCAGCCGGAGTCACCGAGCAGGAAGGGCAATGCGATCAGAACGCCGAGGATGCCGGCGAGGGCGAGCAGGATGCGTGATCTGCCATCGCCAAACGCTCGGAGCAGGAGACCGATGATCGGTGGGACTACGACGAGGACAGGTGACATCGCCGCTAACGGCAATGACCAAATGATCACCCATGCGAAACGGGGAAGCCGCTTCTTGTCCGTCTCAGGCAGATCGACGAACGAAGCTCTAACTGCCCATGGGAGCAAGGAGGCAGCGATGAGGCCAAGCCATGAGCCGGCGCCGACGAGGACAGCAGTGCCCGGACCGGCAAGCAAAGCGAGCCCGGATAGATAGCGCCCGGGGCCCCTCAGGCCGAGTCGACCCCCGAGCCGGCCCATCCCCAACACGGCGAGAAAGGCCGCGCCAATTGTCATCAAGGCCCGAGCCGCCCCCTCCGCCCCAAACCATGCGAGGGATGCCAAGCCGGTCAGCCCGGTGGAAGGGTGGACCGCGGCTGGAGAACCCAACCCCGAGTCATTCCAGCCTCCGAAGAACCTGGAGAGAGCAACCGATGGTGGTTCAAAGTCGAAGCTGAACCCGATGTTGGGCACGCCTGTGAACAGGATCGAGCGAACGGCGACCAAGGCCAGCGCCGTCGCGATCAAAGCCCCCCAGATGCCGGGGCTGGACCAGATTCGCCTGGTTCCCCGGACGATGGCCTTGTCGTCATCAAACATGAACAACAAGCGCTCCGTGAGCTCGGCCCCGAGATCGCGAAGACGAACCGACCCGCGAGCTTGAAATCGAAACAGCTCCTCGTCGCCGAAGGCGCGAACCGATTTGAACTTGCGACGGGCAGCAATCGTCGAAGGGAGGTGAATCAGGTTCCATCCCCAGGAGGCGGCATGCTTTGCCGCCGGCCTCCAACGTAAGAGAAGGAGGTTGAACACCGAGTCGACCAGACCGACGAACAGGTGGAACGGGATCACCCACACGAGGGTGATCGGGCGATAAGCCTTGATCATCGCCCGCATTCGGCCGGCCTGCTCCCGCCAGCCACGACCGGCCTGTCGGCACCGTCCCTGGTGATAGACCTCGGATGAAGGAACCGTGATGACCCGGCCGCCGGCGAGTCTCACCCGCTGCGAGAAGTCGAGGCCCGCGGCGACTGGCTCCAGGAGATCGTCCAGCCCCTGAAGCCCTTGCGCCAGATCGCGGCGCACCAGCATCGAGACGGATGAAACGAATGCGACCTCGCGCACAACGTCGTACTGCTGGAGGTCGATCTCGCCCTCATCGAGACCGGAATAGGGCTCGCCGAACACGTCTGTTGCACTGCCAACCGACTCCAGCTCATCTCGAGTGCCGGCGACGAGAAGCTTCGAGCCGCCGAGCGAAGCGTCGTTGCGCTCCACCTCCGAGACCAGGGCAGCCAACGCATCGGGTCGAGGCCGTGCATCTGAATGGAGGATCCAGAGGTACTCCACGTCATGTGAGGTGGATGCGATCGCCTCCTCGAGGGTCACTGACCGCCCAACCCCGTCGGGAACCCCGACCCCGGAGTCACCTACAACGATGACCTCTTCCACCGAGTCATAGACTTGGCGTTCGACAGTGGCCAGCGCTGCTTCAAGATCCGCTCCCTCGACCAGGGTGACCACCACCTTGATCTTGGGCGCGCTCGTTGGAGCTTCAGTTGTCGATTCGTCCGCGATCAGCGGAGTCGAGGCATCGGTCATGCGGTGGGACATTGTGAACCGGGTCGCGACGCTGAGCAATATCGAGGACCGCCGATGAGAGTTGTCGAGCTATCTGGCGGTGTCGGTGGAGCTCGCCTGGCAAGAGGGCTAGCCACACTCGAAGACGTCGACTTGACCCTGATCGTGAACGTCGGAGACGACGAGCTGGTGCACGGTTTGAGCATCTCGCCAGACCTCGACACGGTCACGTACACCCTCGCCGGAGTCGAAGGCCCCGAAGGCTGGGGACGAAAGGGAGACACATTCACAGCCAATGACGAGTTGGGCCGGCTGGGGCTGGACAATCGATTCCGCCTGGGTGACCTGGACCTCGCCTTGAACCTTTTCCGAACCAACCGGCTGGCTGCTGGCGAGACCCTCTCCGATGTCACCTCGGCCGTCCGACAGCGTTTTGAGCTCAGACCGGTCATCCTCCCGGCCACCAACCACGAGGTGCGGACGGAGGTGAAGGTGGAATCCGGTGACTGGATCTCGTTTCAGGAGTACTTCGTTCACCGCCAGCATCGCGACGAAGTGAGCGAGATTCGCTTTCAGGGTGCCTCCCAATCCAGCCCTGCACCTGGCGTGCTTCAAGCCCTGGCGGGCGCGGACCTGGTGATCATCGCTCCCTCGAACCCTCCGCTCTCTATATGGCCCATCCTCGCCGTGCCCGGGATACGAGAGGCGGTGGCCGGGCACCCTCGAGTGATCGCAGTGAGCCCCTTGTTTGGGGGAAAGGCCCTCAAGGGGCCCGCCGACCGGGTGATGAGCTCGCTTGGGCTTCCGCCCGGAAACCAGGGGGTGGCCAAGGCCTATGAGGGTGTGATCAACGTGTTGGTCGTGGACACCTCAGACGGCGCGGACTCCGCTTCTATCGAAGGCGTTCGTGTGATCGTCGAGGACACCCTTATAACCGATGGCGTGGCGGCGGCCCGATTGAGCCGGGCAATACTCGGACTGTGACCCTTGAAATTGTCCCCGTAGCCGGGATCGGCATCGTCTCCCCAGGAGATGATCTTGCCGGGGTGCTGGCCTCAGCCCTCGAGCCCTTGGCTCCTGCTTCAGGCGATGTGCTGGTAGTCACCCACAAGATCGTGTCCAAGGCCGAAGGTGCTGTCGTCGAAATCGACGGCGACGAGGAGGAATTCCGTCGACGCCTGATCGAGTCGGAAGCGGTTTCGATCGTGCGACGCCGGGGGGATCTGATCATCGCCGAGACCAAACACGGCTTCATCTGCGCCAACGCCGGAATCGACCGCTCCAACGCCGCACCGGGCACGATGATCTTGCTGCCGGATGATCCTGACCGATCAGCACATCGGATACGCATCAGGCTGCGACAGCACTTCTCCGTCGATGTCCCGGTGATCATCTCCGACACGTTCGGTCGCCCGTGGCGCAAGGGTCTGACCGATGTCGCCATCGGACTCTCAGGGATCGAGGCAATACTCGACCTCAAGGGGACCAGCGACTGGTCAGGCCATGAACTGGAGGTGACCGAAGTCGCTGTCGCCGACGAGTTGGCGGCCGCCGCCGACCTGGTGATGGGCAAGGCTTCCGGGATCCCGGCGGCGTTGATCCGGGGCTATGAGGGACTCCGAGGCGACGGGAGAGGACAGGACCTAGTTCGACCAGCGAATGAGGATCTGTTCAGGTGAAGGACCGGTACTTGGTATTTGGTAGTCGGACCAGAAGAAATCCAAGTACTCAGTACCAAGTACCGACTACGCCGACCTGGGGCTATGCCCCGGGGCGGCCTAGTCCCCAGTAGTCGAGCCCGACCGCTCGCACCGACTTGGGATCAAGAAGGTTGCGGGCATCCACGACACGGTGTCCCCGCATCACCTTCGCCACCTCCGCCAAATCGACAGTGGTGAACTCCGGCCACTCGGTCGCAATCAGGAGCACATCGGCGTCCGTGGCGGCCGCCAGAGGATCGGGGACCATGGTGACGAGATCGGTCGAAGCTTCAGGGTCATAGGCGACAACCTCGGCCCCATCAGCTTGCAGAAGGGCAGCAATCCGCACCGCAGGCGATTCACGCAGATCGTCGGTGCCGGCTTTGAAGGCAACCCCCCACATCGCGATTCGGCGCCCATGGAGACCGCCACCGGCGGCCTGTCTGACCTTCTCGGCAACACGACGCCTTTGTTCCTCGTCGGCTTCGATGACGGCCCGAAGCAACTCGAAGTCGTATCCGGCATCTCCTGCAACCGCGATCAGAGCCTGCGTGTCCTTCGGGAAGCATGAGCCGCCATAACCCGGTCCGGGCTGCAGGAAGTGGGGGCCAATCCGGTGATCAAGCCCGATACCGACAACGACGTCCAGGATGTCAGCACCCACGGCCTCGCAAACATTGGCCAAAGTGTTCACGAAAGTGAGCCTCGTGGCCAGGTAGGCGTTGTTGGCGTACTTGATCATCTCCGCCGAGGTGGGATCAGTTCTCACGATCTGGGTGTCGACGCCGGAATAGAGCTCGGCGACCGCATCGGCGTCCTCGTCCTCCCAGGCGCCGATGACGATCCGGTCAGGAGACAAGAAGTCCTCGACCGCCCGCCCCTCGCGGAGAAACTCGGGGTGCGAGACGATTCGGGCCTGGCTGCCAACATCCGCGAGCCTCTTGCGCAGGCTGGACACGGTTCCCGGCGGGACCGTCGACTTGACCACGAAAATCACATCGGCATCGACCTCGTTGGCGAGCTCGTCGATCACGGCGTTGATGTATCGAAGATCGGCGCGCCCGTCTTCGCCCTCAGGGGTTGGGAGGCAGAGAAACACCAAGCGACTGCCCTCGGCGGCCTCGATGTTCGAGGTGTGAAAGCTGATTAGCTCGCGTTCGATGGCGCCGGTGAGAAGGGCAGGCAACCCGTCCTCGAAAATGGGGACGACGCCATTGCGAAGGCGGTCGACACGCTGTGGGTCGGTCTCGCCGATGCGAACCCGATGTCCGAGGTGGGCCAATCCGGCCCCGGTCACCAGACCCACATAGCCGGCGCCAATGATCGCTATGTCCATCGAAACCTCAGTCTATGAAAGTGCGGCTGCACCCGTAAGCGCCCCGCCCAGGACCGACAGATTCACGGGGCGTCGGCGCCGACGATGACAACCGCGTCATAAGCGTTATCGACATCGCCGAACTCGACTACACCAAAACCCAATTCGGAGGCAATCACGCCACCATTGGAGCTGCCCGAGGGAACGACGATCGTTGTCAACTCGTAGTCGCGGGTATCCGCATTCCCGACCGAGTCAACCTCGAAACCGCTCGCCTGGAGTGTTTGAGACATCTTCCCTGCGGCCCCGCTCACCCCGTTCCCGTTCAGGACCTGGACCCGGAGCGGCTGCTGTGCGGCTGCGGTGCCGCCAGCGAGAAAGTCGGCGATCATCTGAGTGGCATCGGGCTCCCTTGCGACCACGACCGAGGCCCCACCCTTGGTGGCGCCGTCGACCGGGAGGGTGGTTCCTTCCATGCCCCCCGTCAGCAGGCTTCGAAAGTCCCAGGCCAGGCCGGCGATCGATGACGAAGCAAGGGTGGCGTCGATGGTCATATGGCTGGCCAGCGAGTTGGTCAAATCCCCGGCATCGGCCACCGAGGCCGGGGTCTTGAGCTCAGCCAGAACCGCTCTAACCACTTGTTGTTGGCGTTGCGTGCGCCCGATGTCGTTGGCATCGACACTCACCCAGGATCCGTTCTGATACTCCTGGTATTTGCGGGAGCGGGCGTAGGCAAGTGCCATCTTGCCGTCCAGGACGTCAGTTCCAGCCTCTACATCCAGCCCCGAGGAGAGGTCCCTGGCGGCATACGGGAAATCGATATGGATTCCGCCCACGCCATCGACGATCTCCTGGAAGCCCACAAAGCCAACCTCGACGTAGTGGTTGACTTCGATGCCCAGGTTCTCCTGGATGGTTGTCACCATCAGGCTCGGCCCGCCGTACGAGTAGGCGGCGTTGATCTTGCCCATGCCATGACCGGGTATGTCCACCCACAGATCCCGCGGGATGCTCAGCATCCGCGTCTTTCCGCTCGACGGATCAACCCTGATCAGCATGATTACGTCGCCGCGCGCACCGGCAAAGTCTCCGAAGTTGTCCAGGTCATCGAGGCCTTCCCTGGAGTCGCTTCCGACGACGAGAAAAGTGAGGGCGTCCCCGGTCGGTTTGGTGAGGGCATCGACCACCTCATTGTCGGTGTCAGCTCCACTCAGGAGGTTTTGCCCTGTGCTCAGGGCCCAGAGCAAGCCAAGCGCGGCAAGGTTGGCCACCACGAGGAGGGTCAGGATGGTGACCTTGAGCCAACGGGGCAGCCCGCGACGAGAAACAGGGGTCGATGGAGAGGAAGCCATGTCTGATTAGGACGACGCGCAGGCTAGCTCTGGTTCCGCCCTAACCCGAACACCGCACCCGGCCGACCTGGAAGCCCAAGCCCGACCGGTTATCGTCTGGCTATGGCCGTTCTGGCTCACGAGGGCATCTATCCGATCATGTACGGGGCATGCCCGATCCCAATGGGAACGGGACATCGCACCGGCTATCTGGCCCGCCCTGACGCGGCCGGGAAGTTCCCGGTCGCCTTCGTGCTTCCCAGCCTCGATGGCCTGACCAGCTTCGAGAAGGACCTCTGTCGCCGTCTCGCCCGCAACGGCATCCTGGCCATCTCATTGGACTTCTATCGCGACAGCGGTGACCCGTTGGACCGCTACAACGCCCTTTCCGACGCCCGGGCCATCGCCGACCTCGACGAACTGCACTCCTATGTGGTGTCCGACGACCTGGAATGGGCCGTGAGCGACCAGATCGGAATGTTCGGCATCGATGTCGGAGGTCGCTTCGGCCTGATCTCGGCCGCCACCCGACCTTGGGTCCAATGCCTGGCTCTGGCCTACACCCCGCTCACCGGAGACGAGGACCGTGAGTTTCAGGTCGCCAACTTCTTGGATCACCTGCCGGTTCCGGTCCTCGGCCTGTACGGCGCCGACGACGAGCTCGTCGCTCCGAGCACAGTCGACGAGGCGCAGAACCGGAATCAACATGGCCAATGGCTGCTCTACCCGGGCGTGCGCCATCAGTTTCTCGACGTCGACGCCCCCGAATACGACGCCTCCGCCTCCGAGGATGCCATCGGGCGCCTGCTCGCCTTCTTCAAGGCGACATTGCCGGCGGCCGAGGAAGAGGTGCTCGGCTAGCCGCGGACATGGCGGACCGCGCCGGAGTGGACCTCGACCACGTCATCGCCGACCGTCACCAGCAAGGCCCCACTCTCGGCCACGTCGATCGCCTTGCCCGATCCTCGAGGTTCCCACACGATCTCACGGCCCAGCGTCACGCATCCCTCTCGGTATTCATCAATTGGCCATCCATCTGCCTCTAGGAGCCCGAGAAGCTCGGCAGCCCAGACCGCCCCAATCTCGAGGTGACGTTGCGGGCCAGGGTCCTCGTCGAACAAGGCGCCCATACCCTCCGGCGGCTCGGGCCACCACAGATTGAGCCCCATTCCGAGGACGGCCAGCCCATCAGTCTGTTCGACGAGGATGCCGCCGACTTTCCGATCGTCGATCTCCAGGTCGTTCGGCCACTTCAGGCCGACCGACCCACCGAGTGCTCTCCGGGCCGCCACACCGGCCATCAGGGACAAGGGACGGTCCTCCCCCGAGTTCACCTGGGTGGCGACCGACACTGCGAGGGCGCGAGGCGCCGTTATCCACTCCGCACCGGTACGTCCCCGTCCTGCGGTCTGGGACGCTGCGATCACCACCACAGGAACGAACTCGGAACGCGCCAGATCCTGGGTCGAAGGAACCTCGTCCCGGCGCAACTGCCAATAGGGTGTAGCCATATCGCCCTCCGGCGAGTCAGAGTGTGAGGTTACGGAGAGAATCTTGGGCACCGAGGCGCGGATCGAGAAACTGAGAGAGCTCCGCGAGGAGGCGCTGCACGCGGGAAGTCAGCGGGCCGTCGCGCGCCAGCACGAACAGGGAAAACTCACCGCCCGGGAGCGTCTTGACGCTCTGCTGGACAAGGGCTCCTTCCAGGAGATTGACCAGTTCGTCAGACACCAGTCTTCAGGCTTCGGTGTGGAGGACAAGCGACCACTCGGCGACGCTGTGGTCACCGGGCACGGCACCATTGATGGACGTCCGGTTTTCGTCTTCGCCGAGGACTTCACCGTGTTCGGTGGGAGTCTCAGCAAGGTGGTCGCCGACAAGATCTGCAAGATCCTCGACATGGCGCTGGATACCGGCACTCCCATCATCGGCCTCAAAGATTCGGGAGGCGCCCGGATTCAGGAGGGCATTTCCTCCCTCGACGGTTATGGCCGCATCTTCGAGAGAAACGTAAGGGCGTCGGGTGTGATCCCCCAGATCTCGGTGATCATGGGACCCTGCGCCGGGGGTGCCGTCTACTCCCCCGCGCTCACCGACTTCGTGATCCAGGTCGACCAGACCAGCCACATGTTCATCACCGGGCCTGACGTGATCAAAGCGGTGACCGGCGAGGAAGTCTCCATGGAGGAGCTGGGGGGCGCCCTCACCCACGCCTCCAAGTCAGGAGTCACCCATCTGGTTTACCCCACCGGGCAGGACGCTTTGGAGGCAGTTCGCTACCTGATGTCCTTCCTGCCCCGCAACAACATGGAGTTGCCTCCCTTTTTCACGCCCACCGATCGGGCCGACCGCATCGACGACGAGCTCGACTCGATCATCCCGGACGCATCCAGCCAGCCATATGACATGATCGAGGTGCTGGAGACCGTTCTCGACGGACATGAGTTCTTTGAGATCCATGAGCACTGGGCCAAGAACATCGTCATCGGCTTCGGGCGGCTCGACGGGCACACGGTCGGCGTCGTGGCCAACCAGCCGGCCAACCTCGCGGGGACGTTGGACATAACCGCCTCGGAGAAGGCCGCCCGCTTCGTGCGTTTCTGCGACGCCTTCAATGTGCCGATCGTCACCTTCGTCGATGTCCCCGGGTTCCTCCCCGGGGTCGATCAGGAGCACAACGGCATCATCCGACATGGGGCGAAGTTGCTCTATGCCTACTGCGAGGCAACTGTGCCCCGCCTCACGGTGATCACCCGCAAGGCCTACGGGGGCGCCTATCTGGTCATGAACGCCCGCGGGATCCGCGCCGACCTGGTGTTCGCCTGGCCGTCAGCCGAGATCGCGGTGATGGGGGCTCAGGGTGCGGTCAACATCATCCACCGCCGGGAGCTGACGTCAGACGACGGTGAGACCCGGCGCACCGAGTTGATCGCCGACTACGAGGAGAAGTTCAACAACCCGTATGTGGCAGCGGAGTTGGGTCTTGTGGATGAGGTCATTGAGCCCCGGGAGACCAGGTACAAGCTGATACGGGCTCTCGAAGTTCTCCGAACCAAGCGCGAGAAGATGCCCCCAAAGAAGCACGGGAACGGTCCTCAGTGACCGACGTCTCGTCGGTCACTGAGGACCGACAGCAATGAAGAGTCTCCTCATAGCCAACCGTGGCGAGATCGCGGTTCGGGTTATCCGAACCGCCAAGGAAATGGGCATCAGGACCATCGCCCTTTACAGCGAGTTGGATCGTGACGCCCTCCATGTTGATCTCGCCGATGAAGCCTGGAACGCCGGCCCAGCTCCCGCCGCCGAGAGCTATCTGAACCAACAGCGAATCCTCCAGGTCGCTCATGAGTCAGGCGCCGAGGCAATCCACCCCGGCTACGGGTTCCTCTCAGAAAACGCCGGGTTCGCCAGGGCCGTCCAGGAGGCCGGGATCATCTGGGTCGGACCGCCACCCGATGCGATCGAAGGGATGGGCGACAAGATCACCTCCCGACGCAACGCCGAGAAGGCCGGGGTTCCGACTGTGCCCGGGATCACCGAGCCCGTCACCTCGGTAGCCGACGCCAAAGCGATAGCCGACCAATTTGGCTACCCGGTCGCGATCAAAGCTGCTCATGGTGGGGGCGGCAAAGGACTGCGGGCAGTGCGAGGGCCGGACGACCTTGCGGACGCTTTCGAGGGAGCGCGCCGCGAGGCCGACGCCTACTTCGGAAACCCCGAGGTCTACGTCGAGAAGTACCTGGAAAAGCCGCGGCATGTCGAGGCGCAGATCCTCTTTGACACCCACGGCAAGGGAGTCTTCCTCGGGGAGCGCGACTGTTCGGTGCAGAGACGTCATCAGAAGCTGATCGAGGAGACCCCCTCTCCGGGCCTGACGATCAAGCAGCGCCGCGCACTCGCCAAGGCCTCACTGGCGGCTGCACGATCCTGCGGCTACGTCAATGCCGGGACGGTCGAGTTTCTCGTCGATCAGAACGGCGACTTCTTCTTCCTCGAGATGAACACCCGGCTCCAGGTCGAGCACACCGTCACCGAGATGGTCACCGGCCTCGACCTCGTGGAGTGGCAGCTTCGGATTGCCCGCGGTGAGGAGCTGACCTTCGACGACGTCGAGGCTAGAGGTCACGCCATCGAGTTCCGGATCAACGCCGAGGACCCATTCAACAACTACATGCCATCACCGGGGCAGGTTGTCGAGTGGCAGGAGCCGGCCGGGCCAGGGGTCAGGGTCGACTCCTGGGTTCGTCAGGGGACGACCGTCTCCCAGTACTACGACAATTTGATGGCAAAACTCGTCGTGTGGGGCCCGAACCGGGCCAGCGCCATCAACCGGGGCCGACGAGCCCTCCAAGAATTCAAGATCCGAGGGTGTCTCCACAACCATCCCTGCCCAACTCGCGGTGTTGGATCACCCCGACTTCATCAAAGGGGCGCACCACACCAGGTGGATGGAGGAGTCGGTGATCCTCGACCCGACCTCGCCTGACGCCCCACCCGCTCTCCCCGAAGACGAGGAACTGGCGAAACGTGACATCACGGTCGAGGTAGGAGGGCGCCGTTTCACGGTCTCCTATTGGGCCCCCGAGCCCGTGGCCCCTGGAGGCGGTCTCCGAAGGCGGCCCCCGCGACTTTCCCATCCCGGCCCGAGCAGCGCCTCAGACGGAGTGCTCACCGCACCTATGCAGGGCACGATCGTCAAGGTCCACGTGAAGGCCGGCGCCTCGGTCAAGGCGGGCGACGCGATCTGCGTCCTCGAGGCCATGAAGATGGAGAACGAAGTGACCACGCCCAATGCGGGCGAGGTCGTCGACCTCCGGGTCGTTCCCGGCGACACGGTCAGCGCTGGTCAGGTAATCGCAATCGTGAAATAGGTTGTCCCCCTGCGGAGCGGGGGGACCGACGCCAGCGAACGAAGTGAGCGCGTCGAGGGGGGCAACCCCCCGTCGCCTTCGCTTCGCTCAGGCGGTCCCCCCTTCAAAGGGGGGACAACTATTCAGCCGCATCAGTTATGGCCTCTGTCATCGACGGGTGAACCATGAGGGTCTCCACCAAGGTCTCTGCGGTGACTCGTGCCTGGACTGCGAGGGCCACGATCCCGATCAGCTCCGAGGCACGATGTCCGACGATGGTTCCGCCGAGCACCACACCGGTGGCCGGATCGGAAGTCAGTTTCACGAATCCCCTCGTCACATGTTGCAGCACCGAGCGAGCGTTGGCCGCAAACGGCACCTTCATTGTCCGGACCTTGCGACCCTCGGCGGCGGCGTCCACGTCGACAAGGCCGACCGATGCGATCTCCGGCTCGGTGAAGATGGCCTCGGCCACCTTGGAGTAGTCGAGCGGGGTCACCGGAAGATCGAGGGCGTGGCGGGCAATCTTTCTGCCCTGCATCGATGCCACCGAACTCAGCGGCATCTGCCCGGTCACGTCGCCGCCGGCGTAGATGTGTGGGACCGAGCTGCGTTGGAAGTCGTCAACCGTGATGTATCCGTCTTGTGACTCCACCCCCGCCGCTTCCAGATCCAGGCCCTCGCTCAAGGGGTAGGAGCCAACCGCGAGCAACGCATGTGAGCCCTTGATCACGCGGCCGTCGTTACATATGACCGAGACCCCATCCTCCGAAACGTCGATGCTCTCGGCCCGAGCTCCGATCACGAGACGCACTCCCCGTTCCAGGAAGTCCTCTTCCAGAACAGCCGCGACTTCCGCATCGCGGTAAGGGAGGATCTGCTGACGTGAGACCACCAGGCTGACCTTGGCGCCAAGGCTCTCGAAGATGTGGGTGAATTCAACACCGGTCACGCCGGACCCGATCACGACGATGTGCTCGGGAACCTCGTCGAGGTAGTAGCTGTCACGGGTGGTGAGGACCCGTTTGCCGTCGACCGGAGCCCAATCAGGGACGCGGGGCGCAGATCCGGTGGACACCAAAGCCTTGTCGAACGTCGCCCGACGCTCTCCGGACGAAGTGGCAATCGCTACCTCATGGTCGGATACAAAACGACCGGTGCCTTCGATCATTGTGACGCCCTGCGACTCGAGGAGTTTCACCCGGTTGCGGTGGATGTCCCCGGTGATCACTTCGATCCGCTCCGCAAGCACCTTGGGGTCGACCCGCCCCACTTCGGTCACAAATCCGAGCTTTGCGGCGTTGCGAATAGACGTATGGCGGAGTGCACTCGCGGCCATCGTCTTCGATGGGATGCAGTCCCAGAGATGGGCCGCGCCGCCGACGATGTCCTTCTCGACAAGGGTCACGCGAGCGCCTTTGGAAGCTGCGGTGGTCGCGGCTTGAGTGCCCGCGGGCCCGCCACCGATGATCATCAAGTGTGTTCTGTTATCTGCCATTTGGTTCGGACGGGACGGTAACCGCCGCCGATATTGCCGGCCGAATCAACCGGGCCGGTGGCTTCCAAACACGTTGCGGAGACGATTCGAGATTTCGCCAACGGTCGCCCCTGCGACCAGCGCTTTCTTCATCGGGGGAAGGAGATTGGCATCCGTCCTCGATGTGGCCTCCAACTCGGCGAGGGCTTGCTCGGTGGCTGCGTCGTCCCGTCCTGCCCGCCACTCCTCGAGACGCCTTCTCTGGCCATCCTCCAGTGTGGGGTCGATTTCGAGCACCGGCACGTCGGCGACACCACCATCTTGAAAGCGATTCACGCCGACAACCACAGAGCTCGCCTCCGACTGGCGCCTGGCCTCCCGATACGCCGACTCTTCGATCTGAGCCTGCATCCACCCATCCTCGATGGCCGCGACCGCTCCCCCGAGCTCCTCGATTCGACCAATGAGGTCATTGGCCCTGGCCTCGAGTTGATCCGTGAGATATTCGACGAAATAGGAACCCGCGAGCGGGTCGACGGTGTCCGCCACTCCGGTCTCAAACGCGATCACCTGTTGGGTCCTCAACGCCAGGAGGGCCGAATCGTCGGTCGGCAGGCCGAGCGCCTCGTCGTAGGAGTTGGTGTGGAGTGACTGTGTCCCCCCCAACACCGCGGCGAGAGCCTGGAGAGTGGTCCGGACCACATTGTTCAGCGGTTGTTGGGCGGTGAGGGTCGAACCTGCGGTCTGGGTGTGAAAGCGCATTGCCCAACTCCGAGGGTCGACGGCGCCGATGGTCTCTCTCATCAATCGGGCCCAGATTCGGCGGGCAGCCCGGTACTTGGCGACCTCCTCGAAGAAGTTGCTGTGGCCGTTCCAGAAGAAGGACAGCCTTGGAGCGAATTCGTCGACATCCAACCCGACCGCAATCGCGGCCCTCACGTATGCCAGGCCGTTGGCAATGGTGAAGGCGAGTTCCTGGGCGGCGGTGGCTCCGGCCTCCCGGATGTGATAGCCGCTGATGGAAATCGTGTTCCACTCCGGCATTTCCGACTGCGCGTACTCGAAGATGTCGGTGACGAGACGCATCGACGGCCCCGGTGGATAGATGTAGGTGCCCCGGGCCACGTACTCCTTGAGTATGTCGTTCTGGATCGTGCCCCGCAGCGAGGTGGGGGCGACGCCCTGCTCCTCCGCCACCAGCTGATAGAGGAGAAGCAAGATCGGGGCGGTGGCGTTGATCGTCATCGAAGTCGACACCTCGTCCAATGGGATCCCGTCAAAAAGACGGCGCATGTCGTCAAGGGTGTCGATCGCCACTCCCACCTTGCCGACTTCGCCGGCGGCGAGAGCGTCATCGGAGTCGAGGCCCATCTGCGTGGGTAGATCGAAGGCGACGCTCAGCCCGGTCTGCCCTGCTCCGAGGAGGTCCCGAAATCGCCGGTTGGTCTCCTCTGCGGTGCCAAATCCGGCGTACTGGCGCATGGTCCAGAGTCGACCGCGGTACATGGTGGGGTGGGGGCCGCGGGTGTACGGATACTCCCCCGGTGCGCCGATCCTCTCGAGATCGACAGGTTGGTCATACAAGATGTCGACCTCGATGTCGCTGGTGGTGCGCCGGCTTTCATCCATAGTCGGGGTATCCTGACATCTCCCAAGGATCGTAGGTCGGGAACTCTCGCGACACCCGAGACGTCCAATTCCCCCGTATGGCCAGGAAAGCTCTCATACATCAGATCGAGGCGCGAGAGCGCAGGGGCCGATGGTTCGGTGCCCTCGCCACGCTGCTCTCCATGTCTCTCCTGCTCGCAGGTTGGGTCGGCTTGTTCGCGTTCCTGGGCACAAACTCCGCATACGGGACCTTCGAGGCGATCAAGAAGGATTGGGTACCGGACACCCGCTCCATGGAGCTCACCCTCCCCGACTTGAGCCGGGTAAGCCGGATCTATGCCGATTCAGGCGAGGTCCTGGCCGAGCTTCATGACGGCCGCAATTCAGAGCCGGTGCCCTATGAGGACGTCCCTCAGGTGCTGGTCTACGCCATCCTCGCCGCAGAGGACGCAGAATTCTTCCAGCACGCCGGAGTCGACTTCTCGGCAATCGTCTCCGCCGCGATCGACAACCTCATATACGACACCACCAGAGGTGGTTCAACGATCACCCAACAGGTGGTCAAGAACGCCTTCGTTGGCTCCGAGGTCAGCATCCGTCGCAAGATCAACGAGGCCTTCGTGGCCGCAGAAGTCGAGCGCCGCTTCTCCAAAGAGCGGATCCTCGAGTACTACATGAACTCGGTCTACTTCGGGGCCGGCGCCTATGGGGTCAAGACGGCTGCGGTGGAGTTCTTCGGCAAGGAATTGAACCAGTTGGACGTCAGCGAGGCCGCGACTTTGGCGGTGCTTGTCCGCAACCCCTCCCTCTACAACCCACGCCGCCGCCCCGAGATCACGCTGGAACGACGCGATGACGTGATTCGGGAGATGCAGGACGATGGCTGGATCACCAAGGCCCAGGCGGACTTTGCGGTTCAACAGCCACTTGGGGTCATCGAGGCTCCCCTCCGTCGTGGCGAAGCCGATCACGTTGTAGCCGAGGTCAAGCGTCAGCTGCTCAACAACGACGAGTTCGCCTTCCTCGGCTCGACTCCAGAGGAGCGGAAGAAGGCGATATTCGGCTGTCCGGCCGATGACGTCGCGTGCGACGGCGGTGGTGGTCTCCAGGTCTTCACAACGATTGACCTCGGGCTCCAGAAGAAGGCCAACGAAATCCTTGCCTCCTGGTTGCCCCTCCCGCCGTACGAACAGAACCTCGCAGCCTGCAAGGGGATCCTGCCCAACGAGACTGACACCTTCCTGGCGACCTATGCCGAGACCCACTCATGCGTCCCGACCGGTGCCATGACGATGGTCGACAACCACACGGGGGCAGTCAAAGTGATGGCTTCCGGCCTCCCCTTCGAATTCTCCCAGTTCGACCTTGCGGTTCAGGGCCGACGCAACCCTGGTTCGTCGTTCAAGCCTTTCGGCCTCGTGGCGGCCCTGGAGCAGGGATACACCATGGGCCACACATGGAGTGGCGAGAGCCCGGTCGAGATCAAGTGCCCGTTCCCCTGCGCCCCGAACGGGTCAAACATATGGACGGTTCACAACGCCGGCGCCTCCTACGGGGTCATCAGCCTGGCACAGGCGACCTACAACTCTGTGAACGCGGTCTACGCCCAACTCTCGCTCGAAGTGGGGCCCGAGAACATCGTCAACGTTGCGAAGAGCATGGGCATCGACGAGTCCCCGCTCGATCCGGTGCTTTCCATCGTGTTGGGAAGCTCCGCGGTGAGCACATTGGAAATGGCCAACGCCTATTCCAACTTCGCGACCGACGGGCTTCACGCCAATGACTTCGTCATCTCGAAGATCCTCGATAGCTCCGGCAGTGTCATCTACGAACACAAGGTCGTGCAGACCCAGGTCGCCGATCCGGCGATCTTCGCGGCTGCTCATCGCGCCCTTTCCAAAGTTCCGACCGGTGCGGGAACCGCTCCCAACGCCAACATCGGACGTCCTCAGGGCGGAAAGACAGGAACCCACCAGAGTTATCTCGACGCCTGGTATGTCGGGTACACCCCCGAGTACAGCACGGCGGTCTGGGTCGGTTACGAAGCCCAACAAGTCCCGCTGACAAATGTGATTATCAACGGACAGCGCTACGCGAAGGTGTTCGGTGGCTCGGTTCCGGCTCCGATCTGGGCCGAGTTCATGACCTATGTGATGAAGGACCTTCCGGTCACCGACTTCCCGCCCGAGCCTTCCAACATCGACAAGTACCTGATACCGCCGCCCACCCAGGTGCCATTGGTCGTCGGCCTCGAACAGTCGGAGGCAGAAAAGAAACTGCACGAATCCAAGCTCAACGCCGAAATCGTGGAAGTCCCCTCGCTCGAGCCTGTTGGGATGGTGGTCAATCAGAGTGTCGAACCCGGATCCACGGTGCGACAGGGCTCCGTGATCACGATCTGGGTCTCCACTGGGAAGACCCCGGTTGGAGAGATGCCATCCCTGATCGGAATGACCGTGGAGGATGCCCTGGCCGCGATCCGGGAATTCGAGCTGGCGACTGGTGTGAAGCTGAGCCTTGTCCAGCAAAAGACCGCAGTCACCGACACCTCTCTGGTCGACCGCATCGTCAGCACCAACCCGGCGCCCGGAGACCACGTCGAGGGCACCGAACAGCTGGTCGTCTTCGTCGGACAGTTGTCGGCGCCGTAGGCGCTCAGTACGCAGTAGGCGAATACGCCATACGCGGTGAGGGTCACGGTCGTCATCTGACAAGGCCCGCCTGATTCCTACCGGGTTGACGTATGCCGATATCGGAATATGATTTGCGCCATGGCACGAGCAGCGACGACATCGGACGTCTTCAACGCGATCGCCGAGCCGCAGCGCCGGGAGATCCTGGTACTGCTGCGGGCGGGTGAGTGGCCGGTGACCGAGTTGGCCCAGGAGCTGGGGATGACCCAGCCGGGGGCGTCCAAACACCTGCGGGTGCTCCGGGAGGTCGGACTGGTGCGGGACCGCAAGGCAGGCAAGCAACGCCTGTACGGCCTTGACGCCCGCGGGCTGCGACCGGTCCACTCGTGGACCGGCGGGTTCGAGCGGTTCTGGAACGAGAGCTTCGACCGGCTGGACGAGTACGTGCAGGACCTCAAGCAGGCAAGGCAGGAGGAGTAGCTAATGAGCGCGACGGAACGAGGAGCGCCCCCGCACTCCGCGACGGCCGACCGCGAGATCCTGATCTCCCGGGTCATCAGTGCCCCACCGGAGCTGGTGTTCGAGGCGTTCACCGAAGTCCGGCACCTGTCGCGATGGTGGGGACCGGACGGGTTCACCACCACCACGCGGGCGTTCGAGTTCCGCGTCGGCGGAGAGTGGGACTTCGTGATGCACGGACCGGACGGGACGGACTACCAGGAGTGGATCTCCTGGACCGACATCGCCCCGCCGGAGCGGATCGCGCTGCTGCACGGTGAGTCCCGCGGCGACCTGAACGCCTTCGAGTCGGTCCTCACGTTCGCGCCCGACGGCGCGGCGACCCGGATCGAGATGCGCACGGTGTTCCCCACCAAGGAGCTGCGCGACGAGGCGGTCGAGAGGTATCACGCGATCGAGGGCGGCCAGCAGACCCTGAGCAAGCTGGCTGCTTACGTCTCCGAGATCGTTCGGAAGGGAACGGAGGGCTGATGGCCGGGAAGGTGTTCTTCAGCGTGACGATGTCGCTGGACGGTTTCATCGCGCCCGACTCCCTCGAGGACTTGATGGGGCAGCAGTGGATGGAACTGCAGCAGTGGATATTCCCGCAGCGGTTCTTCCGGGAGAACCTGAAGCTCGGCGAGGGCGGCGAGGAAGGGCTCGACAACGACATCGTGCGGGAGACGTTCGAGCGCACCGGCGCGAGCGTGATGGGCAAGCGCATGTTCGACGCCGGCGAGCAGGCGTGGCCGGAGGAGGCGCCGTTCCACACTCCGGTGTTCGTCGTGACGCACGAGAAGCGTGACCCCTGGGAGCGGCCGGGTGGGACCACCTTCCACTTCGTCAACGACGGCATCGAGCCCACGCTCGACCAGGCCCGCGAGGCCGCTGGCGACCGGGACGTCCGCATCGCGGGCGGCGGCGCAACAATCCTGGAGTACGTGAACGCCGGCCTGATCGACGAGTTCTCGATCGCGCTCTCACCCGTGCTGTTCGGCTCCGGAATCCGCCTGTTCGAGGGCGTGGACGCGGGCCGCGTGGCCCTGGAGCCGGTCCGCGCGGAGCCAACGCAGCGGGTGACCCACCTGACCTACGCAGTACGGGAGCGGTAACTGTCTCGACCTCAGCGCTCCCGCGCCGAGGTCAGCAGCGCGGCGCTACTGCGATTTCTTTCGCGACCAACCTTTATGCCTCTTGACGATAGTTGACGTTCGTCAGTAGAACTCGACAGCATGAGAACCGAAGTGCCCGGGAGTGGTCGAGATGCACGTCCTCCGCATCGGCAGGCCGCAGGGCTCTCGGGTGCTTCGGTCCGCCCCACCGCCCGGGTGAGGCCAGTGGTCCCCGTCCGGCTGGAGTCATCTCCCGCTCGATTCGCTCCGACCGACCCTTATGTCCGCAGATTCTGGGTAGCCGCCATCGGATCTGCCGCCGTTGCCGAGCTGCTCCGCCTGGTGCGCGCGGCCGAGAAGGGGGAGGGAGTGCGGCTACCCAGGTACCTCCCGACTCTGATACGCACCGGGCTGGTCAGAGCCGACAGTGGCGGCCTGGTCGTCGTCGACCATGTTCCCCAGGTTCCCAAGAGTCTTCGTTGGCGCTTCCCGCCGAGTCTGGCCGCCGACCACAGCCGTTGGCTGGGGCTACCTTCGCACCGCGAGCCCGGCCATGAGGATCAGGGCGACCACCTCGCCGATGGCAAAGGCGATCGCGACGCGAATGTCGGGCGCACCGGCGAGCAGTAGTAGAGCCAACACCCCGGCCGATAGACCACCAAACCACGCCGCGCTGAGACGCGAGGTGCGGGCTTCGGCGACCAGAACCTGCCCGGCCACTTGGGCGGCCGCCGCAGCCGACACTCCAGCAGCGGCGAACATGGCCACGGTCGACGACGGTGCGAACTCTGGCCCGAATAGAAGAGCCACGACGTCCGGGCCAACCAGCCAGCCGACAAGCGCTCCGAGCAGGACGAGACCGGCCCCACCGATGACCACCGTCCGGGCGATCCGGTTAAGACGGTCGCGGTCGTCGCCGCTGGCCAGGCCAACCAGATAGGGAAGGATCCGCCCCTGAAGGGCAAGGATCAGGGTGAGCGGGGCCCGGTACAGGGTGAAGGTGACGAACACCACAGAGACCAGCGCCGGACTGGCGCCCAAGGCCGCCACGGCGATCGGAGCGCCGCCGAGAAGCACCTGGGAGGAAGCGGTCCCGCCGAGGTATCCGCCCAGAAAGACCGAGGCCGTGGTCGCCGGCGCTTGGCGGCGGCCGGTGTCCTGTCTCCACCATCTCATCCCGAGTACCGAGAACCCTCCAAGCACCATCGCCCACCCCAGGGACTCGGCGCTGGCAACCAGTTGGATGGCGACGATGCCTGCGACCAGTCTCACCAACGACTCCACGATCAGGACCCAGCCGACGTCGGCGAAGCGCCGCCTACCTGCCAGCACTCCCTTGCCGACGAAGAGGAGGGAGTACCCGACCATCAAAAGGAGGATCTGGATGGCGTAGTGCCAACTCCCGGCAAAGAAGCGGTCGAGGGTCAGAAGGACGAAGCCTCCGCCCAAGACAGATCCCGCCAGCGCCATCACTCCTGCAGCTTTGAGATCCGAGGGGATCGCCTTCCTACCGGAGGCCACCTCCCGGGTCACGTATTGCTCGACCGGAACCAGAAGCACCGTGGCAAGGATGAAGAAGACAGTCCAGAGAAGGCTGATCGGTGCAAAGGCGACATCCCCCACAGCCCGCGCCCCATAAGCCTGGAAGGCGAACGCCCCGACCGCACCGATCAGGCCGCCGGCCACCATGAAGGTGGTCCCGGGAGCCCGGAACCCCCTTCGCTCGGTGTCGATCATGGCGCGACTCAACGAGCGCCAGCCCCGGTGAGGACCGTCCAGACGCTCTTCCAGAGCACGCTGATATCCATCACTGGGGACATGTGCTTGATGTAGTAGAGGTCATAGGTCAACTTCTCGATCGTCTCCGCTTGATCATCGGCATATCGATAGTTGACCTGAGCCCAGCCCGTGATCCCCGGCCGCACCAGATGACGGTGCTCATAAAAGGGGATCGTCTGACGAAACGCGTCTGCAAATGAGACCTGCTCGGCTCGAGGGCCGACGAGGCTCATCTCGCCTTTGAGGACGTTCCACAGCTGGGGAATCTCATCGAGACGTGACATGCGCAGCAGACGAGCCCCTTTGAACAAACGCTCGTCGTCCTCGGTTGCGAACTGCGGGCCGTCCTTTTCGGCCTCGATGACCATCGTTCGGAACTTGAACATGGTGAATACCTCACCTCCGAAACCAACCCGATCCTGTTTGAAAATGGCAGGGCCAGGCGACGACACCTTGACATAGAGGCCGACCAGGAGCCCAAGGGCCAACCAAAGCGGGGCGGTGATCGCGGTTGTGGTCACATCGAACACTCTCTTCCCGGGCAGCCAGGGTGCGACCGCAAGGAGCGGCGCCGAGATCTCCCAACCTTCGGCGAGATGGACCAGCGGCACCCTCCCCGTGTGCTCCTCATATATCGAGGTGAACGGACGAATCGTGTACCCCGCCACATCGCATGACGAAAGGTATTGAGCGACCCGCTCGGAGAGGACGGAGCGCAGATCGACAGCCAGCGTCAGATCACGCTCCGGGAGCTCGGTCGGCCCATCGAAGGCGGGGTCCAGAACCCACACCACTTCGGCATGGGGCGAGGCGACCAGGTCCTCGGCCAGCTGTTTCTCCCCTGTGATGAGACCGATCCGTTCGGTCCATGGGCGCCGACGGCGCACGATGCGATGGGCAGTTGCCAGGACCAGCCATCCCATCGCACTGAGGATGAGAAATGCTCGCGAGTAGTAGGCGTTCCTGTACAACACCAGGAACAGTGCGGTGATGGCCGAGGTCCCGAAAAAGATGGCGAACATCCGCCCGTAGCTGGGTCGGGGAACCCCGTATCCCGACATCCGTGCGGTGGCGACAGACATCAGGGTCATTGCCGACATTGGGACCAGGACCATGGGCCAAACCTGATTGCCCAGCAGGGAATTCCAGGGCAGCCAGGTGTCGTAGACCAGTTGCGAGGCGAGGACCGCAGCGACTGCGTATGCAGCAAGATCAGTGAGGCTGGATGAGATCAGGAAGCGGCTGCGCACGATTTCAGATGCTAGGTAGCCGGTCGGGCTTCTACACAGACTCCGCCATCGCTTTGGCCACTTCGATCAGGGTCCGGGTCCCGAAGCCGGACGCACCTTTGACCTGCTCTCCGGCGGTCTCCCGGGCCACGGCAGGTCCGGCGATGTCGAGGTGAGCCCACGGCCCATCCCCGGCGTACTCGGAGATGAAGATGGCGGCCGAGATCGCACCCCCGTATCGACTCGCGGTCACGTTCTTGATGTCGGCGATATCGGAGTCGAGCTGCTTGCGGTACTCCTTGAAAAGGGGCAGCTCCCAGAAGTACTCCCCCGCTCTCGATGCCGCGGTGAGCACACGGGCGGCCACCTCCGAGTCCGAGCCGAACACCGCCGCGATTCGATCGCCGAGGGCGACCCGGGCAGCACCGGTGAGGGTGGCGACGTCGAGGACCAGGTCGGGCTCATAGCGAGCCATCACCCCAAGCCCGTCGGCCAGAATGAGACGACCCTCGGCATCGGTGTTGAGGACCTCGATGGTCGGGCCCGAAACGGGCCGCAACACATCTCCAGGGCGGGTGGCATTGCCTCCCACCGCATTATCGGTCAGCGGCATTACCGCAGTGACCCGGATCGGCACACCGAGGCGCGCAATTCCGATCGTTGCGGCAGCAACCACCGCTGCCCCGGACATGTCGTTCTTCATCTCCTCCATGAAGGGAGCGGTCTTGATCGAGAGGCCACCGGTATCGAAGGTGATTCCCTTCCCGACCAATCCCAGATGAGCCCTCGGGTCTGCAGGCTGATAGTCGAGGACGACCAGACTCGGATCTCGGTCGGAGCCGGCGGCCACGCCCAGGAGAGCGCCCAGCCCCTCATCAGTGATCCGTTTGACGTCCCAAACCTCATAGCGTGACACCGGCAGCCTCCGCTGATGTGGTGATCCGGGCAGCCAGAGTTTCGGGCGCCATGTCCAAGGCCGGTGTGTTGACCCAATCGCGGGCGAGATTCGTGACTTCGGCTCCGATCACAGCCGCCGCAATCTCCACATCGTCGCCATCGACCAACTCGATGATCTCCAGGGACAATGCTTCGCCGTTGGTCTTGTAGTTCCGGTACTCATAACCCCCGAGCAGCACTCCTTCGACCACTGCCCTGGTGGCGCCGTCGATCGGCACCTGGTTCAAAGAGGTCACGGCACGGGCCGTTTTCACCGCACGGACCCCGTTCCCAACCGCGGTGCGAATCGACTCGAAAGTCGCCTCATCGCCGACCCCGATCAGAAGCAAGGCGGCCGCCGTCGTCGTGGGGCACCGTCGAGAATCTGGCCGGCTTTGCCCTCGAACTTGGCCAGGTCCATGAGTCCGGAGTCGACACCGGCTATGACCTGTTCACTGCTCGGCAGAGGCTCGCGGTCGGTCATCACGCCAGCGATCAGGGTGGCCCCCGCCAGGTCGGGTTCTCCTGTTGTGATTTCGATCTGCACGTCCACTCCCTTCAGTTCCCAAATGGTCCAAGGCCGGCGACCAGCGCCCGGCCCAGAAAGACGCCCCCGAGACTGGTGAGCACCGCCAAATATGACAAACCGGTGGCTGCCATCACGCCCGAGTAGGCCGGATAGCGAAGTGAAGCGAACACCGCGCCCATGAGGACGATGGAGGTCGACATCAACACCCAATATGCGACGGTCGCCCCTCCCGGGGGGAGACCGGCGACAGCCAAGACGACACTGTCGAATGCGAGGCCAACCATCGCGGCGATTGCCAGGGACTTCAGGGCCCAGCGCGGGAGGCGGGGGTCGACGAGGTACCAGTGGCCGAGGAGCATCTCGCCAGTCACTCCGCCCAGCGCCAGGGTGGCCGAAAGGGCCGGAACCGGACCTCCCACCTGGCTCGCCTGGGCCAGCAGAGCTATCCCGGCCGTAACTTGGAAGATCCCGGACAACTGGCGGTTCCTGGCCAAGAGCACGCCCAGCGCCAAGAGGATCAGGGCCAGCCGCACCCACCACGTCTCGTCTCCGAAGGCTCCGCCAAAGGCGATGAGGGCGGCAACGGATCCGGCGACCCAAGTGAAGCCTGGACCGACTATTCGAGCGAGCGCCACCAGGCCTGAAACCAGCGCCAATCCGGCAGCCCAGGCAACCAGGATGAACTCCGGCTCAGCGAGTGTTGCGAGATCGGCGGGCACGGCAGACGATGTTGGCGGCTGCCGGTTCCTCTCGCCAATCGCATGAAGG
The DNA here is from genome assembly GCA_963778755.1 of uncultured Acidobacteriota bacterium. GTDB lineage: Bacteria > Actinomycetota > Acidimicrobiia > Spongiisociales > ZC4RG35 > JALYNX01. Next base: position 18,487 of record CAVZVJ010000005.1, on the reverse strand, counting down.
ACGCCGCCGAGTTTCGGTATTCACAGCGCGACAGGAGAATGAGGTTGGCCTTCAGGGGGTAATCACCCGTGCCGAAGCAACTGGTGCGACCCGGGAGGCGATTGATCTGCCCATGCTGCTGACCAGAACCAAAAGGCTTATCGCATTGCTGGCCACGACATCGGTGGTCGTTTTCACCGCGATGACGCCAGCCCAGGCCGCGGAGAATCAGGTGACAATCACCGGCGGCGGTTGGGGTCATGGGATCGGGATGTCGCAATGGGGAGCCAAGGCCATGGCCGATGGCGGTTCCACGACAGAGGACATCCTCCAGCACTTCTACACGGGCGTGACGATCGGCAACGTCGGCAGCGGCGAGTTGGTGGGGCACGCCGAGCCACTGCGGATCGGCATTGGGCAGAGTCTGACCCGCTTCGACTTCTCGGCGATCGGCGGGACGATCAACCCAGGCGCCCTCGCTGCTCTGCCCGGCCAAGCCTGGTCGCTCCGGATGACCGCCCCCGGGACATGTCAGTTCTACTTCGGAGAAGGGGTCCAGGGTGGTCCGATCAGCCCGTGTAACGGTCAGATCACTTGGACCAACCAACCCACGGTCCGTGTGAGTGTTCCGACTGTCAACCGGACCTATGCCCGGGGAAAGATTGTGTTCGTTCAGGTCCCCAACAACCCCGGAGCGTTCCACCTCCTGGTCGAACTGCCTCTGGAGCAATACCTCTATGGGCTGGGTGAGATGCCTTCCTCGTGGCCGATGGAGGCGTTGAAGGCCCAGGCCATCGCCGGCCGAACCTATGCCCTCTACAAGGCGAAGCTATTCGCCAACCTGGCCGCCAACACGGCGCGGATGAATGCCTGCGCCTGTCATCTCTATGCCTCGACCCTCGATCAGGCCTACATCGGCTGGGCGAAAGAGGGGGAGGTGGGAAGCCAGAATTGGGGGGCGATCTGGGTCACTGCAGTCAACGCCACCGCCGGCCAGGCCCTGTTCCATCCTGCTGACGGTGTCAACGGCGCCATCCAGGCCTACTACTTCTCGTCGTCTGGCGGGGCCACTGAGAACAATGAGGACCAATGGGGAGGGTCGCCATACGCCTACCTCCGGTCTCAGAGCGACCCCGGAGCGACCTCCTGGACGGCCACGTTCACCCAGTCGACCCTCGCCTCCGCCTTGGGTTTCCAATCGCTCATGTCGGCGGCGGTGACCGAGCGTTTCGTCTCGGGGAGCCCGAAGAAGATCGTGGTGAAGGGCTCGTCCGGGGGTGCACCTTTGACCAAGACCTTCACCGGCAACCAGCTCCGAACCGCTTTGGGTCTCCGCTCCCACTACGTGATCGACATCACCGGCATCATCCCGTTCATTCCCGGCGCTGACCGGGCCGTCCTCCACGATCCCACCTCCGGGAAGTGGCGATACCTGACTGCCACCGCGGCAACTACCGATCTTTACTTTGGGAATCCTGGTGATTTTGGGTTTATGGGGGATTGGGATTGTGATGGGATTGATACGCCTGGGTTGTATCGACGGTCGGACGGATACGTGTATTTGAGGAATTCGAATACCCAGGGGGTGGCCGACATTTCGTTCTTCTTTGGGAATCCTGGGGATCTGCCCCTGGCTGGAGACTTCGACGGGGACGGCTGTGACACGGTGTCGATCTACCGGCCCTCCCAGGGCAGGTTCTTCATCGTCAACCATCTCGGCAAGGGTGATTCGGGGTTGGGAGCAGCCGACTACTCCTACTTGTTCGGAAACCCGGGCGACGCTCCGTTCATGGGAGACTGGAACGGTGACGGGATCGACACTCCAGGACTACGTCGCAACTCCAACGGGTTTGTCTATCTCCGCCACTCCAACACTCAAGGCAACGCAGAGATCAGCTACTTCTACGGGAACCCCGGTGACCTGGTGTTCAGCGGAGACTGGGACGGAGACGGAGACGACACTCTCGGCCTCTACCGGCCCTCCAACGGCACCGTCTACCTCCGCAACACCAACAACACCGGAATCGCCGACCTCGCATTCATCATGGGAGGGTCCAACCACCGACCCGTCTCCGGCACCTCCTGATCGAAGTTCCGCCCCGCTGACCTCGGTCATCCTCCCCGCCTTTGACGAGGAGGCCGCGATGGCAGTGGTGCTCGACGACCTTGCACAGCATCTCGGCGACGGATTCGAAGTCATCGTCGTCGACGATGGGTCCGGTGACAGCACAGCAGCCGTCGCTGCAGCCAATGGGGCCAAGGTGATCCGTCACGAGATCAACCTGGGAAAGGGGGCGGCCATGGTCACCGGAGTCGAAGCATCGGCCGGGGAATACCTGGTCTTCATGGATGCCGACGCCACCTATCCGGCAGCCGCGATCCCCCAACTGGTATCGATGTTGAGCGACTTCGACATCGTGCGCGGTGAGCGGCCTCTCGACTCGCCAAATATCCCCGCGGTGAATCGGATGGGCAATCGGGTCTTCAACAAGCTGCTCGGCTCGTTCCACGAGCTCGAGGGCAAAGACATCATGAGCGGCTTGTACGGGATGAGCAAGACGGCCTTTCGCGCTCTGCGTCTCGAGTCGGCGGGGTTCGACATCGAGGTGGAGATCGGCGTCAAAGCCAAACAACGTGGCCTTTCGATCGGCACGTTTGACATCGACTACCAGCCGCGGCTCGGGGACAAGAAGCTGCGACCGGTCAGGGATGGGCTCAACATCCTGGCCCGGCTCGCCGGAATGGCCATCCTCTATTCCCCAACCGTCACCTTCGTCATCCCGGGGCTTCTAATCATGGCCCTGGGGCTGATCGGTGCCATTGGCCTCAGCGGAGGACCGGTGATCATCGGCTCCCTCGGGCTTTCGACCAACAGCTTCGTCCTGGCCACTCTCGGTTTCCTGGCCGGTTTTCAGCTCCTCGTGCTTGGGGTGGCCGCCACGCTCTACCGGGTGGAGACTGGGGCGACCCCTACCAGGTGGCTGCTCCGTCTGGCCAGCCGACCAGTCCGGCTCGGAGCTGCGGTCATCGGCCTGATCATCGCAATCATCGCCGCCATTGGCCTGGTGTCGCTGGTGATCTCCTGGGTGGGAGAGGGTGCCGGCGCATTCCTCGAGACCGAGAGGCTGGTCGCCACCGCATCCTTCTTCGTGTTCGGCCTCCAGCTTCTGTCGGCCGGATTGTTCCTTTCGATCTTCTCCGGCCGACTCGCCGCACGTCGTGGCTGACCACCGCGTAACGGCCGTCATCGTCAACTACCGCAGTGGCGACGACCTGGGCCGGTGTCTGCCCGGTGTTCTCGCGGCCGGTGACGGATTGGCCCGGGTCGTCGTCTTCGATAACGACTCGGGCGACGACAGCTGGCGTGTGGCCGAGACCTTTGCCATGCGGACCAACGGGTCGAGGTTGTCCTCTCCGATCACAACCTCGGGCTGGCCGGGGCTGTCAATCAGATCCTTCCCACCGTGACCACCGACTACCTGGCGGTCCTCAACCCCGATTGCACTCCCCTTGACGGGTGGCTCGAGCCCCTGGTCGCCGCCCTCGATTCGAAGCCGGCCGCCGGTGTCGCCTGTCCTCTGGTCTTGGTGGAGGGAACCGATGAGGTCAACTCTGCTGGCCAACACGTTCACGTGACGGGGCTTGGATTCAACCGGCTTCTCCATGCCCGGCCCGAGCAGGTCGGGCTCGAACCGCACCTGGTGGGAGGCCTCCACGGAGTGGCGTTCCTGATCAGGGCCGACCTGCTCCGGGAACTCGGTGGGTGGGATCAGACCGGCTTCCTCTATCACGAAGATGTCGCGTTGTCCTGGGACCTGCTGCTCTCGGGGCACGACATCGTGTGCGTCCCGGCCTCACGGGTGCTTCACGACTATCACCTGACCATGTACCCGGAGAAGCTCTATCTGCTCGAGCGAAATCGTTGGGCCCTGTTGCTCAGCCATCTCCGCGTTGGTCGGCTCGTGTTGCTCTCCCCCGCCTTGATCCTCACCGAGTTGATGGTCTGGGGCTTGGCGCTGGTCCGAGGTTCGAAGTTTCTACGGGCCAAGGCGCGGGGATACACCTGGGTTTGGGCTCATCGGAGGGAGATCGCTGCGTGGAGGAAAAGGGTGCTCGGCCGCGGCACATATGACGCCGTTCGGTTGCGCGAGGGGACCCGCTGGTCGTATCCGATCCTTCAGCTCGGTCTTCTTCGGTGGCGAACGCGGCGAGTCGTCACGCCAGCCGCCGGGGGGTTTGCCAGTCTGATCGTCTCGCCTACTTGGCGACGATCTTGAACACGGTGCCCTGGAGCGAGGTCACGTAGACCTCGCCGGCGCCGTTGTATCCGAACGAGGACAGCTGTCCGACGACCCCTAGCTGCGACGATCGATCGACGTTCTTGCCGGCTATGCCTTCCTCGTAAAAGAGGCTGTGAATCCTCCCCTCACAGAAGTCGCCGTAGAAGTAAGTCCCGGCAAGGCCAGGAATGGCGCTTCCCCGATAGACGACACCGCCGGTCACCGAACATCCAGTGGCGTGGGTGTACTCGACCTGGGGGAAGGTAAATCCACTGGTCGAGCACGGCCCCTCATAGCACCTGGTCCCCTCCCACGTGTTCCAGCCCAAGTTGGCCCCTGCGGCACTTGCGGAGAGGATGGTGACTTCTTCTCTCTGGTCCTGGCCGACGTCACCGATGTACAGCAGGCCGCCGTCATAGTCGAAGCGCCACGGGTTGCGGAGGCCGACCAGGTAGACCTCGGGCGCCCCACCACCACCGGCAAACGGGTTTCCCGCGGGAATGCCGTACTGCTTGCCCGGCGAGGTGGTGTTGACGTTGATGCGAAGGATCTTGCCCAGGAGGTCGTTCTTGTTCTCGGCGTGGTCGTTGGGGTCGCCGCCTCCCCCACCATCCCCGCGTCCAATGAGCAAGTTGCCGGAGCCATCGAACTCCAGCATCCCGCCATTGTGATTGGAGGCGGGCTGGTTGACCGTGAGCAGAACCCGTTCCGAGGCGGCGTTGGCCAGGTTCGGATTCGAGGACACCTGGAACTCGGAGACCCTCGTGACCGAGCCGGTGTTGTAGCTGACGTAGAACTTGCCGTTGGTGGCGTACTGGGGGTGGAAGGCAAGGCCGAGGAGCCCTTGCTCGCCGCAACAGGTAACACCCAGGCTGAGGAAGGGGGTCGGGAGCACACTCCCACCGCTGATGACCTTGATGGCACCGGTCTGCTCGACGACGAAGAGACGGGGATCACCCGTCGGTGCAGCCACAAACACCGGGCGATTCAGGCCAGATGCCACCTGCTGCAAAGCCAGAGGCGGTGGCGGTGGCGGCAGATTGAGGGCGAAGTGGCCCGACACCGGCAGCGAAGACGATGACCCGAGGCGGAAGCTGACGTCGGCCACACCGGTGTTGTTCGTGTTCTTGAGATAGAACGTTGCGTTGGAAGGCCGGAACAACCCAAAGGTGTCCACGCCGTTGTTGTTCCAGTCGCCGGCCACCGGCAGGTCTCCGGCGTCACCAAAGAAGTAGGAGATATTGGCGATCCCGGTGGTGTTGGTGTTGCGGAGGTAGACGAATCCGTCGCTTGGCCGGCGCAGGCCGCCAGTGTCTATTCCGTCACCATTCCAGTCGCCGGCAACCGGGACGTCACCTGGGTTGCCGAAATCGAAGAAGAAGTCTGCCGCGCCTAGCCCGCCACCATTGGTCCCGAGACGGTTGATGACATAGAACCGCGCCTGTGAGGGCCGGTAGATGGAAAGGGTGTCGCAACCGTCACCGTCGAAGTCACCGACGAGCGGCAGGTCCCCGGGATTCCCGAACACGAAGCTGATGTTGGCGACTCCGGTGTGATTGCTGTTGCGGAGGTAAGCGAAACCGTCGGAGCGACGGTAGAGACCCGGGGTGTCGACCCCGTCGCAGTCCCAATCCCCCATGAACGGGACGTCGTTGGGATTGCCATAGCCGATGGTCCTGGTATTGGTGTTCTCGTCGCGCAAGGTCCAGTGGCCGTTGGTCTGATCCACCACTCCCACCGTGTCGGTGGCCATGGCGGGGAGGGCCACGACCGTCACCAGACCGATCACGATGATCAAGCGAAGCCGGCTCATCTAGAAGTCCCCTCCTGTGGGTTGCATGCCGCTGCCGGCGCCGAAGCTCCAGTTGGCGATTCCGGTGTTGTTGGTGTTGCGGAGGTAGACGGTGCCGTTGGAGGGCCGGTAGAGGCCGAGAGTGTCGTCTCCGTCTCCGTCCCAGTCTCCGCTGAACACCAGGTCACCGGGGTTCCCGTAGAAGTAGCTGATCTCTGCGTTGCCTTGAGTGTTGGAGTGGCGGAGATAGACAAACCCGTTGGAGTTGCGACGTAGTCCTGGAGTGTCGATCCCGTCACCGTTCCAGTCTCCCATGAACGGAGCGTCGCCCGGGTTTCCGAACAAGTAGGAGTAGTCGGCTGCTCCCAACCCCGAATCACCCTTGCCGAGATGGTTGACGATGAAGAACCTGCCCTGGGAGGGCCGGTAGATGACACCGTGTCACAGCCGTCCCCGTCGAAGTCTCCAGCCAGGGGCAGATCCCCAGGATTCCCGAAGAAGAACGAAATGTCGGCCACCCCCTGGGTATTCGAATTCCTCAAATACACGTACCCGTCCGACCGTCGATACAACCCAGGCGTATCAATCCCATCACAATCCCAATCCCCCATAAACCCAAAATCACCAGGATTCCCAAAGTAGAACGCGGCCACCTCAGCCGAGCCCCGATGCAGTCGCCAGTACCCGGCGTTGGACTGGATCAAGGCGAAGGGAGCATTGCTCGCTGGCTGCCCAACACAGCCGAGGGTGCCGGCGGCGACCATCAATCGGAGCTGTTCCACAGCTGCCCCCGCGTCGAGGCGCCCGTATCCGGACGCTCCGTCCCAACCCGGGACTCCGATGTCATGAGCAGAACAGAGGAGGGCGTTGCGCACCTGCGCCGGCCGGAGCAGTGGGGAAACCGAGAGACGAGGAGGGCGGCGGCGCCGCTGACATGAGCGGCGGCCATCGAGGTCCCGGCAAGGCCCTCGTATCCGCCGATGGTGTCCTGCCAAACGAAACCGGTCTCGTCACCTCCGGGCCCCAACAGGTCGAGACCGAGTCCCCGGGCCGAATAGCCGGCGACCGCCCCCGACCGGGTGCTGGCCCCAACCCCGATCACGGCCGGATGACTGGCCGGGTAGAAGACATCGATCGGGCTGTTGCCCGCAGAGGCGACGAGGACCACTCCAGCAGCGGCAGCGCCGGTCGATGGCCTCGTCGAGGGCCGTGCTCGGACAACTCGGACATCCGAGTGACATGTTGATCACCCTTGCCCCGTGGGCCACCGCCCAGTCCATGCCCCTGACCACATTCGACGTTTCCGCGCCGCCGGCCGAGAACACCTCGACCGGCATGATGTTCGCTCCGGGAGCCATCCCGGCACCCTCGATGCCGTTGTCGGAGCATTGCGCGACCGAGCCGGCGACGTGGGAGCCATGTCCGTCGGGATCGGTGTCGCTGGCGGATCCCGGGCCGGCGACTTGGGTCACGGCGTTGTACTCGGCGATGAATGGCTGACAGAAGCCGTCGAAGCCCTCACTGACCCCGGTATCGAGGATGGCGACTCGTCACCCCGGTGCCCACCGTGGTCTGCCAGGCCCCACCGACGTTGGCGGAATGAAGATGCCATTGATAGAACGGCGAGCTCGTGTTGACGTAATCGGGATCCGGCGAGGCGAAGGGCGGGGTTGCCTGCTGGGTCAGGATGAGGTCCAACTCGGCTGTTTCGACGTCCGTCCGAGCGCTCATCTCACGGGCGAATTCGATCGGCATCCTCGCCGGCCGGGACCGGGACCTCGAACCATCCCTCTCCGACAGGGTCAGACTGGTGCCGAGGGTGCGGAACGCCTGAGACGGGGCAGCCAGCTTGACCAGGATGTGCGACGGGGAGTGGGGCAAGGTCTCGTCCTGAGCCTGCCCCATTCGGTCGGGCTCTTCGGCAGCCATCGCGGTGATTGGCGCCATCTGGAGGAAAAGGGCAACCGCCAGGACAGGAACGACCGCCCAGCGGGGAGTTGATCTGAGTGCGAGCCTCAACGACGGCATCGTATGCCGGAAGGGCAGCTATGGCAGGAGGGCGATGACACCGGTGTACTCGCCGGCGTGGAACGTCGAGTCGGCGACACCCTGGGAATTGGTGTTCTTCAGATAGAACATCGCGTTGGAGGGTCGGTAGACGCCGATGGTGTCGGTCCCGTTCCCATCCCAATCCCCCGCCACCAACATGTCACCAGGATCCCCATAGATGAACTGGCTGTCAGCCACCCCCGTCTTATTCGAATTACGGAAGTAGACCAACCCCGTCGACTCACGATGCAACCCCACCGTGTCCACCCCATCACCGTTGAAATCACCGACAAACGGCTTATCCCCCGGATTCCCGAACAAGAACGAATAATCCGCCGCCCCCAACCCACCATCGTTCGAACCGAGATCGTTGATCACAAAGAACCGCTGCTCCGAAGGCCGGTAGATCGACACCGTGTCACAACCGTCATTGTCGAAATCACCCGCCAACGGGTAATCACCCGGATTCCCAAAGAAGAACGAAATGTCAGCCACCCCCTGGGTATTCGAATTCCTCAAATACACATACCCATCCGACCGTCGATACAACCCAGGCGTCTCCACCCCATCACAATTCCAATCCCCAGAAAACGGAACATCCCCCGGATTCCCAAAAAAGAACGAGGTCACTGCTGGGTTGAACACCAACCCTTCCCAGAGGACGAAGCGCCCACCCTGCTCCTGGAAGGCAACGGTGTCGCAGATTGCGCCGTCGGGACAGGGAGGATTCGCCAACGGAGCCAGCTCCGCCGCCTTCAGCGACGGATAGGGATCGACCGCCACCCCATCGGGGCCCCTCAGCTCGAAGTGGAGATGGGGGGCGATGCCTTCGGCGTTGCCCGAGTCGCCGACGTACCCGATGACCTGGCCGGCTTCGACCCGCACACCCGGGGCGATGCCGGGGGCGAACCCCCATCCCAGGCCGTCATCGGTATAGGACCCGTCCGGATTCTGCGTGTCGTTGTTGAGATGGATGTAGCGGGTTGCCCATCCGTCGTCGTGCTCGATCTGCAGGGCACAGCAGTTACCGCCCTGCACATTGAGCATCCAGCCCACTGTGCCGGCGGCGGCGGCCACGACGGGAAGGCCCTTGACCCCGTAGGTCATGATGTCCACGCCCTCGTGAAGATGTCCGGCGCGGGGGTCTCCAAACGAATCGGTGATGTTGTATGCGCCGCTGGCGATCGGGAACACCATCGGGTAGATCCCGTTGGGGCCCATCTCGGCGGAGACAGTCAGCGGTAGGGCCGGGACGCCGAGGGCGATCAGGAGCAAGACGGCTGAGAGACGACGAATCATTTGTTGAGGGGGGCCAGACCGGTGTAGGCCCCGGCGAGTGCCCAGGCATCTGCGTTTCCAGCGCTGTTGGAGTTGCGGAGGTAGAAGATCCCGTTGGAGGGTCGGTAGACGCCGATGGTGTCGGTCCCGTTCCCATCCCAATCCCCCGCCACCAACATGTCACCAGGATCCCCATAGATGAACTGGCTGTCAGCCACCCCCGTCTTATTCGAATTACGGAAGTAGACCAACCCCGTCGACTCACGATGCAACCCCACCGTGTCCACCCCATCACCGTTGAAATCACCGACAAACGGCTTATCTCCCGGATTCCCGAACAAGAACGAATAATCCGCCGCCCCCAACCCACCATCGTTCGAACCGAGATCGTTGATCACAAAGAACCGCTGCTCCGAAGGCCGGTAGATCGACACCGTGTCACAACCGTCATTGTCGAAATCACCCGCCAACGGGTAATCACCCGGATTCCCAAAGAAGAACGAAATGTCAGCCACCCCCTGGGTATTCGAATTCCTCAAATACACATACCCATCCGACCGTCGATACAACCCAGGCGTCTCCACCCCATCACAATTCCAATCCCCAGAAAACGGAACATCCCCCGGATTCCCAAAAAAGAACGAGGTCGCGACGACTCCACTCGTGGCCAGGGACCAGATGTTGAACCGGCCTCCACCGTCCTGGAACGCAACCGTGTCGCAATCCGAGCTGCCCTTACACAGCGTCACCCCGGAGTTGAGGCTCAGGTTGAGCTGGCCCGGCTGGAACCAATCGGACAGCGGCCACTTGTACTTGGTCCCCGTCGCGCGGACCGCGTCCCTCCAGCCGGCGTTCACCGTGGGCGGGATCCAAACCCGCCAGTCGGTCTCCTTGTTGAAGTTGAAGTAGACGACCGCCACGACGGCTGGGTTGGATGCGGCCCAGGCCATCATGTCCCGGATCCACTGGTCCTTGGTTCCCGAAGGCCAGGCGGCTGTCTGGGCGATGACGATCGGCTTCCCCGGATAGCTGGCGGTCAGCTGGTTGACGGTCGAGCCCATCACCTGTTGGACACTCTCCGCATTGGCCCAGCGGTAGGCCGAGATCCCGATCACGTCCACGTACGAGTTTCCCGGGTAATAGCTTCCGATCGAACCGCACCCCGGTGAGGTCCACCCGTTGGGGGCAAACGCGAACCGGACCTTGGTCTCGTTGATGCCCTTGCCGCGGATGATGTCGACGATGCGGCGGTAGGCCTTGACGAAGTTCGCCGGGTCACAACCGTACGAGGTCCAGTTCCCGTTCATCTCCTGAAGCGGCGCCAGAACGAGGCTGCGCCCTCCGCCCTTGTCCAGGAAGACCTTGAGATAGTTGGCCCAGCTGTTGATTTGAGAGTCCCAGGCGCCCGAGGCGATGGAGGCTGCAGAGCCGGGAACTACCAGGTTGGCGAATGGGGTGGCGTGACCCTGCCAGACGCCTTCGAGGATCTGATAGGTGTTCGACCAACTTGCTGAGTTGGCCTCGGTGACCGAGTGGAAGGTCCCCCCAAAGGTCATCCGCTTGCCAATGGCGTTGGCGATGCCGTTGAGGTCGCCGGCGGCATTGAACTGATCGGAATAGATCCCGGCATAGACAGAGCCGGCGCCGCTTATCGTCGCCGCCTCGGCCGGCGGAGCGGGGGGACGACCACAAAAGCGCCAGCCAGCACGGCCAGCGCCATGCACAAAGCTACCTGACGACGCATCGGGGTCTTATCGGCCATGACCGGGCACCTCTTGAACCGGGCTCCGCCGACATACCCGATGGTCACACTGGCTAAACCCCAGCCCGATTCGGAGCGACCGAAGTGGCGACCGGTCCCCAGCCATCTGGGACCGTTGCTTACCATCACTTTCATGCTCGGATCACGCTCCCGAATGGATCGGTGATGGCCCAGGGTCGCCTCGTCTTCGTCACCACGGAGCTCTACCCCGAGACCCAGGGCGGCGCCGGCGTGGTCGTGGACGCCCTGGCCCGTCATCTGGCCGGGCAGCGGCCGGTCGTGGTGCTTCTCGCCTCAACCGACTCAGTGGAGGTCATGGAGCGAGAGGGAGTCCAGATCGAGGTGTCCCTGATCCCTGCCACAGGCTTCCTGGAACGCTCGGACGCAGTCGCCAGGAGCGTCGCCGAGTTGATTCTTCCCGGTGACCGCGTCGAAATCCAAGACTTCGAGGGTCTCGGTTATTCGTTGCTGATCAATCGGGCGGCGTTGGGACTCGACACCAATTCGATCACCGTCAGGTTCCACGGCCCCTATGACCTCCTTCGTGAGGGGATGGAGACCGTTCCAACCGACTGGCAGGTTCCCGCCGCGATGGAGCGCGGCGTATTCAAGATGGCCGATGAAATCCTGATCCCCGTGCCCGGACATCACGACACGATCGTCGAGCGATACGGGGTTTCGGGCGAACGGGTGGTGGTGTCTCCACCTCCGATCCCGCCCCTCGAAGGGCACGTCGGGAGCCCAACGCAGGTCCCAGTGTTCGCCTCTCTCGGTCGTCTGGGAGAAATGAAAGGCTCTCAGGACCTGGTGCGGGCAGCGGTGTCACTGCTCGAAGACGGACTGGAACTGAAGGTGAGATTCGTCGGTAGTGACGGGTGGAGCCCGACCGGGAGTTCGTGGATGACCGAATGGCTGCAGACGATGATCCCGTCCCAGTACCGAGAGGCCTTCGAGTTCTCCGGATCGCAGGCCCGGGATCAACTGGTGACTGCTCTCGACGGTGTCACCGCTGTCGTCGTCTCCAGCCGTTTCGAGAGCTTCTGCCTGGCCGCCCATGAGGCCCGCCGAATCGGGCTGCCGGTGGTTGTCCCCGACCTTCCGGCCTTCGACGGGCTTTTCGATCAGGAGACGGGAGCCCTGGTCTACGACCGCACCGTCGAGGGGCTGGCCGCCTCCATGCGCCGTCTCGTCGAGGAGGAAGGCCTGGCCCTGTCGTTGTCGCGAAAGCCTCCGCCCCAGCCCGGAGACACATGGCAGGCGTACCTGACCGACCCCGAGCCGAGACATCCGCGGGCACAGGCCGGGCTGGCGACCGAGGCCTCCCAGGCCGTCGAGGAGGCTTCCCGCACCGCCAAGCCTGCAGGCAGCCCGACCCTGCGCCGGATCTATCGATATCTGCCGGAGTCGGTAGCCGGGGCCTTGGCTCGTCTCGCCCCGCAGGGGATGAAGGACCGTCTACGCGGGCAAGCCTCCTGGCCGGAGGAACAGGCTCGTCTGCGCAGGGACCGGCGCCTTCAGGCCGTGGAGAGCCGGATCGCGGCCGGTGAGTTCGATGACATCGAGACCCCGGAAGTGACGGTGGTGATCCCGGTCTACAACGACATTCGGCACCTGGAGGAGACCCTGGCCTCCGTGTACGAACAGAGCCACCATTCCTGGGAGATCGTGGTGGTCGACGATGGGTCGACGGATCCGGCCGCCATCGCGTTCCTCGACACGATCGACAAGCCGCGTCTCCGCCTCATCCGTCAGGGCAACACAGGTCTGCCCGGTGCCCGCAACGCCGGGATGAAGGTGGCCCGGGGTGAGTTCCTGGTCCCGCTCGACTCCGACGACGAGTTGGCGCCGGAGTTCATCTCGCGCCTCCTGGCCGCTCTCCGAGAGGACACGGAAGCGGGCTTCGCGCATTGTCTGGGACGGCTTCATGGGGACATCGACGCGGTCTGGATCCCCCGCCCCTTCAACCCCTATTGGGAGCTCATCGAGAACTCGGTGATCGGCTGCGTGTTGATGCGAACGACTGCGTGGCAGTCGGTTGGCGGGTACGACGAGACAATGACGTCGGGCAACGAGGATTGGGAGATGTGGCTGCGTTTGACTGCTGCGGGCTGGGGGCAGGTCCGGATCGAGGAGCCGCTTTTCAGATACCGCAAGCACGGGGTGTCGATGAGCGTCACCACCGAGGGACGATTCGAAGAGGGGCGGCGCATGGTGCGGGACCGCAACCCCGGCCTATACGCCCCGGAAGCGATGCGGGAGGCACGCAAGCGGTGGTACCCGCTGTTCACCATCATTGGCAGCTCGAACCCGCTCCCGGACGAAGCGGAGCTGGTCCCCTCCCCCGTTGGTCTGAATGAGACCTGGGGCAAGTACGTCGTCGACCTCAGGGGTATTGAAAACCAGATCGCACCGGCCGAACTGCTCCGGCTCGCCGACCTCCTCGAGGACAATCCTCGGGTCGCTGTTGCATCCACCAGTGGTGATCCGCCGCTGTCCATCATCCGCCGATGGAATATCCACGACCCCGAGGCGGAGCCAACCGGCCAGATGGTCCTCGACAGCGCTGAGTCCGGTCCCGCTCCACCGGAGCTGGGCTCTATCCCCCGTCCGGGCTGGTTCGTCCCCCAGAGCGCCCTCGCGGAGGGTGTGCCGATCCAACGCCAACGCCCCGAGGAGTCAGCAGTCATCCCCGATCCTTGGCGGTGGTGAACATGCAGTGGCTGAAGCGTCTGCTCCGTCCGCTGATCCCCAACCGGGTGATGGCTCGCTATCGCCTCGCCCAGCATTCACAGCACTCCCGGATGAACGTCGATGTGTTCCTCAGCGACCAGTCCGTTGCGAAACGCTGGCTCTCCGTGACTCCGGACACGTATCGGGCTCGGTTGAGCCTGCCCTCGAGTGGGGAGACCACCGAGTTCGTGACCATCACCGACCCTGACCTTCCGGTGTCCCAGGACCTGATCAACAAGGCGGTGGTAACTCTCGGAGACTCTGACATCGGCGCCGGAGTCGTCGGTGAGGTGGAAAGGCCCCGTCTCGCCGGCAGGCGCCGCGCCGAGCCGACAGTCGGCCCGCTGGCCATCGCGGTGAGGGGAGGTTTTCTGGACTCGGTGGGTGGGGCACCCCCGGGGCCCGCACTCGCTGCCCGGTTTGCTGGCCCGACTTCGCGACGCCGGATATCGGATCGGTTTGATCCCGGTGGAGAAGGGTGATGCCCCCACGGTGCGGACCGATCACATCTCCAGGATCCCGGTGGTGATCCTGGCCGCGGTTCCACTTCACGACATCGGTGGTGGATCCCGGAGCACGCAACTGGCACTGGAACTGGTTCATCAGGGTTATCACGTCACACTGGTCTCCCTCTATGAGGCCCAGGAGTCGATAGACCTCGGGCTGCGCTACATCCATCCCAACCTGGAGCAGGCCAGGGTCGAGCAATTCGATCCGGCCGTCTTGCTGAGCCGGGTCGCTTCCGCCGGCCTGGTGCTGGTCGAAGCTCCCGCTGCCCCGCTGGCGTCCCATGCCAAGGCCTTGCACACGGCCGGGTGGCAGATGGTCTACGACATGATCGATGACTGGTCCGACCCCGCCTTGGGGAGCGAGTGGTATCGCCCGGAGGTCGAACGTGACTTGGTTGCCTCCGCCGACCGGGTGTCCGCTTCTGCCCCGGATCTGGTCCAACGCACGGCGAAGATGGGTGGCGTCGCAGACTTGATCCCCAACGGGGTCAACAGCGCCATCTTCGGGGTCGAACATCCAGCCCGCCCTCCGGATCTTCCGACGGCAGAAACGATCATCGGCTATCACGGGTCGCTGTACGGCGACTGGTTCGACTGGGAGGCGCTGCGTCGGGTGGCCGAGGCGAACCCGCGGGCCTCAGTCGTCCTCATCGGCGACGACAAGAGCCCTCACCCGGCGCTTCCTGTGAACGTCCATTTCCTCGGCCTGAAACCGCAGAGCCAGCTACCTGCCTATGTCCAGCGGTTCGACGTTGGGCTGATCCCGTTCAAGGTCGGCGATACCACCCATGCAGTGAGCCCGCTCAAGGCCTACGAATACCTGGCCTCTGGCGTCCCCATCGCTGCTCCACCTTTGCGGGCACTGGAGGGATTGGATGGAGTGTTCACCGACCCTGATCTGGTCATGGCGGTCCGCGCCGCCTTGATCGGCGAGCGCCCCGACCGGGCCCGGGCGCTCCATGAGCACTCGTGGGAGAACCGGGTGATCAAGCTGACGGGAGCCGACTCGGTGCTGGTGGAGTACACGCCAGTCTCGGTCGTCGCCAGACCGCCGATTCACTATGAGCGGCAGGCTCGACTGGTGACCGGGCCCGACAGCCTGGAGTCGTAGTCTGCCGCTGGTGATGAACATCGACCAGGAGGTCCGGTTCTACGAACCGCTGGTTCACTCCGACGAGCGGGGCAGTTTCTACGAGTCGTACAACCAACAGGCTTTCGACGACTGGGTCGGTCGTGAGGTCCGCTTCGTCCAGGACAACCATTCGACGTCCGCCAAGGGTGTGCTTCGTGGCCTTCACTATCAACTGCCTCCCATCTCACAAGCAAAACTGGTCCGAGTGACCAGAGGAGCCGTCTTCGACGTTGTCGTCGACATCCGCCGCTCCAGCCCCACCTTTGGAGACTGGCGGGGCTTCACGATCGGCGACTCCGACCCGCGCCAACTCTGGATTCCCGAGGGATTCGCTCACGGCTTTCTCGCCCTGGAGGAGAGAACCGAACTCCAATACAAGACATCGGCATTCCATTCTCCAGCGCATGATCGGGCTGTCTCTTGGGACGATCCGGCAATCGGAATCGAGTGGCCTCTCGATGGAATCGTCCCGACTGTCGGCCGTCGGGATGCCACGGCCCCTACCCTCGCCGATTCCGAGATCTTCGAGTAGGGGTTCGTATGGGGCGCAGATATCTGGTGACCGGTGGGGCGGGCTTCATCGGCTCCAACTTCATCCGCTATCTGTTCGAGCATGAGCCCGACGCAACGATCACCAACTTCGACGCCCTGACCTACGCCGGCGTCCCTGCCACGTTGGCCGAGTTGGATGAGAACGAAAGCCACACATTCGTCGAAAGGCGATATCAGAGATCAGCAACTGGTCGACGATGTCATGCCGGGGCACGATGTCGTGGTCCACTTCGCCGCCGAGAGCCACGTCGACCGCTCCATAGTTGGTCCGGCGCCATTTCTGGAGACCAACTTCGTCGGCACCGGGGTGCTGCTCGACTCCGCCCTCCGCAACGACGTGCCTCGATTCATCCACGTCTCCACCGACGAGGTGTATGGGTCTCTCCCGACCGGAGCCGCGACCGAGAACGACCTGCTAGATCCATCCTCTCCCTACTCCTCGTCGAAGGCCGGCTCGGACCTGCTCGCCCGTTCCTATCACGTCACCTACGGCTACAACGTGGTGATCACCCGGTGCACCAACAACTACGGGCCGTATCAGTTCCCCGACAAGGTGATCCCGCTGTTTGTCACCAACCTTCTCGAAGGCAAGAAAGTCCCGCTCTACGGCGATGGGGCAAACCGGAGGGATTGGCTGTATGTCGAAGACCATTGCGCCGCCCTCCACCTGCTGGTCGACAACGCGGAGCCCGGCGAGGTGTACAACATCGGCTCCGGCGTCCAACTCAGCAATCTCGATCTGACCCGGGCCATCCTGGAGCACCTTGGACTGGACGAGTCGTGGATCGATTTCGTGACGGACCGACCCGGTCATGACCTCCGCTACGCCCTCGACTCTTCGAAGATCGAGGCCCTCGGCTGGGCGCCTAGCGGCGACTTCGAGGGTGGGCTCAAGGCGAGCATCGACTGGTACCGGGAGCGTCGTGACTGGTGGGAGCCCCTGAAACGGATGATGTCATGAAAGGGATCGTCCTCGCCGGGGGAGCCGGCAGCCGTCTCGACCCGATAACGCGGGTCGCCTCAAAGCAATTGCAGCCGGTCTATGACAAGCCGATGGTCTATTACCCCCTGGCCACACTCCTCGAGTCCGGGATCAGGGAGATACTGCTCATCTCCACCCCGGCCGACACGCCGCGTTTCGAGTCCCTTCTCGGCGACGGGAGCCAGTGGGGAGTGTCCCTCTCGTACGCAGTTCAGGAGTCCCCCGGTGGAATCGCCCAGGCGTTTCTTGTGGGCAAAGACTTCATTGGCAGCGACAACGTCGCCCTGATCCTCGGTGACAACATCTTCTATGGGGATCTGGGGCTGCCCGGCGTTGTTGATCAGTTCAGCGACGGCGCCCTCATCTTCGGCTACCCGGTGGTGGACCCACAGCGTTACGGAGTGGTCGAGGTCGGCGACGACGGGAAAGCGCTGAGTCTCGACGAGAAGCCGGAACGACCCAGGTCCAATCTCGCCGTCCCCGGTCTCTATCTGTATGACGCCGGGCGTCGTGGCGATCGCCGAGCAGCTGACCCCTTCCGCCCGTGGTGAGTTGGAGATCACCGACATCAACAACGCATACCTGAGACAGGGCCGGCTCCGGGTGGTGCGTCTCGGACAGGGAGTGGCCTGGCTCGACAGCGGGACTCATGACAGCCTCCTCGAGGCGGCCAACTTCATCGCCACCATCGAGCACCGGCAGGGTCTCAAGATCGCCTGTCTCGAAGAGGTGGCCTATCGGCTCGGCTATGTCGACGCCGCCCACATGCAGACATTGATCACCGAAATGCCCGACTCGGGCTACCGCGAATATCTGCAGAGACTGATGGGCGAGGTCCGCGGGGCGTCGTGATCGCAGTCCTCGGTGCCAGTGGACAACTCGGATCGGCTTTCGTGAGAGTTCTGGGCACGGATTGCCTTCCAGTCACCCGAAATGACCTCGACCTGGCCGATGCCGACGCCATCGACCCATGGGTGGAACATGTCAGACCGAGTCTGGTCATCAATTGCGCGGCTTATACCGCTGTTGATGCCGCCGAGACCGAGGTAGAAACCGCCAATGTGGTCAACACAACGGCCGTCGGGGCCCTAGCCGAATCGACGGCCCGACACGGCGCAGGCTTGGTTACGTTCTCCACCGACTACGTCTTCGACGGAGAGAAACAGACGCCATATGTCGAGAGCGACCAGCCCAACCCGCTGAACGTCTACGGACGCACCAAACTCGACGGGGAGCGGTTGGCGTTGGAGTCCCACCCCGGCACGCTCGTGGTCAGGACTTCGTGGCTGCTTTCCGTCACTCATCGCAACTTTCTGACAACAATGCTGACGCTCCTCGACGAAGGCGAGGTTTCGGTGACAGTGGACCAGCGGGGCCGCCCAACATTGGTGGACGATCTGGTGCGGGGCACCCTCGACGCGGTGGACGCCGGAGCTACTGGA
>CAVZVJ010000004.1:0-254225 GCA_963778755.1 uncultured Acidobacteriota bacterium | reverse complement strand
CTTCTTCATCTCACCAATCAAGGTGAGACCACCTGGTTCGACTTGGCCCGCGCGATCGCCGACCTATCTGGAAACGACCCGAAGCTGGTGAAACCGATAACCAGCGCCGACCTCGACCGGCCCGCCAACCGACCCAAGAACTCGGTGCTCGACAGCGAGCGTCTCGAGGAGTTCGGGCTCGAGCCGCTACTTGACTGGAAGTCGCGCCTCGGGAAAGTCCTCGCCTGATGAAGGTCGCCGTCATAGGCGGAGGTATCCAAGGCACCTCTGTCGCCATGGAATTGGCCACGCGCGGGGTCCGAGTCGACCTGATCGAATCAAACCCGACTCTGATGGATGAGGCCTCGCGACACAACGAGGGAAAGATCCACCTCGGGTTTGTCTATGCCAACGATCCTTCTTACCGCACCGCTCGACTCATGTTTCGAGGTGCTCAGCAATTCGCCCCGCTGATGCGTCGGTGGCTGGGCGACGCATTCGACGATGTTCCGGTGTCGACGCCGTTCAACTACGCCGTCCATATGAAAAGTCTGTTGTCGGCGGACCAACTCTTTGACACGTATCGCGAGATCGCTCGTCTGATGCCGGATGAGGCATTCACCTCCTATTTCGGCGTGGAGAACCCGGGTCATGTGGTCAGGCTTGGAGCCACGGAACACGAATATGGGCCCGCGGTTGACACCGTCTTCTCGACACAGGAGGTGGCCGTAGATCCTCGAGCTCTCGCCGACATGGTTGCGAAGCGAGTCCTCGACACCGAGGACATCCACGTGTTCACCGGGGCGAGGGTGGTGTCGATTCAAGCCCGGCGGCGTCAAATCGAAATATCAACCGATGGCGGAATCCCACAATTGATGGGTCCTTACGACCACATCGTGAACTGCGCCTGGAGCGGTCGACCTGCCCTCGATGCGACAGCAGGGCTCGTACTGGAAGGACCTTGGACGTTCCGGATGAAGTACTTCGTGCTGGCAACGGCGCCACTGGACATGCCGCGGCTGCCATCGACCACTGTGGTTCTGGGCGGCTTTGGCGACATCGTCGACTACGGGACTGGCGAGCATTATCTGTCGTGGTATCCGAGCGGTTGTCTCGGATGGTCTGGTGAGCTGAGTCCGCCTCGCTGGCCCACACGACCAAGCGCGGCCGAGGCGCTCAAAGTCGCCTGTGACACATTGGAGAACCTCGAATCTGTAGCCCCGGGCATTGCGAATATCAAGGAGCGGGGCAAGGACGCTCTTGAGGTCTTGGGTGGTGTGATCTACTCGTTAGGTGACACCGATGTCGATGATCCGAAGAGCGGGTTTCACAGCCGTTCGAAAGTCGGCTTGAGATCCGTGGGCAGCTATCACTCGGTCGACACGGGCAAATACTCAACGGCCCCACTCTTCGCCATGAGCACGGCCGACCGGGTCACGGGTGGCTCATGAGCAATGGGGTCTTCATTGCAATGCCTGTGTATCGCGGCGCCGACGTCATCGAAGAGACGATCCGTTCGATCCTCGCTCAGACCTTCTCAGATTTCCATCTGGTCATGAGCGTTGATGGCGCTGACGATGCGACGGTCGAGGTCTGCAGAAAGTATGCAGACGACCCGAGGATCGATGTTGTCGTCCAAGAAAGCCGTCTTGGCTGGCCGGGCAACTTCAACTGGCTCGTGAAGCATTGTGACCGGGAGTTCTTCTGCTATTGGCAGCAGGACGATCTGGCTTCCACTGGATATCTCGAGAGCCTCCGTCGCGAGTTGTCAGCCAGACCTGATGCGGCAATTGCTTATACCGACGTTCAGTGGTTCGGCGCTCGGTTCGATCGGAACGGATCCCCGAGCATCGAAGGCGACCCCCTGTCGAGGGTGATGCAACACATCGAGGCGATCCGCTACGAACCATTTCGGGGTCTCATGCGGTCTTCGATGCTGCCGACCGGCCAAAACGCGATTCCAGTAACCGAAGACGAGAGTTGCCAGGAGGAGTTCGTCTTCCTGACGCAAATGGCTGCGGCCGGCGCCTTTGTCCACGTGGACTCCGCCATGTACTTCAAACGACTTCATGAGGCCAACGCCTTCGTCCGATGGGAGCGATTCCCCAACTGGCGACGGCGACGAGGCTGGATCTCGATGGGAGCGGGGATGTATCGCATCGCCCGGGACCTAGCCCCAATCGAGGTCCGCCCGTACGTGCTTGCCCACGTGCTCGATCGCCTTGCGGTCCAACGACACGGAAGGGGCCATTTCTACAACCCACAACAAACGAGCCAAGGATTTGCCCAATTCGTGCGTGACTTCGTCGCATTTGTCGGAATGTCTAAGGAAGATCTTGGTCCCGAAGGCCTTATCCCGGGGCCGCTACAACGTCCGGTTCACCAAGGTATCCAGAAGGCGATCGATGACGAACGATCCAATGTGGATCATCGAGCCGAAATGACAGCTCACCTCGAGAAGGAAAGGATATTGGTGCTGGGTGCTAACGAGGAGCCTGGGACCGCACTTCTCGGTTATGGCTGGAGCGAGATAGAACCATGGGGAGTCTGGACCGACGGTGCTGAAGCCACCATCAGAGTCCCTGCTCCTGCCAACCGCAGATGGCGAGCCACGCTTGCGGGCCAGCTATTCGGCGCCGGGGAGAATGTCCGATTCGGCTACGGAGCCGGAGACGCAAGTCCTCAGTACTTGGATGCCCCTAAGGAGAGCCAGGTCGAGGTCGTCGTTGAGTCCGATAGGAATGAGGAGTATGTGCGACTCCACCTACCTGATGCCTGCTCACCGTTTGAAGCTGGGATCTCAGCGGATGAGAGACTGCTTGGGTTCGGGCTTCGAAGACTGAACGTTGAGCTCATCTAAGCCCAGCTACTGATCGGCTTGAAGATCAACCAGCCAGGAGTCCCCCGACTGCTCGATTGATGCAGAAGGTGGAATCCTGTCCAGAACGTCATCGATCTCCGCAAAGCTGAAGGTCCCATCAGTGCGAGTTTCGGCCCCATGCAACACCACATACCGAATGGCCAGAGTCTTCATCGCGTCGAGCGCCTCCGGTGAGGGAAATTGATTCATGATCCTGATGTACTGCAGGTAGCCAACCGGATATCCGCCTGAGAACCCGTTGAAACGTGGACGCCAGTCTTCAAGACTCGCCATCATTCTCGGGCCCTCGAGAAAGGAGAACCGGGCGTCAGACGTCTCTCTCATCGGAAGCTCGACGACCGCACCGGCAGGACTCGAAGCCAAGACCTCAATAACTGCTGGGCGGGCCGCGACAACGGACTGGATCGGTCTGACGTACAACTCGGCAAGGACCGCGGCCATAACGATGGCCACGACGAGGATGCCGACTTCCCGTGACCGGCTTCGGATCAGACGCCCGAGGCACCAGGCGGCCATCATGGAAATGGCGAGAAGCGTGGGCACCGCAAGGCGCGACGCCGCCCTTATGGCGTCAAAACCAGGCACCCACGCTCGCAGAAATTGAAGGGGCATCGGTACCCCCCCTACCTCTGCACCGATGGACAGCGACAACGCCACGACTCCGGCGAGCCACAACAGGGTCATCTCAAGGCGTTGCCGATCAATTGAGCTAACTCGCGTGCGGTTGCGGAACTCGGCGGTGAACATCACGGCGCCGGATGCAGCCAGGGTGATCACAACGAATCCAAGGAAGAATCCGTGCTCGACTAGACCGGCTCCACGGCGTTCCGTCGCCCAATCAAAAAGGCCGGAGTAAAGGACAGAGCCTGGAGGCGGCGTCAAGAAATCCAAGAGTTGCAAACCGAATCCGGCCGTGTCACGAACAAACGGCACCTGGGACTGAAAGGATGCGTAGACGTATGCGATCGGCCCGATCAGCACTGCAGACACTGCTCCAGCCACACCCAACGTGGACCACCAGTTGCGGCCCGGTCGGCGAAGGCGGACCCAGTCGGCGAGGAGGACCGCGGTCAGACATACGAACCAGATGGCTCCGTAATAGAACGACGACGTGACCAGGAGTGCGGAACACATTCCGAGCCAGATTCCGTCACGTGATCGCTGGAACTCGAGCATGCGGAACAGCGCGATGAATGCCAACGGAAAGAAGCCCAGGGTGAGCAGTTGAAGGTGCCCTTGGTGCATGAACACATACCCTGAGAATGAGAACGAGATGGCGGCAAGTGCTGCGGTTGAACGGTCAACGAGCCTAAGCGCCAAGAAGTACGTGCTCATGAGACAAAACAGCGACAGTCCCAAGAGCGAAAGGTTGTGTGCCAAAACAGGGCTGTTCCCAACAGCCATGAGGATTCCGAAGAAGGGAACAACGGGGAGCATCATGTCCGAGTACTTGATCGCATCCCCAAACGGATGAAAGATGTTTCCCTGGAAGAAGCTGGTCGGGTCGTTCACGATGGCGTGTGACTCCCACGAAAGAATCCAGGTGTTGAGCGCCGGATCTCCCTGGTTCCAGGGCAGGGTCGACGTCAAGGACTCGATGCTTGTCCCGTGCATGAACAGAACGGCGAACACCGCCAGACACACGCCGGCGATCGGCCAAAGGTACGACCACGGTGGGTCGGCACCGAGAATTCGCTCGCTTTTCATAGGTGTCCGCCAGTCATCTGCGAAGGGTTAGGCTGCCTCGACCCTATCCCGGAAAGAGGCGTCCTCATGTTTCATGGCCGAACCGGTAACAGACGCACCTGCTGCCGTTTCGCCACCGTCATGTGAGCATCGAAATACGGGGTGCTAGTGGGGCGCAGACAACAGGGTCACAGAGAGCATCCTGAGTCGGTGATGCCATGGTGACGCCCCCGGCCAACTCTGCCGATCGGACCCGGCACGCATTGTCCGCAGTTCTTGCCGATCCGGCGAGAGCAATCTTCGTGCTCGTGCTGTCCCTAGTTCTTTCTCTGGCGATAGTCGGCCTCCCCCTTGCCCTTCTCGGCATCTTCTACCCGCTCCCTGTGGCCATCCTGACGACCCTGGTCTGGCTCCCATTGACCTGGGCAGCTTGGCGCCTCACTGATTCTGGAGACACGAGCACAGTCGCATCGTGGCTAGTGGTTGGAGGGGCGATCGCGTTCGCGATATTCACGACGACCAACTCCGGCGAGCATGTCCTAACCGACCGAGACCCCGGCGTGTACGTGATCACCGGCAAATGGCTGGCGAACAACGGCAACCTCCTTTACAACACGGGTCTACCGACCGAGATAGCTGAATCTCTTGCCCATCCCAACTCATGGTCCGCTCAGGGCATCTATGCGGGGAAACCTGGCACCGGGTACTTTCAGTTCCAACATCTGACGGGCGTGGTCTTGGCGGCGTCCAGCTGGGTAGGCGGAGACTGGCTGCTGTTTCGGATCTTCGGGATCATCGCTTCAGTGTCTTTGCTCGGGCTCTTCCTCCTCTCACGGAGGGTCGCGGGCCCTGTGTTTGGCGCTCTTCCGGTGGTAGTGGCCGCACTACACCCGGCATTCATCCATTTCGCCAAGGACGTTTACTCCGAGTGGTTGGCGATGTCGTTCGCTTTGGCCGCTTACGTGATCTGGCTCAATCGTGGGACGGTGCAAGCTGCCTGGCGGTATCTAGGAGTTGGGGTTCTACTCGCTGCGGGAACATTGGCTCGCATCGACGCATGGTTGACCGCAGCCGCGTTCTTCGCAGGTGTCGGATATCTCGTGTTGACCGGTGGTGAGACCCGACCGAACAGAAAACACCTCTTGCTCATGGTCGGGGGTTTCGTTCCTCTGGCGGCTCTGAGCACCATCGATCTGGTAACTCGCTCGCCGTTCTACCTGTCCGATCTCACCGAGGAAGCGGTGCCGATGTTCCTGATGGTTGTCGTGGCTACGGCCGTCGCAATTGTGCTCTCGTTCGTGCCGCCGATTCGCCTTGAGAGTGTCAGTCGACTCCTCCGCACTGTGGTACCCCTACTGGCGCTGGTGATTCTTGCTGCGGGCGTCTTCGGCCTCTTCATTCGTCCACATGTGAGCGAGCCCACGCAGGCGTCCTGGAACGGGCGCATCGCCGAAATACAAATGCGGGAAGGTGTCGAGGTCGACGGCTCCAGAACCTATGCCGAGTCGACCTTCAAATGAATGGCGCGGTACCAGGGTTATCTCCCCGTGACGTTCGGCATCGCCGCTGTTGCTCTGGCGTGGTTTGTAATTTTCAAGAAGCGTGGTGACTATCGAGTGCCGTTGATTCTCACTCTCGTGGGTGTGGGGGCTGTTTACTTCTATCGACCCTCAATCACTCCGGACCATCTGTGGGCTCTCCGTCGGTTCCTTCCAATCGTTCTACCGCTCGCTTTCGTGTTTACGGCGTGGGCCGCGAGATTCGTCCTTAGATGGCTCGGGTCAGTGACCTTCGCGAGCCTGGTGGTCATGGGTGTCCTCGCTTTGGCGCTGGCACAGTCGTTGGTTGTCGGCTGGCCGGTTGCTGCCGTGCGTACCCAGGTCGGAGTTCTCGGCGCCATAACAAAGGTTTGCGCCTCCCTTCCCCCGGACTCCGTGATATTGGTGGACTTCCCAGCCTGGCAGATGCTCCCTGGTGTGATTCGCACGGAATGCGATTTGCCGGTGGCAAGTCTTCGTGATCCAGGTATCGCAGACAAGTTGCGACAAGCCGGCCTCGTCCCGGTAGCAATCCATTCTTCTGGGTGCGGGGGAGACCTTGATTCACTGGACGTCGAGTTTGAGTTTCCCGAAGAAACCGTGTCGATAGCACCCCGCGGCCCGGAGACAGGTCGACTCCTCGGCTCCTTCTCCGTAGCGGATGGGATGGGGCTGGCGACTCCGTCAATACTCCCGGCATCTGCTGACGCCTCGTTCGAGGTACTCGTGCAGACTGAATGGGTACCCGTCGATGGATCATCTGTCATCGTGTCTCTAGACGAATACCAGGAGGGGATGTGGCTCGAGTATCAGCCGACGGGTGCCGTCGAACTGTGGGTCACGACAACTGCCGGATCGACCGGTGTCTTGGCGACAACCAACATCGCTGACGATGTTGAACGGTCAATCGGCGGGTACATACAGAATGGCGTCCTGGTCGCCACATGTGGCGGCCAAATTTCGGGATCGGAAGTGGTTCCCGGGACTATCACCTTCGATACCGCAAACCTCGAAATCAACCCTGTTCAGGGAGGCAATTCGGGAAACCTGGAATTCGAAGGCACCATTGAAGTCTTGTCAGACTGACGTCTTTCAAGGACGCGAATGCGGCTGACGCCGGGGACACATATGTGGAGATTCGGTCGCGGATATCGACAGGATCTCATTCCGGTGTCGGCAACTAGCCTCGCGCTCGTTGAATCCCCCAACCCCGATTCTCATAACTTGGTCCACACCGCGCGTATCTAGGCGGACCGCAGTGCTTCTTGCCTCTTTGCGAGCCGTGGACCCGGAGATCACACCAGTTGTGATCGATCCATCGGCAAGCAACGAATGGGGACCTCGTGTTCAGACCAGGCTCATCCAAGACCTGGTTGGGAGATCGGACACATTCATTGAGATGTTGAATCCCGAGGACGCGGTCGCCTATGCCTTGCCTCATCTACTCGAGGAGTTGGCGCAACGGGAACAGGATTCCGTTCTCCTCAATCCGAACATCATTGTCACGGGACGTATCCAGCACGTCAACGCGCTCGGATCTGGTGAAGAGGTCCTGGTTGGGTCCACTATGCAGACCGAACCGACCTCACGCACTCCACACCTGGATCGAATCCAACGCTCCCGGGACCGCGCGCCAGTCAGGCTTGTCGCGGTTGGTCACAAGGCGATCAGATTCCGGTCATTGCTAGCGGCCGCCATGAAAGAAGTCTCGGTCGACCCCTTTCTAAGGAACCCGGCGCAGGTGTTGGATTGGGTGACGACCTCAGCCGTGGAAACAGGGCTTGCCACATCTCTTCCCCCGCACTTCGTTGTTGGCCTAGCCGATTATGGAATGGACACGGAAGACGGCCCCTATTTCCTCGATGCGGAGCCACTATGGGATGCCCTGGACCAGCAGGAGAAAAGGGAAGAAACCCCGGGATACGGCGGTACCCCAATCGGAACCCTCCTCATGGAGCAACGGGTACACGACCTTGCACCTTTGCACGAGCCCTTGGGGTTCATAGAGGCTGAGATCGCGTTGGGTGTTCGAATGCCGCAGCCCGATCGTCCAGGTCTGAAATTGATTCTCGACGCTCGGCGGGCCGCCGATCCGGTCGGGGACAGATGGGGCGCCTCTCAAGCTGATGGTTTCCGGCGATGGCTGTATGAGAGGAATGCTGCAGGACTAACCCGAATCGGGCATCTGTTCTGGCTGACTCGACCGGATCTCATGCAAACATTCCCAGAGGTCCGGTGGGACGCCTCGAGATTCAGGCGGTGGAACAATGCCAGGGCGGTAGCCGAGTTCGGAATCGACCTCTTCGACGAGACGCACGAGATGACAGCCCCCGATGGGGAGTGGATACCACCGCCGCACGCCCTAGGCCAGATCGAGCGGCTGCGGAATGCTGTGGCGTGGAGGTACAACATCGTCCGCACCCTGATCCCGGGTAAAGGACGCGAACCTGGATCTGAGCGCGCAACTGCTGTCAGGCTCCGAACCCCCATTCGACACAGTCCAAATGCCGTGGCGACAAGGTTCGGAGCCGAAAGCGAACTCATCACTCTCATGGGCTTGCTCAGATCGAACAGCGGACTTGGTCAGGCAGCTCGAGCATCCTTTCGGGCTCTGGAATATCTCAATAGACCTTTCTCGGTGCTCGACACGACCGACCAATACCTATCCAAGAACACGACAGATCCCGGGCTCGACCGTCATCCTTTCGGTGCCTTTGGTGAGCTGAACCTGATTCACGCCAACTCTGCCGAGTTCGCCGCCCCACTCTCGATGTTCCACCATCGGCTGGGCGGCCGGTTCAACGCCGCAATGTGGTTTTGGGAAGGTGCCACCCTGCCCGAGGAATGGCTTCCTGCCTTCGACCGAGTCGACGAGCTATGGCTTGCAAGCAACTACCTCGCAGACGTCTTCGGCCAATACGAACGCGTCCCAGTTCATGTGATAGGACTAGCCGCCGACCTTCCCGAGCCGGGTGTTGCAGACCGCTCCAAGTTCGGCCTTCGGGACGACGAACTTGTCTTCTTGTTTGTTTTCGATGCCCAAAGTGTCGCCGAAAGAAAGAATCCCGACCTAGCTCTCAGCGCATTCGAGACCGCTTTTGGACGTGGAACAAAAGGTGTGCGATTCATCGTCAAAACGCACAATCTCCACAAGATGCCGGAATCGGAGGCTCGGCTGCGGAGAGCCGAAGCCTCAAACCCCAATGTCAAAGTAATCAACGAATACTGGGGGCGTGATCAGTTGCTTCAGCTGATGCAGGCAGCCGATGTCTATGTCTCGCCACACGCAGCTGAGGGATTTGGACTGACTCTTCTCGAATCGATGGCCCTCGGCACCCCAGTTGTGGCGACTGCGTTCTCCGGCAATATGGATTTCACGACCGATTCGAACTCGTGGCTCATCGACTACACGCTTACAAGTCTCGAACATAGGGCTGGCCCTTATCCGGCCGGCACCGTATGGGCGCAACCTTCGGTAGAAGCACTGGTGGAGATCATGAGGGCGGTATCGCATGACCGAACGCGCATCGTCGAGAAGGGCGCTACCGCGCGGCAAGATGCATTGGAAACAGCGTCTTTGGAGCGATATGCGAAACGCCTCGACGAACATCTCGATCGGGTTCTATGAGGCCAGAGAATCGTCATGCAATGATCGTCAAACGACCCGAGCTTGGGATTCTCCGGGATCATCACAAGCAGGTAGCAGACTGGATGTCGACATGACCTTCGAGACGCGAAAACAGAGATTTGCTGCTATCGAGAAAGAAATTGCGGACCTTCGAAAGCGTATCGAGGAACTTGATCAGATGGTTGCTGACCGAGCTCCAGCCAGCGAAATCGAAAGGCTCAACTACGCATTCGACCTGATCAGTGACCGAGCTCCAGCCAGCGAAATCGAAAGGCTCAACTACGCATTCGACCTGATCAGTGACCGGCGTCAATCAGAGCGCGTTGTGGAGGTCCCGTGGGTCTTGGGAAAATACCAAGGGGAGCGCCGGGTGCTCGAAGTGGGATATGCCTTCGCCGAGCAGCACTATCTGGCGGCCCTCAACGACTTGGAGATCCCCTTCCTGGTTGGGATAGACGCTGCCCGATCCCCATGGCCTTCAGAAAAGCTCCGACTCCACCAGATACAGGCAGACGTACTCAAGAGTTGCATTAAGAATGAATCATTCGACCTGATTCTTTGTGTTTCCACGATCGAACACATGGGTCGAGACAACACTCGTTACGGTTTGGAGGCGAGTCGGGAAGAAGTCAACCCAGATCACATCGCAATCAGAGCGATGGCCGATTGGTTGGCTCCTGGTGGACGGCTGCTTGTGACGGTTCCCTTCGGTCGCTTCGAAGACGTCGGGTGGCTAATCAACTATGACATCGAGCATCTGGAGGCCCTGATCAAGAGCTCCGGACTTGACGCAGAGGAGCTGACTTTCTTCGGGTGGATGCCAGGAGGCTGGCGCGAAGTGGAGCCCGGAATCATCGAAGGGCGTGGATACAAATCACTTGGTGCATCCGACGGGGCAGGGGTAGCCCTCATCGAGCTACGAAAGGTGAAAACGCCCCGAAACTCGGCGTAGGCGTATTGACAGGGGGCGGGCGGCTCTGCGTCGTGTGGCGGGAGTCCACCGATCCTCAGGCACAACTCCGCTGCCCCTCTCGAAGATCCCACAACTCACAGATCCGTCATCAGCCCCTCAAGGGTGCCCGCCGACCCTGACCATGAAAACTCCGCCTCCGCCCTGAGACGCCCCGCTCTCCCCAGCGAGGCTGACATGTTCTCATCACCCAACAAGCGGATCAGCACCGCCGCCAGGTCAGCGGCATCGGGTCCGGTCGCGACCAGACCATCCACCCCGTCTCGCACCACGGACCTGTTGACCGGACTGTCGGTAACCACTACCGGTGTGCTCTGAGCCCAGGCCTCGAGGATTGTGATCCCAAAAGATTCGGTCAATGACGGGCTCACGACCACATACGCGCTGGCAAGGAGCCTGTCCTTCTCGATCTCGCTCGGGTTGTTGACGACTTTGACCCGTGCGTCGGCGACCCACCACATCGCGGGGTCAGGTCCAAGACCTGGTGGCGACCCGGCCAGCACGAGGACAACGTTCGGGAAGGCCTGCCACACCGTCTTCATGGCCTCGTATAGGACATCGAGACGCTTGGAGGGTGTGCGGCGCCCTACGAAAAGGATCATCGGCTTCCGGTTGGCTGCCACCGCGTCACTACCGAGGGCCACTCCAGGCGAAATCACACACGTCCCCGCGGGTTTCGCGCCGTAGGACTCGAGGAGCCGTTCTCTCTTCGTGGTTGGTTAGTGCTACGACCCCGTCGGCTGCCGTCACAGCTTGGGAGACCTGATCTATGGACCAATAGGGGTCGTCCTCATGAAGCAACGGGGCGTATACCAATTTCCATTTCGCCGAAGCTCCGAGTCGAACCACCTCCCTCACGTTGGGAAACAGATGGGGAAGAGTCACCACCACATCGGGAGCGAGAGTGGTCAGAAGCATGTCACCCAAATTCCGCTGAAAACGTTCCGTCGAGGATCGAAGCACCCGATCTGCTCCCGAGCATGTTGCCCAACAACCTGTAGCCGATATCCCGAAAGGCCAGCCTGTGGACCAGCACCCCGTTGATCGACTCATTTGGAGGCCCGACACTGTCATGGCCAAGCTCGTAGAACGCCTCCGGGTCGTCCACGTCGGCGACAACGACATGCACCTCATGCCCTAACAGGGCGAGCCCTTCGGCCAATCCCTGTGCGTACCGCTCCGCCCCACCGATCGATGGCGAATAGGCATGAGGTGAAAACACCACCTTCACGATGAAGATCCCGACCTCAAATCGTTACCATGCCCCTTCTCCCCGATCGCTAGGAAAGTTCGACTGTGCCATCCGCCCTCATCACCGGTATCACCGGCCAAGACGGGTCCTACCTCGCCGAGCATCTTCTCGGCCAGGGCTATGAAGTTCATGGGACCATCCGCACGACCACCAACGATATAGAGGACACCAGGGTCGGACATCTCATATCCACTGACCCTCCCCGAATCACGCTTCATGTCACCGACCTCGGGGACTCACACTCGCTGATCCGCCTGATCGAGGACCTCCGGCCAAACGAGGTCTACAACCTCGCCGCGCAGTCCCATGTTCGAGCTTCGTTCGACCAGCCAGTGCACACGGGCGATGTCACCGGCCTCGGGGCGGTTCGGCTCCTTGAGGCGATCCGACACGCCGATCCCACGATCCGGTTCTATCAGGCGTCGAGTAGTGAGATGTACGGCTCCACCCCGCCCCCACAGAGCGAGACAACGCCGTTTCATCCCCGGAGCCCCTACGCCGTGGCCAAGGTCTATGCCTACTGGGCCACGGTGAACTATCGCGAGGGCTATGGAATCCATGCCAGCAACGGGATCCTCTTCAATCACGAGAGTCCGCGCCGAGGCAAGGAGTTCGTCACCCGCAAGATCACTTCGACAATCCCCCGGCTGATGAAGGGTGAGCAGAAGAAGCTCATCCTGGGGAATCTCGACGCCAAACGTGACTGGGGCCATGCCCGCGACTACGTGCGGGCGATGCACATGATGCTGCGGCATCCCGAGCCTCTCGACCTCGTGATCGGCACCGGGCACAGCCACTCCGTTCGCGATTTCCTCGACGCTGCCTTTGGTGTGGTCGACCTGGATTGGGAGCAATATGTGGAGATCGACCCACGCTTCTACCGACCCGCCGAAGTCGACTACCTCCAGGCCGACTTCACCAAGGCCAAGACCACCATTGGGTGGGAGCCCCAGATCAACTTCGAGGAACTCGTGAGGGAGATGGTCGAATACGATCTCAAGATCAGTGGCGTGAGTGTCTGACCTATTTGGGCTCGAACTGAAGAGCGTGCTGGTCACCGGGGGTCATGGGTTCATCGGGCGTCACGTGGTCAACTCCCTGGCCCGGGCCGGCGCCAACCCCGTGTCGGTGGCCCAGGCCGGAACGGTGCTCGGCGACCTGCCGGGAGAAACGCTCACTCTCGACCTCGAGGACCGAAATCGGGTCACCGAGGCGGTCAGGACAGTTGATCTCGTAATCCACCTTGCTGCTCGCGCCGGTGGAATCCAGTTTCAGAAGGAAGGCGGAGAGGACGTCTTCTTCACCAATCGCCTCATCACCGACAACCTGCTGGCCGCATGCGTCGCGGCTGACGTCGAACGGCTCTTTCTGGCATCGTCGCTTGTGACCTACCGATCCTCAACCGAGCCACTCACCGAAACCGATCCTCAACTCGGGCCAGCTGATCGGCCGAGCCCCTACGCCTGGTCCAAGATCACCGACGAGGTCGTCGCTTCCTGGCATCAGATCAACACCGTGGTCGGACGATTCGGCAACGTGTACGGGCCAGGAGCGCCATTCGATCCTGGCCGGTCGACTGTGGTCCACGCCCTCATTGATCGGGCTGCCAAGCTCGGCGACGGGGAGACTCTCGATGTCTGGGGAGATGGAAACGCCGTCCGGAGCTTCGTTTTTGTCGAGGACGCGGCAAGAGCGGCGCTCATCGCTCTGACTAATGGCAGCTCGGGAGAGGCCTATAACATCGACAGCGGAGAACAGGTGACCATCGCCCAACTCGCCACGGTGGTACGGGACCAGGTGAACCCATCGTTGAAGCTCAACTTCGACATTTCCAAACCCGCGGGTGCGCCCTTCCGAATTGCAGCAGTCGATAAGCTGGCCGCGCTGGGCTATGCACCCGCCGTGAGCCTCGAGGATGGGGTTCGAAGAACCGTCGATTGGTATCGCGAGAACGTCGCTTCAACGTGACTTGGCGATGAACCGTTTCCAGATCGCGCTCAGCGCGCTGATCGTGGACCGACATCCAAGCTTGGGCCCGGTCTACGGCCTCGTCTCTCGCCAAGAGCAGATCGCGAGCCCCATCTGCGATGGCTGAAGGGTTATCAGCCCGATCGGTGGTGGTGATTTCCCAGAGTCTTGGATCGTCCTCGAACACTCCTGAGACACGAGACAAAAGGCATGGGACTCCTGCCAGATAGGACTCCTGGGGAGTCGAAGGATGACATTCCGACAGCGTGACGTAGAGATTGATATCCACTGAGCCTTGGAGCGCGACGAATCGCTCCCACGACAACTCACCGTGCTCGATGACTTCAATGTGGTCCAGATACGACACGTCCGGTCGTCGCATCACATGGGCCACGGCACCATCGAGTTCTCCCACAGCAAGCAGTTGGGTGACGACGTTCTTTCTCCAAAACGGCTCGGCAAACACCCCAACATGCAACCCCGGTCCGAGGTCGATCCGTTTCATGTCCGGCATGACTGGGACCCGATTGGGCACGAAGGTGACCGGGTGACCGGCGGCCGTGAACGCTTCGGCCACCCCGACTTTGGCCATCCCCACCTCTGACAGAACCTCGTTTCGAGCGAGGGTGAACACCTCGTCAACGACGGCTGCCTCCCCGGCCTCTGCCCCATGCTGGGCTGGCGAGGAATGGAGGACGCATTTGACCCCGATCCCGACCTCGGCCAGCCGGGTCGCAAAACGACCTGCTCCCGGCGGCCAGCCCTGGATGACAACCATCTCCACGTTGGCCCTTGTGATGTGTTCGATCAAGTTGTCGGACCAAACCGAGAGGTTGTCACATTCGACCACCGGCGAGGCGAATGAATATGAAACGGTGCGGACCCCACGCCAGTCGGGATGACATATCTGGATGACTCGCTCACTCGACTGAAGGTCATCCCAAGAGCCGAAGGACAACACCGGCGTCCGCTCCGTACCCGGCGTCAGTTTCTTATTGCCCCGAGCCCGATCACGAAACGGCAACGAGCTCTCCGATCTCCTTCGCGATCCGAGTCGAGGCGGTGCCGTCTCCATAGGGCGAGGGGATCGAGGCAAGGCGCTGGTGCAAGCCCGGAATGTCCGCTGTCCACCGCTTGGCTATCTCTGCTATCCCCGGCCCGGGTTCGACCAGCTCGGCGAAGGTGCCTAGAACTTCGGGCCGCTCGGTGCTCCGGCGTACGACGATCACCGATCGCTTGTAGATAGAGACCTCCTCCTGTACGCCGCCGGAATCGGATACCAGAAATGCGGAAGCCGCCCCCAGACCCAGGAACTCGCGATATCCAATCGGGTCGATGACCGTCAACGCCGCAAGCAGGTCATCCATGCCGTGCTCGGAGGCCCGCGCCATCGAGCGCGGATGTAGAGGCAGGACAACAGGCAGATCGAGGGAGGCCAGCTGGTGGAGCACGGTGCGGAATCTCTCCGGATCGTCAACATTCTCGGGGCGATGGAAGGTCGATAGGACAAACTGTCCAGGGGTGAGGTTGTGTTGCTCGAGAAGAAGGGCCATGGCCGCAGGGTGGGGCATCAGTTCCAGGACGGCCTCAACGACGGTGTTGCCGGTGACCCGGATCCGCGAAGCGGGGATCCCCTCCTCGATCAGGTTCTTTCGAGACCCGTCGGTTGGGGCACAAAGGAGGTCGCCCACGTGATCTATCAGCACCCGGTTGTGCTCCTCAGGCATTCGCCGGTCGTAGCTACGAAGCCCCGCTTCAACGTGGACCAGCATCGTGTTCGTGGCGTTGGCCGCCAACCCACCCGCTAACGCGGTGTTGGTGTCGCCCTGGACCACGACGGCAGCTGGCCTCAACTCCCATAGGTAATCGTCCAGAGCTTTGACCGCCATTCCGATCTGTTGGCCCCTTGTTTGTCCCCCGATCCCGAGATATGCGTGCGGCTCTCCGAGGCCGAAGACTTCAAGAAAGGACCCTGACAACTCCGGGTCATAGTGCTGACCCGTGTGGAGCACCACCGCCGCCGGGCCTAATAGGCGCACAACGTGTGCGAGTTTGATGATCTCAGGCCGGGTGCCCAGCACCACGACCACCGAATCAGGTGGCAGGTCGGCTATTGGCAGAGATGACATCGTTCGGTGGGGCCTCGGATAATCCAATGCTAAGGGTTGACGGTGACCGCGCATGGAAGGCGATCCGTGAACTGGATAGCATCGGCCCTCTTCATGGCTGAAAAGACTGCCGACCGCGTTGACGTTTCGATCGTTCTGCCCGTATACAACGAGGCGGGTCACTTGAAAGACGAGATCGAGCGGATCACCAAGACGATGGAGGCGTCGGACTATTCGTTCGAAATCATCGTCGTGGACGACGGGTCCACAGATGATTCGGGAACGCAATTGCGAGCCCTGGACGGAATCAGACTCATCCAATTCCTGCAGAACCGCGGGTCCGGGGCGGCACGCAAGGCCGGCACCCATCAGGCTCGTGGGGATGTAGTCGTGTGGACCGATGTCGACATGACCTACCCCAACGATGAGATCCCGATGCTTCTGGAGCAGATGCCGGGATGGGATCAGGTAGTGGGTGCCCGAACCTCCGAGCAGGGCACGAAGCGCTTCCTCCGGGTTCCCGCCAAATGGTTCATCCGCAAACTCGCCGAGTACCTGACTGCCACCAAAATCCCGGATCTGAACTCGGGTCTACGCGCCTTCCGCAGGGAGGTGGCGGATCAGTACCTGCATTTGCTTCCTTCAGGGTTTTCTTGCGTCACCACGATCACCATGGCATTTCTCGCCAATGGGTACTCGATCAAATATGTACCTATTTCGTATTTCCCGAGGGCAGGCGATTCGAAGTTCCACTGGTGGACCGACACCAGGCGCTATCTGCTCCAGGTGGTGCGAATGGTGCTCTCCTACAACCCGATGAAAGTCTTCATGCCGATTTCGATCAGCCTTCTCATCGTGGCGACCGGGAAGATGATCTACGACGTCATCGGCAAGGACTTCAGGATCGCGAGCAACACCCTCCTTCTCTTCTCAGCCGGTTTCATCGTGCTCCTCGTTGCACTGCTCGCCGATCTGGTGGTGCTCGTCAGCAAGCCGGTGCACGAGGTCGATCCCGCCCAGGTCGACTGGCCGGCCGACCTGTAACACGTAGGTCCAGGAGCTCCTCATAAGAGTCGCGAATCCTCGCGAGTCGAATGGGCACCTCGGCCCCTAACCTCGATCACTGATGCTCAAGAACGCCTTCCTTGTAGTCCAGA
The DNA here is from genome assembly GCA_963778755.1 of uncultured Acidobacteriota bacterium. GTDB lineage: Bacteria > Actinomycetota > Acidimicrobiia > Spongiisociales > ZC4RG35 > JALYNX01. The sequence continues at coordinate 237,058 of CAVZVJ010000004.1, read as the reverse complement.
CCGTTGTTCTTGTTCTTGTCGGCTACAACGCGCTGACTGCTCTTTGGGGCTGGCCGAACAGGAAGCCCGCAGAAAGAGGGTCGCGTCAGCGACAGCTGCGAGTGGTCATACCTGCACACAACGAAGAGTCGGTCGTGGCTGGCATCATCGATGACGTGATCTCGTCCGAATACTCGGCAGACCATCTGGAGGTCACTGTCGTTGCGGACCGCTGCACCGACGCCACCGCTGCCATCGCAAGCAAGGCCGGAGCGTCGGTAGTCGAACGGCATCAGGGACCTTCCGGCAAAGGCTCGGCCCTCGCTTGGTACCTAACAGACAACCCCCTCCAGACAGACGAGACGCTGGTGGTTTTCGACGCCGACAATCGGATCGAGGCCACCGTCCTGGGGAGAATCGCCGACGAACTCGATGCAGGACATGAGGTGGTTCAGTGCTATTTGGACGTGGCGAACCCCGATGGCTCTCTTCTCGCCGAGGCCTCGGCCCTTTCCTATTGGGCCGGCAACCGGATGGTCCAACTCGCACGTTCAAACCTCGGGTGGTCAGCCGACCTGGGAGGCACCGGCATGGCGTTCACGCCCGACCTGTTGGAAAAAGTGGCTGGATTCGGCGACTCAGTGACCGAGGATCAGGAGTTGGGAGTCCGGATTGTTCTCGCCGGACAACGCGTTGAGTGGCTCCATGACGTGAAGGTTCGAGATGAGAAGCCGACATCACTCGGGGTCACCATCCGCCAGAGAGCTCGGTGGATGTCCGGAAAACGGGCGGCACGGCGGTCTCACCTTCTTGATCTCTTGCGATCTGGCCACCTGGCATCGCTCGATCAAGCCATTCGGCTCGTACAGCCGGGCCGCACGTTCGTTGCCCTCATGTCTGGAGTTCTCACCATCGTCGCCGCCACGACCAAATCGCCTTGGCTCCTACCCTGGCCTGTATGGGGCACGGCCACGGCCATCCAGGTGCTGGAGCCTCTTCCATTCTTGGCCCGAGACGGGGTGCCACTCCGACGCCTTCTCCGCTATCCGCTTCTCGTCGTGCTCGCGGGTCTCTGGATACCGATCAGGTTGGTGAGCGGCCGGGTAAGCGGGTGGTATCACACCCCTCATGGCACCTGACGATGCTTGACCGTGTCACATACGTGGGGGCAATGGAGCCCTCGTCGCTATGAAGTGGCTCCGTCAGTGGCTCGATCGGCTGGTGGAGGGGCCGGCAGAATACGACCAAAGCCCACGAAAGCGCATTTGGCGCTTTGTTGGCGCGGGACTTCTCTTTGTCGCAGTCGTTGCCTGGGCCTATTCCACCTGGGACGGCGATCTGTCGACCATCGAAGTGGGGCCAACCTTGCTTCTGTTGTTGGTCGGAGTACCGATCGCAATTGGTCTTGTCGCCTGGGAGCAACACCTGTCATATCGGCTGGCGGGTCAGGAGCGTGGCTGGCTCCAATCGACGAGGGTCGGACTTGCTGCCTCAGCCGCGAATCTGTTGCCGGTGCCAGGGTCCCTAATCGTCAGGACTGCCGCGTTGAAGCAGTCCGGAGCTTCTCTACGGCGTTCTCTGGGAGTTACGTCACTACTTGGAGTCCTGTGGATCGGGGCGACTGCAACCTTCGTCGGGCTAGCCACGATGCAGGGCTTTGTGGCTATCGGGCTGGTAATTACGGCGGTGGGACTGGTGTTGTCATCAGTAGTCCTAGGCGTTTTGCGAAGCAGACTCTCGGCGTCATCCACGTTGTTGATGCGCTGCGTTCTGATTGCGGTGGGAAAGGTTCTCATCATCTCGATCAACGTCTGGCTGGCGTTCAGGTCCCTTGGCGGAGAGATCGACGTCGCAGGAGCGGTGATAGTGAGCTCCTCCGCCGTGCTGGCCACGGCAGCGGGCTTCTTTCCGGGTGGTCTTGGATTGAGGGAGCTGTTGTCGAGCCTACTGGCGGGGGCCGCTGGCTATGACCCCGCTACGGCCGTGTTGGCAACAGCCCTTGAGAGGCTCGTCTGGATGCTGGGGCTGGCACTCGCGTGGTTCGTTTTGAACCTGCTCTCGGGGAGCCTTACCGGCGCGAACAGCGGGACAAGGGCAGCCACCACCGCCTCCGCTCCCTGTGGTCGATCCTCTGTCCCGCGATACAACTCCTCCAGATGGCGAGAGGCGATCTGAATAGCATCGGCCAGCCTCGGCGCAGAGCCCGCCTCGAATGAGAGGCCATCTACACCTTCCTTGATTTGCTCAACAAGACCGGGAAGGTCGGAAACAATGACGGGTCGATTTGCGGCGTGCGCGAGCGGGGTGATAGCTGACTGGGTGGCGGTCAGATATGGAAGTAAGACCAGATGGTGCTCTGAGAGCGCCTCGAGCATGTCGGAGTCGTCAACATAGACGGGGCGAAGCGTGACAACTTCTGTGAGTCCACGCTCGTCGACCATCTGCTCGGCTTCAGCTGCTGAGGGATCCCAAAACTGACCAATCACGGTCAGGCGAACCGACACTTCTCTTTCGACCAGGATTTGGACCGCATCCAGGGCGACATCCAAACCTTTGTAGGGCCTCACGTAACCGACCATCAACAGCCGCAGCGGATCGGTTGGAGGAAGGGCAGAACCTCGCGCCTCGAGAATCACCGGCATTGGCGTCTGGACTATTCGTGTGGATGGCTCCAACTTCAAGACCTCGTCAGCAACCGTCTTTGAATGAACGACGACTGCTGAAACCGCTCGAAGCGCGAGCCTTGTCAAGAGGCGTCTCATTGGAAACCATTCATGGGTTGCCACGTTGTGGACAATCAGAATCGTTGGTGTCGGGCGAGCCGCCCGCGCTGACAGCACAACACTGAACGTGTGGAACGGGGTAACCCAAGGCTCGATCAACCCACGAGCCGAGCGGGCGCTGCGCCCCACCCGCCACCAATCCCATGGGTTCCACCAGCGAGCAACGAACTCAACTCGGCGACCTGCTTTGATCATCTCCGATGGAGCCGGTTGATTGCCCTTGTAGAGCCAACTCGGATACTGGGAGGCCCAAGAGGTTGTCGCCACGTCATACCCCGACCGGTCGAGGGCGTCGACCACGGTGGCCGCATGTTGTGCGATGCCTCCCTGATACGGCGGGAAGGTACCGAAATAGACAACAGTCTTGGTCACTGGATGCCGTAACCCCACGTGCCGGCGGTGTCGGGAGCCCTCGATGCCGAGCCAGTTTCATGGCGATCTTCTGGGGGCATCGACCTCATCACGGCGATTCTACGAGAGGTTTCTGAGGGCCAGATGAAGACATACGGCTACGCCGTGACGCAATGAAGTCCATCGCCAAGCGCGCCTATGAAACAGTTCTCTGGGGCCGCTGTGGTTTGCAACCTTGATCGATCAACTTCGCGGGAAGAGAACGGGCCGTACCGGAGTCGGTGCCAGCGACGGCAGTGCTGAGTCGCACTTCGCAAGTCGATGCGGCCATCAAGGAAGCGAAGTCCATCGGGCTACCCCTCCACCCGGATCGTCCCAAGAACTGGGACTCGATCGGGGCTGTCGGCGGTGGATTGCACCGTCTTGGTCGCGATGTCCGTGTGCTCGACGCCGGAGCCGCCAGATACTCTGTTCCGTTGCCGTGGTTGAGGATGTTCGGAATCCGAGACCTGGTGGGGATAAACCTCGAGTTTGGACGACCAACTCGACACGGATCGGTGGAGTTCCGACACGGTGACGTTACCGCCACAGGGTTTGAAAATGACTCCTTCGATGCCATCTTGTCGATGTCGGTCATTGAACATGGAGTGCCAATAGGAGAGTTCTTGACAGAGGCCTCGCGGATCCTTCGCAAGGGCGGGCTTCTCTGGCATCTCCACCGACTACGACCAAGCTCCCCCGAGAACAGACGGGTTGGTCGCATACGGCACCCCCGTTCGAATTTTTGGGCCAGGAGACATTCAGGAGGTAGTCGACACGGCTCGTGACCTTGGTCTCGACCTGGTGGGAGATCTGCAGCTGGATCATCAGGAGCGCCCGGTTTTCTGGAAACGGTTCGGGTTGCGGTACACGTTCATCCTCATGACGTTCGAGCGACGTTGACCGACCACGGCGTCAGCTCGATGACCCCCGAGGTCCCCGCACGAGCCCCCAAAACTCCCCAAACCCGTAGCTCAGGTGCATGATCACGGCCGCCGTCAAGACGCCCAGCGCAGGCTCTGCGGCCGATGAGTGCCACCCAGATCAGAAGCACCAGCCACAGTCCCGCAAGAGCCAGCAAGGGGACCCAAACCTGGGTTACCAAACCGATCACTGTCAGGACCGTTAGGCCGACTACGAGGGCGAGCGGCGCCAGCGGTCGCCATGAGGGAAAGCTTCCATTGCGCCACAGCATCTCTGCCTTGCCTGACCCATATCGGAAATATTGACGCCAGAGGGAGCCGGGATGGTCACGTGGGGTGTATTCGGAGACGATCGAAGGATCGACGTAGACCTTTCGCCCTTCACGCCGCCACCGGAAGTAGAAGTCGGCATCCTCGGACGTTCCCGACGGGAATGGGCGGAACCCGCCTGAAGTGAGAAACGAGTCCCGTCGCATGGCGCCGAGATAGACGGTGTCCACCTCCTCCCTCGTCACCGAATGATGGAAGCGACCGGGACCCATCGTGAGCGGGCTTTTCATCGTGGCCGCCACGGCCCGACCAAACGGCGTGCGGCCCACCGGGTACATTCGACCGCCAACGACATTCCCCCCGTCTCGGCTAGGACATCGACGGAGGCACGAACGTAGTTGGGGGCAAACGTAGTGTGCCCATCGGCCCTGACCAGCAGGTCCCCCGTAGCCCTCTCCGCCGCCAGGTTCAATCCGTGGGCCTGACGGCGCACCGGATTGGAAATGATGGTGAGTCGCTGGTCTTTGGCCGCCCACTCCTCCAGCTTCTCCGCTGTCCCGTCGGTGGAACCGCCATCGGCGACGATGATCTCGATGATCCGGGCATAGTCCTGTCCAAGCAGGTCGGAGAGCACCCGATCGATGAACTCGACCTCGTTGAGAACCGCCAGGATGATTGATACCGAAGGCGGTTCAGGTTGGGGGGCATAGGCGTCCACGACTTCGTCGGGATCCCCCACCATCACCGTACGACCGTGATCGAGCCAGAGCACCCGATCCGACATGTCCCTCACCGTCTCCAGCGTGTGAGAGACGAAGAGAACTGCCGCGCCGGAATCGATCATCTCCTTGATCCTCGCCTTTGACTTCTCCTGGAACGTGGTGTCACCCACCGACAGGACCTCATCCACCACCAGGACGTCGGGCTCGATGTCGGTGGCAACCGCAAACCCGAGACGAGCCATCATCCCGGACGAGTAGCTGCGGATTGGAACGTCGATGAACTCGGTGAGCTCGGCCCACTCCGAAATGGCACCAACACGGCCTCGCATGTGTGATGGAGTCCGACCGAGCAGGGTGCCGTAGAGAACGATGTTGTCGTAGGCGCTCATTTCCTGATTGAAACCTGCCCCCAGCTCGATCATGGGGGCCACCACACCCCGCACCACGATCCGGCCCTCGGTCGGGGGCAGGACCCGCGCCACCATCTTCATCAGCGTGCTCTTGCCGGCGCCGTTTGGGCCGATCACTCCCAGCACCTCGCCTGGGCGGAGCGAGAAGCTGACGTCTCTCACTGCCCAGAACTCCTCCCGCTTCACCTTCCTTTTGGCCACGTTGATGGCGAACTCCTTGATGGTGGTGGGCTTGTCCCTGGTCAGCCGATAAGCCAGGGAGATGTCGGCCGCCTCAACTGCCACCGTCACAGCACGACCACCAAGTTCTTCCACGACTTGGTGAAGACCCACACCCCGAGCAGGAGGAAGAGGATCGAGCTCCCGATCATCATCACGAAGTTCCAAGTCGGAGCGAAGACGCCCTCGTACATGAACCCGCGAAATATGGTGAGAAAGGAATAGAGCGGGTTGGCATAGATGAGGGGGAGGAACTGCTCGGGGACGATCGAGATTGGATAGAAGACGGGAGTGAGATAGCCGATGAGCTGGGTCAATACCGCGGTGAGATCGAGGACGTCGTAGAAGTAGACCGCAGCCGAGGCGACCAAAAGACCGAGACCTGCCACCAGCAAGAGCAGGAAGAAGGCAGGGATCGGAACCAGGAGCACTGTCCACGGGATACCCACTCCTGTGATCAGCTGGATGGCGAGCAAGGGGATCAGGCTGAGCCCGAAGTTGACGAGGGCAGCCAATGCCGCCGCCACCGAGAACACTTCGGCCGGGACGTAGACCTTGGAAAGGACCGCGGCACTGTTGACGATCGAGGAACCGGTGGCGATGACCCCCTGGGAGAAGAAGGTGATGAGCAGGATCCCAGAGAGCAGGTACACGATATAGGGGACATCCCCAGGCGTGCCGAAACGGAAGAATTGACTGAATACGATCCACAGAACGGTCATGGTCAGCAGCGGGTTGAGCAGCGTCCACCACACCCCGAGCGTCGACCTCTTATATCGCACGGTGAGATCGCGGGTGACGAGCAGCTTCAACAGACCCCGGTATGCCCAGAGATTGGTCAGCTCTGTGGCTAGAGGGCGGCGTGGTTGATCTGAGTCGTAGACGTAGGTCGAGGTCATGTCCGAACCGGGGGATCGGGAAATTCCGAGGACCGCCCGTCGGGGCAGAGTAGTAGGACGCAGGTTCCTTCAATGTTTCCCCGAATGCGTGTCGGGCTAAACGACGGATGTTGGAATGCCACTCACCTACGGTTCCGGCGGATGAGCGGCGACCGCGAGTACACCACCCGGCTCGAGCAGGAAACGGGAAAGCGCTGGAAGCGGCTGCTCGGGGTCCAAACCCCCTATCGCCTTCACATCAGGAGAGTGATCGAAGGCCGGGTGCTCGATATCGGTTGCGGGATCGGGCGGAATCTCCAGCACCTCGATGGCCGAGGCGTAGGGGTTGACGTCAACCCCTACTCGATCGAAGTGGCCCGCAAACAAGGGTTTAAGGCGTACACCGTCCAAGAGTTCGAATCCAGCCCTGACGCGGCGCCCGAAAGCTATGACAGCCTGCTCATAGCCCATGTTCTGGAGCACATGACGCCGGCGGAGGCATCCGACCTGCTCGCCGCCTACCTGCCATATCTGCGGTCCGGGGGAAGGGTCGTGATCATCGTCCCCCAGGAGGCCGGGTTCCGATTCGACGCCACCCATGTGACCTTTCTCGACCTCGGGGATCTTGCCGGATTCGAGGAAGCCAACGGGTTGTCGCGGAACGTGGCTACTCGTTCCCCTTCCCCCGATTCGTCGGCCGGGTCTTCACCCACAACGAGACGGTGGCTCTATCCCGCAAGCAATGAGGCGCTGACCGCACCTCTCTCAGTATCCGCGTCACCCTTATCCTCCCGCTGTGCGTCTCCCCCGTCCCGCCCTTCCAACCTGGCTGCTCGCCGGCACTGCGGTCTTGCCGGTATTCGTCTGGTGGCTCGGTTGGTATCCCGGATTCGCCTCCAGCGACACCATCGACCAGTTCACCCAGGTGGCGAACGGTGTGTATTTCAACCATCACCCGGCCATCCACACCCTCTATCTGAGTGTCCTCAGCCTGGGTGGGGCTCAGCCCGGTCTGGTCACGCTCTTCCAGTTGCTTGTCCTCGGAGTGTCCTGCTCGCATATGCCGCGCACTGGTTGGTGAAAGCCGGGGTGCCTGTCTGGCTCGCCGTGGGTGTCGCCTGGCTGCTCGGCCTCTCTCCGGCCATCGGCCCGACCACACTCGCCCTCTGGAAAGACATCCCTTTTGCCCTACTCATGCTCTGGGCATGGGTGGAACTCCTTGCCCTCGCGGTCGACCCCGATCGCGCCGATCGCGTTTGGCCCGCAGTTCGGCTCGGCCTCGCGCTGGCCGGAGTGTGGCTGTTCCGGGGCAACGGGCCGATCACCGTCTTGCCGGTCCTTGCGGTTCTGGCCTGGGTCTACCGGCGTCACCTCCGCCTGATCGGGATCACGCTGGGCACGGCGGTCCTCACCGTGTTTCTCATCGTCGGGCCGCTCTATGCAATCGTCGACGTCCAGGGCTCGGCCATCGAACCGGCCCAGGTGTTTCTGCCCGACCTCGCTGCCGCTTACAACGACGAGCCCGGCACGTTCACCAAGACCGACGTTGCTCTCCTGGAGGCGGTCGCCCCGCTCAGCATCTGGGACGATCGCTACGACTGCTACGACAGCACACCCCTCCTCTTCGACCCCGAGTTCAACCAGGGGCCGATCCGGCAATCGCCAGGGAAGTACCTGGATCTCGAGGTCGATGTTCTATTCCGCGATTTTGACTCGGTGCTGGAGCATCGGGTGTGTGCGGCCAACTTCCTCTACGCCCCGGCGCAACCAAAAGACGCCTATTTCCATCGACCGCCCTACGACATCCCGACCAACACGGTCGGTCTGGCACGCGATCCCCTCGCCACCTGGGCGTTCAAAGTGACGGATCGGGTGTGGCGGTGGGCCGAGATCGACAGCCGCCTCTGGCTCACCTGGCGCCCGGCGATCCTCCTCTTGCCGGCTTTGGCCGCAGTTGTGGTCTTCGCCTTTCGCGACCGACGCTTCCTGCTCCCGTCCACGGTCCTGGTCGTGCACACGATCAATGTCATCGCCACCTCACCCGCTCAGGAATTCCGATATGCCTACCCCCTCTACCTGATGGCGGCCCTGACCCTCACCCTGATCTGGCCTGCATTTCGAGGCGGCGGCGAGCTTGCCAAGGAGCCATGACTATCCGGGGACTGGGGAAGGTCGACGGTGTCGACACCCCCGGGCTGTTCCGGCCTTCCAACACCACCCTCTATTTCCGCAACTCCAACACTCAAGGCAATGCGGACAGTCAATTGACCTGGGGCCTGCCCAACTGGCTGCCGGTCTCGGGAGACTTCTAGGTCCGCAGACGGGCCGATGGTTCGCCTCGCGGCCTACCCTGGAATTCGATGGGGAGCCCTGAGGACGCAACGCGACCGGTAGTTGAAGTCTCCGTCATCACCACCCTGTTCAACGAGAGCGACTCCGTAGTTGAACTCCTCGACTCCCTGATCAACGGAACCCTTCGCCCGCATGACGTAGTGGTGGCCGATGGAGGATCCACCGACGACACAGTCGCCTTGCTCGAGCGTTACTCGTCACAACACCCCGAGGTCCGGATCCTCACCGACGCTGGATCGAGATCGACCGGGCGCAACGCCGCTATCGATGCGGCCCGATACGAGCACATCGTTTGCATCGACGGCGGTTGTGAGGCGGAACCAACGTGGCTCGAGGAAATCACGAAACCGTTGACAGCGGGAGTTGAATGGGTCGCCGGGTTTTATCGGCCCAAGGGCAAGACCTCGCTATCGACTGCGATCGGTTTGACCATGGTGTTTGTCGAGGAGGAAGTCGTCTTCCCCGACTTCCTGCCCTCCGCCCGATCAATGGCGTTTCACCGCAAATTGTGGGACGAGGTCGGTGGGTTTCCCGAGGACGCACAATTTGGCGAGGACACGGCATTCTGTGAGGCCCTCGTCGCAGCGGGATACGTGCCGACATTTGCGCCCGAGGCCGTTGTCAAATGGTGGCCTCCCTCAGGTCTGGTGGCTCAGACCCGAACCACCTTCGCCTGGGGAAGGAGCGACGGGCACCTCGGTCTGAGATCGATCCACTACCGGTATCTCTTTCCCCGCTTCGCCGGCGCCGGAGCTTTGGTACTACTGGGTGTCCTCCTCGACAGGCGAATCCTCCTGCTGGCACCACTGCCTTTGATTCCGATGACCTACCGCATGAGCCGTCAGAAATACCGCCACATGGACGGTCGGCTCAAATGGTTGTGGATCCCATTGGCGACGATCAACGGGCTCGCCTTCTCCTTGGCCGGCTATGTCACTGGATACGTCGAGCGGAGAGTTGCGGGGAAGAGGTAATCCAGTTGCATCTCGCCTCAGCGAACGGTTCGCAGCCCTGATTGATCCAGACGGTCCAGGAGAGGGACGACTCGGTGCTTCCAATCTGCCTCTTCGGAGTGCGACCGCAATCCCAGTCTCTCCCCCTGAGACATTTCGAGAGCGCGGTCGATCGCGGCTGCAAACGATTCAGCAGTCGACGCTGTTTCCACCGCAGGATGGCGCACACATGCGGGAAGCGGTGTGGCCACCACCGGCACCTCACAGGCCAGGTACTCATACATCTTCAAGGGGGTGACCGCCTCGGTCATCTCGTTGATGACAAAGGGGAGGATCCCGACACTGAATCCACGCACATATTCGGCGATCCGATCCGAGGGCTGGGTCGGCAGGATCTGGACGTTGGGCAAGGCCCTCAGTCCGGCGACCTCGTCATCGACCAATGGATCAACCGGACCGACGAACACGAATCGAAGGTCGGGCCGAAGACTGATGACCCCAGCCAGGATTTCGAAGTCGATCCATGGGGCGAGGGCGCCGTGAAAGCCAACCCGCGACCCATCGGACAACGACTCGGCAATTGGACCGTTCGGCGTGAACCGATCGAGGTCGACGCCGTTCTCGACAAGGAGCAGATCCGAACGCTCCGGCCGATGACGCTCGAGAAGAATCGGGGTTGGAGGCAATCACTACGTCCGCCTCCTCGACGAGAGGGCGATGGTGATGTTTCACGGTGCGTTCCTCAGGAATCCCTTGCTCATTCGGCTCGTAGATAGCCAGATCGTCGAGGAGGTCATAGATGACCACCGCATCCTGATAACGATCGATCAAGGTCTGGGTGGGGGCGAAGTGGGTGTAGATGAGAACGCCTGACTCAGGCGTCGTCTTGAGCCAGCGCACCAAATGGATTCCGACCTTCCAGCGTCTGATCGTCGCGAAGCCGGGGGTCGACAAACCACACCTCATGTCCGGCGGCAGCGAGAGCCTCCAAGAGATACTGCGGACGCTGCTTCATCACCTCCCACTCCAACCAGGTAGGGAGATAGACCACGGGGCGCAACGAGCCGGAGGTGGGGGCGGCGCCCTCAGGCTGCCCATACAGCCGATCCCTGAGTTGTGAAGCGCCTGGCACACGTTTGAGCAGGTTTCTCACCCCAGCAGGCAGCCGGGCCAGAAGACGATGTAGCAAGGTCAGCCCCTCAGTCGGTCTCCGAGGGTAGGAGATCGGTGTCCCCAGGCAGGGTCTCCACACCCGACTGCGGGGCGAACACCGAGTAGAACCCGTTGCGACCGACAACCGGGAAAAAGTTGCGGTCCTTCAGCCCGAACCCGATCACGTGGTTGGCGTTGCCCTGGGTATTGGACAGCCGGAAATACCAGTTCCCGTCGGAGGGTCGGAAGATGGCGGGGGTGTCGATGCCGTCGCCATCCCAGTCCCCCGCAAGCAGGAAGTCGCCCGGATTGCCGTAGATGAAATCACGGTCGGCAATCCCGGTGTTCAGGCTGAACCGAAAATAGACCCGTCCGGTCGACTCGTGGTGCAGCCCCACTTCATCGGTCCCGTTGCCGTCATAGTCACCGACGAACGGCTTGTCCCCGGGGTTGCCGAACAGGAAAGAGAAGTCGGCTGCACCCAGGCCACCGTTGTTCGCTCCCAGGGCGTTGATGATGTAGAAGCGTTGTTCGGATGGCCGGTAGATCGAGACCGTGTCGCACCCGTCTCCGTCGAAGTCGCCGGCGATGGGAATGTCTTGGGGATTGCCGAAGAAGAACTTGATGTCGGCGACCCCCTGACTGTTCGAGTTGCGCAGATAGACGAAGCCATCAGCGCGGCGATAGAGCCCCGGCGTGTCCACTCCGTCACAGTTCCAGTCCCCCATGAACGGGGTGTCGCCCGGGTTGCCGTAGAAGAAATTGGACTCGTACGGCGCCCACGCCACCTCATGAGCCAGTCGCCAGGAGCCGCCCTCGTCCACATAACCGATCTGGTCACATTCCCCGGCACAAACCGGACCGGCGTCAAAGGTGTTGGGCCCGGGAGGAGTGGACCACACGGCTAAGTCCGCGATCGCCCGGTCGGGGACACCGCCCAGCCACACCGCAACCTTGCCCCCCGCCACCACGTAGAGATCGACCCGGCCGTCCCCGTCGTAGTCACCGGGAAGGACCGATGCGCCGCTGGGAACCGACATCGACGTGGTCATTGTTTGCGGTGCGCCCCCGTACCCGTTCGACCAAGGAATCACATCGACCCGAGCCGAGTTTCCGGAGCCGACCAGCCAGACGTCGGTCCTTCCGTCGACGTTGCGATCGGCGAGCACGATCTTCGAGCTCCCCACCGCGACGGAAAGGGTGGAGCTGTGGACCTTCTGTTGATACCCCGATGCCGAGGAGTAGACCTCGACGGTGCCGGTGTTACGTCGAATCACATAGAGATCCGGAATCCAGTCGGTGGTGTCGTACATGGCGAGCCCGAGCTCGGCATCGGACGACCAGGCGGCCCCGGTCGTGACCTGTTTCCCGATGCTGCGGAATCGTGACGAGTCGTAATAGACGTCGGCCGTGATCGTGGAGCCGCCGGTATTGAACCGCCACAGGTCGGCGCGACCGTCCCCATCGGCGTCGGCCAGGAAGGGGAGGCCCCCGGTCGGCGCACCGGTTGTCCATCGCAAGCCGAGGACGCCAAACCGGGAACTGGCCCCGGCCACCTGCATCTGCCAGTACCCGCCGATCGGCACCAAGCCGTAGAGGTCATCACCGCCGTCGCGGCGCTTGCCGGACATCGCGTACAGATCCGATCCGGGCACGGCCGAAGACGTGTTGAGGGCGAGGGTGGTGAAGCCGGCAGAAGCAGTGAGCGGGGCATACGGGGCGACCCGAGTCATCTGGCCCTTCACGGCCGCCGGCCCTCTCCACGAATAGTGCATGTTGTCCTTGCTGAGGCGCCAGGTGCCGCCCCAACAAAAGCCGGCATCAATCCATGCCTGGCGGTATGCCGGAGGCATGTCGGTGATGAGCGCACCTTTGGTCACCGGATTCTGCGGAGGGTTGATGTCGATGGCGTTACCCACGGCGTGGTGTGACATCTGGTTGCTGGCGGCGATGTTGCGCCACGCGAAGGCAGCCCCGGTCCTCACCGTATAGCCAACACCGGACGCATTGATGTTCTGGCCCGCCCTCTGGAATGCGGCGAGAGACCTCGAATGCACTTTGTAAAGACGTCCCGAGGGCTCGACCCAGTTGACGATCGAAGCCGACACCTGAGTCTTCGAGCGCCCGAAATAGTCTGCGAACGGGCCGTAGATCCGGCTCCCGATTGTGGACGTCGGGCTCTGGGAACCGGCCAACCCGTAGGCCCCGCACGAACTGGATTCGGTGAAGTTGGGAGTGGAGTCCCCGGCAGTCGAGGAGGCTCCGAAGACCGGCAGCGGCAACGCCAGGGTCACTGCCAGGACCACTGTGGTCATAAACGTCACCACGCTGCGTGGCCTCAACTCACTCGCCCGCATCAGCGAGACCTTATCCATCTATCTGCAGTAGCCCGAGAAGCTCATTGACCATCGGCGCCAGCTCATGACGAAAAAGGTGCGAGCCAAGGGCCACATAGAGACAGAATGCCCGCCCCTTCATGGTGAAGAAGTACTGGGCGCCGGACTGGCCGGGCAGGGGGCGCTGCATGGCGTTGGGATTGAAATCGGCAGCAGAGACGGTGGGCACTCCCTGCTTGGCGAAGAGGGCTGTCCCCACGGCCTCGGGGCCGTACTCGAACAACACCACCAGCATGTCGTCCGACCTCATGATCTCGACAGCACCCGATCCGAAGTCGCCGCGCTCGGGTGGCAGAGGGAAATTTGCCATATGCATGACTGGCCGGCTGGTGTCACCCGGTCCCGAAAGTGTCGAGAACTCGGAGGAGCGTCGGTAGATCTCGCCGTCCCATCCCTGGGGCACGTCGATCTCGAGCCCTTCAGACCGCATCTTCATCCGGCACCTCCGATCACGTCTGCGAACAGGCTGGTGGTCGAAGCGACCTCTGGTGTCATCCGCTCATTCGCCTGTTGGGGGCCGATCCGGATAGAGGCTGGGGTGGCCGGGCCCGATCCCGGCCTTACGCAACTCGGCGTCTGCCCGGAGCTCGCCGTTCGGCATCCGGTCGGACCGCATGGCGGAAGCGTCAGCCAACGCTTGGCCGAGCAGCGACCTGACCTGTTCCCAAGATGTAGCCGAGCCCTCGCCCACGATTTTCCCCTCCGCCCCGTCGACAAGTACGAAGTACGGAGAGACCGGCACCCCATAGCTGTCCCAGGCCTCGGACGACTGGACCAGAGTCACTCCGCCCGGCGCCAGTTGGGCAAGACGAGAAGGGCTCTCGAACTCAGCCCCCTTGGTGACCACGACTAAACGGGCACCACCAACAGTGACCGGCCGGCCGTTGTCCTGTAGCCCCTCCCAGAGCACCATGCAGGCCGAGCATCCTGTGGACAGGAATGCCAAGAGGGTCTGACCATCCTGGCCGGTGACCCCGACGTGGACAGTCGAGCCCTGAAGCGATTCACCCATGATGTCTTCGGCGCCAGCCGAGGTGAGACGCGGCAGGGGCCGGGGCGCGCCGGTCACCGACCCGGTGTGGTCGGAGATGCCCAACTGGTGAAGGCTCCGAGTGACCTCGGCGTTGCTCCGCAACAGGCCCACGACGAGGACGCCGAGAAGCAAGATTGCCAGGCCTTCGATAACGAGAATTGCAGTCATATCAGATGAAAATGTCGGGAGGTCCGGTGGAGTTTGAGTTTCGAAGGTACCACCTGCGGCTGCGATAGAGACCAGGCCCGTCGAATCCGTTGCCGTCCCAATCCCCGGCCAGAGGCACATCACCCGGGTTGCCGTAGGTATACGAATAGTCGGCCGGTCCCAGCCCACCGTTGTTCGAGCCGAGCCGGTTGATGATGTAGAACCGCTGCGTCGACGGCCGGTAGAGAGACACCGTGTCCTTTCCGTTGCCATCGAAGTCACCGGCGAGAGGCAGATCCCCAGGGTTGCCGAAGAAGAATTTGATGTCGGCGATCCCCTGGGTCAGCGAGTTGCGCAGATAGACGAACCCGTCGGAGCGCCGGTAGAGACCAGGCTTGTCGATGCCGTCGCCCGTCCAATCTCCGGCGAATGGCGCATCGCCCGGGTTCCCAAACCAGAACGACCGGTCAGCGTTGCCGGTTGAGTTCGAGTTTCTCAAATACCAATGCCCGCTGCGGACCACTCCGGGCGTGTCCACACCGTCCCCATTCCAATCGCCCACCACCGGGCGATCCCCCGGCGCCCCAAAGTCGAAGACGATGTCCGGCCCCCCTTCCGCCCTCTTCATATACCAACGGCCATTGGCAAACACGCCGGGCATGTCACGACCGCTTCCGGTCCAGTCCCCAACAACCGGGACGCCACTCGGCCATGGCCCCGGCTGATTGAGACACGGGGCGTTGTGGAATCGTGTGTTGTTGTCGGTGGCCGACGTGTGAGTGCAAGTCGAGTCAAAGACCCAGGGAGCGGTGCAGGTGACCACCCGACAGGCGATCGGCCCGACACAAGCCGTGGCTTGGTTGCACTGCCCGTAACGGAATTGAGTACAGCTGGCCTTGCGCAAGCCGCAGTTTCCGTTGGCACAGCCGCATGAGAAGTCGTGTTGGCTCTGACAATTGCCACTGCAAGTTCCGGAGCCACCGCAACCGCACGACCCGCAGTCGGCGACGTTGCAGTCGAGGTAGTAACGGGGTTGGGCGCCTGCGGAGTTGTCACAGACACCCGCACCGTCCGCCTTCCACCAGCCAGCGGGGATGGTGCCAACCGGGCAGGTGTTGGTGCCGTATATCGAGCAGCAGAACTCGGTGTAACCGTCACAGCAGGTGGAACCGCAGTCACAGCTCTGACCGTTGCAGGAACAGATGGCGGCGTAGGCAGTCCCCGGGCGGAGCAGATAGGTGCCCGGGGCCACACTCAGAGCGGTTGCCGCCAGGGTGAGACGTTTGAGAAACCCGCGTCGAGAAACCGGCCGATCGACCAGTTCGGCGGCCCTCCGCACCAACGTTTGACTCATACAGGAGTTGCTCTGCGACGAGGAATCGGGACTCTGACCGCGTTATCCACGGGTTGGCGCCCCTGGGGCAGGACGGCGATCAGGGCATAGAACAAGTACACGGTGACGCCCACGAAGATGACAAACGGCAGAGCTTCCTTCCAAGACTCGCTACCTATACCCCCCCAGGGCCCGATCGGAAACACCGCGCAGGCGACGAGGAACACCGCAGCAATCGTGTTGAAAACCAGGTGCAGGCCGGTCGGAGGCGTGTCGGCAGTGCCAAGACACCCACAACTCGCGATCGGCAGTCTCTTGCGAAGGGCATAGCCGACAAAGCACGCGAAACCGGTATAGAAGGTCGCCGCGGCCGCAGCAGTGGGCCAGGAGCCGAGCACTATCCCCGCCGCCCCGACTGCCAATTCGGCCAAACCCAGAGCCCGCACCGCAAGCAACGAACTTGGTAGTCGAGCCGCCCGGAGAGCGCCGGCGGTGTGTGCAGGGCTCCGGAGCTTGAAGATCCCTGCGATGGCCAGCAGCCCGAAAAGGGCTAGAGCAGGGCCGGAATGGACTGGCATCGGGCAGGCATCCTACTTCCTTGCCGCCGGCTCTCCCGACCGGCCCGGCGCCACCTAGGCGACGATGACCAGGCCTCGATTCGCCTGATTCAGCACATCGACCCCAGTTTCGGTGCAGACGACGATGTCTTCTATCCGGACCCCGAACTTCCCCGGCAGATAGATGCCGGGCTCAATCGAGAAGGCCATTCCAGGCTGCATCAGCAGGTCATTGCCCTCCACCATGTAGGGATGCTCGTGGACTTCGAGACCGATGCCATGCCCGGTCCGATGGATGAAGAACCTCCCATATCCGGCACTGGCGATGACGCTGCGGGACCAACGGTCGACCTCCTGGCAAGTGACGCCGGGGCCGACGACCGCTCGACCGACCCGGTTGGCCTCCTCCACCAGGGCATGCACGTCGATCGCTTCCTTGCTCGGCTCCCCCACGGAGAAGGTTCGAGTGACGTCCGAAAAGTACCCACCCACACGGCCACCAAAGTCGCAGACAACGAGGTCGCCCTCATGCATCACCCTCAACCCTGGCTCATGGTGTGGTGAGGCACTATTCGGCCCGGAGCCGATGATTGTGAAAGACGAAACATCGTGGCCTTCTTCAACAGTGAGCACGGCGAAATCGCGCCCGACCTGTCTCTCCGACCGCCCTTCGAATCTCACCTCTTTCGCCGCCCGCAACAGGACCCTGTCCGCCGCCTCGGCCGCCAAACGCAAGGTGGCTATCTCGTCGGCGTCCTTGCGGATCCGCAGATGTTTGGTCAGCTCTGACGCGGTCTGCCATTCCACGCCAGGGAGCTCTTTTTGGAGCGCAACGAGAAACGTGGACCAGGTGCTGTCGCCAACAGCCACTCGGCGGGGTTGGTTGGCGGCACGAACGGCAAGGGCGATCGGATCGTCGGTGTCACCCCAGGCCAGCATCTCAAAGGGCCCAGGTGGCACCCGAGGCGCCTCGAGCGCCGGGACGATCAGCAGCGGATCCCCGTTTTGGCGCACGACGAGCATGGTGAGCCGCTCCGAGGCCACGGCCTCGTAACCGGTGAAATAGGGGAGGTCGGCACCCACCGAGAGCATGACCACATCGACTTCGACTTCGGACATCAGTTGACGCAGCCTTCCGATGCGTCCGGCGCGGTCGAAGCGACGTAAGGAATCAGAGGTCATTCGGGTCTCCACCAAAACAGAGTGACGTTAACCATCGACCGGTCGCGGCCCGGGCAAAGAGCGACCCGTTGATGAAGTGGCTAGCGAGCGCTGGTCCCGATCGACACCGGGACGGCCGCCCGGCTCTCCTTGGCGTGATAGCTGGAGCGAACCAATGGCCCCGATTCCACATGCGGTATGCCCCGTCGTTCTCCGAACTCCTTGTATTCGGCGAACTCGTTGGGGTGGACGTAGCGATGGATCGGTCGATGTCTGGCCGTGGGGCGCAGGTACTGGCCGATGGTGATGATGTCGATGCCCACCGCCCTCATGTCAGCGAGGGTGGCGAGCACTTCCTCACGGGTCTCCCCCATGCCGACGATCAGACCGGACTTGACCAATCCGCCCGGGTTCATTTGCTTGGCCCGCCAGAGGAGAGCAAGCGAGCGCCCGTAGTTGGCCGAAGTCCGGATATCGCGTTGCAGTCTGAGCACAGTCTCCGTGTTGTGGTTGAGCACCTCGGGAATGGCGTCCATCACGGTTTGCAATGCCTCGCGGTCACCCTTGAAGTCGGGGATCAAGACTTCGATCTCGGTTCCAGGCGACTGGCGCCGGGTTTCGGTGATGGTGTGGGCGAATATGCCCGACCCGCCGTCGTCGAGATCGTCGCGATTGACCGAGGTGATCACCGCGTGCTTCAAGCCCATCTTTCGAATCGCCTCTGCAGCTCGATACGGCTCGAAGATGTCGAGCTCCGTGGGCTTCCCGGTGTTGACGTTGCAGAATGAGCAGGCTCTGGTGCACTTGTCTCCGAGGATCATCAACGTGGCAGTGCCCATCCCCCAGCACTCGTAGATGTTCGGGCAGTTGGCTTCCTCACAGACCGTGTTCAGCTCCATCCCTCGCATCAGCTTCTTCAACTCGAGGTATTCGCCGTCCATGCGGGCAGTCACCCGCATCCATTGCGGGCGCTCCGGCTCCCCGGGAAGCCTCCCGTGCAGAAGGACCGGCTCCTCCGCTCTCCCCTCGGCACTGAACGTTCCATTGGCCAGCAGCCGGTCGACCTCGAACTCACGGGATTTGCCCTGACCACGAACAAAGGCGGCGAACTGGCTCTCGGAGTCGGAGTATCCGAAGACCTCGGCAAACACCGGGATCAGAGCTTCGACCACTTCCTCCAACGAGACCTTGCGCCCGACCAGTTCGGAGACCGTCGTCACCTCGCGATCGGTGATGCCGCACGGGTTCATCATCCCGAAATAGCTCATCTCGGGATGGAGGTTGAGGGCGAACCCGTGCATCGTCACCCGTCGGGCCACCTTGACCCCGATCGCGGCCACTTTGCCCTTGGCGGTCCACACCCCTGTGAGGCCTGGCTCCGCCCAACTCTCGACACCGAACCCGGCGAGGGTGCGGATCAGTACCTCCTCGAGACGGCGGACGTAAGGGACGATCTGCTTTGTGTCGTTGAGCGACAGGATCGGGTAGCCCACCAGTTGGCCCGGCCCGTGGAAGGTGATGTCTCCACCACGGTCGACATGATGGATCTCGGCGCCCGCTTCGACCACGGCGCCCTGGGTCGCCAGAAGGTTGGCCATGGATCCGTTGCGCCCGATGGTGAACACTGGCGGATGCTCCAGCAACAGGAGGTAGTCGTCCGGGGTGCGACCGAGGACCTTGCCCTCGTGAAAGGCTCGCTGCAGGTCCCAGGCCTCGGTGTAGGGAAGGCGTCCTAGCCAACGGACGCGAAGCAGGGGGATGGGCAAACCCCCCATCGGCGCAGCCGGAGGCTGCGCCGGTCCCCCCTTCAAAGGGGGGACAACAGAGTCGTCGCCCTGCGAGGTGCCCTCAAGCAAGTTCCTGCTCCCAATCCCAGGTCTCCAGGTTTTGCTTGATCCGTTGCAGGAACAGCACCGCCGTGGACCCATCGAACGCACGGTGGTCCCACGACAGCCCCAGATACCCGATATGCCGGATGGCAATCATGTCCTGACCGTCTGGTGTCGTGATCACGGCAGCTCGCTTCGACACGGTCTCTGTGGAGAGAATCGCCACGTTGGGCACGTTGATGATCGGCGCCGACATGAACGAGCCGAACGGGCCGGGGTTGGTGATCGTGAAGGTGGATCCCGTCAGGTCATCGACGCTCAACTTCCCGTCGCGCCCTCGATCTGCCAGTTCCCGAATGGAGCGAGCGATTCCCACCAGGCGAAGCCCATCAGCATTGCGCACTCGCGCCACCACGAGACCGCTCTGGTTGAGGTCGATGGCAATCCCGAGATCGACCTTCTTGTGGAGCACCGACTTCTTCTCTTCGAGATAGAACGAACTGTTCACGATGGGGAACGCCTTGAGAGCGTCGATGGTCGCCCGGGAGATAAAGGGCAGATAGGTGAGTGAGAAGCCCTCGGCGCTCTTGAACTGGTCCTTGTGTGCCTGTCGGACCCGCTCGACCCGCTCGTAGTCGACCTCGACGGAGGTCCACACGTGAGCGGCGGTCTGCTTGGCACGGATCAGGTTCTCGGCGGTCCTCACCCTGAGGCGATCCAACGCGACTTCCTCTGAACCCTCACCAACCACCACCGGGGCAGGCTGAGTCACAGGCTGTTCGACCGCGGCTGGCTGGCTGACTGGTGTCGCTGCGACGGGCTCTGCCGCTGGAGGGGCGGCGGGAGTCGCCGGGGCCGCGCCGGCGAGATAGCTCTCGACGTCCTTACGGGTGATCCTGCCGCCCTGGCCGCTGCCGGCGAGACGGGAGACGTCGATCTCGTTCTCTCGGATCAGCTTGCGGACAACCGGGGAAAGGAGATTGGGTTGCTTCTCGGTCTCATCCGGCTCGGCGAAGAAGGCGTCGACCTCCTCGTTGGTGGGCTCCTTGGGGGCTTCCGAAACAGGCGCGGGTTCTGCGGGCGCAGCGGGAACGGGTTCGGCTGGCGCGTCGGGCAGCCCCCCTCCCCCCTCCGGGGTACTCCCCCCAACGTCGCTGCCGCTCCTGGGGGGAGAAATGGGCGCCTCGCCGGCTTCGCCGATCACAACAAGTGCCGTCCCGACGCCAACGGTGTCACCCTCGGCCACCAGAATCTCGAGCACGGTGCCCGATGCCGGCGATGGGACCTCGGTGTCGACCTTGTCCGTGGAGATCTCGACGAGTACCTCGTCCTCCACAATCGAGTCACCAACCTTCTTGGCCCATCGCAGGATGGTTCCCTCGGTGACGGTCTCCCCGAGTTGGGGCATCGTTACGGTGGTCGGCAAGGCTGGCTCCTCTCAGTGAAGACTGCGGCCGGCGGCGGACATCAAAGTCTCGCCGACCGCCTCGGACAACGTCGGGTGGGCATGGATGAGCGCGGCTGCCTCCGCAGGCAAGGCCTCCCATCCCACGGAATACATCAACTCGTGGATCAACTCTCCGGCATGTGGGCCAACCACAGTGGCCCCGACGATCGGCCCGTCCTTGACCGACACCACTTTTACGAACCCCTGATTGTCTCCGATGATGATGGCTCGCCCGATGCCATTGAAGGCGTGCTTCGCGGCCGTTACATCAAGGCCTTGAGCGAGAGCGTCAGCCTCGGACAGTCCGACCTCGGCCACTTCAGGGTGGGTGTACGTGACGCGGGGGATCGCCTGGTAGTTGACCGGTTGGGTCTTTCCGGTGGCAATGTGGGTCACCGCCGAGATGCCCTCGGCGAATCCGACATGAGCCAGCTGAGCAGTGCCGGCGACGATGTCCCCCACGGCGTACAAACCCGGCTGGTCGGTCTGCATCGTTCCCGGATCCACGTTGACGAATCCTCGATCGAGAACCGCTGACGTCGTTTCGAGGCCGACGCCTTCCGTGTTCGGTCCTCGACCTACCGAAACCAGGACCACGTCGACCTCGACCGACTCGTCACCGAACGGAACCTTCACCGACGATCCGAGAACCGGTGGTCCTACTGCGACCCCGATGTGGAATTTCACACCCCTCTTCTGCAACTGCCTCTGCAGCTGGCGGGCAGCATCGGTGTCCGAGCCGGGGAGGATCTGATCCATCACCTCGAAGACGTGGACTTCGGTGCCGACGTCGACGAGAAAGGACGCGAACTCACAGCCGATCACCCCGCCGCCGATGATGGCCACCGAACCGGGACGAGCTTCCCAATCGAGGGCATGGTCCGAGGTCACGATCTGCCTGCCATCGATCTCGTAGCCGGGGATGGTGCGGGCATATGAGCCGGAGGCCAGGATGACCGCCGCGGCCTTCGACGACCTTGGTCTCTCCCTCTGCAGTCACCTCGACCTTGCCCGGGCCGGCCAGCTTCCCGAAACCGGTGATGACGTCCACGCCCTTCTGCTTGAGGAGGCCGGCCAGACCGCGAACCAGACCCTCAACCGTCTGATTCTTTCGTGCCAGGGCCGCCGTCCAATCGAGACTCGGCTGTTCGGTGATCACGCCGAACTCAGCGGCGTTGGCAACGGTGTTGAAGACATCGGCGACGTGGAGCCATTGTTTGGCGGGGATGCAACCGCGGATGAGGCAGGTGCCTCCCGGGCGCTCCTTGTCGATCATGGCGACCGAGAGCCCGAAGTTGTGGGCGTACAGAGCGGAGGCGTATCCACCTGGACCGCCGCCAACTATGACGATGTCGTACAACGCTGACCTTTCGGTGGGACTGTCCGCCCGAGCCTAGTTGTGCCGGGGGTTACCCTCCCCAACCGAATGCCCACCCGCTGGCTCCTCATCGCATCGGCCATTCTTGCCTTCGTCATCATCGGGGCCGCAGCTATCTGGTTCTTCGCTGTGCTGCGATGAGTGACCGCACCGAGCTCTTCACCTCGGACGGAGAGACCCTCGAGGCCCGGTGGGATCAGGCCCCCAATGCGATCGGTGTCACCGTCTTCTGCCATCCCCATCCCTTGGATCGGGGCTCGATGAACGCTCCACTGATGATCGCGGTGACCCTCCGCCTTGTGGAACTGGGATTCTCCGTGCTCCGATTCAACTTCAGAGGCACGGGGACGAGCACCGGCAGCCATGACTACGGCAAGTCGGAGGTCCTGGATGTCGCCGCCGCCGTCTCAGAGGCCAGGGAGACTGAACTGCCGCTCAGCCTGGCCGGCTGGTCGTTCGGCGCCGCGGTTGCCCTCAATTGGCTGGCGACCGCATCCGTTCCACCTCCCTACGCCGGGATCGCTCCCCGACCGGAGGAGTTGCCTGACACCCTCCCGCCCGGACCGAAGCGCATCATCGTCGGGACCAGGGAACAAGTCATCGATACCCGGGCGCTGTTGGCCTACGCAGCGGAGCGCTCAATCGACGTCGTGCTCACGCCAGGCGACCACTTCTTCCACGGACGGGGCAAGAAGATCGGGGATCTGGTGGCGCAGGGATTGACCGGCTAGTCCGTCGATTCCGGTTCGACAGACACCGGTTTCGTCGCTGGCGCATAGCCTCGATTGAGTGCTTCCTCAGGGGTATCGGGGGCGAACGCCTGCAGGCGGTTTCGCCCCACTAAATCCTCGCCGTCGACTCTGGCCTGCAAGTCCTCGAACTGTGACTCATCGTCGCAGTCGTAGAACTTCATGGTGTCCCTGACCCCGACGTACCGGTACTGGGCGAAACGACTGAGACGGCTCATTCCTCTTCGCCGAGCACAGGGTCATCGCCCTCCGAGGATTGGTACTCCTCCACGGCAGGTTCCGGGACCGGCGGGGGCGTGCCTATTCCGGTATGCACCTCGTTCCCACAGTTGGGGCAAGTGGCCACCGGGATGTTGCCGACGATGAAGGTGAAGGCGCAGTCCGGGCAACTGATTCGAGGAGATGGCCGGTCGGGCTGAGGAGGTGGCGGGGCTGTTGGCGCACCCGGCGCCGCCGGATAGGGGCTCGCCGCCGCGGGGTCTGTCGCGGCCTGATTGCGAACGACGTTCACCGAACCACAGGAGGGACAAGAGAACCGGCCGGCGCCGGCAACGTCGAACTGTGTCCTACAAGCACCGCAACGAACGATCATTCCTCTTCTTCTCCTTCAAATTCGACTGGCTCTCCGATGGCGCCGATTTGAAACAGATAATCGGCCTCCATGCGGAGCACATTCTCCACGTCTTCCCGAGCGTAGGAGACACCGTGTTTGGTGGCGATCTGATCGATGATGTAGTCGATCGAGGCCTCATGACCCCCGGCGATCGTCTCCACCGGATTGGATCGATCGTCCTGCGCCAGACCCTGGAGGTAGAAGACCTCCCAATCCAGGATCCTCCTGATATCGGCGCGGGAGAGATGGCCGTCGCCCTCTTGGGCCAAACCGGTCTCCACGTGTTTCACCGCGTCGTCCACGACGTAGGTCAACGGCTCGTAGCTGGGCCGACGTTTCGCCTCCTGCCAAACCACCAGGGCGACCACGATGAGAAAGATCCCGATCAGGAAGGCAACGAACGCGAAGAGCACTGGTCCTGACATAACGGTTAACGGTAAACGGTGAACGGAAAACGGGGTCTAGAAGGCTTCGACCGCGAGCCCCATCAACGCCCCGTCCTCGCTCACGGCCGCATCACGACGGGCTGAGATCTGGGGAGCGCTCTGGCGGATGAACCAGCGGGCCGACGCCACCTTGCCCGCGTAGAAAGGGTCTTCCTCGACCTTGGTGATCGCAATCTCGGCATGACGGAGAAGCTGCCAGGCGATGATCACCTCAGCGAACGAGGCCAGCAGCGAATTGGTGTGAAGGCCGACCTTGTAGATCTCGGTCGAGTCGCCGGTGAACGATTCGAGGAGGTCCTCGACCATCGACCCCAGTTGGGCTTGGGCATCGTCGAGCATGACTCCCAGCTGCTCTCGCTCCGGAGCAAGCGGGTCGTCTCCACGTCCCCCCTTGACGAACTCGGTGATCTCCGATGCAAGGGCCGCCACCGTGTTCCCCTGGTCCCGCGAGATCTTCCGGAAAAAGAGGTCGAGAGCCTGGATCCCGGTGGTCCCCTCGTAGATCGTGTCGATTTTGGTGTCCCGGATGTACTGCTCCAGCGGATAGTCCTGGGTGTAGCCGGAGCCACCGAGCACCTGCAGGGCGTCGGCGAGTTGGTGGTACGCCGTCTCGGACGCATATCCCTTGACCAGTGGCAGGAGGAAATCAGAGCGCCGCTCCCAGCGGTCGTCGTCTGGGTGGAGTCGTGACTGGTCCTGGACCCATGCGGTGTACATCACAAGGGCGCGCAGCCCCTCTGAGTTTGCCTTCAGAGTCATCAGCATCCTTCGAACGTCGGGATGGCTGATGATCGGGACCCGTGGCGCCGTCTTGTCGCCGGCTTTGCTGAGATCCGCACCCTGACGCCGCTCCTTGGCGTATTCGAGTGCGTTGAGGTACCCCGTGCTCAGGGTTCCCATCGCCTTGGTGCCGATCATCATGCGGGCCCCCTCGATGACGCGGAACATCTGACGGATGCCATCGTGGACATCCCCGACCAGAGTCCCGATGGCCGGCTTCTCGGCGCCAAAAGTCATCTCACAGGTGGTCGAGCCCTTGAGGCCCATCTTCTTCTCGATGTGAGTGGCGACGACACCGTTGCGCTCACCGAGGCTGCCATCCGAGTTGATCAAGTACTTGGGCACCACGAAGAGAGACAGGCCCTTGGTGCCGGCGATTGCTCCCTCGGGGCGGGCAAGCACGAGATGGATGATGTTCTCGGTGGCGTCGTGCTCGCCCCCGGTGATGAAGCGCTTGACGCCCTCGAGATGCCAGGTGCCGTCACCCATGTCGATGGCCTTGGTCGTGCTGGCGCCAACGTCGGAGCCGGCATCGGGCTCGGTGAGAATCATGCTTCCCGACCACTGGCGGTCCATCCAGAGTTGGGCCAGAGCTTTCTGCTCATCGGTCCCCTCCTCGAACAAGACCCCGGCGAACAGCGATCCTCCGGCGTACCAGGCGACCGTCGTGTTCGAGGCCAGGAGCATCTCCTGGGTCGCCCAGAGGAGAGTCGGAGGAACGGGCATCCCGCCAAGCTCGGCGCGGGTCCCGAAACGGTCCCACCCCCCGTCCTTGTAAGCCTTCACCCCTGCCTTCACCGAGTCGGGCAGGGTGACGCTCCCGTCCTTCAACTCGAGGGGGATCCGATCCTGGTCGACATAGGAGGCGGCGAAGTCCTCACGAGCAAGCCGCTCGATTTCGTGGAGGACGTCTCGGGCGGTGTCGAAGTCGAGACCGGACCACTCCCCCACACCAAGGTGGTCCTGAATGTGGAGCACCTCGAAGAGGTTGAACTCGATGTCCCGGAGATTCGACTTGTAGTGACTCAACCGACTATCTCCCACTATTTGAGTGATAACTCTAATTTGTGTGAACACTCAATGTAAGACCTGAGGGCTACCGTTTCGGTGATGCGGTACAAGGCGGGTCTGGAGACCAGTGATCGGATCCTGGACGCCACACGATCGCTGATCGCGGGCAAGGGTCTCGAGGGGACCACGATCAAGGCGATCTGCGACGAGGCGGGCGTCCTCCCCGGCAGCTTCTACAACCTGTTCGACTCGAAGGAGCAAGCCGTGCTCACCGTCGTCCGTGAGGCGATCGATGCTGTCGACCCCGACCCCGAAGGACAGGGCACCGACACGCTCGACGAGCTGGTCGACGCCTATGAGCGATTCCTCGTGGAGCAGCCGGCGCTGGCCAGGGTGTACATCCGGATCGCGGTTTCGGGCGCGGCCACCAATCCCGAGTTGCGGGGCCGATTGCTGAGACATCACGAGGGGCGAGTCCGCCGTTTTGCCTCTGCAATCCAACGTCAAGCCCCGGAGATGCCCGAAGAGCATGCGACCCGCCGGGCGGAGACGCTGGTCCTCGCTCTCAACGGCATCGCCCTTCACCGGGTGCTCGACCCCAACTTCGATGTGGCGGCCCATGCTCGGGCGCTTCTCGAAGACGCCGCCGCCGTCGGCTGAAGGGCGGGGGGAAACCCCTAGTCTCGCCTCCCGATGGAATTCGCCATACAGAATCGAGGGTCCTGGGACCTGATCCTGGCCACGGCCCGATGGGCGGAAGAGCGTGGACTGGCGGCGATCGCCCTCCCTGACCACTACCTAGAGCGAGGTGACGACCCCAACCATCCTGCCTACGACCACCTCGTCCATCTCGCCGCTCTCGCCAGGGAGACAACGAGCCTGCAGCTGGTTTCGCTGTTGTCCCCCGTCACGTTTCGCCACCCAGCCGTGCTCTACAAGATGGCGGTCACCCTCGACGAGATCTCAGGTGGCCGATTCACCATGGGAGTCGGCGTGGGCTGGCTCAATGAGGAATTCGAGCTGTATGGGATCGACTACCCGGAGCGAAAGGTCCGTTACGAGATGCTCGAGGAGTGTCTCGCCTATCTGCGGGCAGCACTCACGCCTGAAGCCAGGTCCTTCAAGGGGTTTCACTACCAGTTGGCCGAGTTTGACCCGCACCCTCACCACACCAACGTCAGGTTGCTGGTGGGAGGAGGTGGGCAGAAGAAGACGCCACGGCTTGCCGGTCTCTACGCGGACGAGTTCAACATCTACGCCTGCCATCCCGACGAGTACGCGCAGCGGGCGGCCACGGCCCACGCCGCTGCAATCGACGCCGACCGTGACCCGGGCTCGATCTTCCTGTCCATGGCCGGGCCGGCGGTGGCGGCGCGCACCGAAAGTGACTACCGCCGCCTCCTCGAAAAGCAGGCCGCAAAGACCAAGTCCACCCCTGAGCGGATCGAGACCGTTTACAGCGAACGGGGGTATCCGCACGGGTCAGGCTCCAAACCGGCCGAGATGCTGGCCGCTCTCGGCGAGGCGGGCTGCCAACGGTTTTACATGCAGATCTTCATGCCTGACCTCGATGTTCTCGACACCGTGTTCGACGCGTACCAAAGCTGATCGGTCATGTCACAGGCAGCGATCATCGGGACCGGGCTGATCGGAGCTTCCATCGGCTTGGCCTTCCGCGACCAAGGGTGGGGCACCAAAGGATGGGATCCCGCCACCGAGGCGATCGCGGTAGCCGCCGAACGCGGTGCTGTCGATGCCGCCGATTCGATCGACGACGCGATCGATGGCGCCGACTTGGTGATCCTCGCGGGGCCACTCTCAGCCAACCTCGAAACGTTGGGTGGCTTGGTGACCAATGCCCTGGTCACCGACGTGACCAGCGTCAAACAGCCAATGATCGACGCTGCGCCCTCCCATCTCCGATTTGTCGGCGGGCACCCGATGGCGGGACGTGAGCACGCCGGCCCCGGCGCATCCTCTGGATCGCTGTTCCGTGGCGCCGCATGGATCCTTTGCGACGATCAGGCGACGGCCGAGGACCTGGCCCAGATGCGCCAGATCGTGAGCTCGATTGGGGCCAACCCGGTGGTCATGTCTGCCGACCATCACGACCGGGTCGTCGCTGCGATCTCCCATCTCCCCCACCTCCTGGCCGTAGCCCTGGTCGATCTGGTAGCCGGGAATCCGGACACGGCCGACCTGGTGTCAGGCAGCTTTCGTGATCTCACCAGGGTGGCCTCGGCCGAATCGAACTGGTGGCCAGAGGTGCTGGCGGCGAACTCGGTCGCGGTGAGCGGATCCCTCGACGCCCTGATTTCCAATCTTCAAGAGCTGCGCGGCGAGATCGACCGGGGAGACCTCGAGTCCGTCGCACGGAGTCTCGACCGGGCACGGTTGAGGAGGGCGGAGATGGCTCCGCCGGTCGCTGGTGTTGAAGTGATCCTCTCCGATCGTCCCGGTGAGATCGGGAGGGTCGGTCAAGCGCTCCGGGAGAGCCGGGTCGATGTCCGTGACCTCCAGCTCCGCCACGCCGTGCACGGTGGTGGTGGAATCCTCACCATCTCGGTGCGACCGGGCGAGGTGGAGCCTCTCAGGGCTGCACTGGCACGGGAGGGATTCGAAGTCGAGGAGCAGACGTGAAGTATTCGATCATGACCGAGCCCCACCTCGGTGGGACCTACGAGCAGATGCTGGCCGCGGCACGACTCGCCGAGTCCAAAGGCCTGGTGTCATTTGCCCGCTGCGACCACTACCTGTCGAGACGAGAACCGACCCCGGACGCCACCGACGCCTTCGCCACCCTGGCCGGGCTCGCCCGGGAGACCTCGACGATTCGCCTCTGTGTCTTGGTGACACCGATCACCTTTCGCCACCCGGCGGTCATCGCCAAGAACGCAGCCACTGTCGATCAGATGTCAGGAGGGCGATTCGACCTCGGTGTCGGCACCGGCTGGATGGAATTCGAGCATGAGTCCCTTGGGCTGCCGTTTCCCGGCTCCGCAGAGCGCTGGGCTCGATTCGAAGAGGCTCTCGACTACCTGTTGGCAGCGTTCGGGCCCGGCCGGGCAGTTTTCGAAGGTCAGTACTACCGACTCGACGCCGAGGTGAAGCCGAAGCCGGTCGGCATCCGACTCGTGATCGGCGGAGACGGTAAGAACCGGACGCCTCGTCTCGCCGGCTCCCGGGCCGACGAATACAACTTCTTCATCTGTTCACCTGAGGAGTCCCGAGCCAAGATCGAAGTCATGAGGGAGGCCGCCGCTGATCGCCACGTCGAGGCGACGGTGATGGGCCCCGCGATCGTCGGGACCCACCGAGGCCGAGTATCGACGACGGCTCGAGCGCCTTCGCCGAGCGGTTCGGCGGCGGGAGCACGCCGGCCGAGTTGGAGGAGGAGTGGGACAGCTCGGGAGTGATATTCGGCGTTCCCGATCAGGCGGCGGAGAAAGTGGCTGCCCTCGAGGCTGCAGGTGTCGAGCGCATCTACTTGCAATGGCTCGATCTGGCCGACTTCGACGGGTTGGCGGAAACTGTCGATCTGGTCTGTCAGCTGATGGATCTTCCCGAGGCAAGCCAACGTCTGATGGCTGGCCATCGGGACTTTGCGAGAAGGTCAAGTTCTTCCCTGAGGGGACCAAGACTGCCGAAGACGCGGCCACCGCAATCGGATGCCCGGTGGCAGCCATCGTCAAGTCTCTCGTATTCGTGGTGATCGACGACAAGGGGGGCGAAGAACCCGTGGTCGCCCTGGTCCCCGGAGATCTCAGATTGGACACTGACGCTCTGGCGTCGACCGCGGGAGCAGTGAAATCGCGGAGGGCGTCTTTGGAGGAGGTGCGCGCGGCGACCGGTTACTCGGCGGGGGGCACTCCCCCATTCGGGCACATCACTCCGCTTCGGGTGTTCGCCGACCCCGCCCTGCGCCGCCATGACCCGGTCTGGGCCGCCGCCGGCACCCCGACGACCGTGTTTCCGATCTCAATCGAGGACCTGGACCGCCTGGCCCAATCCCATGTGGGCCAACATCGTGATACGTAGTACGTAATACGTATCACGTAATACGAGTTTCCCCTACACCCGTAGTGCAAATACCATTGAGCTTGTGAGCGACTCCGCCCCCCTTCTTCAGATCGAGAATCTGCATGCCTCGGCGAAGGACGTGAAGATCCTGCGCGGCGTGGATCTGACCGTCGATCGGGGTGAGATTCATGCCTTGATGGGGCCAAACGGCTCGGGGAAGTCGACCCTGGCATCGGTGTTGATGGGACATCCCGGATACAAGGTCACCAAGGGCCGAATCCTCTATCGGGGTGAGGACATCACTGCCGCCCCCGCCTATCAGCGTGGCGCCGCCGGCATGTTCCTCGCCTTCCAGCATCCGGAAGCGATACCCGGCGTTTCGGTGATCCAGTTCCTCCGACAGGCGTTGTCCAACCGAACCGGTGTTGATCTCACCGTCCTCGAGCTTCGCCTCAAGGTGATGGACGCGATGAAGGAGCTCGGCATGGAGTCGTCCTTCGCCGACCGCTACCTCAACGAGGGGTTCTCAGGCGGAGAGCGCAAGCGCAACGAAGTCCTGCAGATGGCGGTGCTCGAGCCGGATCTGGCGATCATGGATGAGACCGACTCCGGGCTCGACATCGACGCACTGCGGACCGTTGCCAACGGTGTGAACAAGCTGACCGGCCCGGAGCGAGGGTTCCTGATCATCACCCACTACCAGCGCCTTCTCGACTATGTCACGCCCGACCAGGTCCACATCTTCATGGACGGCCAAATCCTCGAGAGCGGCGGCCCCGAGTTGGCGGCTCGTCTCGAAGAGGAGGGATACGATTCGTTCCGGAGTGTGTTGACCTAGTTGTGATCGATCTATCGCATCTCAAAGCCGACTTCCCGGTCCTCGGTGACGGGGTCCACTTCCTCGATTCGGGCGCCTCCTCCCAGAAGCCGATCCCCGTTCTCGAAGCAATGGATCGGTTCGCCCGGACCTCCTACGCCAATGTCCACCGCGGCGCCTACAAGCTCTCCGTGGCCTCCACCGACGCCTACGAGGCCGCCCGCAACCGCGTGGCCGAGTTCCTTGGGGTCAAGGACTCACGGGAGATCATCTTCACCCGGGGTGCCACCACTTCGCTCAACACGGTCGCCTTCGGCTGGGGATTGGAGAACCTGAAGGAGGGCGACCGGATTCTGTCCACCGAGATGGAGCACCACGCCAACCTGGTTCCGTGGCAGATCGTGGCCAAGCGCACCGGAGCCACTCTCGACCACATCCCGGTGACCGACGACTTTCGCCTCGACATGGATGTGTATAGGCAGAAGATGGGCCCGGACGTGAAGATCGTGGCGGTGACCGGGATGTCGAACGTCCTGGGCACGATGCCACCGGTCCGTGAGATCGCAGATCTGGCCCACGCCCACGGGGCGAGGGTGGTGGTCGACGCCGCTCAGCTGATCCCACACGCGCCAGTCAATGTCGACGATCTCGGCGCCGACTTTGTGGCCTTTTCTTCCCACAAGATGTTGGGCCCGACCGGAATCGGCGTCCTCTGGGGAAAGATGGACGCCCTCCAGGAAGCCGAGCCTTTCGAGTATGGAGGGGAGATGATCTCCGAAGTCACCCTCCAGCACTCCACCTGGGCAGAGATCCCGCATCGATTCGAGGCGGGAACGCCTCCGATCATCGAAGCCGTCGGCCTCCACGCCGCCATCGATTATCTCGACTCGATCGGAATGGACAAGATCTTTGAGCACGATCGCGCCCTCACCGAAGTGGCCCTCGACCGCCTCGGTGATGTGCCCGGGCTGAAGATCCAGGGACCTCCAAACACGATCGACCGCGGCGGCGTGCTGTCGATGACTATGGACGAGGTCCACGCCCACGACCTTGCCACCATCCTCGATGAGGAAGGGGTATCCGTTCGATCGGGTCATCACTGCGCCCGGCCTCTGATGCAAAGGCTGGGCGTGGCCGCGACCGCTAGGGCCAGCTTCTACGTCTACAACACCGAGGAGGACATCGACGCCCTCGTGGTTGCCTTGCGCCACGCCCGTGACTTGTTCGGAGTTGGCAGATGAGCCTCGAAGACCTCTATCGCGAGGTGATCCTCGATCACTATCGAACTCCCCGCAACAAGGGCCATCTCGACTCGCCGGATGCCAAGGCGCAGGGGATCAACCCGCTGTGTGGCGACGACATCACGATCGAGCTCATGTATGACGGGGACAAGGTCGAGTCGGTGGCGATCGACGGCCAGGGGTGCTCGATCAGCCTGTCGTCGGCGTCGATGATGAGTGAGGCGATCAAGGGCAAGAGCCGCGCCGAGATCGAGGAGTTGACGGCCAAGTTTCGTGGCCTGATGTCACTCGACGACGGGATCGACCCCGGTGTCGACCACGATCACCCGGGGGCCGCCCTCGGAGACCTCGAGGCTCTGGAAGGGGTGCGCCAGTACCCGGTCCGGATCAAGTGCGCCAGCCTGGCCTGGAACGTGTTGGCAGAGGCACTGGCGGGCTAACCCCCTCCGGGTTGTCCCCCTGCGAAGCGGGGGGACCGCCCGACCGCAGGTCGGGCGAGGGGGGACAAGTCAAACCCCCCGTCGACGCAGCCAGTGGCTGCGTCGGTCCCCCCTTAAAAGGGGGGACAACCCAAAGGGGGTGCGCCTATGCGATCCCGCCTTCGGTCAGCTTCTTCAGATCCAGGGCCTTGTCCAGTTCCTCGGCCGTCATCAGGCCTGACTCCAACACCAGCTCCCGGATGGAACGCCCGGTCGCCAGAGACTCTTTGGCGATCCTGGCGCCGTTGTCGTAGCCGATATGCGGGTTGAGGGCGGTGACGATGATCGCGTTCCTCTCCAACAGGGCCAGAGCCCGTTCCCGGTCGGCCTCGATGCCCTCGACACACTTGGCCCGGAAGGCCTCGGCCGCATTGGCCAGGATCTCGATCGACTCCAGCAGATTGTGGGCGATCACCGGCATCATCAGATTCAGCTCGAAATTGCCGTTTGCCCCACCCCAGGTGATGGTGGCGTCGTTCCCGATCACCTGAGCCGCAACCTGCATAACCATCTCGGACATGACCGGGTTGACCTTGCCCGGCATGATCGACGAGCCCGGCTGCAGCTCGGGGATCTTGATCTCTGCCAGCCCCGAACTGGGCCCTGATCCCAGGAAGCGAATGTCATTTGCGATCTTGGACAACGAGACCGCAACGGTCTTTAGAGCCCCGGATGCCATCACCGCCGCATCCTTGGAGCCTTGCGCCTCGAAGTGGTTGTCCGCCTCGCGGAATGGATAGCCGGTGCGGTCGGCCATGAGTGCGATCACTGCGGGCGCAAACCCCGCGGGAGCGTTAATACCGGTTCCCACCGCCGTTCCTCCCAGGGCCAACTCCTCCAACTCGGGCAGGACCTTGGCGAGACGCTCCGACCCCTTGGCGACCTGAGTTGCCCAACCCCCGAACTCTTGGCCGAGCGTCACCGGAGTGGCGTCCATCAGATGAGTTCTTCCCGACTTGACCACATCGGCGAACTCTCTTGCCTTCACCTCGAGCGATGTGCTCAACCGATCCAATGCCGGGATCAATTGCTCACGGAGCGCAGCCACTGCGGCGATGTGAATCGCAGCCGGGATCACGTCGTTCGACGATTGGCCGAAGTTGACCTGATCGTTGGGATGAACCGGATCAGCGCCAGAAGCCAGCAACTCGGTGGCGCGGGCGGCAATCACCTCGTTGGCGTTGGTGTTGGTGGACGTTCCCGACCCGGTCTGGAAGATGTCGAGAACGAAGTGCGCGTCGAGCGAGCCCTCCATGACCTCATCCGCCGCCTTGCGGATCGCGGCCCCACGTTCAGCATCCAGATGACCTAGTTGGGCGGCGACGGTGGCTGCTGACCCTTTGAGCAACCCGAGTGCCCAAACGAAGCGGCGCCCGAAACGAAGCCCGGAGATTGGGAAGTTGTCGACCGCACGTTGGGTGGAGGCGGCGTAATAGGCGTCGGCGGGAACCTCGACATCCCCCATCGAGTCATGTTCGATTCTGTGTTCCACGCCTGTCGTCGCTCCCAGTCGAGGGTCGACCTTACGGTAACGGTCTCCGCCCCAGCAGGTGCCGGGTGCCCTCGTAGAGGTGGTCGAGTCTCGACTTGAGACCACCGTCGTCGTCAACTGCCGTGGCGGCGAGCAACAGCAGGTCGACCAACCCGTGGAAGTCGTCGAGGGCAACAGTTTCCAGCATCGGAATCGCCTTTCCTGACCCAGCCTCGACCTCGTCCAGGTTGCCCATGTTGTGATAGTTCCCGAGCGGGAGGCACAACCCGGCGGCCCGATATCCGTACACCCCAAAGGCGGTGGCCTCACAAGATCCACCTGCCATCAGCTTTCGCTGATGGATCAAACCCCGGCGCGAAGCAGCCCAACTGATCTGGTTGGTCATCTCCTGGTCGAACACTGTCGAGGCGTCCCCCACCCTGATCACCGGTCCCTCTCCAACCGGAGCATGGGTTGAGGCCCGGGAGGCCTCGATGGAGAGCAACCGGGTGTCCCGGGACACGGTTTCGGTCTTTGCGGCATGGATCGCCCCGACGAAGCCAACCTCCTCGGCCCTGGTCAGCAGAACCCCGAAGTGGCGAAGGGCTGGCGTCTCCCGGGCCCGGTCGAGGGCGGCAAGTGCGGCCGCACACCCGGCGAGGTCGTCACAGGCGGGCGCCGAGAATTGCCCGGCTCTCGGTTGGCGCTTGACGAATGCCCAGGTGGCGACATCTTCGGGTTGTACCTGCCCGTCGCTGTTGACCCGGATCACCCCGGTACCGTTCTTCGGGTCATGGCTGGCAACCACCCCTCGGGCTGCGCCAGAGGTGAATGCCACCCGGGCGTTCGCGAAGTACTCGGGTCGAACCCCGCCCCGGAACTCGTATTCGGCTTCACGACCCTGCACCGAGGTGATCACAAAGGCCGGATGATCCATATGGGCGACCGCCACCACCGGTGGCCGGCTATGGCGTCCTTTCTGTGTGATCAGGAGGTTGCCGCCGGCATCGTTCCGGATCCTGAGATCACCACGCCTGTGCACCCATGCCCGGACCCAACTGATGACGGAGTCCTCATGCCCGGATGCCGTCGGAAGATTGGTGAGAGCCGCAAGCCAACGCTCGGTGGTCGACCGATCGGCCATCGGCTTAGACGTCGAACGGGGTGTCGGTGAAGAAATCCGATGCCTTGCGCACCGGTTCGCCTGAGGCTCGCTGCAACCCGAGACGTTCCCGAACCGAGTCGTAACCCCCGGTGTCCAGCTCTTCGGCAAGCTCGGCCCCACCCGAGGCGACGATCCGGCCATCGATCATCACATGAATCCGATCGGGCATCAGATAACGAAGAATCCGGCTGTAGTGGGTGATCATCACCACCCCTAAGTCAGGTGAGCGCATGGTCTCAACGGCCTCGGACACCTGGCGGACTGCGTCGATATCAAGGCCCGAGTCGATTTCGTCGAGCAAGGCCAGCTTGGGTCGAAGCACGGCCATCTGAAAGATCTCCGAGCGCTTCTTCTCCCCACCCGACAGGTCGTTGTTGAGGGAACGATCGAGAAAGCGGGTCGTGTCGAAACGCTCGGCCTCGTCCTCGATTCGGGCGGCGGCTTCCTCGGCGCCGATGCCACGCTCATCCGCCGCCTCGAGCAGGAACTCTCTGAGCCGAACCCCTGGCACCTGGGTCGGATATTGAAAGCTCTGCAGGAGCCCGAGGCGGGATCGCTCGTCGACACTCAACGAGAACAGATCGACATCGTCGAGCGTGGCCTCCCCTTGGACCTCGTAGCCCGCCTTACCGGTCAACACATGACACAACGTCGACTTGCCCGATCCGTTGGGGCCCATGATTGCGTGGATCTCCCCGTAGGGAACCTCGAGATCGAGGTCCTGGAGGATCTGTTTGCTCGACACCGAGGCGGACAAGCCTTTGACCTTCAATGCAGCGGTCATGGCTGCTCCAGGAGGAGATAGACGTTCCCGTCTTCGATCGTCACTTCGTAGACCGGGACTGGCTGGGTGGCCGGCAAGGAGACCGGCTCACCGGTCCGCAAATCGAATTCGGAGCCGTGGCGGGGGCACTCGACATCGGTGCCATAGACCTCCCCTTCGGCCAATGAAGCTTCTGCGTGCGAGCAGCGATCGCCGATGGCAAACACCTCGTCGGCCACCCGGAAAACGGCGACCCTGGTTTCGCCGACCGTCACTCTGATCCCCCGGTCACGGGGAAGGGTCTCGAGGGCGCCGAGCTCGATCTTCATGCGACTCGACCCTCTTCCTGTGCCGAGACGAATCTTCGGAAGACTTCTTCGGAGACGGGGCCCCCAACGGCCTCGATCGGCAGGCGATCGATGACTTCCTGGAAAAACCCCCTGATCAGTAGACGCTCGGCGCGGACCCGGCTGAGGCCACGACTCTGCAGGTAATAGAGGTGCTCCCCCTCGAGCGGTCCGACCGATGAAGCATGACCACAAACCACGTCATTGCAGAGGATCTCCAGATTGGGCACTGATTGAGCTTTCGCGTTTTCGGAGAGGACCAGATTCCTGTTGGTCTCGAAGGTGGAGGTGCCCCTCGCGTCCTTCTCGATTCGCAGTAGGCCGGTGAACACACTCTGTGCGTCGTCCTCGACTGCCCCCTTGAGAAAGACATCCGAAGTCGTGCTCCGGCCCTCGTGAATGATGAGCATGCGGTAATCGAGGGTCTGCTCGCCTTCCCCGAAGTACAAGCCAACCACCTCCGACGAAGAGCCGTCCCCGATGAGCCTGATCCCCAGATCGAGACGCCCCAGCCTGGCGCCCAGCCCGACCTCACCGATCCGAGCGGTGGCATCCCGGCCCAGGGTTACCCGCTGATGGACCACCGAGGTTGCGGCATGATCGAGACCCTGAACAGCCAGGTAACGGAGCCGCCCACCCGCGGCCACCTCGAGGTCGATCTCGGG
Source organism: uncultured Acidobacteriota bacterium (assembly GCA_963778755.1). Classification (GTDB taxonomy): domain Bacteria; phylum Actinomycetota; class Acidimicrobiia; order Spongiisociales; family ZC4RG35; genus JALYNX01. The sequence goes on along the minus strand of CAVZVJ010000004.1, from coordinate 200,179 downwards.
AACCATGAGCAGCCTGACATCGTCGGCGGACCGGTAGACGACCAGGACGCTCGCCTCGGCGTTCTCGCCGACCCGAACGACGACATGAGGAAATGACGCCGACTCGGGGGTAACGGCCTGGACCTCAACCACCAAGGGATTTGTCATCACCGATCCCTTGGGAATCTCGATCAGCACTCCATCAGTCGCAAACGAGGCGTGAGCCGCTGCGAGCTTGTTGTGGTCGACGGGCACGAGCCCTGCGGGAGCCGGTGCTTCCTCCAATTCGGCGAACCGCCGAACCAAGTCGGCATCCGCGGACGCCTCGAGCACCGCGCCGTCAACGATGAGCACACGGCCCGAAGTCTGGCCTACCGATTCGAGGAACGGGCCGGCGCCCAATGCAGACCCCGGCTCGTCGATCGTGACCAGGCTGGAGAACGGTGTCTCGAACTCGACGTATCGCCAGTCCTCCTCTGCCCCGGTCGGCTCTTCGAGAGATTCGAAGACGCGATGGGCAGCAAGCATCGGCTCCCGTCGCCACGGTGGGGCGACGGCGATCAGCTTCTCGAGATTCTCGGAGTCGAACGAGGGCAAAAACCTCTCCGGGCGGGACCCCCCGATCGTATTTCACCTATGGCGATAGTGCCAATTATTCGGCCGGGCCTAACGCATCAGTCGTGACGTTCGACTTGGCATTCCACAACATCCAGCCCAGCCCATACTGCTCGGCGGAGTCGATCTGCGCCCGGACCTGGTCGGAGTTGTACCCGAAATCCTGGAGCCATGGCCGGATCACGACATTTCGGGGCATCCTGGCCATTCCGTCTTCGAGGGCGTTGGTCACCATGTCGGCAGGGTGATCATTGGGGACATCGAATCCATACCAACCGGTGCTGTAGTGCGACGGGTAGACCATGGGTGAGGCGACGTCCACGATCTGCAGGATGTCGGGCCAGCGTTGCCCGATGCCTCCATCGTCCTCTGCCTTGGTGGTGAAGCCGAAAACGTCGGCTCCGACCGCACATCCCATGGGATGGAGCGCAGCGATGGCCTCATTGAAAAACGAGCTGATCGCCTCGATTCTCACTTCCTGGGTGACGCCCCCGTCGAAAACCGTTGTCTCGGACCGCTGATCGGGAAAACGCACATAATCGAACTGGATCTCGTCCACACCCATCGAGCACGCCTCGACGGCGAGCGACAGGGCGTAGGCGCGGGCATCGGGATCGGTCGGGTCGAGAAAGTACTGATTGTTGGACTCGAAGGGGGCGTCCGTCGCCGTGTCCCAGACCGCCATCGAGGGCTTCCGAATCGCAGCCGTGGGATCGTTGAAGATGACCAGGCGACCGATCAGATACAGACCGGCGGCATGAGCCCGCATCGAGACGTCATTGAGGTCGTAGAGCGCCCTGACGGCCTGGACCTCCTCGGCAAGGGGGTCCTGGCTGTTGTACCAGACGAGCCCTGTCTCGTCTTTGAGATCGACCATGAGTGCATTGAGCTCGGTCGCCTCCGCCATCTCGATGTAGTGGTCCAGGTTCTCGGCTGTGGCTTCCCCCGTGATATGCACCGCCCGGGCGGCGAAGGGCAGCAATTCGACGCTGGCCTCGCCGGGGCCGCCATCCCAATCGAAGCTGGTCTCAACCCAGGCGGGTCGGGTCACCTCAACCGGGCCGGGCTCGGCGCCACGGACGGTGAACTCTCCCTGATCGTCGCTCAGCGCACTTGCAGGGCCCGCGACCACCTGGACTTCCTCGACGGGCACTCCTGAACCGTCGACTACCTTCCCGCGGAGAATTCGCGCCTTGAGCACGGCATCGACCACCCCCTCCGGACGATCGGTAAGGGTGACGGTCAACGGGACATGACCGGGAGCGCTCACCTCAAGGACAGACTTCGACGAATTCCAGTCCATCTCGATCAAACCATCGTCGGCACTGGTGCCGACCTGACTCCCATTCACCTCGACAAAAGCCGATGCGACGGGCGCACCCGAGTCGTCGAGAACACGCAGGGTGTAGGGAGTGGCTCGACCGAGCAGTGACCAGCCAGCCCACACTGCCCAGACGATTGTGAACGCCACCAGCAAACGGAACTGGGATCGGCGAGACACTGAGAAATCAAGGTTACCCAGGGCAAATCGGTAAGCCGCGATTTTGGTTTGCCAGATTCAGCCAGGAGGGTTAGTTTTCAACAGGGGTTGTTGAGGAGGTCAGATTGGGGAAGCCCATCAGGGCCAGTGATGCGAGACCGGAGCGGGGCTCAGGCCCCGGTGACACCGTTGGCCTATATCTGGATGAAGTATCTGCCCACCTCCTCCTGACGGCTGAGGACGAGGTCCATCTGGCCCGTTCGATGGAGCGGGGCAAGAAGGCAAAATCCCTGCTCGAAACGGGAGATTTCCAGGCTGCGGAACGCCCGCAACTGATGCGTCTCATCGCCGAGGGCGAAGAGGCAAAGATGACCTTCATCCGCTCCAATTTGCGGTTGGTCATCTCGATCGCCAAGCGTTACACGGGCCGAGGCCTCGATCTCCTCGACCTGATCCAGGAGGGCAACCTGGGGCTGATCCGAGCTGTGGAAAAGTTCGACTGGCGCAAGGGATTCAAGTTCTCCACCTACGCCACCTGGTGGATCCGACAAGCGATCACCCGCGGGCTCGGCAACAACGGGCGGACGATCCGACTCCCGGTTCACATGGTCGACGTGGTGCGAACTGTCCAGGACACCAAGCAGAGCCTGCACGACAAATACCACCGAGCCCCCACCCTCGAGGAGATTTCGGAGGCGTCCGGTCTGGACACCGAGCGAGTGCTGGCGGCGCTGGAGGCACCTGCGGAGACGGTTTCGTTGGACCGTCCGGTCGGCGAGGACGGAGACGCCTCGCTTCAGGATTTTGTCGAGGACACCGGTGCGGCCAACCCCGAGGACCGCGCGGCTTCGGCGTGGCGACGGGAGCGGCTGATCAAAGCGTTGCAGATCCTTGATCTCGAAGAGCAGCAGGTGCTCTGGCTCCGTTTCGGTCTGGACGGTGACGAGCCGTGGACGCTCTCGGATGTGGGCAAGGTCATCAACTCCACGCGGGAGCGGGTCCGTCAGATCGAGGCGAGGGGCCTGGCCAAGCTGCGTCACCCCAGCTGCGACATCGACTTGCAGGCGCTGCTCTAGGGCCAACCCCGCATCGACGCAGCCAGTGGCTGCGTCGGTCTCCGGCTAGCTCCGCGTGATGGCCTCGTCGAGGACCAACTCCAAACGAAAGTCTTCCTCATAATCGGCCGGCTCCCTCGCCTCCAAGTAGACGGTCTCACACCGCACACACTGAAGACGATGGGCAACCAGGACCTGGGAGTCGTCCTTGACGAACTCGAGAAGGTTCGCCACGTCGTGACCACATCCAGGACAGGGAATGCCGACTGCGAGGTTCATGACACACCGCGCTTCGCGATTCGTGGTTGTTTGCTCATGCCCCCAATGGTGCTGTGATCCGGGTAGGAGTTGCAGGGGGATCACCCCCTGGGGGAACACCCCCATTGCCTCCACCACCGCCCGAGCCACAGTCCCCGTGTGAGAGACCGCAGGCTGGTTCGATACGCGAGGGTCAATCGTCAGTCGATGAGCGACGCCGAGCGTCTGGTTTGGAGCCACCTGCGCCACAACCGGCTCGGAGTCAGATTCCGAAGACAACAACCCATCGGTCCATACATCGCAGACTTCGCCCCGAGTCACAGGGTCGTAGTTGAGGTCGACGGATCTCAACACCGGAACTCGCGCTCACACGGATCGCGACCGTTACATGAAGTCACGAGGGTGGGTGGTTCTCCGGGTCTGGGCATGGGATGTTGTCGAGAACCTGGAAGGGGTCCTCGCCGTGATAGCCGACTGTCTGCGGACGCGTTGTCCCCCTGCGGAGCGGAGGGACCGCCCGACCCCCAAGGGGTTGGGCGAGGGGGGCTAACCCGCAGCACCTGACAACCATCAAACCCCCCATCGGCGCAGCCAGTGGCTGCGCCGGTCCCCCCTTGAAAGGGGGGACAACCTGGGACGGCTAGATCCGTCTCAGGGCCCTTTCCAGACGCTCAAACCCCTCGTCCGCCTCTTCCTCAGTCAGTGAAAGGGCAGGGGCGATTCGCAACGAGTTCCCATAAAGCCCGCCCTTACCGATGAGCAGGCCCTCCTCGCGGGCCGCCTCGAGGGCGGCCGCCGCCTTCTCCGGCGCCGGCTCCCCATTGGGTCCCACCAGCTCGAGCCCGATCATGAGACCCTTGCCCCTGACCTCACCGATCACCTCCAACTCCTCGGAGAGTGGGATCAGGTTCTGCATCAGCCGATTCCCCACTTTCAGAGCGTTGGTCTGCATGTCCTGGCCGAGAAGGACTTCCAGGTTGGCGAGAGCGCCTGCCGTCGCCAAAGGGTTCCCTCCGAACGTCGAGATCCCAAGCGCCGGATAGGCCTCCATGATCTCGGCCGGCGCCACCACGCCGCCGATGCTCAGTCCATTGCCCAGTCCCTTGGCGAAGGTGAGTAGATCCGGAGTGATCCCGTGCGCCTGATAGCCCCAGAAATGCTCGCCTGTCCGTCCCCAACCCGTCTGTACCTCGTCGGAGATGAACAGGATTCCATGGGCGTCGAGCACTTCTTTCATGGCCCCAAAGAACCCGTCGGGAGGGGTTACAAAGCCGCCGACACCCTGAATCGGCTCGGCGATCATCGCCGCAGGCTCGCCGGCGCTGGCCACCCGGAGCAGATCCTCGAGATCGGCGACGCAAGCAGCGATGAAGTCGGCGTCGGAGAGGTGCCCGAATGGGCTGCGCAGCTTGTAGCCACCGTGCACATAGGTCACCTGGAACGGGGAGAAACTGGTCCCCGACCACGCCTTCAGCCCTGTGATGGCAATAGTCGAGTGCGACTTCCCGTGGTAGCTGCCTCGGATCGCCAACACCTGGTTGGACTTGCGGTAAGTGGTCGCCAGCATGAGGGCCGCATCGTTGGCCTCGGTGCCGGAGTTGGTGAAGAAGACCTTTGCGTCGGGGATCCCCGAAAGCTCGGCGACCTTTTCGGCAAGCTCTATCTGGGATTCGATCAGGTAAAGGGTCGAAGTGTGCAGCATCCGATCGGCCTGGCGTTTGATGGCCTCGATCACTTCCGGGACCCGGTATCCCGTCATGGTGACCAGGATCCCTCCAAAAAAGTCGAGGTATCGGTTGCCCTCGGCGTCGACTGACATGCCGCCCGTCACCATCGACGATCGAGATCGGCTGCTGGTAATAGAGGGGCGCCCAACCGGGCAGAACCTTTTGGTGTCTCTCGTAGAGCTCGGCGTGCTTTCCCATCGAGCGCGAGGTTACCGAGCGCCGTCCTCTCCCACACCTGAAACTCAGGTGTGGCGTCGTCCTCGCAAGCTCCTTCGCCAGTTGGCCCCCTTGGTCTGTCCCGTCCTCAGGGGGACACCGGCACTCACCGCGCGCCCACCGTCCTCACGCTCGGCCGGGGCGGGAGGCGCGGCCGCGGTGTTGGCTGCCTTGATCCGCTCGGACCGTTCCAGCTCGAGCGAACGAAGAGCGGCCTCGATCCGCTCCATCTGCTCCTCGGTGACGGAAGGCAGGTGGTAGGCGTCTCGAACGAAGCGGGCTGTGTCGGCGCGGTAGTCATGACCGAACGACTCGAACACCCCGGGAACAGTGACCATGGCATTTGCCACGTCCAGGGCAGTCTGGCAAAACGTAACGAGCGGGATCCACTCGATGGACGGGGCCACCCCGCGCAGGCCTTCCTCATCGACCCACTCCGGCTTGCGAACCAACATGTCAGGGCCGAACCGGGCGATCGGGTCGTTGTCATGGGACAGCATCACTGCCCGCATCCGATCACGTTCCTCGTCAGTCAACGCCGCAAATTGCTCATGTCGGTCGAAGACGCCGACCGTGCCCGCGGGAACGGTGTCGGAGGCTCCTCGCGCCATCCCCGATCGGGACCACTTGGCCAGCCATGGCAGACCGAACCAAAGGGCACGGTCGATCCCATAGTGATCGAACCCGGAGATCCCCTGGTGCATGACAACGTCCGAGGAGGTCCAGGCCCCCAGGCTCTCGCCAAACACCAAGACCTTGGGCCGCTTCTCGGGCGGTCGTTCACGAAGGCGCTCTTGGATACCCCACAGCAACAGCCGGAACTGGGCCCTTCCCAGGGCGACTTTCTGAACGGCAAGAAAGGACGGCGACCGGCCGTATTGGATGCAGCAGGTGGCGATGTCACCCCTGGTCAAGAGCTCCGCCGCCTCGATCATGGTGTGGTCAACCCATCCGGTCCCTGTGGGAGACACCAGCAACAGGAACGACCGATCGAATGCACCCGTCCGATCGAGCTCCTCGAGTGCAAGTTCGGCCCGGCCCGTCGAGTAGAGGGGCTCGGTGTTGAAGCCGATGAAGGTCCGTATCGGCTGCGCCTTGGCCGGCTCACCGAGAGTCTCCTCGATCACCTCCGGAGTGAGCACATCCACGACGTAACGGCGCCCCTGCAGCCCCAACTCCTCGAAAGTGGAGACGCTCTCTGGGCTCCCCGAGACTTCGGGCGCCGTCGGAGCGGTGGAGTAGCCAGGCTCCACCTTGTCGTTTGACTTGGTGAGGTAGCCAACTCCGGCGTTGTACAACGCAACCGCTCCTCCAGTCCAGATAGCGGCGTTGAGCACTCGGGCCATGACGTTCTTCGACCATCCCGGGCCGAGATAGTTGATCCAACCGTCCCGGCTCATTCGAAATCCCCGTGAAATCGCGGATCCGGCAGCGGTGACCACTACGGCGGTACCCAGGGCCGTCGGAATGGTCTCGGTCTGGGGAATGGGCCATTTCCCGACTTCGGACTCTCTGATCGCCAGCCGGCGTTGGGCCCAATACAGGACGCCACCAGCAGTCGCGGCAGTAACCAATACCGGTGTCAGTGCCGGCCGCGACTGGTTTCGATCGCGTAACCAGATGCCGGCGTCGTAGATGGCACCACCTATCGCCGCTGCCCGAATCAGGCGCCCCGAGGTACGGGTGCCCGAGCGCCACATGGTTTCGCCTTCGACTTCGGGAATGCCCGCCAGGCTTTCTCCGATTCCACCCATCACGCCACGCATCGCCAGGCGACGCGTCAAGCCGGCGTCGTCGGGGACCATGACTGCGAACGGCACATCAGCGACCTTGGTGACGGCCCGCGCGCGGCGAGGACACTGAGCCCCGTGGCCACCCCCTGGTGAACCGAGGTCCTGGGCATCAGCGACGGGCCGAACGAGTCGACGAACACGGTGGTCTCGAGGGGTCCCGCTGGCGACCCGATGACCGGGTTGATCCACCGGGCGATCCGTTGGATGACGTCGCTGGCCGTACTCATGTCCCACCTGTCCCTGCTGCTAGGTAGCGGAAGAATAGAGAGTGATCGCCGAGCACAATCCGGTCGAGATCCATGTGCACCGCTGCGTCGGTCGGCATCCCTTGAACAATTCGCTTCGACCCCCCTCCCACGATCAGAGGCGCAATGGTCAGGTTCAACTCGTCAATCACGCCGGCTGCCGCCAATTGTGAGTTGAGACCGGGCCCTCCCTCGCAGAGAATGATGCCGGATTTGAAGTGATCCAACACCGCCTGCACATTCAGATCCTCGAGCACGACCACCTCGGCCAATGGTTCAAGGGCTTGTAGACGTTCGGGGTCTGCGCCAGCCCCCGTCAGGATGATTGGGAGCATATCCGGATTCGAAAACAGCCTGGCCGCGGGATCGAGATTGAGATGGCCACTCATGATCGCAAGCCTCGGCAGGTCATGCTTGCCCACCTCCCGACGTCGCGCCACCCGCTCGTCGTCGAGACGGATCGGCCCGTAGTTGTCGGCCCGCGCCGTCCCCGCACCGACCAGGATGACGTCGGGAACTGCCCTGAGGGCCTTGAACATTGCGAGGTCATCGTCGTCTCCGAGCCCGCGAGACCGGCCTTCGACCGTTGTGGCTCCGTCAATGGAAGCCACCATGTTCACCAAAACCCAGGGACGTCCAGTGATGGCGCGGTCAGACCCGAGGACCAGGCCCAGGAGGTCGTCCACGACTCCGGTCTCCGGATAGAGGTTGGTGAACATCGGCTACGAAAGGTAGCGATCACTCCTCGACGATCCACACGGTGACCATTCCGAACATCCCGGCATCGCTTTCGACATGGTTGAGGATGTGGCAATGCCAGACCCAGACCCCGGGGTCGGAAAGCTGGAACAAGACCGAGTAGCGCTCTCCTGGGGCAATCGCCACCGTGTCGGCCCAGTAGGGGTGATCGAGAGGGATCCCGTCCTTCGCAAACACCAGTTGTGGGAACTGGTGTTGATGCATCGGGTGTATCTGCATGCCCTCGTTGAAGTAGTGCACGACGATCCAGTCCCCGACCTTTCCTGTGTATGGCTCAGTGGCGGGAAAGGACTTCGCGTTGAGACTGAGCCCGATCACCCCGGCGTCGTTGAGCACCATCGGGATCTCCTGGGCGATCTCGAGGTCTGCGGGAATCTCGACCCCAGAAACGGTCTCACCCCTTGGGACCGGAGTCTCCCCAACGATGAAAGTGCCAAACAATCCGTTCGGAACCTGCATCTGGGCGTGATGGTGGGCGTGGTACATCGCGATCGCCGGCTCTCTGGCGACGAATTCGTAGACAAAGGTCTCCCCGGACTTGACCAGGGGCTGGGTGAGGGGAGATACCCCGTCCATGTCGTTGGGAACCTTGACTCCATGCCAGTGGATGTCGGTCCCCATCGGGAGTTGGTTGTCGAGGACAACCCTCACCCGATCACCAACATCGACCCTGATCATCGGCGCGGGCACCATGCCGTTGTAGGTCCAGGCATCGACCACTTTCCCCGGAGCCACCTCCCACTTGGTGATGGCTGCCGTGAGATGAAACTCCTTGGTCCCGTCGGCGAGAATCTTTGGTTCGAGGAGCTGATTCCCTTTTCCCTCGGTGGCGGCCGGGAACGCCAGCATTGAATCGGTCATCGCCTGATCCAGCGCCGCCCAATCGGCGGCGGTGCCCTCGGTGCCGTCATGCTCTCCTGGCATGGCCCCGTTGCCGACCACCAAGGTGGCCTCCATCCCGGCCTCGCGATGGCCCGGGATCGAGCAGAAGACCACGTGGGACCCTTCGCTCAGATCCCCCACATCGAGAGTGGCGGATTCACCCGCGTTGATATTCGGCGTGGCCGTGCCTCCCTCAACTGTCAGGTTGTGCGCCTGTGACCCGTCGTTCGACACCTGCAGAACCAAGTTGCCCGGTGCAAATTCGAGGTCGCCATCGATCGAAAACTCGCTGAGACTCAGTTCACCTGTCTGCTGGCCATCGGTTGAGGCCGCGGTCGCCGTGTCCCCACCCCGAATGGCGACCACGGCCGCCATGATCGCGAAGGCCGCCCCCATCACGGCCACCAGGATCAGCAGGCGGTCGAGGACCATTTTGGTCGACGGGTCTTCGGGTTGTTGAAATCGTGGCGTCATCCGGCCAACGTAAGAAGGGCTGGTGTGTCGCCCTAGGCGCATAGGTCCCTTCAACTTGGGACCAAAGCCGCTCCCCGCTTCTGCCCTATCCGGCCGATGATGACTGGGAGCAGACGAAAGGGAGCTGATGACAGTCCGTGAGTTGGTAGGTGGCGAGGTCATCTGGGTGGCGCCCGACGCCCCAGTGCGCAGCGCCGCAGTCAGCATGAAGAGCAACGGCGTGGGCTCTGTGGCCGTTGAGGTCGATGGAGCGCTCGAGGGAATCCTTACCGAGCGTGACGTCCTCGACGCAGTCGCAGATGGCGCCGACCTCGACGTGGCAAAAGTGGATGAGTGGATGACCGCGTACCCGGACTCGATCGACCCGGACATGCCAGTGGCGGAGGCTGCGGAGTGGATGCTTGCCAGCGGTTACAGGCACATCCCCGTGGTCGACGGAACCTTCATCCTCGGCATGATCTCGATCAAAGACGTCCTGTGGGCGATGACCGAGCCGACCACGGTCTGACCCGTGGACTCGATCACTGAAGCAGAGGCCCGGCAATTCTTCTCCGGAGCGATGGTGGCCCACATTGGTGTCGTCTCCAACGGCGATCCTTACGTGAGCCCGGTGTCGTTCGTCGTCGATGGAAATCGGGTCCTGTTCCGAACCAAACCCGGTAAGCGGTTTGAAGCCCTGATCGCAAACCCCAGGGTCTCGATTGAGGCCTGTCGATTCGATGAGGAGACCGGCGACTGGATCAGTGTCATCGTCAAGGGAACGGCTGTGGAGCGGACCGATCCGACGACCACCACCCACACCGTTGAGATGCTTTATGACAAGTACGTGAAGTACATGGGCTCCCCGTTGAGCAGCAGCGGATTTCAGGCGATGGCGAGCTTTCCTCACGTCGTGGAGGTATCGATCGACGAGATCACCGGCATGGTGTCGGGACGCGGGCTGTCAATCCGTACCCGGCCTGGTCGTCTGTAAATGTTCGTCCACTACGCCGCTTTCGTACATGTCCCGCTGGGGACTGTTGAACAACGTCTCGACGCTCTGAACGCCGACCTCTACGAGTGGGCGGGCATCGCGTATCGGGAGGGGGAGTCGCTGCGGACTCGAGTCGGCCCCCGCGGCGACGGGCTTGCCAAGGAGGTCAGGTTGGAGATCGGCCCCCACGAGGTTCAACGCAAGGGGCTTGTCTATCCGATCACGTGGGTCGCCACCGGGGCGAGTTCCCTGTTCCCGACGATGACGGCGGATCTGGTCCTTTCTCACGCCGGCTCGATTGGAACCCGAATCAGCTTCGAAGGAACTTACGAGCCCCCGATGGGGCCTTTGGGCAAGGCGATCGACCGTGTCGCCCTTCGCCGATTTGCCGAGTCGACGGTGCAGGACTGGGTCGATCGACTCGCGCAGGCTCTGGCCGCGGACCCAATCAGCTGATTGGGATCTTGATTTCGACGATCGTGCCAACGTCTGCGCTGCTGGTGATGACCGCCGTCCCGCCCAGGCTCGCCGCTCTCGCTCTCAGATTGCCGAGCCCCATCCCCTTTTTCTCCGCACTCGTGTCGAAACCTCTGCCGTCGTCTTGCACCCTCAACCGCCATCCTGACGAGTCCGATTCGACCAGCACATTCACGTGAGCTGCCTCCGAATGACGGAGGGCATTGCTCAGCGCTTCTGCCACCAGTAAGAAGATCTCGTCATAAAGGACCTCGCTTCCCGCCCGGGTAATCGCCAGCTCGAGGCGGACCTTGCTCGGATACGCCGACCCCATACGCGACACCAGTTCTTGGAGTCGATCGTCGAACTGGAAAGGAAGCCTGGGGCCCCCTCGCAACTGAGCCACATAGCTGCGCAACGTCTCGACCGCTGCGTCGAGCCGGTCCACGGCATTCTCAAGAGTTGCGGCCGCAGTCTCATCGGTGATCCGGCCCGAAACTCCTTGCAGTCCCAGTCCCACGGCAAACAGGTCCTGGATCACCGAGTCATGCAGGTCGCGGGCGATCCGTTCCCTGTCTTCGATAACAGCGACACTCCGCAGCCTTTCATGGAGGCGAGCGTTGGTTAGTGCCGATCCGGCGATCCGGCTCAATGCCTCGATGGTTGCCACGTCGGAGTCGGTGAATCCTCCCTCTTTGTCGGCGAGGTAGAGGTTGCCAAAGGCCCGCCCGCCCGCGATGACGGGCACACCCAGAAAGGAGCTCATTGGGGGATGGTTCGGAGGAAACCCGTAGGAGTCGGGATGATCCCCGATCGAATCGAGGCGAATCGTCCTCTTCTCCCGGACCACAGTGCCGAGCACGCCGAGGCCCTTTGGGAGGGTGCCGATCCTTGCAACTGTGTCGGCGTCCATCCCCTCGTGGATGAATTCGACCAGTACGCCATGTTCCCCGATGACCCCGAGGGCGCAATAGGGGGCACCAGTTGCAAGCCGGGCCTCGGTGACCAGGCGCCCCAACAGCTGTTGCAGATCTCCGGCTTCGATTACCGATGCCGCAGCCTCGATAAGAGCCGGAAGCCGGCTGAGCAAGTCACGCTGCGGCATAGCCAATGACGTTAACCAAGGGCTAGCGTCCAGACCCATGTCAAAGTTGCGCGTGTTGCTGGTTGATGACCATGAGGTGGTTCGCGCCGGGCTCAAGGGGCTCGTCGACGCTCAGGACGACATGGAAGTGGTTGGTGAAGCTGGAACCGCCGAAGCAGGACTGAGACGGGTCGGCTTCGACCAACCCGATGTCGTAGTCCTCGACGTTCGGCTCCCCGATCGCAGTGGTGTGGAGGCCTGCCGCGACATTCGCTCCCGATTTCCCGAAGTGAAGGTGCTGATTCTCACCTCCTTCGCCGACGAGGAGGCCTTGATGGCGGCCATCCTGGCGGGAGCCTCCGGTTACGTCCTGAAACGGGTGAAGACGACGGATCTCGTCGAGAGCATCCGCAAAGTTGGGGCCGGTGAGTCTCTACTCGACCCTGAAATGACCGAGCGACTGTTCGAGCGGCTCCGCAGCGGTCCGAAGGACGATCCCTTGTTGTCCAAGCTCTCGAAACAGGAGAGAACCATCGTCGAGTACATCGCCGACGGGATGACCAACCGCCAGATCGCAGAAGAGATGTTCCTCGCCGAGAAGACCGTCAAGAACTACGTGTCGAACCTCCTCGCCAAGATGGGGATGAGTCGTCGCAGCGAGGCAGCCGCCTACGTCGCGAGGATCGCCGGTGAACACGAAAATGCCGAGCCAGCCGAAAGCTGGGACGACGTCTAGCGCCGGCGCGGCCTAGACCCCCAGTCGTTCCCTAATCGTTGCCACGTCGCCCTGCCAGATGTGGTTCATCACGATCGGTCTGAAACCAAGGGTGATGTTGATATTGAGCATGGGCTCGTTGGAGCCTGCGTTGTCGGTGTCGATCCTCTCGACCAGGGGATAGTCGGAGCGAATCTTCTGCAACATGGCCGCCTTGAGCCATCGACCGAGACCCTTCTCGCGATGGGCTGATTCGACCCCGGTGTCCGCCTGCCAGGCCTGTGCCGGATTGAGCCGCTGATAGATCAACTCGGTCAGCCCGACGAAGGTGCCTGAGGCTTTGTGACGCGCCACATACACCAAGAACTCGGTTTGACGTTCGCGATCAATCTCCTCGAGACCTCGCCACAACTCCGGCGTGACCACCTCAGGATCCCGCTCAAAGTCCTCCAAGGGGGCGGTGTTCATCACGTCGTGAAGGTCGCAATACGCCTGCAAGTGCTCATCTGCAATCGGAGGTGGCAAAAAGAGAACGTCGTAGTCGGACGCTCGCTCCGGTGCTCGGGCCACCCACCCATCGACCATGTCCCAATCCACGTCGGCGAGGACAAGCCTGCTCCGCTGAGCATGGAAAGCGTTCTTCATCCCGGCTCGCTCCGCCAATGCGGCCGCCTCGAAGCCCCGCGGGATGGCGCAGGCAAACCTGGTGCGCTTTTGTTCCTCGACCATGTCGAGCATCGGAGCGGCAACCAACCGGCCGTAGCCGCGGCCGCGATGACCATTCCGGACGTGGACCCATCCGAAGGCATTGTCCAGATTCTGCTCGAGGTTCATCCAAGTGCCCGATGTCGCCACGAGAGCGTCGTCGTCCCAGAGAACCCAGTGGGCCAACAACTCCTTCTCAGGCACATGACGCCAGTCGAGTAGCCGCTGTTCGTAGGGCTTGGGTGGGTCGCCGGGAAGCTCCTCGTCGTCGATTTCGAGGTAGAGGTCATGCATCGCAGCAAGCACGCCCTCGGGCGCGCTGCGGGCGTCGACGTATTCGAGGCGGGGAGACATGACGCATCGAGGCTAGAAATTCGACCGTCAGGGTGCGGATGAATTAGCGACGATCGAATCGATGCTCGATGTTGCCCAGATGGCAACCAGCACGATGAAGAGGATCACCAGCACGATCATCACTCGTTTCGCGGAGGCCGCGATCTCAGCTTCGTTGGTCACGCCGGCGGCAGGCTAACACTGCGCAGCGTTGTCCCCCTGCGAAAGCGGGGGGACCGCCCGACCCTCCGGGTCGGGCGAGGGGGGTGCTGCGTCAGGACTTCTTGGTGACTTCCTCGATCTTGTCTACAACTTCGCCGACGGCGTTCCCGATGGCGTCGGATGCTGAGTCGGTGACATCCACCACCTTGTCACTTGCCTTCTCTCCGAGGTCCTTGGCGGTCTTGCTCGCCTTCTTGGCGGTTTCCTTTACCGCGTCAGCCGTTTTGCCTGCGGCTTCCTTGACGTTGTCCATCGCCTTCTCAGTGGCGTTGGCATCGAACAGCCCGGCGTCCTTCATCTTGGGCACGACCTGATCGGCAAGCTCCGAGGCCTTCTCGTCTCCAATCCAGGGACCGAGTTTCTCCTCGAATTTCGCCTTCGCCTCAGCGTCGCTGAGACCGACGAATTCCGCCCTCTTCGAAGCCAACATCCTTGCGATCGCTGCCAGCAATCCAGCAATGATGAGGAACTTCATCAGGGAACGGAACGGGTGCCGTTCTTGTTCTTCGTTACTCACGCTTCACCTCCAAGCAGAACCCTACACGTGCCTCAGAAGCAGAGGTTTTCGCGCTTCGTGGGTAAACCCCTTCACGGAGGGTGGTCGGGGGCGTAAGTTCGGATTTTGATGTTCCCCCGGGTGATCGCCGGCCTGGTGGTGGTCGGTCTCGCGATTGGAATTTGGGTGCTCTGGCCCCGCGAAGAGCCCGCTCCGCCACCTACCACCACGGTCCACGCCGTCGCCAGCAGCACTTCGACCAAGGTCGCCACTCGCACCACCAGTTCGAGCATCGTGGCGACCCATGTGGTGACCACGGTCGAAGAGGCGGAGCAGATCCTGCGTCAACTCTGGTTCGGTTGGTTCGAGGGGATCTACAACCAGGACGAGGAACGGATCAAAGAGGTGGTGGCCACGCAAGCCCTGCTCGACGACGCACGTGCTGCCTTTGGTGCTCATTGAATTGGTCACAGAAGCCCAACCCCAACGACATCTGTTTTCGCAAACACCGAAATCTTCTTGGTCGATGAACGACTGCCTTGTCATCTGGACTTCGGCGGACTTATCCGCCATCCGTGGTCCAGACATGACCAGGGATGGTGTCGACGTCATTCGCTGGACTGATGGCGGCTGGCGACTCGCACCAGCGTGTGGGCATTCAAGAATGACCTGTGGGAGGCCGATTGCGACGCGGTATTGGAGCCATTCTCCTAATCCTGATCACAATGCCCGCTCTCCAGGCAGTCGCCGCGGACTTTGCCTCATGTTGGGTTGCAACTCAGACGGTACGCACTTGGGCGGACGGACCAAGTCACCCGGTGTCGGATAGCGGGTGGCGACATCGTCGATTACGCCAGTGATGACTCGGTGCCCTCACGGCTTTACCCGAGCGCCGGGGTCGATCTCGGTGGTGACTGCTGGTATCTCACCTCGACCGAGGGCCAATGGATCTATCTCGGTCTCTACATCAACGGCGACGCCACCCTCGGTTGGCTCCCAGATCCCGACCATCCCGAAGCCATCATCTTCGCGACCGGTCGTGTCCCCAGATGCACATCAGAGCCCGGAACGGTGGTCGATCCATCGGTTGCAGTCTGGGAATACGTCACCCAATACATCCATCCCCCGCCTGCTCCCGACCTGAATCCGGAGGCGGGAAACGGGGTCACCGGTTTGATCACGTTCGTTGGGGTGCCGATCCCGGCCGATCACGCGACCCAGCTGGCTGCCGGTGGTGTGAGCGTCGACATCGAGATCGAAGTGAGCGGTGTCATCGTCGACTGGGGGGACGGTCGAGCCCAAACCTTCCCTGCCTCGCCGACTGCGATGGCGGGCTACCCCGACGGCATCGCCAGGCATGTCTACGAAACGAAAGGCATTGGATACGGGTTGACCGTCTCCTATGACTGGACGGCGCGCTGGCGACTCGTGGGCGAGCCCTGGCAGTTACTCGACGTCCCCAACACCACGACTTCGGTGACGTATCCGGTAAACGAGATCGTCTCAGTCATCACTCATTAGCCACATACGCAAGAGAGGCCACCGAAGAGGTGGCCTCTCTCATGATGGAGGAGGAGGAGTCCCCGGCAATTGGTCGAAGACCCTGCCCTAGTTATCGACCAGCAGTCTCCAAATCTGAACGGTCAGTTCAGACCCGAGTGGCGAGCACGGACCACATCATCGGGAGGCGTTCTTGTCCCTCGGGCAGCCGCCAATAGCCGTCCTCACCCTCCACCATCTGGTCCAGCGCTTGCCATTCACAGGTGTCGTACTCCTCGACCGCGTCGATGCGAAGACCAGCGTCGATCAGCGCGGTCAGAGTCTCTGCGATCCCGTGATTCCATGAATAGGTGAGTGGGCTGGTCACCACACCTTCACCCGCATAGGTCTCTTCCTCGATCTCGGCGAAAGGTGTGACCGTCTCGAAGTAGGACATCGTCACCGACAGCCGCTTGGTGTCCTCCCAATCGATGGCCCACATCATGGGATGGCCTTCACGCATGTAGAAGCGCCCCCCAGGCTCGAGGAAGGAAGCAACGACCTGGGCCCAACCCTTGATGTCTGGAAGCCAACAGATCGCCCCGACCCCGGTATAGACGATGTCGAACTTCTCAGGCACAACAGTCGGCGAGTCGTAGAGCTCGGACACGACGAACCGTGCAGGCGTAGCCGCCATCCGGCTCAGCTCCTGGGCCGCAGCGATCGACTTTCCCGAGAGGTCGATGCCGGTCACCTCTGCCCCAAGGCGAGCCCAGGAGATGGTGTCGGTCCCGATGTGACACTGGAGATGGATCAGCCTCTTTCCCCGAACATCGCCCAGCTTGTCCTTATCGAAAGTGACCACCTGACTGAGATGGGCGGGGTCAGTAAAACGGTCGACGCGATAGCCGTTGGACCCGAAATGTATATCTACGCGCGAATCCCAGTTGGCACGGTTGGCAATCCGATACTCATCAAGAGGCATGTGGCGAATTATGGCTTTCGAGCCGGCGGATAGTCTCGGAATATGCCCGTGACCACTGCCCCGGTCTGCGTCACCGGCGCCACCGGCTTCGTGGCTGGGGCGATCGTCCAAGTGCTACTGGAAAACGGCTACTCGGTTCGGGGCACCACCCGGGACCCGGAGCGAGCCTGGCGTGAGGGCTATGTGACCGGCCTCCCCGGTGCCAAGGAGCGGCTCGAGCTGGTTTCGGCCGACCTGATGACGCCGGGCGCTTTCAACAACGCGGTCGCCGGTTGTGAGTACGTCATTCACACCGCCTCTCCATATTTGACCGATGCGAAAGACCCGCAACGTGACCTGGTCGACCCCGCCGTGCAAGGGACGCTGTCCGTGCTCGAGGCGTGCCGTGCCGCAGGCCACGTGAAGCGCGTCGTACTCACCTCGTCCTTTGCCGCCGTCCACGACGATCCCGACGGACGGGTACTCACCGAGGCGGACTGGAACACCACCTCGACTCTCACCAGAAACCCCTACTTCCTGGCAAAGGCGGAGGCCGAGCGAGCCGCCTGGAAGTACATCGAGGAAACCGCGCCAGGCTTCGATCTCGTCGTCCTCAACCCTCCACTGGTGCTCGGCCCGTCGCTGATTCCCGGGCTGAACGAGAGTGCACGTGCCCTGGCGGGTGTCACCAACGGGGTTTGGCCTGGAATCGTCTCAGTGCAATGGGCGATCGTCGACGTCCGAGATCTAGCCGTGGCCCATCGTCTGGCAGTGGAGACTGAGGCCGCATCGGGAAGGTATCTGACGGCCTCCGGGGTCCGATCCTTGCGTGAAGTGATAGCCCTGCTCCGAGCCAACGGTTGGGCCGAGCGGTACCGCCTACCAAGCATTGGCCTCGACAACTCACTCGGGAATTCACTCGTTCGACTCGGAGCCAACTTTCAGAAGCCGGGCACCCGCTCCTATCTGAAGACTCACGTTGGACGTGAGATCAGATTCGACAATTCGAAGGTGCGAAATGACCTCGGCATCGAGTTCAGAGATCCGGACCAGACATTGCTCGACGCCATGACGGATCTCGAGCGGTGGGGGCACCTCGGAAGAAAATCGCGATCTGGGGGTATGCGCGCTGCGCAGCTTGGGTAGGTTCCATCGCCCCGAACGGAACGTCGCTGCGCTCCCCAAAATGTATCGCTCATATTTCTACGGATTAATCATTGTCACCGCCATCGCCGTCGCGCTGTCGGGAGTCATCGGCGGCCACAGGTTGGACGAGGTTGCGGCGGCATCGGTCGAGAATCCTGAACTCGTCACGGGCAATTCCTACAGTCCTCCATCGACGGTGGCGACGACCACCGTCCCCTTCGTCGAACACGATGGGGACCAGAACGACCTTCTGACCACTACGACGACCACAACCATCGCGACAACAACAACCACAGTCGCCCCGACCACCACCGCCGCCCCCAGGCCGGCCACTACCCAGCCAAAAGCGTCCACACCACCGCCGGCGCCCCCACCCGCACCTCCGCAGCGGGATTCAATGCCGGATACGAATCAGACTTCGCCTCCGCGATCAACAGTTTCCGCTCGTCCCAGGGATTGGGTGGCTTGACCAGAGACGGATCACTCGACGGCGAAGCAAGGGCCTGGGCTAAGCGGATGGCAGGACAGGGCAGCCTGTCACATTCCGACCTCGGCCGCTTCCTCCCCCCGTGGTCCGCGGCAGGCGAAAATGTCGGAATGGGCGGCTCGGTCTCGTCCCTCTTCGATGCCCTCAAAGCCAGCCCCGGGCACAGGGCAAACATGCTTGGCGGCTACACCCATTTTGGAGTCGGTGTTTGGGTGGACGGGTCAGGCAATCTCTGGACCACCCACATTTTCACCGGGTGACCACCCCCTTAGGAGTTCCTTGACGGTCCCGTGAGGACCCGATAATGGTCTATCCCGCATGCTCTGACCTGTCCTGAAACCAAGGAGGTTCATCATGCACAAGAGGACATTGGCCACGATCGGTGGTGTTTTGGCGGCGACGCTGCTCATTGCAGGGATCGCATGGGCCAGCGGGTCAGATGACTCTTCCCCCGGCTCCACGACTCCAAGCACATCCACCAGCCTGGATGACAACGGGTCCTCGAGCAGCGTCGCTGGCAATTCGTCATCGACCAGCCTCGGCGGGGTCACGTCAACCACCATCGAGAACAACACGTCATCCACGATCGATGACGACGACACCACTTCTTCGACCGTTGACGACGAGGATCTCAACGATGACCGGGACAAGGGCGACGATGACCAGAACGAGGCCGAGGGTCGTCCCGGAGGCGACGACGACACCGCCGTTGCCGTCTCCGATGGAACTCACACCTATCAAGTCGCAGGTGCCGGAAGCGTCACGATCAACGTCACGAACGGAGTGCTCGTACTGACAGACGTCCAACCAAACAGCGGATGGACCAGCGAAGTAGACAAGGCTCGCTCTGATCGAGTCAAGGTCAAGTTTCGCAACGGCGAGAGCGAGGCCGAGTTCGAAGCCGAGATCGAGCACGGCGGAATCACGGTCAATATCGAACAGGGCGACTGACCTCTAACCGAACCAGACCCTGACGACCGCCCCGCCACCGGGGCGGTCGCTCAGTTCCAGGCCGCCGCCGCTCAACTCGGCGGCGCGTCTCGCAATGTCGAGCCCGAGGCCCGTTGATCCAATCCCGCTGACGCCCCTGGCAACCGCCGCCGCCGAAGAGAACCCCGGGCCACGATCGGACACCTCGAGAGTCGGCCTTGAAATCGAGCTCACCCGGATCCCGAAGCCGGTGCCTTCGGGTGTGTGGGTGAAGACGTTCTCGATGAGAGTGTCCACCACCGCCGCAAGCGCGTCCTCCCCGAGCCCTACCTCGAGATGACCCGAGGCGATCTCGACTTCGAACTCTCGATTCTGTTCCTCGGCCAGGACTCGCCAGAAGGCAGCCCGATTGGCGACAACCAATCCGAGGTCACATTTGCCGGGCGCCCGGGAACGATCCTTTCTCGCCTCATGGATCAATTCATCCACTGCTTGTTCGACGCGCCCAACTTGAGCGACCAGGGCGGCCCGCTCCTCTGCGTCTGAAATCCCTTCGGCCTGAAGGCGGAGGCTGGTCAGTGGAGTTCGCAACCGATGTGACAGGTCGGCTGCGGCCTCTCGCTCCTCTGCCAGGAGCTGATCGAGACGATCGGCCAACCAGTTGAACGTGCGCCCCAACTCCTCAATCTCTCGTGGAGGGCTGACTTCGACCCGTGCAGTCATGTCCCCCTCGCCCAGCCTGGTTGCCGTATCGGCCAGGGAGGTCAGGGGCTCGACGAGACGTCTCGCCAGCCGGTCCGCCACCACAAGCGCGGCCGCGACCGTTATCACTCCCAACAGGCCCAACAAGACCCATGCTTGCCACACCCCGGCGGTCAGTTCTTCATCGCTGACGAACGTAGAGACCACCACCGTTCCCTCACGCATCACCACCGGCACCGCCAGTTCCCATCCACCGTCAACGAACTCAGCTGCGGAACGGCCTGTCTCCGCAACCTCCTCGGGCAACACGCGTGGGATATCTCCGGGCTCACCGAGCACCGTTCCATCGGGCAGGATCACTATCTGGCCCGGCGGAAGGGGCCCAACGGAGTCGGCAATCACGGTCGGATCCACCGCGTCTCCGAGGGCTGCAGCAAGGGCAACCAACGAGGCAGTGGACTGTGCGCTCAATTCGGCCTCGACCTGTGCTCGTTCGACGGCCTGACGTCGCACGAGCAAGGCGAGCGGAATCGTCAGGGAGATGCCAACGAGGGTGGTTATTGCCAGGCTCCAGAGGCCCAACCGCCGTCTCATGTGTCCGGCAGAACCAGCTTGATGCCAACCCCGTGGACAGTTCTCAAATACTTGGGCTCGGATGCGGTCTCGCCGAGCTTCTTTCGCAGCCAGGAGAGATGAACGTCCACCGTTCGCTCACTACCGCCATACGGCTCGCGCCATACCTCGGCCAGTAGCTCACGTTTGGTGAGCACCTCGCCCTGGCGCTCGGCCAGGGACCGCAGGAGATCGAATTCCTTCGGGCTGAGATCGAGAGCCACTCCGTCCAGGACTGCCTCTCGCGCCGAGACATCGATGACCAGACCCCCAACTGCGATCCGATCTGACCCGTCGGCAAGACCGCCGCGTCGCAACAATGCCCGAACCCGGGCCAGGAGTTGGGCCACCGAGAACGGCTTGATGAGGTAGTCGTCGGCGCCGGCGTCGAGAGTGCGCACCACCGCCTCGTCGGCCCCTCTGGCGGTGATGACCATCACCGGGACGGCGCTGATCGCCCGAATCATTCGGAGCAGTTCGATGCCATCGAGATCCGGAAGGCCCAGGTCCATGATCACCAGGTCTGGATTGTTTTGGATTCCGAGTTCCAGACCGCTCATGGCTGTGGCTGCGGTCTCGACGTCGTGACCCTCCTTGGCGAGAGCACCGGCAACCAGTCGTCTGATCTCCACGTCGTCCTCGATGAGGATGATTTGCGCCATTCGGTCAGGGTATCGGTGAAGTGGTCGCCAGGCCTACGCCTTGAGAAAACCTTGATATCCCTTTGATCTCCACGGTGTGATTCCGCTGGGAGAATGCGGACATGAACCGCTTCGGGCTCGTCGCCATCTGGGTGGCCGCAACAGCCCTAACAACCGTCCTCGCGTGGCAGATAGTCGCCGCCGCTGGCGAGCAGGTCAGCCCGGGCCCGTTGACACCGATCGCCAGCCCGCTGACAAGCGCCCCGGGTGGGTCTACCACCCTTCCCACCTCAACTCCGTCCTCGACCCCGGTGACTTCGACAACGCAACCAGGCTCAGGATCGACATCTCCGACGACGCCAGGCGGTTCGACCTCGACAAGCACGGCCGCGAACTGGCAGGTCAAGGCGATTCCGACAGCAGGAGGAAATGTCGTGGTTAGTTTCCGCCCCGGAGAAGTCGTTCTCGACGGTGCAACTCCGGCCGCCGGATTCACCGTCGATGTCGAAAAGCAGGGGCCACCTGAGGTTCGTGTCGAGTTCGAGAGCGAAGCCACACGCATCGAGGTTCGGGTGTCGTGGGATGGAAAACTGGCGATCGAGATCCGGAACGACGACTGATCAGCAGACGAGGGCGTCCCTGCCAGTTTGCTCCTCGCGAACACGGCCTACCAGATGCTCGATCATCTTCCATGCCATCTCCGGATGATCTTTGAGCAAAGGGCGAAACTCCCACTTGGAAAGGACGACCGTGGTCAGGTCCGAAAATGCGAGAACCGTCGCTGACCGGGGGCCATCGTCCACGAGAGCCATCTCACCGAAGAACTCGCCGGGCCCGAGACGGGCCGCGACCCGGGCATGACGGAGCACGTGAGCCTCACCCTCGAGTATCAGGTGAAAGCCAATCCCCGCCCGACCCTCGTCGATGACATTCTCACCGGCGACATGAAACGTCTCCTTCATCCGGTCGAGGATCTTCTCGAGGTCCTTCTGACTCAGCCCATGGAATAGAGGGACGGAGCCGAGCTTTTCGAGCTTGTCCTTCTTGGTGACCAAGGCACTCCTCCACATCTGTAAGCGGCCGTCGGATCATATCTGGCGATAGGCGGGCGCGCCCTTACCAACGGCGAGTCGAGGTCGTCCGACCCTTCTCGATGAACTCGAGGATCCAATCAGCCAACTGTGAGCCGTCTGGTTCGTCCGTCAGAGATGTGAGTCCGGCATCCACAGTCGCCTCAGGGATCAGGGTTCCCCGCCGGGATTCCATGAGAGCCTGCGAATAGGCAGGCTCGAATTCGGGATGACCCTGGATCCCGAGAATGGTCGACCCGACCCCCATCACCGAGACCGGACAGTGATCGTTCCAACCGAGGATCTCCGCTCCAGGTGGTAGCGAGTCGACTTGATCCTGATAACTGGTTAGGACGCGATACGAGTCGCCCCAACCGAGGTCCTCGCTTAGATCCACCTCTTGGACGCCGACACCCCAGCCCCGGTCCGACTTCACCACCGAGCCGCCGAGCGCCTTCGCGATGAGTTGATGCCCGAAGCAGATGCCGACAAAGGGCACGCCAGCCGCCGCCACGTCGCGGACAAACTTCTCGAGATCCCGGATCCAGGGCTCGTCATCGTTGACCGAGTGTCGGGACCCGGTGGTCAACCAGGCGTCAGCTTCGCTTGGGCTCGCGGGCAGCTCACCGTTGATCGCGTCATAGGCCACCACTTCGACATCGTCGTGGTCGGCGAACAGCCGGCGGAACATGTCCTCGTAGTCCCCAGAGATGTCGCGGAACTCGGGACGCACATGGTCACAAACCAGTAGACCGATTCTCACTTCCATCATTCTGATCGCAATATGCACCAAATCCCATGCGGAAGGTTCAGCGCAACCAATCCTCGAGCGACTGGGGTCGCTGATCGAGATCGACAGGGCCCGCTCGCTGCTGGCCCGTCTCTGATTCACCCATAGAACGACAACCGGGTGAGACTTAGACTGCCCGGGTGCGGACGGTCGCGACCACCTTTGCCCGTTTCATCGCACTTACGGTGTTCCTCTTCGCCTTCTGGGTCTTCGCCAATGTCTTGCGGGACGCCCTGACCGGAGTGGCTTACGACCAACTCTGGACCCCGTGGTTGATCTTGGGAGTCGCTGTCGTGGGGCTGGTGGGAAGCGTTGTCTTTCTTCTCAGCTTCGACGGTCCCAGGCGCTGGCACACCCGAGGTCGAAGGTTCTTCGGATGGTGCGGAATGATGTTCTTCGCATTGCTCCCAACCCAACTGATCATGGTCATGGTGCCGCTCACCGCGTTGGGTTTGCTGGCACTTCTGATCCCTCCCACTTCCGGAGTAGCCCGTGGCAGGCACCTGATCACATCTAGGTGAGGTCAGTCGTTGGCGATGAAGACCGACTTGTACTCCGAGTAGTGCTCCAGGGCCACCATCCCCTGCTCCCGTCCGATCCCTGAGGCCTTCATGCCCCCAAACGGGGCCTCGATATGAACACTCGATGACGAGTTGATCGAGAGCATCCCGGTCTCCACCCCCCGGGCCACCCGTAAGGCGCGACCGATGTCGCGGGTCCAGATCGACCCTGAAAGCCCGTACATCGAGTCGTTGGCCAGTCCGATTGCCTCCTGCTCGTCGTCGAAAGGAACCAGCGCCACCACCGGGCCGAAGATCTCCTCCTGGACGATTCGCATCTCCGGTCGGGCGCCGGTGAAGACCGCCGGGGACAGGAAGTTGCCGACCTCCCCGACCCGCTCGCCACCACAGATCAGTGTCGCCCCCTCGTCGCGTCCGATCCCGATGTATGACTCCACGCTTTCCCGCTGGCCGGGAGTGATCAGAGGACCCATCTCGGTGGCCTCGTCGGTGGTATCGCCGATCACCAGCCTTGTGGCGCGATCGACGAATCGGTCGCTGAACTCGTCGAAAATCTGCTTCTGCACCAGGATTCGGCTCCGAGCGCAACAGTCCTGACCGGCGTTGTCATAGACCGCGAAAATCGAGGACTCGACACAAACCTCGAGGTCGGCATCCGAGAAGACGATGTTGGCCGACTTCCCGCCAAGTTCGAGCGAAACCCGTTTGATGTCGGGAGCGGCCGCAGCCATGACCCCGGACCCGACCTCGGTCGAGCCCGTAAACGAGATCTTGCTCACCTTGCGATGACGGACCAGAGCCTCTCCGGCCTCGGACCCGCGGCCGGTGACGACGTTGAACACACCGGGGGGCAGCCCGGCCTCGATGGCGAGCTCCGCCAGCGCCAGCGCCGTCAGTGGAGTCACCTCGGCCGGCTTCGCCACGACGGAATTGCCCATGGCGAGGGCTGGAGCCGTCTTCCAACTCAGGATCAGCATCGGGAAGTTCCAAGGTGTGATCGTGGCGCAGACCCCAATCGGCTCGCGGAAGGTCATCAACGTCCCATTCGCATTGCCCGGAATCGTTTGACCGTGGATCTTGTCCACCGCCCCGGCGTAGAAGTCGAAGGTGGTGGCCACGGCGCCGATCTCTCCTCGCGCCGCCGCGATCGGCTTTCCAGCGTTCGTCGACTCCAGAACTGATAGACGTTCCTGATCTCTGCGAATCAGGTCGGCAATTCGACGCAGGACATCACGGCGCTGACGCACCGTCGCCCGGCGCCACACCCCTTCCTCATAGCGATCACGAGCCACCGATACGGCGTGGTCGACGTCATCGGCGCTGGCCCGGCTGACGCTCGCAATCTGCTCGCCGGTTGCCGGGTTGTAGATCGATGCCTCGCTTGCCGAGCCGGGTCGCGCGGCCCCATCGACGAAAGGGTGGTGCTCGCTCATTCCGGAGTGACGTAGGCAGCGGTGATCCCGCCGTCGACGACGAATTCGGTGCCAGTGACATAAGACGAGTCGTCACTGGCCAGCCAGAGCGCCGCCTTTGCCATCTCGGCCGCCTCGCCGAAGCGGCCCATGGGGATGTGGACCAACCGACGTTGCTTCTTCTCGTCGGTGTCCAGAAACTTCATCAGGAGCTCAGTCCGCAGCGGCCCCGGACAGAGGGCATTTATCCGTATGTTCTCCCGGGCGTGGACCACGGCCAACTCCCTGGTCATCGCCAATACAGCTCCCTTCGATGCCGTATACGCGACCTGAGGGGTGGCGGCTCCGAGCAACGCAACAAAGGAGGCGGTGTTGATGATCGACCCGCCACCCGCCCGGCGAAGGGCTGGGATCCCGTACTTGCAACCGAAGAAGACCCCCTTGGCGTTGATGTCCATGGTGAGGTCCCAGATCTTCTCCTCGGTGGACACCGCGTCGTCATCGGCGGAGTGCATGATCCCGGCGTTGTTGAACATGACGTCGAGCCGCTCATAACGCTCTTCTGCGGCCGCCACCATCGCCTCGCTGTCCTCCGCCGAGGAAACATCTGCTCTTTGCGCCGAGATCTCACCGCCCGCCGCCTGGACGAGCCTCACCGTCTCGGCCACCGCCTCCTCGTTGAGATCAACGGCAAGCACAGAGGCGCCCTCAGAAGCAAACAGGAGCGAGGTCTCGCGACCTATCCCCGAGCCGGCCCCGGTGATCAGGGCAACTTTGCCTTGCAGACGCCCGCTCATATCCGCTCGAAGTATCGCCAGCGCTCCCAATCGGTGACCGAGTTGTCGAACGCCTTCTGCTCGGTCCGGAAGAAGTGGCTGTAGTGGGCTTGCACGTCTGCGCCGAACACTTCCTTGACGAAGTCAGACGACTCGAACAGGTCGGTGGCATCACGCAGCGTGTACGGGACGCGGGGCAATTGCTGGGCCTGATAGACGTCACCTTCGAATATGTCCGGTGGCTCGATCTTGTTGGCAATTCCGTCCAGGCCAGCGGCAAGGACAGCCGAATAGGCGAGATATGGGTTGGCGTCGGCGCCGGGGATACGGCACTCGATACGAAGGCTTTGGTCGTGGCCGACCACCCGGAAGCCGGCAGTCCGGTTGTCGTAGCTCCAGGCGAGTCGGGTAGGCGCCCACGAAAGGTCTTGATATCGCTTGTAAGAATTGACGGTCGGGGCAAAGAGCACCATCAACTCGGGGACATGTGACATCCATCCCCCCAGGAAGTACTTGAAGGTGTCGGACCCGTGCACCGGCCCGAAGACCTGGTCACCGGGGAACGCACTCCCATCGCCGTTCCAAAGGCTGACGTGGAGGTGGCAAGAAGAACCGGCCTCCGACATGTCCGGCTTGGCCATGAAAGTGATCGAGACCCCAGTGCCGTCGGCAATTTCCTTCATCGCCTGCTTCATCACGGTATGACGGTCGGCCATCGTCAACAGGTCGGCGTAACGGATGTTCATCTCGTGCTGACCCCGGCCCCACTCCCCCTTCGAGTTCTCAACCGGGATCCCGGAACTCGCAAGGTGACGCCGCACCTGTCCGTTGTAGAACTCCTCACGCGTGCCCTGCAGCAGGTGGTAGTCCTCGATGTACCAACCAGCCGAGCGCATGCCGAGATACTTCTTCTCGGCGGCTTCGCGGTAAGAGTCTTCGTACAGGAAATACTCGAGCTCGGAGGCGCCCTTCGCGGTGAAACCAGAACCTGCGGCCTTCTCCAACTGACGTCGCAGGATGGTTCTCGGCGCCACGGTCACCAGATCGTGGGTCCGCGGGTCCTCTAGATCGCAGAGTACGAATGCGGTGCGATCCAGCCAGGTGGCGAGACGAAGGGTCGAAAGGTCGGGAACCATATGGAAGTCCCCGTAACCAAGCTCCCAGTTGGCGTAGGTGTACCCGGGAATGGGCTCCATCTCCATGTCGACCGTCAGGAGGTAGTCGCACCCGTGGGTCCCGTGATCCGAGATCTCCTCGAGGAAGTGGCTGGCATCGAACCGTTTCCCGTGCACCCGGCCGTAGTGGTCGGTGAAGGCCACTACGACGGTGTCGATGTCGCCGGACCCGACACTGGCCTCCAACTCCTCACTGCTGATCATGCCTGGCGGGACTGGCATAGGACGTGCTCCTCGGATCTCGATTGGTTCGGAGAGAGTAGGCCGGCGCCTTCAACGTCGGCCCTGCGGCAGGGCTGAAAAATGTGGTAACCAGCCAGCACCGGCACAGGTCCGATTCCTAGTCTCACCCGGTATCCGAAAGGGAGGTACGTCTTATGTCGACCGAAAAAAAGGTCGGCTCGGTCACCTATAGGGACGTCGACAAGGGCTACTTCGAGCAGCGCGGCCTGAGACGGCACGCCGGAGTCTGGATGTTGTGGGCGCTTGGAGTGGCCGCAGTCATCTCCGGTGACTTCTCCGGTTGGAACTTCGGTCTCGATGTCGGCGGTTTTGGCGGCCTCCTCATCGCCACGGCGGTGATCACCCTGATGTACATCGGGCTCTGCTACTCGATCGCGGAGATGTCGCCGGCCATGCCCCACACCGGAGGCGCCTATTCGTTTGCGCGTTCGGCGATGGGCCCCTGGGGCGGATACGTCACCGGCCTGGCCGAGAACATCGAATATGTAGTCACCCCGGCCGTGGTGGTCTGGTTCGCCGGCGCCTACGCCGAACCGGTCTTCAAGGAGTTGTTCAACGTCGACATCGCCCAGCGCTGGTGGTGGCTGATCTTCTATGTCATCTTCGTTGGGCTCAACATCCTCGGGATCGAGGCCACGATGCGATTCTCGGTGGCGATCGCAATCATCTCCCTGGCAGTGCTGGCGGTGTTCTTTGCCTTCGCGATCCCTGATTTCGACTCCGCGAAGCTCACCAACATCGCCGCCGACGCGGGCGGAACTTCGTTCCTGCCATTCGGTTGGGCCGGGATCTTCGCCGCCTTGCCCTTCGCCATTTGGTTCTACCTGGCCATCGAGGAGTTGCCCCTGGCAGCGGAAGAGTCGATGGATCCAAAGCGGGATGTGCCACGAGGGACGATGTGGGGTCTGTGGACCCTGGTCATATGTGCCATCGGAGTCCTCTTCCTCAACACCGGTGTCACCGGCGCCGAGGAGATCAGGACTGCAGGCGAGCCACTGCTGGACGGGTTCCGGGTGGTGCTCGGCAGTGACACCAATGCTGCGATCCTCGGACTGTTTGCCCTCACCGGGTTGATCGCTAGCTTCCACACCATCATCTATGCCTACGGGCGCAACATCTACTCGCTCTCCAGAGCGGGCTACTTCCCGCACTGGATGTCGGTCACCCATGGGAAGCGGAAGACCCCGTATGTTGCGCTGCTGCTCGGTGGAGTCGTCGGTTATGGGTTGGCCTGGCTGCTCGACAGTCAGTCTGCGGGCACCGCGGGAGCCGCCCTGCTGAGTATGGCGGTGTTTGGAGCAGTCATCTCTTATGCGATGCAGATGTTCTCCTTCATCCGCTTGCGGAGCAAGATGCCCAACATCGACCGGCCTTATCGAAGCCCGGTGGGTGTTTTTGGCGCCGGATTGGCAGCGGTCATCGCCCTGATCTCGCTGGTCGCGCTATTCCTCAACGACGCCTACCTACCAGGCGTGTACGGAGTCGCCATCTGGTTCGTCCTCGGCATCCTCTACTTCGGGTTGTCCGGCCGGAACAAGCTGGTCTTGTCACCGGAAGAGGAATTCGCTATGACGCTCGGTGAGCACGGCAATCCCGAGGAAGAGGGATACGGCACCACCTCCGTGGCCGACACCACGACCTGAACCTCTGATCGAACACGTAAATGGGCCACCGCCTCGGCGGTGGCCCATTTTGCATCCAGAGGTGGTGCTCAGTTCTGTCCCGTCGGTCAGGGCAGTTCGGAGACGACCTTCCTGTACTCAGACTCGGTGAGGGCGGCCATCGTTACGGTGCTGACGTTGCCCGCCATGCCCAGGGTCATGAGCGCTTTCGCCGCCGCGGCGGTATCCGGGGCGTCGACCACACTCACAATGTCGTACTCACCGAAAGTCAGATAGAAGTCTTCGATGGTCACCCCAAACGCCGCCAGTCCCTCACGCATTGCATCGAGCCGGGCGGGGCCGCCTTTGATCGCCCCGATTCCCTGCGCCGTGTAATTGCCGAGGATGATGAATTTGGCCATATCGCTCCTTTGTCGGCCAACCCATCGAACCTACTCCTCGGCAGAGCTGACTTCGTCCAGATAGGCTCCTCCGACCATTGGGAGGTCAGGATCTAATTGGCCGTGGCCGTGAGTCTCGACA
This sequence comes from uncultured Acidobacteriota bacterium, assembly GCA_963778755.1. GTDB lineage: Bacteria > Actinomycetota > Acidimicrobiia > Spongiisociales > ZC4RG35 > JALYNX01. The sequence continues at coordinate 170,620 of CAVZVJ010000004.1, read as the reverse complement.
ACGTGACCAAGCTGTTCGGCGATGTGCCGGCGGTCAACGGTGTGACTCTCGACATCGCCGACGGGGAGTTCTTCTCGATGCTCGGTCCCTCTGGAAGCGGCAAGACCACCTGCCTCAGGATGATTGCTGGGTTCGAGACGCCGAGTAGCGGTCGTGTCCTGCTTCACGGTGACGACGTCTCAGGCTTGCCCCCCTACGACCGTGACGTCAACACCGTCTTCCAGGACTACGCCCTCTTCCCACATATGACAGTCGCCGACAACGTGGGATATGGGCCCATGGTGCGCAAGGTGGACGAGGCCGAGCAGACCACACGGGTGCACGAAGCCTTGGCAATGGTCCATCTCCAGGAATTCGGCAAACGCAAGCCAAGTCAGCTTTCGGGAGGCCAGAGACAACGGGTCGCCCTAGCGCGAGCGCTCATCAACCGCCCGTCGGTCCTGCTTCTCGATGAGCCGCTGGGAGCTCTCGACCTCAAGCTCCGTCAGACCATGCAACTCGAGCTCAAAACCCTGCAACGGGAAGTGGGCATCACCTTCATCTACGTGACCCATGATCAGGAGGAAGCCCTGACCATGAGTGATCGCCTCGCCGTCTTCAATCACGGGAAGGTGGAGCAGGTGGGGACGCCATCAGACGTATACGAGAACCCACGCAATGCCTTCGTAGCCGGCTTTGTTGGCACGTCGAACGTGGTCGCCGGGGCTCTGGCCCAGAAGATCATTGGTTCGAGCGATCCGTTCACCGTGCGCCCCGAGAAGATCGTGATCGGGGAGCCATCCGATGTCCTCTCCTCTGATGCCTACGGAGTCGAGGGCGTGGTTACCGAGGCGATCTATCTCGGCATGTACACAAGATTCCGGGTCCAGGTGGATGGTGCGACTCTCGAAGTCGCCAGTCAGAACGCGGCCGCAGACCACTTCGAAGCCGCCCAGCAGGTTGGCCGCAGGGTAGGTCTGACCTGGAAAAAGAGTTCATGTCGGCCACTCGAGGACACCCCTCGAGATGTCGATGCGGGCATGGCTTCGGCTCTGGCCGGGGCCGGTAACGAAAACCAAGAGGAGGAGACATTCGAATGAGAGCACGAGCAATGATCCTGCTTGCTGCGCTCGCCGTCCTGGCGACGGCGTGTACCAGCTCAGGAGGCAGCGAAGGGACCGCCCTTCCCACAGAAGTCGGTGACGGCGAGGGCAAGGTCGTCATCGTCGCCTGGGCCGGCTATATCGAGCGCGGTGAGAATGACCCCAACTACGACTGGGTAACCCAGTTCGAAGCCGACACCGGTTGCGCCGTCGAGTTCAAGCAGGCCAACACCTCGGACGAGATGGTGTCGCTAATGACCGGATCCAACGAGTACGACTTGGTCACTGCCTCGGGGGACGCCAGCCTTCGGCTCATCGCCGGCGGGACCGTCCAGGAGATCAACCTGGATCTGATTCCCAGCTATGACACCGTTGACGAGCGTCTCCAGGACGGGGGGTGGCACACGGTGGACGGCAAGCACTACGGGGTTCCCTACGACTGGGGCGCCAATGTGCTGGCCTACAACACCGACGTCTTCGCCGATGCTCCCCCGGATTCGTGGAATGTCGTCTTCGAAAAGACCACTCTCCCAGACGGCACATCCAACGAAGGACGAGTCGAGGCGTATGACGGTCCGATCTATATCGCCGACGCCGCCCTCTACTTGAAGGCACACAATCCCGAGCTCGGGATCGAGGATCCGTACCAGTTGAATCAGGCCCAGTACGACGCCTCGCTCGACCTGTTGCGTCAGCAGCGAACGCTGGTCGCTCGCTATTGGCACGACGCCGCGGTGCAAATCGACGACTTCACCAACGAGAACATCGCTGCGTCGTCGAGCTGGCCGTATCAGGTGATCGCCCTGCAGTTCGCAGAGGAGCCGGCGGCCTTCGTGATCCCCTCAGAAGGGGCAACAGGCTGGGCTGACACCACGATGATGCATGCTCAGGCGCAACACCCGAACTGCGCCTATAAGTGGATGGAGCATTCACTTGATCCCAAACTCCAGGGTGACCTGGCGTCGTGGTTCGGATCGGTGCCCGCCGTCCCCGCCGCATGCACCGGGAACGAGCTGCTCACGGACGAAGGTTGTGCGGCCAACGGATCCGAAAGTTTCGACCAGATCTCGTTCTGGAAGACACCGACCGACGACTGCAACGGGACGGCTGACCCCGGAACCTGCATCCCCTACTACCGATGGGTGACCGACTACCTGGCGGTCATCGGCGGTCGATGACCTAACGAGGAATCGGAGGGCGGGAGTCTCCCGCCCTCCGACCTCACTTCAATGACGGCAACGACCGAAACACCTTCGTTCTGGCATCGCCTGACTACGGCTCTCTACCGGCGACCGTGGCTCAAGGTCGTTCTGATACTCGCTCTGCCCGTGATCTTGTTGGTCGGGATCTACGGGGGCAGCCTGGTAGCGCTGCTGGTGCAGAGCTTCTACGCACTCGACCCATTCAGCGGGACCGTTGGCGACTCACTAACCCTCGACTCCTGGCGCCAGCTGTTCACTGCCGCCAACATGACGGTTGTCCTGCGAACGGTCGGGATGGCCAGTGCGGTCACCATTGCGTGCATCGCGATCGCTTTCCCTCTTGCCTACTACATGGCGCGATTCGCCAGCCGCAAACAAAGGGCCGTTCTGGTCCTATTGGTCCTGGTGCCCCTGTGGTCTTCCTACCTGGTGCGGGTCTACTCCTGGAAATTGATCCTCGCCGCCGATGGGATCATCAAGTGGTTCGTCGACCGACTCCGCATCGAAGCATTTCTCCACGGCATCCTCGCCACCCCGGGGATCGGTGGCCCATCACTCTCCACCTCGTACATCGGGCAGTTCCTGGTCTTCGTCTACATCTGGCTGCCCTACATGATCCTTCCGATCTTCGCCACACTCGACCGTATCCCAAGGTCCCTGCTCGAAGCGTCAGCCGACCTCGGCGCCAAGCCTCCTCTGACCTTCCGCAAGGTGATCTGGCCCCTGGCCATCCCCGGGGTCGCCGCCGGATCGATCTTCACCTTCTCCCTCACTCTCGGTGACTACGTGATCCCGACCATCATCGGGGACTCCAGCCCCTTCATCGGGCTCGCCATCTACTCCTATCAAGGTGTTGCCGGCAACCTGCCTCTGGCCGCCGCCTTCTCCTTTATCCCGATCGCGGTGATGACGCTGTACCTAACCGGGGCCCGACGGCTCGGGGCCTTTGAGGCACTATGAGAAAGGCCGGCCCTTGGTTGAAGGCTGCAACGGTCGGGGCGCTGCTATTCCTCCACATCCCGATCCTCTTTCTCTTTCTCTATGCCTTCACTACCGAGGAAGCCTCATTCCGCTTTCCGCCTCCGTCATTCACGACTAAATGGTTTGGGGTGGCTGCGCAGAGCGCCGATATTCGAGCCGCACTCAGTCTCTCGCTCCGAGTTGCCCTGGTTGCGATGGTCATCGCCCTCATCCTGGGAACCCTGGTGGCAGCGGCGATCTGGCGGAGCAAGTTCTACGGCAAGCAAGCTCTCAGCCTGTTCATCATCCTCCCCATCGCCCTTCCCGGGATCATCACCGGGATCGCCCTTCGCTCGGCTATCAACCTCGGTGACCTCACATTCTCCTTTTGGACGTTGGTGATCGGGCATGCGACTTTCTGTGTCGCTGTGTGCTTCAACAACGTGATAGCCCGGATGCGTCGCACGCCGGGATCACTCCTGGAAGCGTCGATGGACCTCGGCGCCCGCGGCTGGCAGACCTTCCGCCACGTGCTGCTGCCCCAACTCGCTCCGGCGATGGTGACCGGAGGGATGCTCGCCTTCGCCCTGTCCTTCGACGAGATCATCGTGACCACCTTCACCGCCGGCAATCAACAAACCCTTCCCTTATGGATCTTCGCCTCGTTGGTCCGGCCCCGAAACCGCCCCGTCACCAATGTTGTGGCAGTCTTCGTCGTCCTGATCACCCTTATTCCGATCATCCTCGCTCAGCGGTTCGCCCAACGGGCTGAGGAAAACTGAGCAGATAGGAGTACTCATGGCCTGGGACCTGTGGATCAATGGGAAATGGACTGCCAGCCGCGGTGGCGAGCCGCTCAAGGTCGAGAACCCGGCAACGGGTGAGATAGTTGACGAGGTCGTCGACGCCTCGGGGGAGGATGTCAACACGGCGGTAGAGGCCGCCCGGGACGCCTTCTTCGATGGCCGTTGGTCACGACAGACTCCTGGTGCAAGGGCCCTGGTCATCCACAAGCTCGCTGACCTTCTCGAGACCCGTGCCGAGGACTTCGCGAAGGTCGAGTCCGAGGACACCGGCAAGCCCTACGCCCAGGGCTCCTTGGGTGCAGACCTCCCCTTCGGGGTCGACAATCTCCGGTTCTTCGCCGCCGCCGCCCGCGATATCTCGGGAACCGCAGCGGGCGACTTCGCAGCCGGATACACCTCGATGCTGCGGCGTGAGCCGGTGGGACCCGTGGGTCAGATCGCACCCTGGAACTACCCGCTGTTGATGGCCATCTGGAAGGTAGGCCCCGCCCTGGCCGCCGGATGCACCACGGTTCTCAAGCCGGCACCAGGGACGCCGCGCACCGCGTTGATGCTCGCCGAGCTGGCTTCCGAGGCAGGGATCCCCGACGGTGTCTTCAACGTGATCACCGGGGGAAACGACGCCGGGCAAACATTGGTCGAGCACCCGGACCTGAGGATGGTCTCCCTCACCGGCTCCACCGGGACCGGGAAGAAGGTGATGAAGACGGCCGCCGACACCCTGAAGCGGGTTCATCTCGAACTCGGGGGCAAGGCCCCGTTCATCGTGTTCGACGACGCGGATACCGAGGCCCTCGCAGAGGCCGCGATGGTCGGGGCGACCTTCAACACCGGACAGGACTGCACCGCAGCAACCCGGCTCTACGTCGCCAAGGACAGCTTCGATGAGACCGTCGACGCGGTGGTCGAGTCGTTCAAGGGAATCACCATCGGCGACCCCTGGGACGAAGACACTTTCCTAGGCCCGCTGATCTCGTCGACGCAAAGGGATCGCGTCGCCGGCTTCGTAGATAGAGCCCGAAGCGAAGGCGCTCGGGTGGTGCTTGGAGGAGGCGTCCCGGAGGGCATGGACCGGGGCTACTACTACTCACCGACGGTCATCGTCGACGTCGACCAGAAGTCCGAGATCGTCCAGCAGGAGGTGTTCGGACCGGTCCTGGTGGTCCTTCCCTTCGACGGTGAGGAGCAGGCCCTCCACCTGGGCAACGACGTCCTCTACGGGTTGGCTGCCTCGGTGTGGACCAAGGACATCGGCCGCGCCATGCGAATGGCCTCAGCGTTGGAGTTCGGGACGGTTTGGGTGAACGATCACATCCCACTGGCGTCCGAGGCGCCCCACGGAGGTTTCAAGCAGTCGGGGTTTGGCAAGGACATGTCCCTAGAGTCGGTCCACGACTACACCATCACAAAGCACGTGATGGTCAAGCACGGGTAGGGCCTAGGAGAAGACGACCGTCTTCGAGCCGATGAGGATCACGCGCTCCTCAGCGTGATAGCGGACCGTCGACATCGCCGAACTGAGCGCTCTCCAGAATGTTGGCATCGATCTCGAGAAGGGCCCCGGTGACGGCATTGACGATCCCGGGGCGATCGGGACAGCTCAAGGTCAACACATAACGTCTCACTTCTCGAACCTTTCGTCTCGCCAGCGGATCGCTTCTGCCAGACCTTGCTCGGCGGCGATTTTCTCGAATTCTTCCCGTTCCGGAACCCGTGCCGTCTCGATCATCGCCCCCAACTCGACACCGCCCCGCAGCGCATCCCGGAATCCAGCCGCCTCCCAGGCCCAGTTGATAGCCCGTTTGGTCATCTGCATGGCGAATGGATCCACCACGGCAAGGGAGTCGGCGAGTCGCATGGTCTCTTCTTCGAGCTGCTCTCTTGGAACCACCTTGTTCACCAAGCCGATCCGCTCCGCCTCGGCGGCGGGAAGCTTGTCGACACCGGTGAACAGCAACTCCTTGGCCCGCCGGGCACCGATTAGCCAGGGCATCACATAGGCGACCACCCCGGCGCCGAACTTGATCTCGGGTTGCCCGAAGACGGCGTCTTCAGAGGCGACCGCGAGATCGCACATCATCATCAGATCGCATCCTCCTGCCAGGCAATGCCCGTGTACCTGGGCGATGATCGGCTTGGGATGGTCGAACAGCTCGAGAAGCCTGTCGAGACTGCGCCCGAGCCCTGCTTCGACATCTGCGTCACCGACGTCCTCTGCCAGGTCGTATCCGGCACAGAACGAGCGACCCGCTCCCGCCAGGACCACAACCCGGACTCCATCGTCGACGGCCGCATCAGTGAGGGCTACCGACAGCGCATCGACGAGGGCGCCAGAAAGAGCGTTCAGCTTCTCGGGACGGTTCAATGTCAACACCCGAACCGGGCCCCGGTCATCGATGAGCACCAGATCGGTCATGTCCGGCCCTTGAACAGGGCGTCCACCGCGACCGCCCGATCCGGGCCAGCGATCACCGGGTTGATGTCTATGGAGGACACTATGTCCCGGGCGTCGAGCGCCAATTCGGAGAAGCGGGTCACGACTTCGGCCAGAGCAGCGATATTCACCGGGGGTCGATTGCGGATACCGTCCAAGAGCGGGCTCATCGAGAGCCGGTACAGGGCGGCTAAGGCGCGGGGCATGTCGACCGGGGGCAACAACGCCACCCGATCCGCCAACATCTCGATCAGGGTTCCTCCCGCCGAGAGAATGACGATCGGGCCGAACTGGGGATCGGTGACCATGCCCAGCCCGATCTCCACGCCCGGCGCCACGGTCTCGGAGACGATCACCTCAGGTCCGAGCCGCGTCGCGAGATCCCGGTAGACATCTCTCAGACTGGCCTCGTCGGCAACTCCTGTGACGACGCCGGCCACCTCGGTCTTGTGGTCGATCGTTGCCCCGGTCTTGAGCACCACCGGGTAGCCGATCTCAGCGGCGACTGAAGCCGCCTGATCCTCAGAACTGGACCGCCTTCGCAACCGGTGTCGGGATGCCGTAGCCCGCCAGGATGTCGAAAGCGGCGATCTGGCCCTCGATCCCGGGTGCAGGGTCGGCCGGATTCGTCAATCTGGGAGCCCGCTTCGGCAGGGAACTGCGCCGAAAGCGATCGAGGAGATGCCCCACCGCCTGGAGACCGGTAACCGTGCCTTCGAGGACTGGCACCCCGCCCTCTCGCAGCAGGCTGGACTGGTATGGGTCGATGGTGGAGGCGAGGTTGCCGAGAACCATCACCGGCTTTCGGGTTGTTCTGGAGACCTCCAACGCAGCATGCGAGTAGGCGCCGTCGGGCTGCTCCTCGGGCGTCAGATCGACGCAAAAGGCCACAGCCCCCACCCCCGGGTCGGCAGCGACCGCCTGCAGACATTCCGCAAACACTTCCTCAGCGTCCCGACCGGTGCCCCATGCGTCCACAGGGTTGGCGGGCTCCAGCCCGGGGTCGAGGACGGCCGAGATTCGATCACTGGCGGCCTGGCCCAGATGAGGCAGTGGCACCCCGACCCGATCCGCCGTGTCAATCAACATCGCCCGCTCCCCACCCGAGTCATGCACCGCCCCCAACCCATTTGCTGTTGCTCGTCGACCCGTCGAGAACAACTCGAGGGTGTCGGCCATCTCATCCATGCTCCAGACCCGATGCACCCCATGAGCATCAAACAGAGCTTCGTAAACAGCGTCGTCGCCGGCCAGGGCTTCGCTGTGGGTGGCGACTGCCTTTTGGCCGCGGGCACTGGATCCCACCTTGAGGGCCACCACAGGCACGTCGACCTCCGCTGCGGCCTTCAGGGCCTCCTGGAATCCGTCGGGGTCACGGATCGTCTCCAGGAAGAGAGCAATGACGCGGGTGCTCTCACGCTGTAGCGACCATGTCAGGTAACGATCCATCGGAGTGTTGATCTCGAGACCGGTGGAAACGACCAGGTTGAACCGGATGCCGCGCCTGTTGTGGAGTAGGGCGGAGAACAACGATCCGGAATGGCTGAGAAATGTCACCCCACCGGGCACCAAATCGTGCGGCTGATAGAAGCCGCAGACCCGAAGCCCGGCCTCGACATTGAGAAATCCCATCCCGTTGCCACCACAGATGGGGATAGCCGCATCCTCGGCTATCTGGAGAAGGCGAGTTCGCAGTGGTGTGCCGTCGGCGGCCTCACCGTGGCAACTGGCGAAGATCGCCGCCGAACCGGCCCCGATCTTCGCGGCCTGGGTCAGCCCGTCCTCGAGTTGGCTGTTGGCCACCGCCAGGACCGCCAGATCGACAGGCTCACCGATGCTCTCGAGATCGGGAAAGCACCGCAGCCCGTGCAGAGTCTCATATCTGGGGTTCACCGGGTAGATCGGCCCATTGAAACCACCGGACATCAGCTGGCGGACCACCTGATCACCCACTGAGCCAGATCGCTCGCTGGCCCCCACGATCGCCACCGAACGGGCAAGGAGCATCGGATCGAGTGACATCATGGGTGACTTGTCCTGAACGGCGATTCAGCGTACCGGGGGCATGGCTTTGGTGGCAACGGACCACATCATTGTGCCAATATCGTCAGCGTGAGCCCGAGACCGTCGCTTACCGAGAGCCGCCGTCAGGACATACTCGCCGCCGCCAGTGCCGCCATCGCCGAGCGGGGCCTCTGCGAGACTCGGATCGCCGACATAGCCGACAACATCGGCGCCAGCCCCGCCCTGATTCTCTACTACTTCCCTTCCAAGGCAGTTCTTCTAACCGAAGCGCTGGTCTATCAAGATCGTCTCTTTCACGAATCGGTCAAAGAGGAGCTGGCACGGGCCCGATCCGCGGTGGAGAAGTTCGCAATCCTCATCGAAGCCAGCTGTCCCCGGCCTTCTCGAAGCACCGGTGCAACCGACGGTTGGACCCTGTGGCCTGCCGCGTGGGAGATGTCACGCCATGATCCATCGTTGGCAGCGGCACGAGCCAGGCTGGACGAGGCCTGGCGGGCGCAGATCGCGGGCATCGTCGACGAGGGCATCGCCAGCGGCGAATTTCGCGCGTGAACTCAGCCGAGTTCGCAATCCAGCTCGCCGCCATGCTCGATGGCCTTGCTATCGAGGTGATGCTCGGCGATCCCACGGTCGATGCCGATCGGATGCGGGACCTGGCAAATGGCTTCCTCGACATGGCTCTCAAAACCCCGGTTTCCGACACAACATGACTGAACGACGGTTTAGGATCGACGTCCGGCTGAGCGAGGGATAGATCATGGCTTACCACCCACGGGAGAACTGGAACCCACCGACCGGGAAACGGGTGTTCACCCGCCGCGACTTCCTCCAGCGTGCGGCTGTGTTGGGAATCACCCTTCCCATGCTTCCCTCTTTCTTGGCTGCCTGTGCCAAGCGAGAGGGCGGAGCCACCGCCGACCTCGTGGTCGGAACCCCTGCGAACCCAGTGCAACAGCCTCTGTTCGATGACAACCCTGCTATCGAATCCGGGCTCCCACCAGAGGAAGGGCCATTGCTGCTCTACAACTGGGATGCATACATCAATCCCGAGATCATCCCGCTCGCCCAGGAGGCATTGGGCGTTGAGATCGCGGTGACGACCTTCACCAACGAGGAGCAGGCACTGACACACTCTGTCCTCAGGCGAGGTCCAGTACGACGTGTGGTTCCCCACCTCGCAACGGATCCCGGTTGCGGTGGCCGCTTCATTCGTTCAGCCGCTGAATCACGACTACCTCGGCAATCTCGACGTCAATGTGTGGCCCCAACTGGCCGACCCCTACTACGACAAGGGCTCGAGGTACTCCGTCCCCTACGTGACGTACACAACGGGTATCGGCTGGCGAATCGACCTCGCCGACAGCGCTGACATCGAAGGTCAAACCAATCCTTGGGACGTCTTTTGGAACCCGAAGTACAAGGGCATCATCGGAATGCTCGACTCGTTTACCGACGTCATACCGGTCGCCCTGTTCCACAACGGTGTCCCGACCCCTCAAACGCCACCGAAGCCGAGCTGGTTGCTGCCGGGGACGCCCTGGTCGAGTTGATCGATTTGGTTGATATCCGATACCGGATCGATGGCTCATATTCGGGTCTGCCGGAGGGAAGGTATGCCATCCATCAGGCCTGGTCCGGTGACCTCGTCAACTCGCAGTACTACTGGCCCGGCGGAGTCGACCTGGGAACCACACGGTATCTGTGGCCCGCCAAGAGCGAAGGATCGACAACTCGTGGGGCGATATCGAACGACACTATGACGGTTCTCAAGGGCTCGGAGAGCCCGGTGCTGGCTCACATGTTCCTCAACTTCATGCTCGACCAGGACAACGCCCTCAAGAACTTCGAGTTCGTGGGTTATCAGCCTCCGCAGAATGGCCTGACCGCTGAACTTCTGATCAGCGATGGATGGCTGTTGCCACACCTCGAGCCGGCCCTGGTTGCGCCCGAGGACTTCGAGCTCGATTCCGCCTGGGTCCAAGGGCCACTCGATGCTGCCACTGAAGCCCTGTGGGTCGATCAGTGGGATCGGGCCAATGCCGGCGGCTGACCCGATGGCCTGACCGGCTGTGCCCACCAACCTCGCCTCGGGCGCCGAGTACGACACCGTCGGGCAGAAGCGATGGGTTTGGCCAGGGTTCGCCCTCCCCGGCGTGATCTGGTTGGTGTTGTTATTTCTGGTCCCTTTCTATGCGGTGTTCGCAGTCGCCATGGGCCAGTTGGACCCGGTTCTGCAACGAGCCACCCCGGAATGGAATCCCTTCTATTGGGACCCAACCGTGTTTGGCAAGGCCCTCTCCGACCTGTTCGGCGGTCAGTTGGGCGTCATCGCACTGCGAACCCTCGCTTACGTCTTCATCGCCTCGGTTCTCAGTGTCCTGATCGGATACCCCGTGGCCTATTTCGTGTCCCGGAAGGCGGGGCGGTGGCGTTGGCTGTGGTTGCTGGCGATCCTCGCTCCGTTCTGGATCAACTATCTGATGCGGATGATGTCCTGGGTCAACCTGCTCAGCCCCGACGGTCAGATGAACCGTTGGCTGACCACTATCGCCGGATGGTTTTCCATCGATTTCGTTCCACCCGACTGGCTGGCGGGCAACCACTTCGTTGTGATCCTGGGTCTGGTCTACGGATACATCCCGTTCTTCATCCTCCCGCTGTTCGCTGCCCTGGACCGAATCGACGAAGCCACCCTCGAAGCCTCGCGGGACCTTGGTGCCAACAGTGCACAGACGTTCTGGAGAGTGACCTTGCCCCTGTCCCGGAACGGGGTGCTGGGTGGCCTGGTGATAATCATGCTCCCGATGTTCGGCGACTACTACACGCCGAACCTGCTTTCGGGCTCGCCACGAACCCGAATGTACGGGAACACAATCGACCAGTTCATAAACCAGACCACAGGCGGCGGAGCGCTCGGCGCCTCCCTGACCATCATCCTCATGATCTTCGTCGCAGGCCTGATGCTGTATTACCTGCGGTCGATCAACCGCGCTTCGGAAGAGGCCCGCCGATGACCACGGCCCACCGAATGAGGTCGGCCATCGCCAACCCCTGGGGAAAGTCGAGGTTCTTACCCCTGGTGACCCTGATGTATGTGCTCTGGTCGATTATCCCCGTGGCCATAGCCGTCCTGTTCTCATTCAATTCAGGTCGATCGCGAAGCACGTGGCAGGGCTTCTCCACACGGTGGTACGTGGGTGACCCAGCCGCCGCCGAGTCGGTGCTCTACGACCAATCACTGCGGTTCGCCTTGGCCCAGAGCGTGCGACTGGCGGTGCTCACCATGTTGGTGGCTACCCCGATCGGGGTGGCCCTGGCCATCGGCCTGGCGAGATGGAAAGGGCGAGGAGTGAGAGCATCAAATCTCCTGATGCTGATCCCACTGGTCACACCGGAGATCGTGATGGGCGTGGCTTTGTTCCTCGTTTTCGACAAGGTCTACGACTTCGTGCCGTTCGGGACTTGGGCCCAGTTTCTGGGCCATGTCACGTTTTCGATCTCCTTTGTGGTGATCATCGTGCGAGGGAGGCTGTTTGCCATTGGCAGGGACTACGAGGAGGCCGCTATGGACCTCGGTGCCTCCCAGTTCCAGGCGATGCGACGCGTCCTGTTGCCCCTCCTTGCCCCGGCCCTGTTGGCCAGCTTCGCGATTGTCTTCGCGATCTCGATCGACGACTTCGTGATCAGCCAATTCCTGGTTGGAGGAGCCGATTCGGTGACCATCCCGGTCAAGCTCTATTCGGGAGCCCGGCTGGCCCCACCACCGTCGCTCAACGCCCTGGCGACAGTTCTCATGGTGATCACTATGGCGGCCGTGGCGGCAGCCGGGCTCTTGTTCCGATCGCTGGCGAGGCGCCGGGGAGAGAGCGGCTCGGCATTGGAGTCGGTAGCCGGCTTCGAGATGTAGCGGCCCTCCGGCCGCAACATCTGTTGTCCCCTGCGGAGCGGGGGGACCGACGCCAGCGACCGCAGGGAGCGCGTCGAGGGGGGTTGACACTGGACACCCCCCATCGCCGGCGCTAAAGCTCCGGCGATCCCCCTCAGGGAGGGGGGACAACCCAATTCGAACGATCGGTCTTGTCGGGTCCCGGCGCAGGATCTCGACAAAGCCTTCCTCCTGGAACATCCCGAAAGTCCCCGTGAAGTAGTCGACCACCGATGCTCGCTCTCCATCGACCGGATAGCCCTCGATCAAGTTGGCGCCCTCGTCCCTGGCAAAGGCCTTGGCCGCTACCAACAGGGCCGACGCGATCCCCCGGCGCCGGTAACCAACCCGGGTGACGAAACAATTGACCGACCAGGTCTCGGCGTCGTCGACAGGTTTCAGGATGCGGGAGCGGCGGAGGGTCGGGAACTCATCGCGGGGGCCGATCTGAACCCACCCCACCGGCACCTCATCCAGGTATCCGATCAGCCCTGGTGGCCTCCCCTCACTGACTCGGTCGGCGAACCGATCCTTGGTCGGGCGACGGTCCTGATACCCACCGTCGGGGCGACGCCAATGCATGCAGAAGCAACGCCGGGCGATGCCTTTCTCCCCGAACACCGACTCGATGTCACCGAACCGATCGGGTGTCAGCGGTCTCGCCACGAGCTCTCCTCCATCGAACTCAACAGACATCGACCAATCCACTAGGCACCCACCATTTCCTGCTCATCGTTGCTGTCACAAGCCAACAGTTCAATCGCTCCGTCGTCCCATGACGGGAGCGGTTGGGCACCTTCCTTCTCGGCGCGGCGCCAACTGTTTCGCCTCTCGGCGACAGCTCGACGCTCCTCGACTCTGCCCTTCGCAACCTCGTAATTCAGGAAAGGACTCACCTTGTTTCCCTTCTCTCTGACTGCGGCCAAGCATACGAAACAATGCGGACAGTATCTGTCCGCATAATCAATAAACTGACCTAAAGATGGACACTGCGGAACGGCTTCTCAAACTTCTCGGCCTGTTGGAAGGGCGAATCGACTGGACGGCTGGCGATCTGGCGCGGAGGCTCGAGGTCACCACGCGGACAGTGCGACGTGACATCTCGAGATTGCGCGATCTCGGTTACCCGGTCGAAGCGGTGGCCGGTCCAGGAGGCGGTTACCGGCTGGGGGCCGGAGGCAAGCTCCCTCCGCTTCTGCTCGACGACGAGGAGGCCCTTGCAGTCGCTCTTGGATTGCGGGTCGCCACTGCCACCGCAGTCGGCGGGCTCGAGGACGCGTCGCTCTCTGCCCTCTCCAAACTCGAGCATGTCCTGCCGCCACGGCTTCGAACCCGGCTCGAAGACATCTCGGTGGCCACGGTTTCCACTGTTTCGTCATCCTCGGCGCGAGCCGATCACAACGCTCTTGCCGTGGCCGCCTCCACCGCCCGCGCCCGGGAACGACTCAGATTCGGCTACGTGGACAGTGAGGGCAGGTCCTCCGAACGACACGTCGAGCCGCTCCGCCTCGTGCACACCGGGCGGCGCTGGTATCTCGTCGCCTACGACCTCGACCGCGACGACTGGCGCACCTTCCGATTGGATCGAGCGTCAGGTCTCAAGGCGACCGGGATGCGGTCAATCCGCCGTCCTGAGCCCGACCCGGTGGAATTGGTGGCGAGGGGTGTCGCCATCGACGTCTACACGCACCGTGGGGTGATACTCCTCGAAACGACGCCCGAGCGGGCACGCCAACTCATTTCAACCACGGTCGGCGTCGTAGAACCCGTCGACGAGGGCCATTGCCGTCTCATCATCGGAGCCGACGACCTCAATTGGCTGGCCCGATACCTGCTCGGGCTCCCCTGGGAGTTCGTCGTCGAACAACCTGACGAACTGGCGGTCGAGTTGAGATCGATCGGGGAAAAGCTGGTCGCCGCTCACTCCTGAACGACGTCGAGCTCCTCAGTGGCGGTGCCGGTCTCCGAGACGATGCGCAAGGCCTCGGGCGGGAAACGCAATGCCACCGGATCGGGCCAATCAAAGGTGAAGGCGGCGCCCTGATTCGGGACCGTCACCTGGACGGTGCCGACATCAGCGATGTTGACGAGGACATTGAGCAATGGACCGGCAAACACCACTCTCTCGATCTCACCTTTCAGGACATTGTCTCCGCTGAAATCTGCCGCGTGCAGCTCGATTCGCTCGGGACGAATGCTGACCGTCACGTCTCCACTGGCGCCCTCTTTGGAAACACACGCCAACTGACGGCCGCCCAGGTTCACCCGCCCATCACCGGCGGTAGTCGCATACATGAGATTCGAGATTCCGAGGAAGTCTGCGATATAGCTGGAGGTCGGGGTCTCGTACACCTCGGACGGAGTCCCGAGCTGCTCGACCGTGCCCTCGGTCATGACCGCAATGCGGTCCGACATGGTCAGTGCTTCTTCCTGGTCGTGAGTCACATAGATGAATGTGATCTCGAGGTCCTCCTGGAGGCTCTTCAACTCGACCTGGAGCGCCTTTCTCAACTTGGCGTCGAGGGCCCCCAACGGCTCGTCGAGCAGCAGAACCGATGGGTTGAGTACCAACGAACGGGCCAAGGCCACTCGTTGCTGTTGCCCGCCGGAAAGCTGGGTCGGCTTTCGTACCTCCATACCGGTCAGCCGCACCTTCTCGAGGGCCTCTCCGACACGCCTCTTCTGTTCCGCCTTGGTGACGTTTTGGTACCGGAGGCCGAAGCCGACATTGGCGGCCACATCCATGTGCGGGAACAGGGCATAGCTCTGAAACACCGTGTTCACCGGGCGTTTGTGGGGTGGGGTCCCGGACTGATCGACACCGTCGATCAGGATGGCGCCTCCGTCCGGTCTTTCGAATCCTGCGATCAAGCGAAGTGTCGTGGTCTTGCCACACCCCGACGGCCCGAGCAATGAGAAGAACTCCCCATCAGCAATCTTGAGGTTGATCCTGTCGACTGCCGCTACGTCTCCGAATTTCTTCTCGAGATCGACCAGCTCGACCACACCGCTCATGAGGCGTTGGAGTCTACGACCGGCTCATTGAGTGATGAGAGCCGCAAACGAATCCAGAGTCTCGAGATAGCGATCGATGTCCTCGTCGTCGTGGGCCACAGAAACCAGCCACTGCTCGCCCTTGCCCCAGGGAGGCAGGAACACGCCGCGGTTGTACTGGTACAGCCACGCCGCCTGGGCGTAGCGCCCATCGACATCGAGGAAGTCTCGATAGGTCCTTAACGGCTGCGGTGAGTAGATGACGCTCCCTTTGGCACCGGCGGTGGCGACATGAGCCGGCAGCTGATGACGACCGATCACCTCGTTGGCGCCTTTCTCCATCCGCTCCTGTATGTGAGCGAGATGCCGGTAGTTCTCCTCGACCATGACTTCGGTCAGCATCGCCCTGGCGGCGGCCATGCTCAGCGGGTTGCCGTTGAACGTTCCCACCTGGTCATAGGTTCCGTCCACGATGTGACCCATGACGTATTCGGTCCCCCCGATCGCCGATATCGGAAGCCCACCACCCAGGGCCTTCGCCAGACAAACGATGTCGGGCTGGACCCCGAAGCGCCTGGTGGCGCCGCCCTTGCCCACCGTGAGACCCGTCTTAACCTCGTCGAAGGTGAGCAATGCATCATGTTTGAGGGTCAGCTCTCGGAGACCGGCGAGGAAACCGTCCTCCGGCAGGAGAACACCACAGTTCTGAAGGATCGGCTCGACGATCACACCGGCGATCTGACCTGGGTGCTCCTCGAAGAGCATGGAAACGACGTCGAGATCGTTGAACGTGGCCACCAGAGCCAGGTCGACGATCGCCCTCGGGATGCCGGTTCCGGCCGGCATGCTCGCCGGGCGCTTCTCGGGCCCAAGATCGTCTTCGTTCCAGACCGAGACCATCACAGAGTCGTGGTGACCGTGATAGGCACCCTCGAATTTGATGATCAGGTCGCGTCCGGTGATCGCCCGCATGAGATGGACTGCATCCATGGTGGCTTCGGTGCCCGAGTTCCCGAATCGCCACAAGGGTAAGCCATAACGACTGGCCAGCTCCTCGGCAACCACGATGGCATCTTCGGTGGGCTGCGCGAAATGAGTCCCCTTGCGAACCCGCTCCGATACGGCGGCCACGACAGCGGGGTTGGCATGACCGGCCAACATCGCGCCGTATCCGCCGTGGAAATCAACGTATTCGTTGCCGTCGACGTCCCAGACTCGCGATCCGAGACCTCGATCGATCCAGATCGGCTGCGGGCGTGAGATCTGCCAGCTGGAGGTCACTCCCCCAGCCAAGGATCGTCTTGCCACAGCGTCCAAACGTGTGGCTTCGGGGGCTCGCTCGATGAATGTCCGCTCTTCTTTTTCGATCAGATCGTCCAGAATTGTGGACATCCGATCCTCGGCGGCGAGCATGAGTCACCTTCCTTTCGGGTAACCTGACTCGCTGTTCAGGATACACTGAGGGCTGCAGGCCTGCCCGTGGTTTCTGGATCCACCGGGTCAGGAGAAGGGGAAGATCGATGAATGCCGCACCGCTAGACCAGGCACAGCTTCGCAAGGTCATCGACGATTTCGGGCAAAACCTCACCCTTCCGTCTGCTGCCTATACCTCTTCCGAAATCCTTGATTGGGAGAAGGCGAACCTGTGGCAGAGCACCTGGGTATGCGTCGGCCGCCTCGAGGAGTTGGTGGCCCCGCGCCAGGTGCGGGCCGTCGAACTTGGCGATGAGAGCGTCCTCCTGGTTCGTGATGAGGATGGCACCCTGCGCGCATTTTCCAATGTCTGCCGGCACCGTGGCCATGAACTTGCCCCGGTTGGCGACGCCATCGACGTGAGGCTCATTCGTTGCCCCTATCACGCATGGTCGTATCGCTTGGACGGCAGTCTGCGGGCCGCACCCACTTTCACCCAGAGCCCAACATTCGACATGAGTGAGTTCCCTCTGATCTCCATAGGCGTCGACGTCCTCGGTGGGTGGGTCTTCGTCGACCTTTCGGGGTCGGCTCCGTCCCTGGCCGCGCACTTCGGCAACCTCGCCGACATCATTTCCCACTACGAGCCAGAGCGCCTGGTGACCGCTGCCACCCATTCCTACGAGGTGAAGGCCAACTGGAAGGTCATCGTCGAGAACTACAACGAGTGTTACCACTGTTCCAACATCCATCCCGAGCTCTGCGAGGTGACCCCGCCGGACAGCGGCTTCGACCACATACCCACCGGAATGTGGCTCGGCGGGACCATGGATCTCAAAGATCACGCCGTGACCATGTCACTCGATGGCAGTTCGCAGGGGGTCAACTTCCGCAATGTGGATGACGAGCAGGCGCGGCACATCTGGTACATCACCGTGGCCCCCAACTTGTTGCTGTCCCTGCACCCCGACTATGTGATGACCCATCGCCTGACCCCGATCGACGTCGACCGGACCTTCATCGAATGCTCCTGGCTCTTCCCCCCGGAGGCCTTCGAGCTGCCCGACTTCGACTCGGCCTATGCGACCGACTTTTGGGACATCACCAACCGTGAGGACTGGTCAGCCTGCGAGGGAGTCCAGCGTGGGATGCGCAACCGTGGCTATCGCCCTGGACCGCTGAGCCGATGGGAGGGAACCGTCTATCAGTTCCTGGGGGTCATGGCCCGTGTCTACCTCGGCGAAGGCATGGTTGTCCCCACGGTCCCCCAGCGCGAGCTCCACTAGCCGGTAGGTTTGGCCGATGGCCGAGCTAAAGACCAAGCGGACCACAGCCAGCGTCCCCCAATTCATCAAGAGCATCCAGGACGAAACCCAGCGCAGGGATTCCAAAGAGCTCGTCGGGTTGATGGGAAGGATCACCGGCGAGAAAGCAACGATGTGGGGAGACAGCATCGTTGGCTTTGGCGTCTATCCCTATCAGGGCAGAAGCGGCCCACCAATGGAGTGGTTCCAAGTTGGGTTCGCCCCACGCAGTAAGACAATGACCATCTACTTCATGGATGGTTTCGGCGAACACCAGGCGCTGCTCTCAAAATTGGGGAAACACAGCACCAGCAAGTCATGTCTCTACGTGAAGCGCCTCGACGACATTGATCGAGACGTGCTCGAGAAGCTGATACGGAAGTCGGTGGCCGCGGTCGGCAAACGATTTGGCGAAATCAGCTGATCAGGAGGTCAGCGTGGCCGCTCCCCGTTTGCGGAGCTGGTCGGCAATGATGATCCGTTGGATCTCGGAGGTTCCCTCCCAGATCCGATCCACCCTCAGTTCGCGGTAGAAACGCTCAGCCACGTTCTCCCTCATGAACCCCCGTCCACCGAAGATCTGCACCGCCCGATCCGCCACCCGGTTCGCCATCTCAGACGCATAGAGCTTGGACATCGAGCACTGGGCGTGCTGGACCTTGAGATCCACTCCGGCGTCAATGCCTCGTGCCGTCTCGTAGGTCATCAGGCGGGCAGCCCACAACTCGGTGAGCGAGTCGGCAAGCATGAATTGGATCGCCTGGTATTCGGCAATGCTCGATCCGTATGCCTGGCGCTCCTCGGCAAAGGCAGTTGCCTCATCGATGAGCCGCTCCGCAGCCCCGCAACAGCGGGCGGCGATCATCAGTCGCTCGTAGCGAAACCAGGCGTGGGAAAAGCTCATTCCGTCGCCCTCGGATCCCACCAGATTCTCTTTGGGGACCCTGACGTCGGTGAACTTCATCTCCCAGTGGTGGTGGCCATAAGTGTGGCTGTACTCCGGGACCCGGACGCACTCCACCCCTGGAGCGTCCATGTCAACGAAGAAGAGGACGTGCCGCCCTACGTTGGGACCATCGGTGAGCTTGGCCTGAAAGAACACATAAGCAGCGAGGTTTGCCGAGGTGACATGCCACTTGGTCCCGTTCAGGACGTAGTCGTTGCCGTCCGGGCGGGCCGTAGCTTCGATGCCGTCGACGTCCGAGCCTGCCCCCTCCTCGGTGATCGCGTAACACTCATGAATGTCACCGTTGACCGTGGGACGGATCCAGCGGTCCATCTGGTAGTCGGTGACCACGTCGGCGATCCAGGACGGTCCGGTGGAGACCACCCAGCCGAGGGCATTGGTCACCCGACCGCTCTGCTCCTGGATCAAGGCCTGCTCCAACATCCCGTAGCCGGGACCGCCCATCTTCTTCGGCATGTTGATCGAGAGAAACCCGAGCGCTCGTGCCTTCTCGTGATGTGCCTCCGCCACCTCCGGAGAAAGCTCTCCTCGGTTCATTTCGGCTTCCACCTCGTATGGAATCAACTCGTCGATGAACTCACGAGCGCGAGTCTGCAGGAGGCGCTCCGCGGAGGTGAAAAAGGTCGACACGGTCTACCGAATCTAGCAGCGGAGTCCTGAACGGCCGTTCAGAAAACCTCTCGATTCCCGGCCGGAGGCATCAGGCAACGGGTTATCCTGCCCCACCGACCCGAGGTAGCAATTGATCCGGGAGACGCCCTTCCACCCGCGGACCAGCGCCGCCAACCAAACCGGTTTGTGGAGTCACTGGTCGGGGTATCTGGCGACCGAGAAGTACCAGACGTCTGAGAAATTCGAGTATTTCGGGATCCGCAACGCGGCGGCGATGATCGACACTTCTCCCCTTTACAAGTACCGGATCGTCGGGCGTGACGCCGAGCACTTCCTCTCCGGTGTCCTCGCCCGGGACATCCGAAAGTGCCGTCCCGGCCAGGCGCACTACACGATCTGGTGTGACGACGCCGGCAACGTGATCGAGGACGGTGTCATTCTTCGCCTTTCCGAGGACGAGTTCCTGCTCACGGCGGCTGAGCCAAACCTCGCCTATTTCCGTGACCTGATCGGACACGAATCGGTCGAGATCACCGACGTCTCCGACGACTACGGGGCTCTTGCCCTACAGGGGCCGTACGCCAGGGAGATCCTCAAGACCCTGGCCCCCGAAATGGAGGGCATCGGCTATTTCCATCTGACCCCTGCCAAGGTCGGGAACGCCTCGGTGACCATCTCCCGCACCGGATACACCGGTGACCTCGGCTATGAGATCTGGGTCGACCGTGGGGACGCCTTGGATGTCTGGGATGCAGTGGAAGAAGTCGGCACCCCCATGGGTGTGGTCCCTGCCGGGCAAATCGCCCTCCTCATCAGCCGGATCGAGGCCGGGCTGGTCCTCATCGACGTCGACTTCTACTCGTCGCGTTACGCCTGGAATGACGATCAGCGGACCACGCCGATCGAGCTCGGGATGAACTGGATGCTGCGTGATCTGGAGACCGATGACCGGGCCTTCATCGGGCGTCGCTCCATCGAGAAAGAGCTAAAAGACGGGACTTCTCGTTGGCGAACCGTTGGGGTCATGGTCGATTGGGAGGATTGGAACCGGGTTTACAACGAACGCGGATTGGTGCCGCCGAAGGACCACACGCCGGAGCATGGCGGGATGATGCTCTACGACGAGAAGGTCAATCGGATCGGCTACACCCCGAGCTTCGTCTACTCCCCGATGATGCAGAGGCACATCGGGATCGCCAGGGTCCGACCCGACCACTCGAAACTGGGCACCAAGGTCAGCCTCGAGGTGACGATCGACCACCGTTACGAAATGGTGAACGCCGAAGTGACTCGTATGCCCTTCTACAACCCCCCGAGAAAGACAGCGTGACCTGATGGCTGAAAAACGGAAATATGACGCCATCGTGATCGGCGGTGGCCACAACGGCCTGGTCAACGGGTCCTACCTGGCCAAGGCGGGGCTCGACACCGTGATCCTGGAGCGTCGCCACCTGGTGGGAGGAGCTGCAATCACCGAGGAGCTCTACCCCGGGTTCTCCTTCACCACCTTCTCGTATGCCCTCAGCCTGCTCCGCCCCGAGATCATCCACGAGTTGGAGCTGACCAAGCACGGGTTCATGCCTCTCCTCATGCCCTCGACTTTCGCCCCGATGGAGAATGGCGACTATTTGTATCTCGGCCAGGACAAGAACGAAAACCATCACGAGATAGCCAGGCATTCACCACACGACGCCGACGCCTACGACGCCTACGGACACATGATGGAACAGGCGGTTCATGCCATCCGTCCCCTGATGGACTCGATCCCGCCCGACATCACCTCCAAAGACCCTGAGGAACGGGCTCGCTTGGCGGCAATGGGCTCGTATCTCGCCGACTTGCCCCCGGATGTCCTCCACAGCCTCATCCGTCTCCTGACGGGGAGCGCCGCCGACATCCTCGAGGATTACTTCGAGTCCGACATCATGCAGGGTCTGAATGCCTCATCGGGCATCATCGGAACCAAGGTCGGACCTCGCTCCCAGGGCTCGGGCCTGGTGCTCCTCTATCACTCGTTCGGAGAGCACGACGGCGCCTACGGCGCGTGGGCGTTTCACAAGGGCGGCAACGGTGGCTTCACCCAGGTTCTGGCCCGGGCCGCCCAGTCCTTCGGCGCCGAGATCCGCCTCGAGTCCCCCGTCGACCACGTCATCACCAAGAACGGGCGGGCGATCGGGGTCATGCTCGTGGATGGCACCGAGTTGGAGGCGAAGACGGTGGTCAGCGCAGTCGACCCCCGTCGCACCTTCATGGAGCTGGTCGACCCCCGCGAATTGCCAACCGACCTGGTCGAGAACATACGTCGCTTCAAGTTTCAGGGGACCTCGGCCAAGGTGAACTTCGCACTCGACGCCAACCCCACCTATCCCGGCATGGAAGGCAGATCCGATCACTACCGGGGCTTCATCAACATGGGTCCGTCGCTGGACTATCTGGAGCGGGCCTTCGACGACGCCAAGTACGGCTGGTACTCCAAGAAGCCCTACATCGACGGGTGCATCCAGTCCAACGTCGATCCCGACATGGCGCCCCCGGGCAAGGCTGTTATGTCCTGTTTCATCCAGTACGCCCCGTATCACCTGAAGGAGAGCGACTGGGACACGGAGAAGGATCGATTCGGCGACACGGTGCAGGCCACGTTGGAGTCGTTCTTCCCTGGCTTCGGTGATCTGGTGCTGCATCGGGAAGTGGTCACCCCACTCGACATCGAGCGCACGGTGGGCCTCACCGAGGGCAACATCTTCGCCGGCGAGTTCCTGGCCCCCCAGATGTTCTTCTTCCGCCCGGCTCCCGGCTGGAACCAATACCGAACGCCGATCGAGGGCTACTACCAATGCGGCTCGGGAACCCATCCCGGTGGCTGTGTGATGGGCGCCCCAGGGCGTTTTGCCTCGCAACAGATCATCGGGGACCTCGCCAAGAAGAAGTAGCCGTCGGGGAACGGCCCTCCCCCGGCCTCCGTTGATAGCGTTGTAGTCGGGAGGATCTCCCATAACGCCACGTCGGACCCTGCTCGGTGTAGTTGCGCTCGTTGCGCTCGCGGTCGCCTGCACCCGCCCCGAGGTCACAGCGATCACCGATCCGTTGGCGCCACCTGACACCCTGACCCCTCCTACCACCACAACAACGGTGCCGCAGCCGACGACCACCATCGACGTGGACCGAGCATCGGTGTATCCCGTCGACCCGATCACCTTGGAGGCGGTCGCCGGCTTCGATCCGATCCCGGTCGGGGATTGGGCATGGGGAATCTCCTCGGAGAATGGCTCATGGCTGGCGCTCAACGTGGGTCGTGACTTCCACGACAACATGGAAATGAATCTCATCGACATCGACAACTGGGCCGTTGCTTCCACCTGGTCGAATTCGATCGACAGCCCGCTTCACTTGACCGACGACGGGACGATCTATCTGATCAACGGCTCCACTTCGCCGTATCACCTGAGTCGAATGGTCCCCGGCGAGGTCAGCCCGGTGGTTGTTGCGGACCTTCCTGACCACATGATCTGGTTCGAACTTCATATCAATGATGGGCTGGCGATGATCTTCGGTCTCATCTCTCCGGATGACGACTACAAAGGCGAAGGGGTGCTGGTCACAGTGGAATTGGCGACCGGGGTCACCAATGAAATCCCTCTGCCCGGAGTCGAGGTGGGCACCGTCGGTGAGTTGGAACTGCCGCAAAATGGATCGACATCCTTCGACGCTTACCCGGCGGTGGTCTGGGATGACGAACGATCCCGTGTCTTCATCGTCGACGTCAACCGAGACATGGTCACCGAGGTCAGCGCGACGACTGGTGAGGTCATCGAACATCAATTTGGGAGCGAGGCCTCGAATTCGAAGCCAACGGCCGATGGGCCGTTCACCAGCGGTCAAAGGTCGGCAGCCCTAGGGCATCCCAGTGGATCAGTGCTCTACGTCGCCAGCGCAACCCTGACCTTCGAGTTGGTAGATGACTACTTGACAGTCAATTTGGCCCCTGAGGGAATCGAAACAATCGACACCAGCACCTGGGAGGTCATCGACCGACTCGACGAACCGATTTCGGAGATCCATCTCTCATCCGCCGGCGACAGGCTCCTCGCCAGCGGCCAGCAGTACACAGACACCGCCGATACTCAAGAATCCACTTCGTCGGGTCTCTACGTCATCGATCCGGTCGATCTCGTGGTGGTCGCCCATCATGACGCGGACCAAGTGGATCAGTATTTCGGCAACTTCTCCTTCAGTCCCGATTCGTCAATCGGATATGTGACGACCTGGGATCAACTCACCAACCTCAATGTCATCAGTCTCGAGACCGGCGAGATCGTGGCCACTCGGAGTGCCCCCGACATCCAGTTCTTCGCCACTCCAAGTCTCTTGATCGAGGCTTCGCCAGGACGCTGACAAATCTCGTATCAGGGACCTTCCCTGAGGCTCTCCTCCGCCGACGTGAACAAATCGTCCACGTCGGACACAGAGGAGGAATTATGTCTACGAGTGTCATTCATCCGGGTACCACCCGGTCGGCCGGACCCTCCGGTCGTTTTGTTGGGCTGGCCGCTGCCGCTCTGGCTGCAGTCATCGCCCTCGGTTTCGTGTTCGCTGCCAATCAGGGAAACGAAGCCACCCAGTCCGCGACGGTATCCGTGGCTCGCCAGGCTGAGAACAATGCTTGGAACTCCCGGATCGAGTACCTGACTGAGCAGGCTCAGATGCGACGGGCGTCACAACCGACCGTCAACATCGAGAAGTACCGGATGCAGACCGCAGGGCTCATCGGCGCGATCACGCCGTCGACCAGCCCCGAGGCCTACAAGGCTCTGCAACAGCAGGCCGGCAAAGCCCAGGTCAACCCCCGCGTCTTCGTGGCAATCCCGGAGCCGGTGTTCAGCCCTGAGCTGGCCCGTCTCCAGGCAGTCAATACCGCCCGCTTGCAGGCGATGTGGTCCCAGCGCTATCAAGACCTGATCGACCGCTTCGAAGGACTGATGGTGAAGAACGGGCATGAGGCCTTCAGCCCCGAGGCCGCGAGGATCTCGCAGCCCGTTCAGAACCTCGAGTCCAGGTTCGACATTATGAACCAGGTTGGCCTGACACTCAGCCCCACGGCGAGTACTTGGACCAGCCAGTTCGAGGACCTGATGGACCGCTATGCAGCCCTGAATGCTGGCCCGACACTCAGCCCCCAGGCGAGTTCTTGGACCCAGCAGTTCGAGGACCTGATGGACAGCTACGACGCCAGGATCGCGGCCGCCAAAGCAGCCGAATCGGCGCCGGACCTTCTGCTCCGTGAAAAGAGCCCCAGGTAGTTTCAGGATTCTGCCCAAAAATCCGATAACACCCCGGGGAGCACAACACCGGGATCGCCGATAAGGCGATCCCGGTGTTTTTCGTTGTGAGATGACGCTCGCCGGCGGACGTCAGAAGAATCTCTCATTGCGGTGTATCAGGAGGCAAGCCAAGGCCTCTACTCCTTACCATGACCACAATGGCTGAAGCCATCACCCACGGCGAGCTCTTGGCTCGTGCTGCCCGTGGCGACCAGGCCGCGTGGAACGCGCTGGTGGAAACCTTCGGGCAGATGGTTTGGTCGATCGCCAGGAGTTTTCGGCTCGACGACGCCACGGCCAAGGACGTCACGCAGACCGTCTGGCTCAAGCTGGTCGAGAATTGCGACCGTATCCAGGATCCTGAACGGCTCCCGGGATGGCTGGCAACAACTTGCAGGCGTGAGGCGCTCCGCGTCGCCCGATTGCGCCAACGCACCATCCCTACCGAATTCGAGTACGACCTAGAGGATCCTTCCCCGTCACTCGAATCTCTCTTGGTCGAGGACGAAGAGGTGCGAGATGTCGTGGCTGCGTTCTCGTCCCTTGGTGAGGATTGCCAGCAGCTGCTGCGTCTTTTGGCGACCGATCCGCCTCTCAGCTACGAGGAGATCTCTGAGATCACTGGGCGTCCCGTGGGGAGTCTTGGTCCGACCCGGGCCAGATGCATCGGAAGACTCAAAGCGGCAATGGGTATCAACACCGACTCTGCGGGCTCTATAGAACAAGGAGGAGATGCAAGGTGAGCGAGAACAAGGACTACACCGAGGCTCAGCTCATCGAGCTGCTCCGACAGGGCCTGGAAACGACCGATCCGGTGCCGGCCGATGTGACCGAATTCGCCATGGCCGCACTCACCTGGCGCACCATCGATGCAGAACTCGCTGCTATTGCCTTTGATTCTGCAAGCGAAGACACCCCGGCGGGAGTACGGGGGCCGGCGTCGGAACGGATGATCTCCTACGAGACGTCGAAGCTCAGCGTCGACGTCGAGTATCGAAGCGCAACCCGTCGCCTCATCGGCCAGATCGCACCACCCCAACCGGCGACAATCGAGCTGCATCATTCGAAAGGCATCTCGACCACCGTCGCCGACGATCTAGGCCGCTTCGCCTTCGAAGGTGTCGAGCCGGGACCCGTGAGCATCGTTTGCACGTCGCAGGGCTCAGACCCCGACGTGATCAAGACCGAATGGACGGTTATCTGACCCCACAGGGTCGAGTTGGTATCTCAGCCGTCGCTCCGGACTCTCTCCTTCCGAAGAGTCGTCGCACCCGACGAACACAAGAAAGAGGCTGATGATGACCGACATGTCCCCGAACCAGAGCCAGAAGTGGGCATGGCGCCGGGTATGGGCCAGGAGACCGATCGCATTGATCGACCACCCGGTCGATAGGTGGCTGGGCTCCCGGTCGAGAGAGCCGGGAATCAAACAGAGCCACCGCCGCCAACGGCAATCCTCTTGGCTCACCGCCCGCCCTGCCATTTAGCCCTTCGCCAGGGTCGAGAATACGAAGAACCCTGCTGGCGCTTGAGGAGCTCCTTAGCCGGCTCCGATGCACACAAATGAGGCCGCAGCGACGTATCCCGATGTCGTGTCTCGGCTCGACTGTTGGGCCCTGCTCAGGGCCACCGCTGGCCCCAAGCCGTCGACGAGCCCGCGATGGAAGTCCACCATGAGACTGCGTGTCGCCTCGGTGTCAGGCACAAGACCCACGCTTGCCACCAACGACTTGGTCCCCAAGCTGAGAAGCGCTGACGCGAGACCCATCAACTCCTCCCCGGGGTGAGTGTCACTGAAACCTGAATCGCAGGCCGACAACACCACCAGGTCGGGCACCCGGCGCATCCTCTCCAAGTCGTAGACGGTCAGATCGCCATCCGTCACACGCAACGACGAGAACATCGGGTTGTCCACCTCGAATTTGGCGTGACAGGCGATGTGACCGATCGTGGCCTGGTCTAAGTCGGAACGGAGGCGCTCCACGGTCGCAGATTCAGGGCCGATCATGAGCGCCCCCGTATGGAGGTCGGCGACCTCAGACACTTCGATCCTGGCATGTGCGAGGTCGGGCCCGGCGGCCACCACTACAGACCCCGGCCGGCGTCGCCGATGCGCCGCTCGCCACCACAACTCAGCAGACGGAGCGACGGTGACCGCCCGGCCCTGGCAGGTGGGCAGCGCCGACCATGGCGTGGAATGCAGAGCAGGAGTGGGGACGATCACCAACGGCCCCGACCCCGCGTTGACCTTCCCAAAAAGCTTCTCGTCGAGACGAGCCGCCACCTCACGCGCCAGCTCGGTCGAGGCATTCCCCCGGCCCCGAGCGAGACGACGCATGGTGAAACGAAGACTCTCCAACTCGTCCAGAACGGCAGGCTCGAGGCCTAACTCCTTCATGGAGAACCGGCCGTCCCTGATCGTGACCGCCCACAGACGACCATCCAATGAGGCGAACTCGACCAATGTTTGGTTCCCGAGAGCCTTGGCGAGGTCGGAAATGGTCGTCACATTCTTGGAGCCATCACCACGTGCAACCCGCCCTCGGTTGCGGATCGATTCCTGAAGTGCCCGCTCTTGCCGCCTGAGCTCACTGGCGATGTCGCCCTCCGCAGATCTCAGCTCGACTGAGACCCGACGCAACTCGGCGAGATCGGCCGCCTGAGCCCGGTCGTCCGAAGGTGTTACTGGTCGATGACGCAGGGCCCTCGCCCTGGTTCGCTCCATCCAGGCGAAGACCCGCCGCGGCTGTTTCGATTCCAGGGCCAAGCGCAGTCCTAGCTCACCCAGCTCAGCGCCATGCCGTTCCACACCGGAGCGGACATCGGTGGCACCGAGCGCAGCTTGATAGTCATCCAAGAGACGCATCCCGGCCCTCGCTGCCGCATCGGCGCCGGCGGAGTTCCCCTTCGTCAAGCGAACCAGGGCCGTCGCCAGCCAAGATTGAAGGCGGATCTCGACGGGGCCTGTGCGTTGCTTTGAGACCCGCTCCAAGTCTTCGACAGCCCCAGCAATCAGGCCGATCTCTAAGGCGATCCGACCCGCGACCAGACGTGCGTTGAAGGCAGGGATCAGCTGACTCTCAGCCTCGAGAATCGCCGCGATCTCCCTGGCATCTTCAAGAAGGGGTGGGCTGTCTATACCCGCCTGATGCTGGGCCTGGATTCCCACGAGACGAGCGCTCGCGGCCCAGACTCCGCGATCCTGTTGGTCGAATTGCTCAGCCGCGATGTCGGCCCAGCGCAAGGCGGAGTCTACATCCCCCGCAAGCAAGGCCGCTTGCGCGCCTACCAATCTGGCTTCCGCTTCATCTTCTCCGAGTCCGGCTTCGTGGAGGGTCGCCCCGATTGAGAGTGCCAGACTCAGGGCCTCGCGAAACAGCCCTGCCGACAGCAGGACCTCGCAATGACCCACCTGAATCTCCGCGGCGGACCCGGTCAAAGCAATGTGTTGGGCTTCAGCATCAGAGAGCAGTCGAAATGCTTCGGGGAAATCGCCGCCATACGCGGCAACCATCCCCAAATTGTGCATAGTGGAGGCGGCCCAGATGGCACTCCCAATGAGAATCTCGTATCGAAGTGCCTCCTCGAGAGTCACTCTCGCCTGGGTCAGGTCACCCTGATAAAGGTGGGCCAGACCTGAGTTGTGGAGTGTCATGGCCACGGACTCTTGATCGTCGTGGAGAAGGAAGATGGGGAGAGCCTTTGCATACGACTCAAGAGCCCGAGCCAGCTCACCCATACGACTAAGAACCGCACCACGCTGGAATTCGACCTCAGCTGCGAGTAGCCCATCCGCGGTGTGAGAAGCGATGCTGAGAATCTCCAACGCCGCTTCGTTATCGCCCGCAAGAGCTAAAGAGCCCGCCAGCGTCAAGGAGGCATTATTCAGCTGATCATCCTCACCGGCAACCTCGGCCTCAACCAATGCGCGTCTTGCGTAGGAGATTGACAGCGTGTTGTCCGAGGCGGAACGGGCGGCGATAGCCATCGCTCGAAACACCAACGCGCGGTTGACGGAATCCGAGGGATCTAGACGCTGAAGAAGCTGATCACCTGCCTTGAGAGCCTCCCTCGGAGTGTCTCTGGCGACCCTCAGAAGCGAATTAGCGGCCTCGCCAACATCATCGGTCGTGACGGCCGGCACATCCATTCCTTAACGAGTAGGTTTCACATTCGTGGGGATCGGGGTTTCGTCCCCGGTGCTTCTGCGGGCAACGCTACATGGGGGTTGAGATGCGGACTCGAGTCGCAGTCCTGGTGCTGGTTGCGCTGACCGTAATGGCCTGTATAGGTCCATTCGGTGGCACTACCACAAGTAGCCCGGGCACTACCACGACCACGACCATCGCCACCACCACCAGTGAAGGGGCATCGTCTTCGACGACACTGGCCGTTCCGGGCGCGGTGGACGCGGACTGGGCTTGCTACTACGTGCCGAATGTGTTGGCGATCCCCATACCGGACGGTGCGATTCGAGCGGATTTCGTGAATGGCATTCTCGCATTGCTCAACAGCTCCGGTATCCCTGCTAGTGAGATCTTCGCCGACGATGAGAGCCTCCTCGGTGGCGGAGATCCACCGACAGATATGACAGTCGGAGACATTTCAGCGCAGATAGAGCCTGTTGTAGCCTTGATCAGTATTTCGGAGGACGACCCGGCGCAGGTCTCGGCCTACCTCAACCAGCAGGACTCCAGCATCGGTGCATCTCCAATCCATGCCGTGGCGCCAGCAACCCATTGGGTGTTCAAGCCTGGCACCGATCCGGTGCCAATCGACAACCTCGTCCTTGATCCGGTCGATGACGCTGACGTGACCGCGCCGTACGTTGCGGTCATCGATACTGGCTTGGTGCACGAGGCCGCCTCATGGGCCGAATTCCCCAATGTGCTGTATGAAGAATATGACATTGAGCCCGATCCTGGGGCCGCGAGTCATGGAACTTTTATCACCGGGCTGATCCGTCAGATTTCCCCGTTGAACCCGGTTTCGATGGCACGGGTCCCACTGCGCGACCTAAATAGCTTCGCAACCACCAATGAAGACCAGCCGACCGGGGTGGCCCTGTCGGATGAGTTGTTCGTCTTCGAAGCCGTGATTCGCATGATCAATCGGCACGTCAACAACACGGACGTCGTGGCACTCAACATGTCGCTTGGTACCTACACATGCGATCCTGAAGGTGATGATTTATTGGTGGTTCTTGCAGCAGCACTTCGGATGTGGGACGCAGCCTTCCCCGGATCAACCACATTCGCTGCAGGTGGGAACGAAGAGCACAACCAACCGTTCTGGCCCGGCGCCCTCGACAACGTCAGGGCGGTGGCCGCTGCCGGTCTAAATGGCCAACAGGTGGTGTGGGATGCACAGCAGCACGAGTCCGACTATCCGGGCAGGCCCTGGATCAACGACGTTGCGCCCGGTTCCAATCTGGTGAGCCTCGCTGGAGCGGGAAACACACAGTTCGTCAGCTGGAGTGGCTCCTCATTCGCGACTGCAGTCGCATCGGCCCTCTTTGCCCGGGGCGAAGATCCCTTCGTCGAGGACAAGCTCAATTGGTGGCTGGATTCACCTGTCAACTTCGAGAACGTGTCCGGTCTTACTTATACAGAAACCCCGGATCCCCTTGCACCCGTGATCCACGTCGAGAGCCCCGGGGTCGCCGGTACGGTGCCCACCACGCCCTGATGGTCACTGCCTTGGTCAGATCTTCAGGGCCCTATCGAGGATCAGTCTCACCAAGCTGATGGTGAGGGCTCCAAGGAAGGTTGCCCAGAAAAATCCGGTCGAGGTAAGGCCGAGGTCGAGCCGCTCCGGGGAGGACAGCCACACCACAAGCTGCAGCGTCAGGGCATTCACCACCAACAAGAACAAGCCGAAGGTGAGGGCCACCAGCGGAAGGCTGAACAGTTTGATGATCGGCTTCACCACGGCGTTCGCCGCCCACAACACAATGGAGACACCGATGAAGACCCAAATCGTGCCGTTGAAGTCGAAGCCGGACACCAGCGCGGTCGCCACCCAGAGGGCGGCTCCCGTCGCTAACAGGCTGAGAAGGTGTTTGATGAGTGTGTCTCCTGTCTAGAAGACCAACCCTAGAGGTCGAGTTGGGGTCTGCGACGGATCAATCCGAATGGAGTCGATAACACCGACCGTCATTCTCCACCCCTGCCGCCTGAGTCGACCCACCCGGCAGATAGAGGTCGGAACCGATCGCAACCAGGGGATTGCCGTGAAGACCGTATGGCAATGGGTCGGCATGCGACCATCTTGCGCTGGCAACATCGAGACGCTCCACCGAACTGAGCGCCTGATTGGGTTCGAATACCTCCCCGCCCGCCACAACGATGGTGCCGTCGACCACGGCCGCCCCAAAACCGGACCGTGCTTCCCCGAGGCTCGGCCCCGGACGCCAGGTGCCAGCTTCGGCGTCATAGATCTCGATCGTATTGAACATCTCGCCTTGCCACCGACCAGCAATGGCCCAGATCTCGCCGTCCAGCGACACCGCCGCCAGATGCTCCCGCTTCTGTTGCGGGCCTAATAGCTGGTGCCAAGACTTCTGAGTGAAGTCGTAACGCAACAGACCACCGCCCGGGGCCCCGCCCACTACATAGATCGAATCACCGAGGGCGACTGCCGCACCGGCCGCCACCGGAGTGGGCAGCGCAGCGAGATCATTCCAAGCGCCATCCACCAATTCCCATGCCGAGTCGATTGGGTCGCCGGTCACCGAGTATCCGCCCATCTCGAAGAGCCGGTCAGAAACGACGGCAGCCATCCCGTGGTTCACCGGCTCCGGCAGTGGCGGTAGATCTCTCCAGCTGTTGGTGCCCGGATCGTAAGCCTCGACGGTGTTGGTCACCCCTGACCGCCCGATCCCCACCTCTATGAACCCGCCGGCGACGACCACCTCGCCGTTGAGCACTACCCCTGGATGCTCACTCCGCGCAACCGTCATTGGGGCGACCTCCACCCAACCGGTGTCTGGATTATCGTCAACACCATTGCTGCAAGCGATTGTCGCCAGAAGGAGCACCGCGGCAAACCGTTGCATGACGGCAGCCTACGAACGACAGTCGATCAGTCCTGTTCGCGCTGCCGGGCGCGATGGGCGGCCACGTTCTCCCGGGTCGTGCACTTGCCAGAGCAGTGCAACCGGGAATGATTCCGTGAGCTGTCCACGAACACATCATCACACGTTGCCGAGGCACAGGTGCCAAACCGTTCGAAGCCACCTTCGATCAAGGCGACGGTCAGACCCATTGCAGTGATCGCCCCCAACCATCGCGCCGGGCTTCCGTCCTCAGACTCGAAGTGGAGATGAGGGCCCACGCCGTGGACACTCAGCCGGGGAACCGCATGAACATCGGAAAGGATTCCGTTGAGCACGGCCGCGGCGACGGCTTGATCATCGGTCTCGAACACATCTCGCAGCCGGGAGCGAAGGGCACGGACCTCGTGGAGGTCGCGCTCGGTCGGCTCCCAACCCGGTCGGCACCACTCCGCACTGTCATGGCTGTCGATGAACTTGGAGACGTCCGCGGGTGTGACCAGCTTCTCCTCGCCGCTTGCGGCGTCAAGGGTGTTGACCAGGTGCACCGCCATGTCCACCGGTTGACCGTTGTAATGCGAAAAATCCATTTGAACCCTTACCGATCTAGGTATAGTGTAAGGTACGAACTGAGTATAGCCCGCTACAACCGACACCGATAGATACAGAGAGATGGAAGAGCCAGCCACCACCCCGAGCAGTGCCGCCGCCCCCAGGGGCAAGGTGGCTGCCGCTCTGGTCGCGGTCTACTTCATCTGGGGTTCGACCTATCTGGGTCTTCGTTTCGGCCTCGAGGGCTTTCCGCCGTTCCTGCTCAACGGGATTCGATTCGTGATCGCCGGAGGAATCATGTTTGTCGTTCTCAGATCCCGCGGGGAAGGCTCGCCAACAGCGCGCCAATGGCGGAATCTGATCCTCATGGGGATACCGCTTTTCGTCGGTGGCCTGAGTCTGGTGACGGTCGCCGAGGATCTCGGTGTGGGCTCGGGACTGACCGCCACCGCGATCGCGATGACACCGGTCTGGGCCGCCCTCTGGAGCGGTTTGTTCGGGCAATGGCCGGTCCGTCGTGAGTGGATCGGATTGGGCGTCGGCCTCCTGGGTGTTCTCGTCCTCGCCCAGGAGGGCGACTTTCAGTCCAGCGCCCTCGGCACCCTGCTGGTAGTGATCTCCCCGATCTTCTGGTCATTTGGGTCGATCTGGGGCCCCCGTCTCGACCTGCCGAAGGGTCTGATGGCGCCAGCCGCACAACTGTTCTCCGCCGGTTTCCTGCTGCTAACCATCGGTCTGGTCCGCGGCGAGCGCATCGTCGAGGCTCCCCCGGTGTCGGCTTGGCTGGCTCTGGCCTACCTGATCACCTTCGGCTCGATCATCGCCTATACCTCGTACTTCTACCTGATCCGGACCGTGCGACCAGCCCTCGCCCTCTCCTATCCGTACGTGAACCCGGTGGTGGCGATCGCCCTCGGCGTGACGCTTGGCGGCGAGGTCATGACCGGCCCGATATTCATCGCTCTGCCCCTGATCCTGGTCAGTGTCGCCCTGGTGGCCACTGCGCGTCGTGATGCGAGTGTTGGTCAGACCCGGCCCCTCCCCAACGCTCCGCTCGAAGAAGCAGCCTGACTACTTGCGGATGATGTCGTAGTGGAGGGTCAAGAACCCGACGTTGCCGAGGGTGAATCGATGCTCGGTCTTGAACGCCTCGCCCTCCACGAACACATCGATCTCCTCGCCAAAAGCAACCAGTTGGAGCGTGGTGAGCAGCCCTCCCTCCTCGACAAGAGACAGGTAATGGCCGGGCAACGCACGGTCAGTGTGTGACCGGAGCAGCAGGCCGTCCCCCCGGTTGTTGAACGGCTGAAGGGTGGCGCTGAAGTTGCCCGCCGGAAGGGGAAATCCCACGGACACATACGCCACTTCATCGACCCGGATCACGGTGTAGATCCCGACATAGATCGGTTCGCCGTCTTCGTAGCGCGCGAACCCACGCACGAAAGTCGGCGGTCCCATCGTTGTCGACATCGATGGTGTCGATCCAGGAAATGACTCCCCGCTGCACCTCTTCGATCTCGAAAGGGGCGTTGGCCTGACCCAGCGGCTTGGCCACGGTCTCCCGATAGATCCGATACGGCAGACGCATCCACCGCTTCCACTCGGGAACGATCGACAACTTGAAGCGACTGGTGTGCTCGTAGAACTCGTGGATCAGCGGGTGAACGATGGCTCGGGTCGAAGGTTGGCCCTGCTAGCTCATCGAAATCACTGACGATTCCCACGTCCTCAGGGCTGTGGGCAAAACGGGCGCCGACCGTCCGTGCATATCTCTCGAGATAGTCGACACCCACATGCTTGGTCGCCTCGGAGAAAGGAACCACAAACGGAAGGTCACCTTCCGGGGCGCGCTCCCCCATGACTCGGAGCTGCTCCTTGCCATGCCAGAGAAACGCCGCAAGGACGCGATAGGTGAGCACGGTCAGAGCACTGGCCACCGGCCAGCCGATGTCAGGGATCGTGAGGTAGAGGGCGAAACCGACAACGGCCCCCACTCCGAGCCCGAGCAATGCCTTCAACGGCCGGAGCCCGGTGAGTCCCGTGCCTACGCCGGCCATGATGGCAACCACCCACACCGGCCAGTCAGGCAAGAGCCAGGCAAGCAGCCATCCGATCGTCGCGGCGATGAAGACGGATCCTGCGATGCGAGCCGCAAGAGCTTGGGGCTCCCCCGGCCGCCTGGTGGCGTCGGCCCACCCTGAGATGACGGCAAGGACGATGCCTCCGAGAACAGCGCCCAACGCAGCGTTACCACTCGACGCCCCGAGAGCGGCGCCTCCTACCGCGCCTAACACGCCGCCCGTGACTGCGGCGGCGGCGATCTGGCCCGTGGTGCGTCTCACGATCGGAAACTAACCGAGACCTCGTCGAGGAGGTTGAAGGCCCGGCGGTACAGTCGATACATGGTCGATCCACAAGAACTGGAGGCGTCGCTGGAAGCCGGCGACCGGTTGCTCGACCAGGAGCGATACCAGGAAGCGATCGATCACTTCGTGGACCTTGCCGATCGATATCCGGAGAACCCGAGGGTGACTCTCCACCTGGCCGGGGCCTACGACTCGGCGGGAAGGGAAGAAGAGGCGGTCGCGCCCTACCGGGCCGCCCTGGCGGCAGGTCTCAACGAGGACGACGACTTGAGAGCCCGCATCCAGCTCGCGAGCACGCTTCGCAATCTCGGTGAGAACCAGGAAGCCGTCGAAATACTGACCCGGGTATGCGAAGAGAACCCTCGACATCGGGCGGCACGAGCCTTTCTCGCCCTTGCATTAACCAGCGCCGACCGAGCCCCCGAGGCAGTGTCAGAGTTGTTGGATCTTCTCCTCACCAACCCCGGCCCGCTCGAGGCGTACCAACGCTCGTTGCGCTGGTACGCCGACGATCTCCTCTCCTGAGATCAGCTGAACTGGCTGAAGAAGTTGTTGATCGCCTCGGTGTCGTCCGAATAGGCGCGGCGCTCGGCAACCTTGCCGTCCTTGAGCCAGGCCACCTCTGCGGTGCGATAGCTAAAGGCTTCGGGGCCGGACCCAACCGTCGCAGTCACCAGACCGACAACCATGTCATCGTTGGCCACCACGTCTGTGAGATCGACGGTGATCGGCATCTCGTCGAGACCCGCCATCGACTCCATCAACGCAGCCTTGCCCCGAAGCGGCTCCGACGACCCGATCTGCCACCAAACGACGTCGTCGGCTATCGAGTCGACCATGGCGTTCGTGTCCCCCGCGTTGAACTTCTCCATGACATCGCGATACATCGCGGCGTTTGGATGCTCGCTCATAGTTCCTCCTTTGGGACGGAGAGCGTTCCAAGAACCTACACCTCCCCGGGTCCGCGGTTGGGCCTAGCGCCACTCGATTGTCGACACCTCGACCGGCTCGAGCACTCCTTTGAGCTCAACGGAACGGGGATCTGAGAGCGGGAACTTGATCTCCCCAACTGCGGTCAGGGCTGCAGCTGAGATCACGATCTCCTCCTCCTCCGCCACGGCACCCACTCGGGCCGCAACATGGACTCCCTGACCCCGGTAATCCCCACCCTCCTTGGTCACCTCGGCATGGTGGATCCCGATTCTCACCCATGGAGCGAATCCTGATTCTCGACGATGCTCGGTCATCCGACGCTGAATGGCCACCGCCGCCTCGACGGCGTCCGAGGGTCGGTCGAAGGTGACGAAGAAACCGTCCCCGGTATGGCTCACCTCGACGCCCTGGTGCCTGCCGAACAGCGAGCGGAGCTCGTTGTCATGCCAACGAAGAAGGTTCTCCCACCGATCCTCGCCGAGCGTCCGCACGAGATCAGTCGACACAACGATGTCGGTGAACATGAGCGTCTTGACCACTCGGTCGCGATCGGCGTCCGGCGCCCGCGACTCGTAGAGGAGCTCGTCCACTCGCTTCAGATCAAGGGTCGCCCCCAGCCTCTCGAAGGTTGAGCGGGCGGCACCCAGCTCCATCCGAGCAGAACCGGCGTCGCCGAGGTTGGCTCTTGCCTGGCCGAGCAGCACCCTGGCCCGCGCAGTCTCGTAGGGGAACTCGACTTCCTTCCACAGCCTCCACGCTCTTTCCAGATGCTGCGCTGCTTCCTCAGGATTTCCCAGATGCAATGCCAGATCACCTTTGGCGGTGAGGGTTGCCGCTTCGAATGCGGGCCTCTCGAACTCGGCGGTGACCATCTCGAGCTCAGCTATCGCGGCCCGAGCAGTTTCGATGTCGTTCTGCGTCAGGGCGATCTCGACCTGGGCCGGCAGCATCGTCGCCCGAGCCAACAGGATGCTCTTGTCGGTGTGGGCAAGCGCATTGGCGAGAGAGGAAGCAGCCTCGGCACCTTCACCTCTGGCCAGCATCAGCAGCGCAAGGCCAGGCTGTGGGTTCTCCCCGTTTTCGAATGCCATCAAGAACGCCTTCTCGGCTCCGACCAGAT
This sequence comes from uncultured Acidobacteriota bacterium, assembly GCA_963778755.1. GTDB lineage: Bacteria > Actinomycetota > Acidimicrobiia > Spongiisociales > ZC4RG35 > JALYNX01. The sequence continues at coordinate 133,553 of CAVZVJ010000004.1, read as the reverse complement.
CCCCGGTGCGGAACAGAACCTCACCGATTTCGTGATATGCGTAGCCCACCGCGTCGAGGATGTGATAGCGCTCCAGGTCGATGCAGGCGGCGCGGGCCTCCTCCTGGGCCTCGGTCCAGTTTCCGTGCAATCTCTTCAATTCGGCGCGATGGACCGAACAGACACCGGTGTAGCCGGTGACCGAGTATCGATTCATCCACCGGTTGGCCTCCTCGGTCCATTCGCCGGCACGACGAAAATCCGCCATGGCACGACAGGCTGAAATCGTTTGGCAATAGATGTCGCTCGCCGCTCTCAGGCTGATCTCGCCTGACACCGCGGCGGCGGTGGCCTCGTCGAGCAAGACCATGCCTTCCTTCCATTGCCCGATCATGATCAGGGCGACACCTTTGAGCGCGAGAGCCTGGGACTCGGCTTCCCGGCTCCCCAATCGACGGGCGAGCGCAACGGTCTCGTCGGCGACTTCGATGCCCCCAGGGATATCCCCGTTATAGAAGAGGGTCTCAATGATTTCTATGACCTTGATCTGGGCATTGACCACTGATTCGGGATGCCCTTCCAGGAGACGATGCGCCCGCGCCAGCCACCCTCCAGCAATCGAGAAGGCTTGACGACGCGCAGCAAGGTATCCGAGAGCCACCGCGACCCTGGCTGCCCCGGTCTCCGATCCCTGCTCGACGTGACCGGCGTAGGCCCGCTCGAGCACTTCGACGGACTCGTCGGGCTCGCCGGCCCACCATGAGGCATCGGCGAGCAATTCGAGGTCCTCAGGCGAGAGCGGTGCAGCCTGATCCGCCTCGTGGAAGGCAGCCACGGCGTCACGCCATTCGCGGCGCTCGACGGCCTTGCGGCCGGTCTCGACGGTCATCATCAGACTCACCTCACCAAGCGATTCCAACCGGCGATTCTACGTGCAGCACGGCCATCTGACTCGGGGTCGAACAGAACCGGCTCAGAGATACCGAGAGATGGCCATGGCCAGGATGGCGACCACGACGAGGGTCATCATGACCGGGATCAGACGGTCCCGAGCTGCCATCGTCTGCCCCATTTCCGCCCCGACGTCTTCGCCCTGCGCCGCCCGGGCGCCGAGTGCGAGCAGCTTCTCGTTTGCCGGGCGGAGCATGAACACGCCAACCACCCAAAGAGCGATCGCGGCCACGGCACCGATGGCGAAACCGGCCATCGCCGCGTTGAACGGGAACACCTCGCCGAAGTCGTGCCAGTAGAGAAGTGCTCCGCTGAGAATGGTGATCACCCCGGCACCAGCCGCTATCTCTCCGAATTTCGCCTCACCGGTGAGATGACCCATGAACGGGCCGGCGGCGGGCCCCACAGCCCGGCCAGCCGGGATCAGAAATCTAAGGAGGACCAGGATGCTTCCGGCCCAGAAAATGCCGCCACCGATGTGAAGGATTCGAAGGATGATCACGTAGGCGTTCATGGGGGATCAGTATTGCGATAGCGGCAGAAGCGTGAGGGGATCCTGATGTCAGTAGCTTGGACCTGTGTCCTCGATATTGGCCAATCCCTGGAGATCGACGGGTTTACCCGGATCATCGGACGACGATGTCAGTGTCGACCCGTCGAGGGCGATCGACCTCCTTGCCCGCTGTCCCGCCTACGGCGTCACCCCCCTGCTTGACAAAGCCGAAATGGCCTGGGACCTCGAGGTCGACCATGTCTGGGTCAAAGATGAACGAGACCGCATGGGGCTGGGGAGCTTCAAGGCGCTGGGAGCCGCCTATGTGATCGCTCTGGACGCCGAGCAGCGCCTGGGCGGCGACTGGGATCGGCCCTCCGAAGAGCTGGCACACACCCTTAGCGACGTCACCTACGTCACGGCCAGCGCCGGAAACCACGGCCTCTCCGTGGCGGCAGGAGCCCGGGTGTTCGGAGCGAAGGCCGTCATCTTCCTCAGTCACAATGTCCCCGAGGGATTCGCCACCCGTCTCGAACGGTTCGGAGCAACGGTGATTCGGGCTGGGATCGACTACGAGGAGAGCTTGGCCGCCTCGCGGGACACGGCATCGGCGGAAGGATGGGTGCTCCTTACGGACTCATCGTGGCCGGGATATACCGACATCCCCCGTCTCGTGATGGAGGGTTACCTGGTCATGGGAGCCGAGGCCGCCGAACAGGTCGAAGCGATCGCCTCCCCCCCGACCCACCTCTTCCTCCAGGCCGGGGTGGGAGGGTTCGCCGCCTCGATCGCGGCCTACGCCCGACATCAGTGGGGCGACGACCCGATGATCATCGTGGTCGAACCGGAAAGGGCGCCGTGTCTGACCGAGAGCATCAGAGTCGGTAGGGCGGTTCGGGCCGACGGGCCGGTCTCGAACATGGCAAGGCTCGACACCAAGGAGCCATCCCACCTCGCCTTGATATCGCTGGCGCGAGATGCGGACTACTTCCTCACAATAAGTGACGAGGAGGCGGCGGATACCGTTCGGTTCCTCGAGGAGCATGACATCGAGACCACACCGTCGGGAGCCGCCGGCATCGGCGGGATCCACAGTCTCGGCGTCCACCGCCGGGAGATGGCCCTCGATGCGACGAGCCGGGTCCTCGCTTTCTTATCCGAAGGACCGGAGCCGACCTAGCCCACGACTGGCGCCGGCGCGGGGTCGGCGTGACGGAGCCAGACCACGGTCCCAACGACCACCGGAGCCAACAGGAGGAGCACCATCGAACCCAGAGTCGCCTTGGCGCCCCAAGCGGTGGCACCGACCCCCAGCATCAAAACAGCGCTCAGCACCATGGTCCTTCCCGAAAGTCGATACACCTCGGGATGTTTGGCCCGAACCTGGAGCGTCAGGCTGATTGCGGCCACAGACATCACCGCTGTCGCCAGCGATCCAACCAGCAGCCACCGCACCGAGTCGGGCAATGGAACAGTGGAGTGCTCAACTGTGTTCAACACGCCGGCGCCCCCAGAGGCGATCGCCACCAATAGTGGAAAATGGAGATAGAGCCAGGTTTGCGTCAGCCGGGATATTGGTGCGTTGTGTGAGACGAGATCGAAGTAGATCCACCACAGCCCGATCGCAACCAGGACGCCAAGCAAGCCAATGACGACTCCGTCCACCTGCAAAGGGTTGACGTCGGCCATCCCGTCGATGGCGTCGACGATCACCTCGCCAAGAACGATGATCACAAAGAGCCCCATCCGTTCGATGAGTGACGGGGTGAGCGCGATCGAAGCATCCCCCTGCTGGCTCTCTGGCGGCTCCCAGCGATTGATTGAGAACACATACCCAGCCGACTGGATGAACAGGGCAAGCCCCCACATCCAGTAGGCAAGAGGCTCGTCGACCACCGCGCTTGCGATGAACAGTGCCCCACCCAGGAGGTAGGCCGCCGAATAGGGGTTCGAAGCCGTGCGGTGAGATGGATCGTGAAGACCGGTGCGAAACCAGATGATGGCCAGGAGGAGGCTGTTGAGCCCGTAGGCGATGGCGAACCCGCCTGCGCCCGCTCCCGGGATGTCGCCGGCGAACACCGCCATAACGGCAACCGTGAGCATCTGGGCGAAGGTGAAGATCCGAACGCTGATGTCGTTGGTGCCGTGTAGGTCGTAATAAAAGGTGCCGTTGATCCACGAGGTCCAGACGGCGTAGAACAGGAAAGCGAACCAGCCCAAACCAGCCCAGTTCGGATCCGCCGCCAGATGGTGGGCCAACTGGGAGACAAGGACCACGAAGACCAGGTCGAAGAAGAGCTCGAGGAAGGTCACCCGCCGATCCTCAGGACGGTCCTCGTAGCGTGCCGGCGGCTGCCACCACCGGCGGAAGCTGAGTCGTCCGGTCACGCCGGCGAAGTTACCCATTAGTAGGGTCACCTGCCGACGATTCATATCACCTGAAGGGCGATCCGATGTTCGAAGCGATCCTGCTCGGCATAGCATCTCAGTCCTCATTGGTCCTGAGCGGACTCGCCGTCTATTTCGTCAAAGTGCCGGCAAAGGTCATCGGATGTTTGGCCGGATTCGGCGCCGGGGCTCTGATCAGCGCTATCGCTTTCGACCTCATTCCCGAGAGCCAGGCCCTCAGCCTCGAGGAATTGCCCCTATGGCTTCTCGTGGGCGCTGGGGTGTTTGTGGTGAGCGATCGCGTTGTCGAGGCGAGATTCGGGGATGCAAAGGGGGACGGTCCTGCCCCTCTCGGGATCGTGGTGGGATCAGTCGTCGACGGCGTGCCCGAGTCCTTGATCTTCGGAATCCAGCTCGCCACAGGGAAGGGGATCAGCACGGTCTTCCTCGCCGCGGTTTTCATTTCCAATATCCCGCAGGCGCTGGCTCCCTCGGCCGACCTCGCGGCCCAGGGATGGCCCAAACGACGAATGATTGTCATGTGGGGAGTGGTCCTCGTGGCATGTGGGGTTGCCGCCGGGTTCGGTTTCGGCGCAGCAGACATGCTGGGCTCGACGGGGGATCGTGCGGCCGCATTTGCCGCCGGAGGTCTCCTGGCGATGCTCACGGACTCCCTCATGCCTTATGCATTCGAGAAGGGCGGGGATATGGCCGGTGTGTTCACCGTCGTTGGTTTCGCAGCTTCGATGCTGGGGTCGTAGACAGCCTCAACCTGCGTTGACGAGCGGTGCCACTTTGGTCCCCAGCAATTCGATGGCACGCATCACCTTGTCGTGGGGAAGAGTGCCGACGCTGATGTGAAGCATGAAACGCTGAATGCCCAAGACATCCCTCATTCGGATGATCTTGGCGGCCACTGCCTCCACATCGCCAAGCACCAGCGAACCCCCCGGGGCCCGCATCATGTCGAACTGGTCACGGGTCATCGGACCCCACCCTCGTTCCCGACCGATAGTGGACATTGCGATCGCGTACGAGGGGTAGTACTCATCGGCGGCCTGCTCGGAGTCATCTCCGATGTATCCATGAGCGTGGACCGCTAGCGGAACATCCGCCACGTCGAAACCCGATTCGAAAAGAGTGCGCCGATGGAGATCGGCGAATGCCGAGAACCGGTCCGGGTTGCCACCGATGATGGCCAGCGCCACGGGGAGCCCGCGTGTCCCGGCCCGCACGATCGACTCCGGCGTGCCCCCGACGCCAACCCATATCGGCAGCGGGTCCTGCTGCGGCCTGGGGAAGATCGGCTGATCCTGAAGCGGCGCCCGGTGTTTGCCCGACCAGGTGACCCGATCGTTGTCACGAATCGCAAGCAACAAGTCGAGCTTCTCGCTGAACAACTCGTCGTAATCGGCGAGTGAGTAACCGAAGAGTGGAAACGACTCGATGAACGATCCCCGCCCCACCAGGAGCTCGGCTCGACCCGAGGAGACCAGGTCGAGCGTGGCGAAGTCCTGAAAAGTGCGCACCGGGTCGGCAGAACTGAGGATGATCACCGCCGGGCTGAGCCGAATCCTCGATGTCATGCCGGCCGCAGCAGCCAACACGATCGCCGGCGCCGAGGCCGCGAAATCGGGGCGATGGTGCTCTCCGACCCCATAGATATCGAGCCCAACCTCCTCGGCGAGAACGATCTCGTCGAGGACTTGGCGCAGCCGCTCACCGTGACCGATCTTCTCACCGCTCAGCGGATCGGGGTAGGTCTCGGCGAAGGTGGTAATTCCTAGCTCCATGGTGAGGACCGTTCAGCGGCGGATGAGGCGGGGATATTCCCGGCGCTACGAGCCGTCCGACCTTGCGAAATGCGACGCCAACTGCTCGAACTGGTCCTTGAAGGTGCGCCGAGCCAGCAACGGATAGGCCCATCTGACCAGTCCAGGAGATCTCTTGAATGATGCTGTGGTGACCTGAGTGATCTTCGAATTGGCGCCGTCGGGCTCCACAATCAGTTTGATCAAACGCTCCTGAAATTTGTCCGTGGCATTCCACGTGATCGAGTGGTCACCGATCTCGACGACCTCTACCTCGACGTCGAACTCGATCCGATCCGATCGGGGGCGGTCGAGATGCTGATGGAATCGGAACCTGGCTCCAACCTCGACCCCGGAACCATCGACCAAGTCCACGGTCTCGACATTCGCGCACCAAAGCGGGTCATTTCGGGTGTCAGAGATGAAGGCAAAGAGGAGGTCCGGATGCGCAGGAATCCGGGCCGAAGCCGTAACTGGTCGGACGGGATAGGTCGCCACGTGCCGACGATAGGCGGACAAATCATGGACCTTTTCCTCTGGCCCCTTATGTCGTTCTTGAGCGACTATTCATCGAGAGGGGCGCGAAAGCCTCATGAGCACAACACAGCACCAACTCGAACTTCCAAGGGCCCGAACCACGGCCCATTTTGGCTATGTGGTGGCGATCGTCGTCAACATCGCAATGTTGGTGATCGCCAACAACATCTTGGAATGGGGATGGTTGCCGTTCCTGACAGCAGACTTCGCGCAAGTCTTGCCACTGATCGATCTGTCGTTGCTGGCCACGATCGCGGTCAACGCCACCTACCTCGCTCACGACCCTCCGTGGTTCAAGTCGGTATGTCAGATCGGGCTGGGGGGCATAAGCCTCGCCGTGGCGCTGCGCATGTATCAGGTCTTCCCGTTCGATTTCTCCAGTTCACAGTTCAACTGGGAGCCGATGGCCAGATTCGTCATCCTGCTCACCGTGATCGCGACACTGATCGGGATGATCACTGAACTGGTCAAACTGGTTCGCGGCGAGCCGGTTTCGGGGCCATAGTGCCCAACGACAGGAGGATGGAAATGACTGACAACAATCTCGGACAGGCCGGTGGATCGGGGGATGGCGCCCGAAATCGATGGGTTGATGACGCCCAAGCGGCTCTTGATCGGACGGTCGAGGCAATCAAGGTGGCCTGGGATTCCACAAGGGAGAGCCGGATGAGCGCGCTGGATTCGGCCAAGCAGGCTGCCGAGGACCTCGCCAAGGTGGTCGACCAAGGAGTCACAGCGGCCAGGGACCATTGGTCAGGAAACGAAGACCTGACAGAAACGAAGAATCAAGGCGTCCCCCTCACCCCAGCGGAGTGAACACGGGGCGACGACTAGGAGACCACCATGCTCGGATGGCTTGATGACATCGAACAAATAACACTGGACAACCCCACTTTTCGCACGGTGGTTCATACCGGGGAGCACGCCCAGCTCACCGTGATGAGCCTCCGGGTCGGCGAGGACATCGGTTGGGAGTCACACCACAATCGCGATCAGTTCCTCCGCATTGAACAGGGCAAGGCTCGAGTTGACTTCGGGCGGACCAAGGAGGCTGTGGACGAGAGCCACGACGTCGCGGAAAATTGGGCACTCATCGTGCCCGCCGGCGTGTGGCACAACGTGACCAACACCGGGACCGACGAAGTGAAGCTTTACTCGCTGTACTCACCACCGGAGCATCCCGACGGGACAGTGCATCGAACCAAGGCCGAGGCCGAGGCCGCCGAACACCATTGACCTCGCTGACAATCCCTTCAGCTAACTTCAACCTCAGGTAGGAGGTTGAGCATCAATCCAGGTTCCGAGGAAGCCCTCGACGTTCAGTTTCGGGACGATCCCGATCAGCACCGCTACGTGGCCGAGGTGGACGGGCAGGTGGTGGCGATTGCCGTCTATCAACTTCGGGCCGGCCGTCACATCTTTGTCCACACCGAAGTCAATTCCGCCCATGGAGGCAAGGGGGTGGGAGCAGCCCTGGCTCGTTTCGCATTGGACGATGTCAAGGCCCAAGGGGGGACGATCGTTCCCTTGTGCCCCTTCATCGCCGCCTGGATCAAACGGCACCCCGAATACGAGGCCATAGTGGATCAGGAATTGCTGGACCGGATCAACGGGGTCGGCAACCGCTGATCGACACCACCCGTCAAGCCTTGCCATTGCGTGATTATCAAACCTGAGCGATAAAGGCTTAGATCCGGAATAGGGGATGATCAGACGAGGTTGGAAAAGGCTCGTCGACCCCTTATTAGAAGAAGGAAATGGCTCCCGATGCCTGAAACCGCCCAATTGACGCTTCCTGTCCTCCCGCTTCACAACGGCGTGGTCTTCCCCCACATGGTGGTCACCATCCGTGTCGAGACCGAGGAGGGCAAGACCGCCCTCGCCGCTGCCTCACGAAGCGATGGACGTCTGCTTCTGGTCCCCAAACTCGAGGGCCGCTACTCCACCGTTGGCACCATTGCCGAAATTCAATCAGACGAGGACGGCAGCGTCGTCGTCTCGGGCATAGCCCGCGCCCGTGTCGGTGCCGGCTCGGTCGATGAAAGCGGAGCCCTGTGGGTGGAGGCCGAGGCCTATCCCGAAATCGACATGATCGATGACGAGCTGGAGGCCTTGATCGCCGAGTATCGAGCAGTTGTGAGCGCCGTCCTCGAGAACCGCGGTCTCGCCGGTGTCGCCGAGCGCCTGCTCGCAGTTGACAACCCGTCTCAACTCGCTGACCTGGCCGTCTACTCCCCCGATCTCTCCCTCGAGCAGAAGGTGGAGCTCCTAGAAGCCCTCGACATCCGTCGTCGACTCGGCATGCTCCTGGTGTGGATGCGCGAACTGCTCGCCGACCTCGAGTTGCGCCGCAAGGTGCGCGAGGACGCAACCGAGCGGATCGAGAAGGGCCAGAAGGACTACATCCTCCGTCAGCAGATGGAAGCGATTCGCAAGGAACTCGGCGAAGACGTCGATGTCACCTCCGAGTACCGGGCCAAGCTCGCCGACCGTGAACTGCCAGAGAAGGTTCGGGAGTCGATCGAACGCGAGATCGACCGTCTGGAGCGAATGAGCGATCAGTCGCCTGAGCACTCCTGGATCCGGACCTGGCTCGACACCATGTTCGATCTCCCCTGGGGCGTGCGCTCCGACGATCGACTCGACCTCGAAGAGGCGTGGACCGTGCTCGACGCCGACCACACCGGGCTCGAGGACGTGAAGGAGCGGATCATCGAGCATCTCGCGGTGCGCAAGCTGCGCGCCGAACGCGGGCTCACCGACGAAGGCGAACGGAGCGTCGGCGCGATCCTCCTGCTTGTCGGGCCGCCCGGCGTCGGCAAGACCTCGCTCGGCGAGTCAGTCGCTCGAGCGCTCGGGCGCAAGTTCATCAGAGTCGCCCTCGGGGGCGTTCGTGACGAGGCAGAAATCCGGGGACACCGCCGCACCTATGTCGGCGCTCGTCCCGGACGGATTGCCCGTGCCCTCACCGAGGCAGGGACTATGAACCCGGTGTTCCTCCTCGACGAGATGGACAAGGTCGGTAACGACTGGCGGGGTGATCCTTCGTCGGCCCTGCTGGAGGTGCTCGACCCGGCGCAGAACCACACGTTCCGTGACAACTACCTCGAAGTCGACCTCGACCTTTCCGATGTGCTGTTCATCGCCACCGCCAATGTGGTCGAAACCATTCCCGGGCCGCTCCTCGACCGAACCGAGGTCATCACCCTCGACGGCTACACCGACGTCGAGAAGGTGGAGATCGCCCGCGACCACCTGCTCCCCCGCCAGCTCCGGGCGGCCGGCCTGGAGCCGGAAGAGCTGGAGATCACAGAGCCTGCCTTGGCCGCCATCGTCGACCGTTACACCCGGGAAGCCGGCGTCCGCAATCTGGAGCGCGAGCTCGGCAAGTTGTCGCGGAAGGTTGCAACCGAGGTTGCCAAGCGCGCCGACACTGAGTCCGAGCCGGTCGTGGTAGACGAGCCCCAGGTCCGCGACTACCTGGGCAAGCCCAAGGTTTGGAAGGACGAGGCGTCGGATCGAACCGACATCCCCGGCGTGGCCACAGGCCTCGCCGTCACAGGCGCTGGTGGCGACGTGCTGTTCATCGAGGCCACCGCCATGGAGGGCGAGCCGGGCCTCACACTCACCGGTCAACTCGGCGATGTGATGAAGGAATCAGCGAAGATCGCTCTCTCCTATGTCCAAGCCCACGCCAAGGATCTGGGGATCGATCCGGCCCTGCTCAGGCGGAGATTCCACGTCCACGTGCCTGCGGGCGCAATTCCCAAGGATGGCCCCTCGGCCGGAGTGACCATGCTCACCGCCTTGGTCTCCTTGCTCACCGGGCGCAAGGTGAAGAACACCGTCGGAATGACCGGTGAGATCACCCTCCAGGGCAAGGTGCTCCCGATCGGCGGGGTCAAGCAGAAGGTACTGGCGGCTCACCGTGCCGGGCTCAAGGAGGTCATCGTCCCCCGACGCAACGAGGCCGACCTCGATGACGTGCCAGAGATGGTCAGTCAGGCTCTGACGTTTCACATCGCCGACACCGTCGACGATGTGTTGGCGGCCGCGCTCACCTCGTAGCGGGAACCACCTGTCGACAATCCCGACCTGACTTATCCACACCTTTGGGTCTTATGACCCATAGTGGATTGCCACCGATTTCGATAAACCTGGTGCTATGGCGGAGATTGCTATGGGAGGCATCCACGTCGCGGTCAGCACCAAGCGACAAGCGACCAAGGATTGCCCGCACGCGGAGACACTGACCACCACGACTGCTGGAGTGGAGCGAGTCGTTTGCGAAACCTGCGGCCACCTCAGTTTCAGCTTTCCGGAGGTTCTCTCGGGACCGGTTCATCGTCGCTGGTTTGCCCGTCCGGCTGACCATGTCGAAGAGCCCGTCTCGATCCACGAACCTGAAGCCGACTGGCTGACGCGATACATGCCGGTCACGCACACGCCCCATGTCGAGGAAGAGGCAGCCGCGGCCCGCGCCTTCGCTGCCCACGAGCGATTCCACATCCGCAGCCGCTACGAGCTGCACCCGGAAACTTCGGCAGCAGTCGCCTAGACGCCCGCCTTTCCAACTGGTAGGAAGAGGTCGGCATGACCCTCACCGACCGCGAGCAACGTCAAGTCGTCGAAGCCAACGACTCGGGGAAGACACCCGTTGTGTTCATCCATGGGCTGTGGTTGCTTTCCAACAGCTGGGGTGAGTGGGCAAGTCATTTCTCTGCGGCCGGCTTTGTACCCGTTACCCCAGGTTGGCCGGATGATCCGGAGACAGTCGAAGAGGCGAACTCCAAGCCGGAGCGCTTGGCCGGCAAGACCGTGGGTCAGGTTGCTGATCACCACAGCGACGTGATAGCCCTGCTCAGTGTCAAGCCAGTCGTGATCGGGCACTCCTTTGGTGGATTGTTGACTCAGATCATTGCCGGGCGCGGCCTGTCGGCTGCGTCGGTGGCCATCGATCCGGCACCATTCCGCGGCGTGCTCCCGCTGCCGTTGTCCGCGTTGAAGTCGGCTTCACCCGTGCTTCGCAATCCGGGCAACCGCAAGCGCGCGGTGCCACTGACCCTCGAGCAGTTCCGCTTTGGTTTCGCCAACGCGGTCAGCGAGGAGGAGTCCAGACAGTTGCATGAGGTATATGCGGTGCCGGCGCCGGGCGCTCCCCTCTTCCAGGCGGCCGCTGCCAACCTCAACCCGCGGACGGAGGCCAAGGTAGACACCCGGAACCCTGAGCGAGGCCCGCTGCTAATCATCTCTGGCGAGAAGGACAACACGGTCCCGTGGTCTATCGCCAACGCTTCCTTCAAGAAACAGGCGCACAATTCCGGGGTGACCGAAATCGTCGAGATACCCAACCGAGGGCACTCATTGACCATCGACAGCGGGTGGCGGGAGGTCGCCGACACCGCTCTCGCCTTCGTCAGGCGATTCGTCTGAGCCAGTCCCTCGATCCTGGAAGAGCTCAGTCCCAGATGGTCACGATCACAGACACCAGGGTGTAGGCGATCAAAGCATTCACCCCGTTGATCAACCAGTACGACCTGCCCTTCTGCTCGTACATCTGGTTGACGATGGCGCCGACGACTCCGAAGCCAACTCCGAGGACGATGCCAAGGGCGACCCCGTCGACGACCTCATCACCCGGGATGGCCGTTGCCAGCAAGGCGATGGCGATTGACGTGACGAAGTACCCGATGAAGGTGGGGATCAAGATCATCGCCAGTGGAGGGCCCTGCCCAGGCGTGACTTTGGCCGCCTGCTGCCAGGCGTTGCTCAGTGGCGGGATCGAGTACCAGACCGCACTGAAGGCGAACCACGCCAGGGCGGCCACCAGGATGGCGAGCCAGTTCAGACCCGCAAAGTAGTCAAAGATCATGTCCTTCCTCCCGCTCGAGTCTGCGTCGCCACCGAGACTACGCAGCACGGTTCAGGGTTAGTGTCCCGTCTGGTGACTTCAGCCAATAACCCCGCCGCCCTCTCAGGGATCCGCTCCATAAGCCGTGAGGAGCTCCGCGACAAGCTGGAGCGGGGTGATCAATTTCGGCTCGTGATGGCACTCAACGAATGGGCGTTCCGTGCGAAGCACATTCCGAGATCGGAGCATTTCAATACCCCAGAGGAGCTTTTGGCATCGTTGGCGCCCGATGACGAGATCGTCGTTTACTGCACCAACGTCGACTGCCACGCCAGCATCGCCCTCTACAACGATCTGATCATGCGCGGATACCCCAATGTGAGTCGATACCACGGAGGCCTGACCGATTGGGAGGCGGCGGGCTTGCCCCTTGAAGGGGATTGGGTCAGGAGCGAAACGGCGGAATCGGGCTAGGCCCCGAAGGCTGCGACGCGGTCCGAGCCGGACAGGTTTCGCTTCGTGTACGTCGAGGTCCCCGACGTGTTCAACTCCACCGCAGCGGAGGCGAGCGCCCCATAGGCGGCGAAGGCAAGCGCACCACCCGTCGACAGCCTGCGCGCCCCGAGCCCGGTCAGCTGACCAACGGTCGGGCCATTGGGCAGCAGGAGCACGTTGACCGGTGCTCCGGCCTCTTCAACCACTCGACCAATGAGATCGGGGTCCACCAAACCTGGGGCATAGAGAACATCGGCCCCTGCCTGCCGAAATGCCTGAAGCCGGGCGATGGTGTCTTCGATGTCTTCGATGTCGTAGAGATGGTTCTCGGCGCGAGCCGTGAGCGTGACCCCGTGCGATCTGGCCGCCTCGACGGCAGCCGCGACCCTCTCCACGGCAACATCGATCGGATAGATACCCGACCGAGGGTCGTAATCCTCGATCGAAATGCCGGATGCACCCCGGTCCGCGAGTCGGTGGACGGCCGCCGCCACACCCCTAGGGTCGTCGGCGTATCCGTTCTCGGCATCGACATTGACGGGGATCTCGACCGCGGTAGACAGGGCGTGGACATGGTCCGCCAGTTCATCGAGGGTGGTTTGTTGGTCCATCCGTCCCAGGGATGCGGCAAAGCCCGAGCTGGTCGTGGCGATCGCAAAGAATCCGAGCGACGCGAGGATCTTTGCCGACCCGATGTCCCAGGCATTGGGCATGACGAACGTGCCATCCCGATGGAGATCCGCGAACCGTTGCCGCGGTCCATCACTCATGCAAGTGTCCTTTTCCTCATGATCCGCTTGTGGACGCCGTCGACGATCAGCAGCAACGGTACCGAAGCCAGCGCCAGCACCCACCCCGGCCTGGTCGGGGGTTGGTGGCCGAGCAGTTCCGCAACGGAGGGTATGAACAGGAACGCCGCAGCCATGAGCAGCCCGGTGCCAGCGCCGGCGATGAGCAGTCGATTCCCCCAAAACGACATCTTCCACACCGGGCGAACCGTGCTTCGGCAGGCGAAGGCGTTTGCGGTCTGAGCAAGGACGACCGTTGCGAAGGCCGCTCCCGAAGCCACAGGGACGACGCTTTCAGGGAAGGCGTCTCCGGGCCGCCAGCCAGCCGCCAGGAATACAGCAAAGAAGGCGGCCATCTCCGCTATCGCCTCGACAGGACCGAGGAGGCCGAAGGCGCGAAAGGCAACGTTGCGGTCGAGAAGACGTCCCGTGTTCGGTCGATCTTCGGAGATGCCGACGTGTGCCGGCTCCGCCCCCAATGCGGTTGCCGAGAAGGTGTCGGTGCCGATGTCCAGTGCGAGGATCTGCAGGATCCCAAGGGCCAGAGGAATGTGATTCGCAGAGAGGGCCCAAACCAGGAACGGGGTCAGCTCAGCAACATTGTCGGTCAGGTGATAGGTGAGGAAGCGCCGGGCGTTGGCGAACGTGGCCCGTCCCTGTCCGATGGCAGCGATGATCGTGGCCAGATCGTCGTCGAGAAGCACCAGATCGGCAGCTTCCCGGGCCACATCGGTCCCGGTGCGCCCCATGGCCACCCCTATGTCCGCCTCCCGCAGCGCGGGTCCATCGTTGACACCATCTCCCGTCATTGCGACCACGTGCCCGCGGCTCCGAAGAGCGCGGGCTATCCGTTGCTTGTCCTCAGGGGTCACCCGGCTGATAACGGCCCCGTCATGATCGATCAACGCGGCCAGAAGGTCGTCGTCCTGAGGCAGTTGACGGCCAGTCAGGTTTGGGGCGCCCTTTTGCGACAAGCCCACTTCATCGGCGATGGCTTTTGCGGTGTCCGGGTGGTCTCCGGTGACGAGCGCAATACTCAGCCCAGCCTTCCGGCATGCAGCTATCGAGGCAGCGGCCCCGGGGCGTGGCGGATCCTCGAGGCCGATCAGCCCCCATAGCTCCAGGTCCCTTTCCGCCGACTCGATGTCTGCTGGGAGATCGTCGCCAGCGGGGCGGGCTGCGACTGCCAAGACCCTCAGGCCCTTTCGAGTGAGGTCCTGTAGCGCCTCGTAGACCTCCTGCGTGGCGTTCGAGCAGACAGGAAAGACGGCGTCTGGTGCGCCCTTCACATATAGGTAACCCGTGGTGAGCACCGACATCCGCCGGCGGCGGGCATCGAACGGATAGCGGGCTCGCTCAGGATCGGCGCTCTCTTCCTCATCGGCGTCGACCCCGGCCCGTCGAGCGAGGGTGTCTAGCGCGGCTTCCATTGGATCACCCACCGCAACCCAGGTCGAATCCTGCAGAACCGCCCGCCCGGTCGAACATGCGCGGGCGGCCCGGGCCACACTCGCAACCCTGACCTGTACTTCGGCGGAACCATCGACCTTCCCATCGGGCTCGTAGCCGACCCCTGTGATGGCGGCGCTGCCGACAGGAGTCCACACCTTCACCACAGACATCCGGTTCTGGGTGATGGTTCCTGTCTTATCGGTGCAGATGAAGGTTGTTGAGCCAAGAGTCTCGACTGCTTCCAGGCGTCGAACCAGAGCGTGCTGTCGGGCCATCCTCTGCGCGCCGATCGCAAGGGAGAGGGTCACGGTTGGCAATAGGGCCTCTGGCACCAGGGCCACCATCACTCCGACTCCGAAAATGAACCCGGACCGGGCGGAGAAACCCAGCCCCAAGCTGACGGCGAAGAACACCAAACCAACCCCGGCGGTGATGAAGGCGATGGTCCGCACCAATTGACGGAGCTGGATCGACAGGGGCGTCGCCGGCCGTTTGGCGTCGCTCGTGAGAACGGCCACAGATGCCAAGCGGGTGGCGCTTCCGGTGGCAGTGACCAGAGCCAGCCCCTCCCCCTCGACCACGAATGTGCCTGAGAAGAGCGGGTCATCGAGCCCCTTGTCCGCCGTGACGCTTTCCCCGGTGAGGATCGACTCATCCACCTTCACCGAATAGGCCTCGACGACTTTCATGTCGGCGCTCACCCGGTTGCCGCCAGTGAGGACGACTAAGTCGCCTGGCACCAACTCAAATGCCTCGATCTCCCTTGGTTGCCCGTCGCGAACAACAGTGGCCAATCTGGGGACAATCTCACGCAGGCGCTCCCCCGCCCGTTCGGCCCGATACTCCTGGACGAAGGCAAAGATCCCGTTGAAGAGGATCACGGCCAGGATGGCGAGCCCTAGTTCAGGTAGGCCGGCCACCGTGGCCAGGATGCCGGCAACCCAGAGCATGAGTGCAAAGAAGTGGAAGAACTGGCTGACGAGATGACGCCATACACCCGGCCGCGGCATCGGGGGTAGAACGTTGGGCCCATGGCGTTCCAACAGGTCAGCCGCCGCCTCGCTGCTCAACCCGAGCGCCGCCGCACGCGTCTCCGCAGGGCTCATCGGCGGCCGCTATGCAGCTTCTGCTCGCTTGACCGGAGCGGTGGTTCGAACGGCCATGTCGTGATTAGACCATATGCCCCGACAGACCACAGAGATCATGTCGGTGGTTTGCGCGCCGCAGTTGTGCGACGCGACCAACGACGCCGGGTCGGCGTATCACCGCAAGATTTCGAGTCCGGATCTCGTCATACAGTGTGTGACAGCCGTGATGTGTGACAGATGACGAGCCAAACCGCCGAAATAGGGCCAACCCTGGCTCGTGCTCGGGCGGGCGACACGGTTGCGTTTGCGTCTTTGGTCGATGGACATCGAACCGGTCTTCTCCGTCACTGCTACCGGATGCTGGGCTCCGGCCCCGACGCCGAGGAGGCGCTTCAGGACACGTTGCTCCGAGCGTGGCAACGTCTTGACACCTTCGAGGCCCGGGGCTCCTTTCAGGGTTGGATGTATCGCATCGCCACCAACCTGTGCATTGATCGTCTCCGTGGCCGCCGGCCGAGAACTGATCCCGTGAGCCACAGCCCGTCGGCCGCACCCGGATCGTTTCCCGAGCCTGCCGACCCCGCGATCGAATGGGTCGAGCCGATCGGCGATGCAAGCCTCGGGCTCGGGCAGGATCCGGCTCATTCCGCAGAGCAACGAGAGCGGATCAGTCTTGCCTTCGTGGCAGCCCTGCAACGTCTGTCGGCTCGTCAACGAGCAGCATTGCTCCTCCACGACGTACTCGACTTCTCCCATGATGAGGTGGCGGAAGTGCTCGATAGCTCGCCGTCAGCGGTCAATAGCCTGCTCTTCCGGGCGCGAGAGACCATGAGCTCGTCACCCGTTCCGGTGCCGGCGGACCCCAACGACCCGCAGGTGAAGGAGTTGTTGAGCAGATACATGGCGGCGTGGGATCACGCCGACATCACTGAGTTCCTGGCCACCATCAGCGACGACGTCCGCCTTTCGATGCCGCCGGTGCCGACCTGGTATCAGGGCTCGAAGACTGTCGCCGACTTCGTCGAAGCCGCGATCTTCGGACAGGTACGGCCCGCATGGGGTCCTGATGCGGTTGGGAGGCGCCAACGGCCAGCCTGCCGTGGCCACCTACGAGCCGGGTCCGGATGGGGCGATGGTGGTCAGTGGCCTCCAGGTCATCGATGTCGACGCAATCAGCCACAGGATCACTGGTATCACCTCATTCCGGGACCCCGACATCGCGCTCCGATGCGGTTTCCCGCCGACTATCACCACGGTCTGAGGGCTAGCCCTCAGACCATCCTCGGATCGACATGGACCTTGGGACCGTTTCCCGCTTCGGGCCCTCGTTCTCCCGCCAGACGGCTGGCGACATCCTCGAGGCCGATGACCTCGGACACCAACGAATCGGGCACCACCCGGCCGTCTGCATAGGCCGCAATCGCTTCGCCGAGTCCCGCCGATCCACCCAGAATCCCGACAACCGTCATATCACCCAAGGTGATCCGGCGGCTGTCGATCAGACTGGGCTCCCCCGAGAGACCGATCAGGACCAGCCGACCCCCAGGTGCCACCCAATCCAGACTGGTCGCCGGGATTCCGGCGTCGTAGGTGGCATCGATCACCGCATCGAAAGGCCCAGGCAGGTTATCGATGCCGAGGTACGAATTGGGAACCCCTAGCGACTTGGCCAATTCCAGGCTGGTGTGGTCGATGCCGACGATGTGAACCTCGATGTCCCTGGACATGGCGAATTGGGCGATAAGAAGGCCGATCGTCCCCGGACCGAACACGAGGAGACGTTGCCCGGGGTTGAGCGAGGTCGCATCGACCGCCCGCACCGCATTGCCTCCCGGCTCGACCAGAGCCGCCGCCGCGAGCGAGACCGACTCAGGGATCTCGTGGAGGGCGGAAGTCGGCACCACCAGTTGCTCAGCCAGGGCTCCGGGCCAGCCGCCACGAATCCCGACTTCATGGCGGGATTCACATACGTGATGACGCCCGCTCCGACAGCGTTCACAGGCCCCACACCCGAGCATGGTGTCGCTCGTGACCCGCTTTCCCGCCCAGACGGGATCGATGCCGTCTCCCAGAGCAATGACCCGACCCACCCACTCGTGGCCGATTCGGAGCGGGTAAGAAGCGTGACCTTGCCGGAGGTAGTCCATCTCGCCCGTGAAGAACTCGACGTCCGTGCCGCAGATCCCCACCCGGTCGACCTCGACCACGACCTGACCGGGCTCAGGTGCCGGGGGATCCACATCGTCGACTCGAGCCACCCGGGGCCCGTGGAGAACCAGCGCTCGCATGCCCCAAGTATTCCGTCGTCGGCGGCGTTGTGCCGATCGGTCGTTACCGTCTCTATCTTGAGCCAACAGGCGGCGACCAACGCGACGGGGAACTGGGGCGACTTGTTCGGCCTCGTGGTTGAGCGGGTCACTGCCCCGGTCGAGGGAATGCATCGAGCCATCACCGCCCGCTCTCTGCGCTGGACCGGTGCGAGTGGGGAGCCGACTCGACGAAGGTTCGACGCCACGATCGCAGCCGTATACGAGGCGATCCGATTCGGCGGCTCGGCAGTAGGAGCTGCCATCGAGATCGTTGGGTCTGGCCGGGATGATCAACTGGTCGAGACCCGTTTGGGGCGCCAGGTGCAGGCGGTCATCAATGCCACCTGGGGCGACGAGCTCGAGCAAAGAAGCAACGGGCTTCGGATCGAAATGGGCCTCCGCGATGCCGGAGGGACGGTCGACCGAGATCGCAGACCTGAAAGTGACGCCGCGGGTGGTGGTCCTGGTTCATGGGCTGGGGCGGACCGAGCGCTGTTGGCAGGCGGGAAGCGACGGAGTCGGACTATGGGATCGACTCACCGCCGATCCGTCGCTGACACCGGTCATGATCCGTTACAACACGGGACGGCACATCTCGGACAACGGAGCCGATTTGGCCGACCTTCTCGAGGACCTTTGGCGAGGGTGGCCAACGCCCTATCGAATCAATCTCGCTAGTCGGCCATTCGATGGGCGGTCTCGTGATCCGCAGCGCTTGTCAGGTTGGAAAGGCTGCCGAACACGCATGGGTAGGGGCCCTGGACAAGGTGGTCACGGTGGGCACACCACATCTCGGAGCGCCTCTGGAAAAGGCGGCAAACGTCGTCTCGTGGAGTCTCCGGGTGGCTCCTGAGAGCAGGCCTCTCGCCGACTTCCTCGACGCCCGAAGCGTTGGAATCAAAGATCTTCGCTTCGGTGCGATAGTCGAGGAGGATTGGCGGGGCACCGAGCCCGATGCGTTGCTCCGCAACACCGTGGGCGACGTTCGGCCTCTGGAAGGCGTCGACCACCATTTCGTGGCCGCAGTGGTCACCGACAACCCACGCCACCCGGTGGGAGCACTGATTGGCGACTTGATGGTCCGGGCCGCCAGCGGCATCGGTCAGGGAAGAAACCGCAGTATCGAGGCGTCGGACGTCCATGTGCACGGTGGCCGGCGACACTTCGACTTGCTCCACGATGCCGGATCCAGGACCAGGTTCTGGAGTGTCTGACCGTCACCGAGGGCAATCACCCCGGAATAGCGGCATAGCGACGCTAGGTCAGCTGTCTTCGGCCTTCGGTCTCGTGGTCGATCATGTTGCCGGTCGCCTCGAACCCGTGACTCAGATAGAAGGCTCGAGGCGAGCCCTTGCCCTCGCCCCAACTGGTGACGAGGGTGGTGTCGCCCATCTTCAAGCACTCTTCGGCTATGAGATCGAGAACCCGGCCCCCGATCCCCCGCCGCTGATGGAGACGATCGATCAGCAATCGCCAGAGGTACGGCTCGGGGTGATGCTCGGTGCGCAGGGCAAGCATCACGAATCCGACGATCTCGTCATCCGCCACCACTGCTCGCATCCAGGGGACCACCTGGGCGCCGTTGACGACCTCGGGGATTAGCGCATCGGCGTAGGACCAGAACATCGGGGCGACAAAGGCTTCCTGGGTCTTGTGGGTGATCAGTCTTCGACACCGCCCGTTCGTTCTCGGGCGTGATCTCGACCAGGCTCACCTCGGTCGGAGGATGTTGCGGCCGATTCCGCCATTTGTCCCAATCCTCACGGATCAGCCCGTAGATCCAGTCGTCCTCGTTGGAAGTCCCCCAACCAGAAGGACAACTTGGTGTGGCCCTCGTAAAGGAATCCGGTTCTTTCCATCACCATCGCCGAAGCGGTGTTTTCGGGGTGGAGCATGCCGAACACCCTGGTGACGTCGAGCACGTCGAATAGGTAGGCGACAAGGGCCTCCAAGGCCTCCACGGCATAGCCGTGGCCCCAGTGCTCACTGGCGAAGGTGTATCCGATCTCCGCAGTCCGCCCCTGCTGGCTGAGACGAAGCGCCAGGTCCCCGAGTGTTTCACCGGTGTTCGAGTCGGCGACCACTGCCATCCACCACTCCTCATTCTGAGGCCCGTCCATCGCGATCAACTCGGCTTCGACCTTCTCCGCCTCTTCCATGGTGAACGGGACCACCCAGTTCTGGTACTTGGCGACCTCGGGGTCATTGCGCCGTGCTGCCAGATCAGCTGCGTCACCCGCTTGAAAGGGGCGAATCAGGAGGCGCTTGGTGCGGATCGGCTCGAACATGGAACCGATTCAAACAGGCGAGAGTTGACGTGCCGGGGGAGTTTCCTCATGACCGGAAACGGTCGAACGGCTCGAGCTCGATGCCGGAGTCGGCCAATGCCCGATCCACGGTGTCGACGGCGGGGGTCAGATCGATCGGCGCCAGCCCAGCCCAGGGATCGATATCGAGGCGTTCGCCGATGTTGCGAAGGCCGATCGCGTCGGGCGCCACGGATTCCATCTCCTCCCATGACAACGGAACCGCGGACGGGGCACCGGATCGGGGCCGAAGTGAATACGGGGCCACTGAGGTCGAACGGCCGGTGTTTCGCATCCAATCGACGAAGACCCGATCGCCACGATCCGCCTTGCGGAATGCCACGGTCATCAACTCAGGGTGAGCCGCGGCAGCGAGGGTGGCGGTGCCTCTCGCGATCCGATTCACCGCCTCGACGCCAAGGACCGGCTGAAGCCTGGCGCGAAGGTGGTACCCCTTGGACCCGGAGGCAAGCGGCACGGTGGGGATGCCGTGGCCCTCGAGAAATGAGCGCATCGCGGCCGCAGCCTCACGGACCAACGCCACCTGATCCGGTGGAGGGTCGAGATCCCATATCGCCCAGTCAGGGTGGTCCTCGTCTTCGATGCGAACCGAAGGGACGTGGAACGTGATCGCCCCAAAATTGGCAAAGAATGCAATGCCATCGGCGGTGTTGACCACCGGGTAGACGGTGGTGCCGCCACCCTCCTTGGGTAGCTCGTGACGGCCGACGAGGTCGTCGGGATAGTGGTCAGGAGCGTTCTTTTGCATGAAGCCCTTGCCTCCGATCCCTTGCGGGAACCTCTCCACGGACAAGGCCCGGCCTTCGATGAACGGAAACATCCGGTCCGCCACCCGGCGGTAGTAGTCGACGACCTCGCCCTTGGTGATCCCATCATCGGGAAAGACGACACGTTCGGGGTGGGTCACCTCCATCGGGCCAGCCTACGAAGTGACGTGTCAGAGTTGCCCCCTTCGGCCCTTCGGGCCACCTCCCCCAACGTCGCTTCGCTCCTGGGGGAGGAACGCGTAACAATTGGAGGATGCCCAGCCAAGACCCCAAACCCAAGGTCACGGGTCCCGCCTCCTATTTTCCTTCGATCGAGAAGAAGTATGGGCGCCCCATCTCCGAGTGGCAGGACCTCATCCGATCCAGCCCGCTCACCAAACACATGGAACTGGTGAACTGGCTCAAGTCCGATTACGGGATGGGCCACGGTCACGCCAATGCCTTGGTCGGCTTCACGCTCAACGAGGGGCAGTAGTCAGGAGCGGTAAGAACTCCCTTGCCTTGACCTTTCATCCAGACGAACATATGTTCGATGCGAGACGAGGCCTCGATCCTCCACGCCGACTTGGACGCCTTCTATGCGTCGGTCGAGCAACGGGACAACCCCAAGCTCCGCTCACGCCCTGTGATTGTGGGCGGGGGTGTGGTCTTGGCGGCCAGCTACGAAGCCAGGGCATGTGGCGTGCGGACCGCCATGGGTGGCCGGTTGGCACGTCGCCTGTGCCCGGAGGCGATCGTTGTCTCGCCAAGAATTTCGGCGTATTCCGAGGCGAGCAAGGCCGTGTTCGAAGTGTTCAAGGACACCACTCCCCTCGTCGAGGGGATTTCCATAGACGAGGCCTTCTTAGACGTGGGCGGGTTGAAACGAATCTCGGGCTCACCGGTTGACATCGCCAGGCGGTTGAGAGAGACGGTGCTCACCGAGGTCGGCCTGCCGATCACGGTCGGGGTCGCCCGCACCAAATTCCTGGCCAAGGTCGCCAGCGGAGTGGCCAAGCCCAATGGGCTCCTGGTGGTGACGCCCGGATCCGAGTTCGACTTCCTGCACCCACTCCCGGTGGAAAGAGTCTGGGGGGTAGGCAAGGTAACCGCCGCCAAGCTGCACGATCGCGGGATCAACACAGTCGGAGAGATCGCCGAGCTTGCCGAGCCGTCCCTGGTGGCGATGATGGGCCGGGCATCGGGCCGCCACCTCCACGCCCTGGCTCACAATCGGGACCCACGTCCGCTGGAGGTCGGCCGCCGACGTCATTCCATCGGATCGCAACGAGCCTTCGGATTGGGGCCCAGATCTGTCGACGAGCTCGACACGATCTTGGTCGGCCTGGTCGAACGTGTCAGCCGACGACTCCGAAAGGCGGAACGGGTGGGGCGAACCGTCGTCCTGCGCCTTCGATTCAACGACTTCTCGAGGGCCACCCGCTCGCACACCTTCTCGCGGGCGACGGCTCACACCCGGACCATCCTCTCCGCACTCCGGGGCCTGCTCGCCGATTCGATTCCCCTGATCGAGAGTCAGGGCATCACTCTGATCGGCATCTCCATCGCCAACCTCGACGATGACGATGCGCTGCAGTTGTCGCTGCCATTCGATCGGGAGCCAGGGCTGGCCCTCGACGAGGCAATGGACCAGGTCAACGATCGGTTCGGATCCGCCACCGTGACCCGGGCGGTCCTTCTCGGCAAGGATCCGGGCCTTACCGTGCCGCTGCTACCCGACTAGCACCGCAACCTATATTCACCGCTGATGCATACCTTCTTGTTCACCGACATCGAGGGAAGCACCCGTCACTGGGAAGAGCAGCCCGTCGCCATGGCGTCTGCTCTCGCCCGCCACGATTCGATCATGACCGGTGCCATCGATCGTGCCCAGGGCACTCTCCTCAAGACGACCGGCGATGGGGTGATTGCCCGTTTCGACTCCGCGGGTAACGCGGTTGCGGCCACCCTCGATGCCCAAAAGGCACTGGGTGCCGAGTCCTGGGGCATCACCGGGCCGCTGCGGGTTCGGATGGGGATCCACGCCGGTGAGACCGAGAGTCGAAACGGTGACTTCTTCGGACCCTCGATGAATCGGGCGGCCCGGATCATGGCCGCTGGTCACGGCGGTCAGGTGTTGGTTTCCGGGGCCGCGGCGGGGCTTGCTGCGGAAAACCTCCCTCTCGGCGCAGCATTGCGAGACCTGGGCATGCATCGTCTCAAGGACCTGACCCTGCCCGAGCATCTCTACCAACTGGTCCACCCCGACATCGAGAGCGAGTTCCCGGCGCCAGTCACCCTCGACTCGAGGCCCCACAACCTTCCGTTACAGGCCACAGAGTTCTTGGGTCGCAGCAACGAGCTGGCAGCGATCCAGGTCATGCTGGAATCTCCTAACACCAGGCTGCTGACCATCGCCGGCCCGGGCGGTGCCGGCAAGACGCGTCTCGGGCTTCAAGTGGCCGCCGAACAGCTGGACCGCTTTCGGGATGGCGTGTTCTTTGTCGACCTTTCCGCCGAATCGGACCCGGGCTCGGTGTTCGAGGCGATCGTCCGGACCCTCGAGCTACCCGTCCTCGGTGGTGGAGACGCGCTCCAGATCCTGAAGTCGAGGCTCCGTGACCTCGAAATGATGCTGGTGCTCGACAACTTCGAGCAGGTCACGGAGGCGGCAGTGGGTCTCTCCGAGCTCCTCCAACATGCACCGCACCTGAGGGTGGTCGTGACCAGTCGGGAAACCCTGCGGGTTCGCGCCGAGCACGTGTTCCCCGTTCCTCCGCTCTCCCTTCCCGACCCGCGCGATCCCGTCGCCACGATCGCCGAGTCCGAAGCGGTGCAGCTATTCACCGAACGGGCGGTGGCGGTGCGCCCCGGCTTTGCCCTAACCGAAGAGAATTCGGCAGTTGTCGCCGAGATCTGCCTTCGTCTCGACGGGCTTCCTCTCGCTATCGAGTTGGCTGCGGCGCGTCTCAAGGTGTTCACCCCAGCCGACCTCCTCGATCGGCTCCGAAAACGCCTCGATGTCCTGGGTGCGGGCGGCCGGGACCTCCCCGACCGGCAACGCACCCTGTGGGGGGCGATCGGGTGGAGCTACGAGCTGTTGAACAAGGATGAGCGGCGCCTGTTCGAGCTGATGGCGGTGTTCTCCACCACCGATCTCCCGGCTCTGGAGGCAGTGGCATCCGACATCGATGCCGGGCTGGTCCTTGATTCGCTCGCCTCGCTCGTGGACAAGAGCCTGGTGCGGAGTGAGGACGGAGACGATTCGCAGCGGTTCTCGATGCTCCTCATGATCAAGGAGTTTGCGGCGGAACGGCTCGCGGAGACCCCCGAACGCGAAGCAGCCGTGCGCAAAGGGCACGCCACCTACTTCTCAAACCTCACCGTCGACCTCGAAGAGCGGCTTGGAGGTCCCGATCGGGAAGCAGCCCTCCAAGTTGTGGAGTCGGAGATCGGCAACCTGAGGACAACATGGCGTTTCTGGGTGGACACCGCTGACCTCGACCGGATGCTCGACCTCATCGAGCGCCTCTGGTCTCTCTACGAGTCCAAGGGTTGGTACCACAGCGCCGTTGAGTTGGCGTCCGACACCCTCGAGGTGATGGCCAAGGCCGGGTCGCCACCGGAACTGGCCCCCGACGAGCTGGTCATGCGAACGATGTTGGCCCGAACCCTGATGGCGGTACGCGGCTATGACGTGGAAGTCGAAGCCGAGTTCAAGCGGGCGCTCGAGATCTCACATACCGTGCATGGCAGCGCCGCACAGCGATTCCCGGTGCTGAGGGCTTTGGCGACCTACTACATGGGTATCGCCGACTTCGCCCAGGGCATGGAGTACGGGCGAGAGATCCTCGAGCTCGGCGAACGAGAGAACGACCTAGCCATACAGATGGAAGGCCACTATGTCTACGGCGTGGGTCTGGCGTTCACCGGTGACCTCGAGCACGGCCTACCCCACCTCGATCGCGCCATCGAGCTCCACGACCCCCGTGCTCGCAGCGCGTCACGCTTTCGTCTCGGCCCCAACACCGGGGTCGTGGCGCGGGTCGCCTCCGGACTTGTCCTCTGGCAGTGCGGGGACCTCGAACAATCCGTGTCCCGGGTCAGCGCAGCCCTCGACATCGCCAGGGAGATCGACCACCCCTACAGCATCGCCTACGCCCTCTATCACAACGCCTTCCTCGCACTGCAGAGGAGCAGGTTCGAGGAGTGCATCGCGATTGCGAAGGACCTGGCCGCCGTCTCGGAGGAGCATGACTACGTCGTGTGGGCGACTCTGGCGATCTTCCTCGAAGGTATCTGTCGAACGTTCCTCGGGGAGACCGACCGCGGGTTGGAGATGACCGAGAGAGCGATCGACCTCTATCAGGGGCTGACCACACCTCCAGTGTTCTGGCCGCTGATCCTGGCCTTCAGAGCACTCGTGCACGCGCTTGCCGGGCGCTCGGAGCCAGCGTTGGTGTTGATCGAGGAAGCGATAACGATCGGTGGCCCCGATGACATGACCTCCCCCGAGTTCCGCATCGTCAAGGGCGACGTGCTGCGAATGCTGCCGACACCCGACCACACGGGGGCCGAAGACGCCTATCAGTCGGCGATGCGGGGCGCCCACGCAGGAGGCCTACGCCTGTTCGAACTGCAGGCCATCACCAGGCTGGTCGGGCTCCGGCGCGAACTAGGCCAATCCCCCGACGGCAGCGAAGAGTTGGGCGCGCTCTATGCCACCTTCACCGAAGGCTTGGACGAACATGACTTGGCCGAAGCCAGGGAACTCCTCGGCTGAAGTCGGCTACGCAGTGGCCGGCGGAGTCGGGGTGCTGTAACTCCTGATCCGGTCCCGGTTTCCGTAGGCGCCACCGGTGTAGGTCACGATGTCGGCAACCACAGCGAGGGCGATCCAGAACCAATCGAATCCAACCACCCCGAGTGGGGCCACCGACACATACATCAGCGTCGTCCAGGGCAGGAAGAGAAACCCGAGCAACGGCCAAACGAATGTGTCAAACGTCGCTTGCCAACGCGCCGGCTGGACCAGGCCCCAAATCAGGATCCCCATGCGCGGTCCGAACAGCATCAAGGTGGTAAACACGCAGCACATGGTCTTGGTCCTTCTCTAGGTCAATTCTGCCCGGGAAACTTAGTCGCACTCCACGCCCGATGCGCGCCGCCGCCTTCACGATCCGGCCAGCGCGAACAGTTGCCCATCGCCCACTACCTGATTGGCGATCCGGTCCTCACCGAGGCGGGCGTACTTCGTCTCCGGTTCCATGGGGTGGTGAGTGTAGAAACGGGTCGACCGGTCAGTCCGAGTACTGGTGCCGCCACTCAGGAGCATCGAATGGTGCTGCGAAATAGACGGTTTCTTCGATCACCTTTCCCCCTTGTAACCGAAGGATCAACACCATGTTGTAGACGTCACCATTGGGATACTTGGCAACCCCTTCCACCACGAATCTGTCGCCGCCAAACACCGTGACCGTCGGGCGTCCGAACGGCAGGACGGTAGGCAGCACGACCATGGTGTCCTCAGCAGTCACAGCGGATGCATGGGCCTCGGGAAGCCCGGGGTAATTGGCCTGCATCTGCATGTAATTGTCGCGACCACGAAAGACCTCGCCCGATTGGGGATATCGGGCAACGATTTCAGGGTGCTGCAAATCACGAACGGCATCGAGATCCCTGGCCTCGGCCGCTTTCAAGTAGAGATCTACGACATCACGATTGTCCACGACCATCCCTTCGATCGGGGCAAGCCCCAAGAGCCTCACCTCGCCCCTCAAAGATATCGACCCAACCCCAGCCGCGTTGCCGCTGGGGCTCTTCTCTGTTGCCGGCGAATGGCAGTCCGAGTCCCGGCCTCACCGCGGACGCTTGTGTAGCCCAAGGGGCATCACGTCCATGTGCAGTGAGGACGCCCCCGGCTCGGGTCCGAGGGAGAACACAACCCGCATCATGCCGATCCCGAACTGGGAGAGGTCGATGCGGAACACGAAGGGGTCGGTGTCGTCGTCGGGATGTAGTGGAACACCGCGGAACAGGGCCGGTATCGGGCTCAGACCCCGGAGCATGAGCCGACCGCCCCGGACGAAGACCTCGGCTCCGGCACCCATCATCAGCCTCGCCCGGGCATCCGTGAGTCGAGCCGAGAGCCGGTACCGACCGCAGATGTCCCCCCATATCTCGGGGTGGTGGGGGAGGTCGGTGCGGATCATGTCGTCGGGGAGGCCGAGCAGACGGTTGAGCAGTCCAGCGATTTCACCCGGCAGCCACAACATCGCCCCGCGAGCTCCGTTGGTGAAGGCCATCACTGCGACCCCGTCGTCGGGAGCAGCGAAGATCTGAGAATTGAAGCCGGGAAGGATCCCCCCGTGCTCGACGGCGAGGTGCCCACCAAAGTTGAATCGGAAGAACGACAATCCGATGCCAGGAAGCCGGGGATCCGGCTGGTAATGGGGCTCGAACATGCTGGCCAGCGTGTCGGGCTTGAGCACGGATCCGTGCTCGTTGGCGCCACCTCCGGTCAACGCGGCGAGGTAACGCGCCATGTCCCTCGGAGTCGAGTAGATCGAGGAAGCCCCCGCGGTTACCCACTGCCGATCGACGATCGCCTTGGCACCCCTGGATCCCATGTTGTATCCCGTGGCAAGGCGCGACTCGACCTTCTGCGGATCGATTGAGGTCGGTGTCGACCATGCCCAGGGGTTCGAAGATTTGCTCGCGCAGATAGACGTCGAAAGACTTCCCGCTCACGTCCTCAACGATCTGCCCGAGCGTCGCGAACCCAAAATCGCTGTAGATGAACCTGGTGCCGGGCTCAGCATCCACACGGAGACCATCCCCATAGAGCTCCCCTAGCGATGGCAGCGGCTGCCCCATCTTCACGCTCTCTCCGAAGTCCGGCCTGATCACATCCCAGGGATGAAGTACCTCGGGGACACCGGAGGTGTGGGTCAGCAGATGTCGCACCGTCGCCGGTCGGAAGCTGGCCTCGGCGGGGATCAGTCGGTAACCACGGAGGTAGTCGTTGGCGGGGGCATCGAGGTCCACGAGTCCTTGCTCCCAGAGCTGCATTACCGCGATCGCGGTGAAGGTCTTGGTGATCGAGGCGATCCGAAAGGCCGTGTCCTCGGTTATGGGCGTCTTCGACGCGATGTTGGCGACCCCGTGTGCATCGAAGAGGTCAAGGCGCCCGCCGCGGACCACTCCGACGGCGAACCCGACGGCGGGTCTCCGATTCAGGATCTCGCCGACTCTTGCACTCACTTCGGATAAGTCGACCCCTGCTGATCTCTCAGCCGATTGGCGGGTACTGGTCGCAAGCACTGCTACACCTCCAGCACGAGATTGCCCCTAACTCGAAACAGGCAATAGAGCCGATCGGCCGGAACCGCAGTTTCGAAAGCCCCTTGCCCGCGCTCGCGTCAAACCCGAAGCTGAATTCGGAGACAATGGAATGACGCCGATCGAGCGGCTGACCGCCGAGGATCAGATCATGTTGTGGCCGGACGAGATCTGGCCTCAAGACATCGGTGCACTGGCGATCCTCGACGGCCGCGGGCTATTCGATATCGACGGGAGCTTTCGGATCGCAACTGTGAGGGAGGCTGTCGGAAGCCGCCTCGATCTGGTGCCCCGATCTCGCCAACTCCTATACGTGCCGCCACGACGCTTCGGCGGCCCACTCTGGATAGACGCCCCCGCGTTCGATCTCAATGACCACGTAGCCGTCCACCCTCTCCCTCAGCCCGCCGATGAAGCTCAACTTCTAGCCGCCATCGAGCAACTGCGCCGGCGTCCTTTGGATCGGTCACGACCGCTTTGGGAGATGTGGTTCCTGCCCGGACTCCCACAGCAACGAGTCGGGTTGTTCATGAGGACCCATCACAGCATCGCCGACGGAATAGCCGGCGTTGCCACGTTTGCGACCTTCCTCGATGCCACGCCCGACGCCGTGCAGGCATCACCAAAGCCGTGGGCACCCGCAGCGCCACCGACTCCACGAGAGCTTTTCGCCGACAGGGTGCGGCATCAAACCAAAGCGCTGAGTCGGGGTCTCTCGAAACTATTCCACCCCGTGAGCACCCTGCGGGGCGTGCTGGCCGGTTGGCCGGCGTTACGCGAGATCATCGGTGACGAGGAGCTCCCTGCGACCAGCCTCGCCCAAGTTGTGGGCCGGGACCGCAACTTTGCCTTCATTCGAACCAGCCTCGAGGCGGTGAAGGAGGTCGCGCACACCTACGGCGCCAAGGTGAACGATGTTCTGTTGACCGTCATCGCGGGCGGACTACGCGACCTTCTCCGCAGCCGCGGAGAGCCCGTGGATGATGTGTTGTTACGGGTCTACGTGCCGGTGACGCTCCGACATGGGCAGTTCGATCACGCAAGAGGGAATGAGATCGCACAGATGGTCGTCCCCTTGCCCATCGGGGTGTCGGATCCTGTTCAGCGGCTTCACCAAGTCGCGGCGGAGACCGCCGAGCGGAAGGCCCGGAACCGGCCGTCTCTCGGGAAAATGCCGCATCGCGGATTCCTCGGGCGCCAGTTCCTCAAGCTGATCGACCGGCAACAGGTCAACGTGACAACCGCTGACCTACCCGGCCCACCGTTCCCCCTCTACTTTGCAGGGGCCGAGGTCCTCGAGGTTTTCCCGATACTGCCCCTGATCGGGAAGGTCGCACTCGGGGTGGGAGCGATGTCGTACGCGGGACAGTTCAACATCACCGTCGTCGCCGACGGAGGTGCCCACCCCGACCTAGACGTCCTAGTCGCCGGTATCAGCAGCGAGTTGGAATCGCTGACCCGGTCGGTAGGAGCCGAAGCCGACCAGATCAGCCGCTGAGGTTCCTCACTCCTTGTCCGGGTCCTCCTCGTGGAAACGATCGCTGTCCTGTCGACGCAGGTACTCCTCCTTGTCACGAAATGAGGAGGTCGAGTAGGCGACGTCCTTCCACATCTTGTCGCTGCCTGCCTTCGACTTCGCCCACGCGATCCGATTGGCCGTGGCCACTCCGACCTTGTGCCCTTCGGCGTATACGTCCTGGTCGGCTCCGAGAAACACGAACACCCATCCCTGCTTCCGGCGCTCGGACACCATCTCGAAAACCTTCGAGCGGTCGAAATCGGTACTTGCGTTCTCCATCCCGTCGGTCACGATCAGGACCACCTGGTCCTCCTCGGGCATGCCGCCCTCGTTCCGGACGGCGATCGCGCCGTCGACCCGGGCGATCATCCGGCCCACCGCGTCATAGAGCGGCGTAGTGGAACGTGGCTGATAGACCCTGCGGTCGAGGTCTGTGACCTCGCGCAGCGGAATCCCATCGACGAGCAACTCGAACGGGTCGTCGGAGTCGAATTGGACGAGGGTCACCCTCGCCTCGCCTTCCGTCTCTCGCTGCTTGCGCAGAAACTCGTTGAAGCCGCCTACAACGTGGTCGGCGATGTCGGCCATCGATCCGGAGCGGTCCAGAACGATTGAAATATGCACAGGTTTCATTGGTCCTCCTTGTGTTCCGTGGGCACTTCCCACTCCTCTTGCGGCCAAACGGGCCGCACCAATACGGCATGGCTGGCAGTGATGTCAACCCCTCCCTCCGGGTTGTCGGCCCCTACGGGGCCGACAAGAAATTCCTTCGAGTCGCCGCAAACAAGAGTGTGACTGGTGGCTGTGACAGATTTCGACGGACGGTCAGCGTTAGCTTGTGCCGGTTTCCGTGAATGACTTCCCCGACACCCGGTATGCGAAGAGTGGCGACATCTCCATTGCCTATCAGACGATCGGCACCGGGCCCGACCTGATCTTCTGCTCCGGGCTCTTTTCCAACGTCGATGTGATGTGGGAGGAGCCCCACTGGGAGCACCTCCTTGGCCGAATGGCATCGTTTTCCCGCCTCACCGTGTTCGACATGCGAGGAATCGGCCAGTCGGACCGGGGATCAGATGCGCCCATCCTCGAGCGACAACGCGACGACCTGGGTGCAGTCATGGACGCCGTGGGCGTGGAGGATGCGATTGTGTTCGGCGTGGCCCGGGCGGCCAGCATGTCGACGCTTTTTGCCGCGACCCATCCACAACGCACCGAGGGCCTGATCCTGTATGCCCCGACCGCCAAGAGGGTGGCATCGTCGGATTTCCCCGTGGGGATAAGCGCCGAAGAGCAAGCTTCCTTCCTCGAGCGCTTTGTCGACGAAGTTGGCACCGGCAAGAACCTCTCGATTCAGGCGCCGTCGCTGGCGGATGATGAGCGGTTCGTCAAATGGTGGGCCCGCTTCGAACGATTGGTGGCCACGCCGGCGGCCTACCGGGAACTGGGCCAGATCTTGACCGATCTTGATATCCGGGAGGTGCTTCCGGCCATCCAGGTCCCAACTCTGGTCGTGCACCGGGAAGGAGACCTGATCGTGCCCCGCGATCAGGCACGATTCGTCGCCGATCACATCCCTGGCGCTCGATATGTCGAACTCCCTGGTGTGGACCATCTCCCGATCGCCGGTGACAGTGATTCGATCCTCGACGTCGTCGAAGAGTTCGTCACTGGCAAGCGCCATGTGCCCAAGACCGACCGAATCCTGGCCACGGTGATGTTCACGGACATCGTGGACTCGACCTCGCTTCAGGCCAGCCTCGGTGACCACGAGTGGAAGCGTCTTCTGGAAACCCACCATCGGATCGTCCGTCGCCAACTGGAGCGCCACGGAGGGAGGGAGCAAGACACCGCCGGCGACGGCTTCTACATCGTGTTCGACGGTCCGGCCCGCGCCATCGAATGCGCCCGGGACGTCATCGCCGATTTGGCGTCCATGGGAGTCCAGATTCGGGCCGGGGTTCATACCGGTGAGTGTGAGATCGCTGACGGGAAGTGCGCCGGCCTCGCAGTGTCGATCGGAGCGCGGGTCATGGGACAGGCCGGGGCCTCGGAGATCCTGGTCTCCCAGACCGTCAAGGATCTGACGGCCGGCGGTGACCTCCATTTCAGAGAGGCCGGGGAGCACGAATTGAAAGGCATCCCCGACCGTTGGCGGCTGTATCGAGTGGCCGCCTGAGACGGGTGGGATCCGGTCCCTTTAGGGGAGTCGGCCGAACCAGACCAGTGACCCCAAACCGGCCAGGCTCAGGACCGCCAGTGCTGCGCCGACGAACCAATCGGCGATCTCGACCGGCTCGGTCGAGATCTGGACCGAGCGGCCCAGATCCTCGTACACCTGGCTCAGTTGCTCCGCGGTGGCCGCGGTAAGTGCTTTCCCGTTGGTCTGTTGCGCCAATTTCTGAAGGGCTGCCTCGTTGACGGGAACGGGAACTACCACGCCGTAGGGGTCGACGATCGTTCCTGCGTCCGTCCCGAAGGCGATCGTGTTCACCGGGATGCTCGCATTGCGCGCCGCGGTGGCCGCCTCGTCGTTTGACCTTCCCATCGTGGTTTCGCCATCGGAGAGCACGACGATCGTCCCCACCGACTGGCCCGCCTCTGGTGTGGTCTCTTGGTTTGGCGGCGCCGACGACTCGATGGCGTTGATCCCTGCGAAGACCGCCTCTCCGATGGCAGTCCCCTCTCCCAAATCGCCGTGATCAATGGAACTGTCGATAACTCGGCGGACAGCGTCCAGGCGTGCCGTTGGAGCGATGAGTTGGCGCGGATCGCCGTCGAAAGCCACGACCCCGACTGAAACACCTTCGGGCACTGTGTCGAGAAACTGTCCGGCGGCATCTCGGACTGCGTCGATCCGTGATGGCGACACGTCGTTGGCCTCCATGGAGAGGGATACGTCTATGGCCAGCACTACGACCTGGACCGACTCATAGGTCTCACCAGCAATCACAGGGCGGGCAAACGCCACGGTCGCCACCACCACCGCCAGCACGAGACCGAGCGCGGTGAGATGACGGCGCCATCCGGGGCGATCTGGAGCGACCTGGTCGAGCATCTCGATGGTTGTGAACCGCATCGCATAGCGGCGGCGCCTCGCCTGGAGCACGAGGTAGGCCAGGCCCATAGCGAGTGGAAGCGCAAGCAGCATGAGTCGGCCAGGAACCAGGAATCCGAAATCGCTCACCTTGTGGACCTCCCGGCGGCCATGAGCCGCGCTTTGCGTCCGGACACGAACCGGACGAAATCGAGCACCCAATCGCGATCAGTCATGAGCGTCAGGTGATCGGCACCACAGCTCTTGAGACGAGCGGCGACCTCTGCCCGGCGACGCACGGCCAACTCTCCGTATGCATGGCGGATCGAGGAGGCGGAAGTGTCGACCAATCGACGGCGACCGGTCTCCGGATCGACGACCGAGATCAGTCCGACGTCAGGCAGGTCCACCTCACGTGGATCGACTACTTCCACCGCAATCAATTCGTGGCGATGCGACAGTGCTCGCAACGACCGTTCCCAGGTCGCCTCTCCCAGGAAGTCGGAGATGACGATCGCGAGGCCACGGCGACGAGCGGTGCGGCGGATCATGTCGATGGCACCGCTTAGGTCGCCGACCTCGCCATCCACAGGCGCCCGATAGAGCGCGGCAAGGACGGCACCGGTATGAGTTCGAGCCACCGCGCGCCGGAAGTATCTGGGGACGTGATCGTGTGCCGTCGGTGGTGGTTCGGACCGCGCCTACCCGATTGCCTCCCGACGATGCGAGCAGGGCAAACGCCCCTGCCGCCGACCAGCCCACCTCATGCTTGGTGGCAAGGCCCGTCCCGAACCCCAGGCTGGATGATGTGTCGAGCGCAATCCACACTTCGAGTTCGTGGTCGGCGATGTTGTCGCGAACGTGCGGATCATGGGTACGGGCGGTCACAGCCCAATCCATATGGCGTGGGTCATCTCCGGGGACGTAGGGGCGGGCCTCGCCACGCTCGGTCCCGTGACCGGGGAACAGGCCGGCATGGTCACCGGCCAGAAGACCGTCGAGGCGTCTCATGACTGTCATCCGAAGACGGTCGATTGGCACCCGAGAGGGTGATGTGAGTCGCGACACCCGTGGAATCGCCTCCACGCCGAGGGGCGGGCCGGATCTTCCCGGCATGCTCAGACCCCCACAGAGGATCGCTGCGCGACCAGCTGCGACGACGAAAGCCTTGGAGCCACAACCGTGGTCAGCAATTCGATTAGCACCTCGTCGACGGTGACCCCGTCGGCAACGGCATCGAAGGAAAGTACGAGCCGGTGGTTGAGCACGTCGTATGCAATGTCATAGACATCTTGGGGCAGCAGATGGTCTCGGCCTCTCAGCAGTGCCAGGGCCCTGCCGGCGCTGATCAGGCCGATGCTCGCCCGGGGACTGGCTCCGTAGGCGAGAAGGCCATCGATCTTCACTCCGTGTTCGGAGGGATTCCGCGTGGCCAGGACAAGGCGGATCGCATAGTCCTGTACGGAGCGATCGACATACACGGATTCCGCCGCTGACTGGAGACTCGCCACGTCCTCGGTAGAAAGAAGAGCTGCTGGAGCCGGGGTGTGGCGCCGGTCACGGTCGACGATCTCGTGCTCTTCAACCGCCGTGGGGTAGTCCACCGGGATTCTCATCAGGAAACGGTCACGCTGCGCCTCAGGGAGTGGGTAGACACCCTCAGATTCGATCGGGTTCTGGGTGGCCAGGACCAGAAAGGGCAGCGGGAGGCGATACGTGGTGCCACCGATCGAGATTTGCCGCTCTCCCATCGCTTCGAGCAGTGCCGATTGAACTTTGGCCGGGGCTCGGTTGATCTCGTCTGCGAGGACGAAGTTGGAGAACACCGGGCCCAGTTCCACATCGAATCCCTCGGTCGACGGTCGATAGATGCGGGTGCCGACGATGTCGGAGGGCAACAGATCCGGGGTGAACTGGATCCGGGTGAACGTGCCGCCGAGGGTCCTGGCCAGGGTGGAGACCGTGAGAGTCTTGCCGAGCCCGGGCACACCCTCGAGCAAGCAGTGGCCTCCTGCCAGAAGCGCCACCAGGACACGGTCGAGAACGCGGTCCTGGCCGACGATGACCGTCTTCAGCTCGGTCATCACCTGACGGAGCCGGGTGGCGAGGAGGTCGGGCTGAGGCGCCTCCACGATTGGTTCAAGTGGGCTGGTCATCATGGTCCTGGTGCCTCCTGTGGCGTCTGCGTCGGAGCCGGGTTAGACAGCAGCTCCTCGAGCAACTGCTCCAGCTCAGGGGGAATTGCGCCCGGGCCGAACATCTCGTCGAGCATCTCCTGGAGATCCGGCAGGTCCTGCAGGTCCTGTGCCCCGCCCGGACCGAACAAATCGTCAAGGCCGGGGAGCAGATCCTCGAGGCCGGGCACCAATCCCTGCATGCTGGAGGCGTCCTCCGGGGCCGGGATCGTCGGGGCGTTGACCCCGCCGTTGGTCTGGACCTCGTCGATCAGAGAAGCAAAGTCCTCGATGGGGATCGCGAATCCGACCCCGTCGTTTCCACCCGACATCGAGGCGATGGCGGTGTTGATCCCGATGACCTTGGCTTCGGCGTCGGCCAACGGTCCTCCCGAGTTGCCCGGATTGATCGGGGCGTCGGTCTGGATCAGACCCGTGAGCGTGCCCATCGGTGTCTCCACCTCCCGATCCAGGCCCGAGATGATCCCGGCGGTAACCGACTGCTGGTAGCCGAACGGGCTCCCAAGAGCGATCGCCGGCTCGCCGACCTCGACTGTTCCCGGCTCGGCGATGGTGGCGGCCACGAGATCGGTTGCGTCGTCGAGGGCGATGACAGCCAGATCGCGCTCCGGGACGCGCCCAACCACACGGCCATTGAAACTGCGCCCGTCGGCGGTGACCACCGTGACCTCGTCGGAGAACGACACCACATGATGCGCGGTGAGCACAAGGCCAGATGTGTCGTAGATGACCCCGGATCCGACACCTCCACCGGCCTCCAGTCCGCCCATGATTTCGATGTGGACCACAGCCGGGCCGAGGGCGGAGGCCACGTCGGCCGGGCTTCCCGCCTCTGCTTGGCTCGCGGCTACGGTCGGAGTCGTGGTGGTGTCGGCGCGCCGCACAATCCAATAGCCGCCGATCGCCGCGATGAGAATCAGCGTGGACGTGGCATATGCCAGGACCCTTATCCAACGTCTTGGAGCCTTTTTGGCGACCTCGATCGGCGCCTCAGGGACAGACGGTTGGACTTCGGTAGCAGTCTGGTCATTGGCGATCGTCGAGGGTGCGATCAGGTCCGATACCGGTGGAGATGCCGGGAGGTCACGCCATGAGCGACGACGCGAACGGAGCTTCGGGGGGTTTGGGTCGAGCTGAGTCAAGGGGCCTCCGATTGGGGTAAACCGCGGCAACATACGAAATGCGGTTTAAAGGGGCCGTCAAGCCGGCTGGAAATCTCGGCGCCAGGGCTGGATCGCGTTGTGCACCCGATCGGGCGCAAGCACGTCGTCTTGGTTCGCCCCGTTGTCGAGAGGCAGCCACATCGCGAGGGTGGTGCCTCCGCCCTCCTCCGATTCGAGGGTTACCGCACCGCCTTGAGCCTCTGTCAGTTGCCGGGCGATGGTCAGCCCGAGCCCCGCTCCGCCGCTCACCACACCCCGACTCCGGTCGTATGGCCCCTGCCAGCCCCTCTCGAAGACTCGAGCGTGGAGACGTGGCGCCAGCCCCGGCCCTTCGTCGGTAATCGAGAGCCAGGCCCAAACGCCAGCTTCGCCCCAGTCGACGGTTACGGCGGAGCCGCGCGGGGCGAAGCGGACGGCGTTGCTCAGGAAGTTTCCGATCACGGCCGACACCGCCGCCGGGTCCGCGTCCGGCACCATGGTCGAGGGTGCTCCGGCGAGGACAATATGTATTCCACCTGTCTGAGCAACACCGGCATGCTCGGCAACTGCGCCCCCGGCCAAACTTGCGAGATCCACGGAGCCGTCCTCCTGCTCCACCGAAAGCCGGCCGTGGCCGTCGAGGTCCTCGACCGTGCGAGCCATGCGACCCACGGCCCGACGGGCGGCCCCGATATGGGGAGACGCATCCGAATCGGCGGCGACCTTGGTGGATGCGAGTTCGAGATTCGCCCCCATCACGGCAAGCGGAGTGCGCAACTCGTGCACGATCTCCTGCAGGTGGTTGCGGCGTTCGCCATCGGCCTTTTCCACCTCAGAGTTGGCACGGCCGATGATGTGCAGGACACGTCCGGCTAGCAGCCACGCGGCGATAGCGGCTGGAACCAGCGTGGCGGCCGGCAACACCAGACCCCAAACAACGACGAAATCTCTTGTCCCTGCGACCGTGGCTGCGCCGTCGCCGGTGACGATGACAAGAGCGAGGGCGTCGCCAACCCGGGCAAGCCCGGCCCTGGCGCTCTCCTGGGTACCGGCATCGTGCGTCAACAGGAAGACCAGAGTTGCGGCCATTGCGAGGACGATCACCAACAAGGCGGGTGAAACAAGGAGCAAGGTGAGCCGTGTCCGGCTCCGTATCCCTCCAATGGGACGCGTGAGCAGTTCGCTCACGATTCGGCTCGCAGCAGATAACCACTCCCGGGCAAGGTGACGATGTGTCGCCCCGCTCCGACGAGCGCAAGCTTCCGTCGCAGGTTGGAAAGGGTCATCCTCACGGTGTTGGTAAACGGGTCGGCGTGCTCGTCCCAAACGTGCTCGAGAAGACGCTCACTGCTGTGTACCTCCTCTGGATGGAGGAGAAACCAGCGCAGCAGAGCGAACTCCTTGACTGTGAGGTCAACTGGAGTCCCCTCGTAGGTCACCTCGTGGCGGGCTGTGTCCATCTCGATGCCCGCAAATGCGATCACCGAGCTTCCAGCGCTGGAATCGCGCCTCAACAACGCCCTAACCCTGGCGCCCAGCTCACCCAGCGAGAACGGCTTGACCAGATAATCGTCGGCGCCCTCGTCGAGCCCCCGGATCCGATCGGCGACACTCCCCCGGGCGGTGAGCATTATGACCTTTGGACCGGGGCCCGGCCCATCGTCGTGAGCTCGACCGGCCGCGACCTGGCGACACACGTCGAGGCCATCCCCATCGGGCAAGTTCAGGTCGAGGCAGATGAGGTCGTATGAGTTGACCGCAACAAATCTCTTTGCGGAGCTGGCGCTCTCGGCGATGTCGATGGCATACCCGTCCTGACGTAACCCGGCGGCGATGGCCATGGCCAGATCGACCTCGTCTTCGACTACGAGGATGCGCATCAGAGGGGCACCTGTGAGGCCGCGGCGACGCGTTGGAAAGTGACAGTGAGGTAAAGGATCATGATGCGGAGCGGGGAGCCCCGCCATATGACGTTGCAGCCCGCCAAAGGGTTCCCGTTACTGAGCCAGTTCTCTCAGAATCGCAGGACGGTCCGCCAATGAGAACCCGACCGTGAGGACGTTGCCCACGATCACTAGCTTCGGGGTTTCTCTAAGAGGTGAGGCAAATGACGTCGGAGAAGGTGAGAGCGTTCGAGGGCACAGGACGGGGCCCCAAAGTTGCGGTGCTCGGTGGTGGGGTGGCCGGCATGAGTGCCGCCCACGAACTGATCGAGCGCGGTTTTCGTGTGGCCGTTTTCGAACGGCAGACGGAGTTGTGTGGCGGCAAGGCGCGGAGCATCCCGTCCCGGTCGGCGGTGATCACTCGATCTGTCCCGACGTCAAGGGTGAAGCTGGCTATCTGCCCGGAGAGCACGGCTTTCGCTTCTTCCCTCGCTTCTATCGGCACGTGACGGACACGATGAGTCGGATACCTTTCGGCGATGAGGGCGCCCATGTCATCGACAACCTCACCGATACGACCCGGGTCGAGTTGTCTCTCCATGGAAAAAAGCCGATCGAGATGCCCTCGAAATTCCCCAACACAAAAGCTGACTGGCTTCAGATCTTCGAGGATCTGGTTGCAGATGTTCCCAAGGAGATGGGACTGCTGCACGACGAGATCGTTTTCTTCGTGGGCAAGCTCTGGCAGGTGCTTACCAGCTGTGACGCCCGGCGTCAGGAGATCTACGAGACGATCGGATGGTGGGATTTCGTCGACGCGAGCAATAAGTCGGAGGGTTATCAGAAGTTTCTCGCCGAAGGCTTGACGCGATCCTTGGTGGCGGCCAACGCCCAACTCGCCAATGCCCACGTCGAAGGGGACGTCGGTCTGGCTCTGATCCTGGACATGCTCATCCCGGGCCCGAGCACGGACCGGGTGCTCAACGGGCCGACCAACGAGGTTTGGCTCCACCCCTGGCTCGATTACCTGGACCGCGAGTGGCGTCGACTACCAGTTCGATCGCAGGATCGAGAAGATCGTCTGCAGACCGGAGAAGGGCCGGCCGGGCGGGCGCATCGAGTCGGTTCTAATGTCCGACTCTGCAGGCAACACCTACGAGCTCGACGACGCCGACTACTACATAGCTGCCTTGCCGGCGGAGGTGATGGCTCGGCTGCTCGACGACGGGATACTCGACGCAGATTCTTCGCTCGGCGACATCAAGGAAATCGGCACCAAGTACGTCGAGTGGATGAACGGGATCCAGTTCTTCCTCACCGAGGACGTGCCGTTGTCCCACGGGCACACGATCTACATCGATTCGCCATGGGCCCTGACCTCTATCTCACAACAGCAGTTCTGGCCCGACCACCCGCTCGAGAGCTACGGCAACGGTGAAGTGCGGGGAGTCATATCCGTCGACATCTCCAACTGGCACGCCGAAGGCACAACGGTCAAGAAGCCGGCGATGTACTGCTCGGCCGAGGAGATACGCACCGAGGTATGGGAAGAATTGAAGAGCTCTCACAGCAAGGACGACCAACCGCTGACCGACGACATGCTCTATTGCTGGTTTCTCGATCCGGACATTCAGCGCGAGGCGTGGATCAAGACTCTCGTCGGGCCAGGGCCGCCCACGATGAAGGGTCTCGTGCCCATGGATGACGACGCGGAGCCCCTCTTCGTCGCCTACGTGAACACGTGGCGGCTGCGGCCGCAAGTCTTCACCGCGATATCGAACTTCATGCTGGCTTCGGACTACGTGAGGACCTTTACCTCGGTGGCAACAATGGAGGCGGCCAACGAGGCCGCCCGCCGTGCCGTCAACGCGGTCATCCAAGATTCCGGTCATCGGGCAAGCCTGTGCCGATTGTGGAACGTCACGGAACCGCGCTTCGCCTTCGTCTTCAGGATGATCGATCAGCATCGCTACGAACGTGGCCTGCCCTGGAAGGAGCCGCCCTTCTTTGCGAAGGCCGCCACTAAGGCGATCACAATGGGCGGTCCGTTCACCACGACGGCACGGAGGGTGGTCACCGGCTCGTAGCCGTTACTCGAAGTCAGGCGTGCCGAAGCGCTTCTCGAGTCAGCTTCGAGAAGTGAGTGGCACCGGTGGCCTCGAATAGCTCAAAGGCCCTTTCGAGATGAGCCCTGTCCCCTGACTGCCGTCCCAGATCCAACCGCAAGCGACCTTCTTCGTAGGGCATCTTCAGTTCGATTGCGGTTTCGATGCCCTGCTCCCACTCCTTGGCGGCGGCCTCGGGGTTTCCTGCTTGCTCCTTGACCCCGCCCGCGTATCGGTGGGCCGCGGGCTTTCCGATCGGGAAGACTTTGGCGAAACCGCGCAATTTCTTGACAGCCAGCTCCGACGCAGACTTGGCAGCCGCCGCCTCGCGGGTGCGCCCGGTGGCCCACTGGCCGAGATAGACATCGGCAACACCGGTGAACCCATCCAGAGCAAAGACGACACTGGGACGTTCGGCATAAAGAGCCTGCGACGCCGAAGCGGCGGCGGCCCGGGCTCGGTCTTGATCGTCGAGTCGCCAGTACGTCTCGGCGATCAAACCGAAGAGCCAGCCCACGTTGATCTGACCTACTCCGGCATCAAGCAGAAGCTCGCCATTGCGGAATCTGGCGAGCGCGGTTCGATAGTCGCCTTGTCGGAGAAGGCTGGTGCCCTGGAACAGCCAGCCCCACATCTCGCCCTGGGCATCGTCGCGCCTGGAGCCGGACTCCCTGAGGTTCTCGCCGATCTCATAGACCTCGGCGAACCGACCCTGAGCCGTCATCATTTGCCCTGTGGTGCCCCAGGTCTCTTCCATCTGGCGGGTGTCACCGAGACGCTTGTAGAGATCGAGAGAATCGCGTAGGTCCTCCTCTGTCGTCTCCCAGTCCCCGACACCCACGCCATAGACGCTGGTAGCCAGGCGAACCCAGGCATGTTCCGGGGGGCGATCGACCTCATCGGCGACCTCCCGGCTCCTTCGCGAATAGAGCCGGGCAAGCTTATGCAAGGGCACGATCCCGGCGACGATGCTCATGTTGGCGTAAATCCGGGCAAGCACCGGCGAGGTGCCCGCCTTTTCGGCCAGGTTCAAACCAGAGACCGCTGCCGTTATCAACGCCCCGGGGTCGTTGGCGTAGTAGTAGATCTTCATCAACCGCTCATAGGCGGTCGCCGCCTCGATCAGGTCTTCCCGGGCGTCGGCCTGGGCAACCGCGACATCGGACCTGGCCAGCCGATGCCGCAATTGCAGAGCCGATGCAGCGAGAAGTCTCGCGCCGACGCCGAACTTGCCGTGGCCGACGGGATAGCCGTGGAGCTCGAGCGACCGTTCGAAGTGGTCTGCGCTGCGATCCACCCGACCCATACCGAGGTAGGCCTCGGCGAGGTCTTGCTCCATCCGGGCCAAGGTCCCGGCCGGCACCTTTTGGCCGGGTTTGAACTTTCCGAGCTCGCCCTTGCCAGATGCCAGGTCGATAGCGTCAGTGAGAAACCCGATTGCCTCGCGATGTGCAAAGTTGCGAAGCGACTTTCGGCCTGCCCTGCCCAGATAGTCGAGGGCCCTGTCGACATCGCCGCTGTCTGACTCTGCGCTGAGGCTGTTACGCCAGTGGTAGGCGAGGGTGGTGGCGACGGTATCGAGGTCCTCGGCGTGCTCGGCCTCGAGCAATACGGCGAGGGCGCGATGGAGCTCGGCCCGCTGAGCAAACAGGAGCAATCCATAGGCGATGTCCCGGGTGATGGCGTGGCGGAATCGATATCGGGATCGATCCAGCACCACTTCTTGCACCAGGTCGAGCACAACCAGGGTCTGGAGACTCTCGCCGGCTTCGGCGGCGTCCATCTCGACCGGATAGATCTCGACCAGGGTGTCGACCGAGAACTCCCGGCCTATCACGCTGGCCACTTTCAGTATCGACTGCTGACGGGCCGACAACCTGTCGAATCGGCCGATGATGATGTCCTGGACGGTGTTGGGGAAGTCCACGTCGTGGAGATCCTGAACGTTGGGCGCGAGCCGGCTCTCTCCGTTTTCGATGATCAACAGACCTGCGTCTCGCAGGGCGAAGGCGATCTCCTCGCTGTAGTACGGGTGTCCGTCCGCTTGTTCGATGATCATCTCGAAGACCGGTCCGGGAACATTGGTCACACCCAAACACCGCTCGACCAGCTGCATCACCTCGACCGGGCTCAGTTCAGAGAGGACCACATGTTGGGTGTGCTCGTCCTCGAGAAGGCGTGTGTACTCCTCAGGTGCAAGTCGCCCTGAACCTTCCCCAAAGGGGCGGGTGGCAATGACGAGCAGCAGCGATGGGACTTCGCGGACCACCCTCTCTGCGATCGCCCACGTAGCCGAGTCCACCCAATGGCCGTCATCGATCACAAGCACGAGCGGTCCAGTTCGGGGAGCGTCACGGACGATCGCGGCGAGGAGGCGGAGGGTGTTTTCGCCTCGTAATTCCGGCTCCATTCCTGCTGTCAGATCGGAATCCTCGACGTTGGTAGAGACCATCGTGGCAAGGAGGCCCTGCCGGTCCGCCAGCCACGGATCGGCTGAGACGAACTCGAGGAGCTTGTGCTCGGCGTCAATCCCTTCACCGCCGAACAGCTTGCGAAGCACCGACCTCCATGCATAGAAGGCGGTTGCTTGCTCGATTTCCTCTCCGGAGGTGGCGATGACGACTGTTCCCAGCAGTTCGGCCTGTTCGACGAAGTCGGCCAGGAGACGGGATTTGCCGATGCCCGCTGGCCCTTCGAGGAGAATCGTTCCACCCTGGCCGGCGTGGAGCTGGGCCAGACTTGCGGCGACAACGCTGCGTTCGTGGTCCCGGCCGACCAGACCACCATCGCTGAGGCGGCGAGCGTTGCTGGAACCCGGCCCGGTGAGAGCCATGGCTTGGTGAATTATCACCGGGTGGTCGAAGCCTTTGAACTCAATCGGCCCGATCATGGAGAAATCGGCGCCGTGGATCGCTTCGGTGGCGATCCTCTCAGTCACATGAACCAGACCGGCGGAGGTCTGTTGCATGATCCGAGCGGCGAGACTCACGATGGGTCCCTGGACTCCATAGGTCATCCGTGTCGGGCCGCCGTAAGAGCCGACGTAGGCCATTCCCTTGGCGATCCCGACCCGTATCGCCGAGGTAACGCCGGATTCGGGCGTCGGCTGTATCAACTCCAATGCGGCGACTACTGCTCGTCGGGCTTCGTCTTCATGGGATATCGACGCGCCGAACACTGCATAGAGATGAGCTCCCTTGTCGTCGATCAGGGTTTGAAGGACCACTCCTTCGTACTTGGCGAAGACGTCCTGAGCCCACGAGACCCCGGCGTCGAGTGCTTCTCCTGCCTTCTCATCGTTGACGTGGTCGATCCCGCCGAATCCCACGAATACGGCGACGACTTCGCGTAGTTCGGCCATCAGACCATGAAGCCCCTGTTGAATCCGTTCGTGAACGGCAGGCAGGAGCCATTCCCGGGCGACTGATTCGTCGATCGCCGGCTCGTCGATGGCGATGACCTGGTCGTGGGCGGTGTTGAGAGCTTCGACCAGGTACCGGACGCGACCGTCGGTTGTGACTGTGCGGAGCTCAGCCCCATTTCCCAGGGCCTCGGCCACCTCCCGACTGACCGCTACCTCGCCTCGTTGCAGCAGCTCTGCCTCGGATGAAAGCCTTTGAACCACTTCTCCAGCCAGCACGTCCATGTAGGAGTGCTCGGCGCGACCGACCCGAAGCCGACGCGAGGAGCCCGAAACGACCGCTACCTTGATGTCGATATCGCTCGCTGGTCCGCTCGCTTCTTGCTCGCGAAAAGCCTGGATGAAGGAATGGAGGTCCAACGCTGCGGCGGTTGCCCCGATGCCGTCGTCGCCGTCGAACCAGCAAGTAACAGAGTCACCGCCGAATGAGATGACACTGCCACCGTGGAGGTGGATGGCATTGGTGATGGGACCAAAGACCTGGTTGAGCAGTCGGGATAGCTCCTCCGCTCCCCGTTTTGCTCCGAGCGTGCGGCTCAGGGTCTCCGTCAGGTTGGTGAATCCCGAAATGTCGGCAAACAATGCCGCCCCGGTGGACCGCTCAGGAAGAGTCGCCGCGCCTGCCAACTCACGCCGTCGATCCATAGCTATG
Organism: uncultured Acidobacteriota bacterium; assembly: GCA_963778755.1. Taxonomy (GTDB): domain Bacteria; phylum Actinomycetota; class Acidimicrobiia; order Spongiisociales; family ZC4RG35; genus JALYNX01. Next base: position 89,043 of record CAVZVJ010000004.1, on the reverse strand, counting down.
TAAACGCCGAACGATGGCCCGACCACGCTGTCAGTGGTCAACTGCACGTCTATGGCCTCACCCGGCGAGTGTATTCGACGATGTGAGCTCGGGTCCGGTCCTGAGTAGCTCAGATCGGCGTTGACTTGTCTAGGAAGCTGGTGGTGAGCTGTTCAAACCTCTCGGGGAACCTTCCCGGTCAGAGTGGAAACGAAGCGGATCATCTTGTGCCCGGGGTCCGCGGTCGGCTCATACATGCAGGGGCATCCCCCATCGATCACTTTGATCTCGTGGTCCCTGCCATATTTGGTGGCCGCGTCGGAGACGCTCCCCTCGCCGAAGGCTCGGTGCATCCAGACGTGCTCGATCCCGAGGTCGCCGCATTCCTTCATCGTCTCCTCGGCGATTTCAGGCCTGGTCCCGATCACGACCGCGTCGACACCACCGGGAATCGACTTCAGATCCTGATAGCAGACGTCGCCCTCGACGGTGTCGGCGTTGGGGTTCACTGCGAACACCTCATACCCGCGGTCCCGTAACCGTTTGTAGACGATGTTGCCTCCGTGCCCTTCAGGGTTTCGAGACACTCCCGTGACGGCAATCCTTTTCAGGGAGAGGAACTCGGAAGCTGCCTCTTTCATCTTCGTCATGCCGTTTCCTCCTTTGGAATATGGCTATTTCGTAGCTTCTCCCTGCGAGCCGCCGCCGTGTAGGGCCAAACGGCACAAAGCACCAGGATGCGGGGATCCGGTCCATCCCCCGAGGGATAGGCTTGATCGGAGGAGGAAAGGTATGGCCTCAGATCGGGTCAGAGTGAGTCTTCTCGATGTGGGGGCCCGCGAATACGGGGACGCCGTGCTGCTCCAGTTCGGCGACACCTCGGTGATGATCGACGGGGCACACGTCGGTGATGAGAAGGGCGACGCGATCCATCCCGGCATCCCCGCTCAGCTCGGCAAGCTCCTGGACCAGCCGACTCCGCCCTACAAGGTCGATCTTCTGATCGTCAGCCACACCCACCAGGACCATGTCGGTTGTCTTCCCGATCTGGTCCATAAGGACATGCTTCGCTGCCGATGGGCCTTGATGTCACACCCGGGGGCGGCCTTCGGTAGGGCCGTCGGCGATCCCTCGCCCATCGACGCCATGGACAATGAGAAAGTGCGGGCCGTTCTCGCCGGGCTGCGGGAAGAGGCTCCCCATCCCGCCACCACCGATCTCGAGTTGCTCGAGATGCTCGACGCCGCCAAGTCGCTCGAGGAGAGGTACATCAAGATGCTCAGCGAGTTGGAGGCGGCCGGAAGCCAGGTGGTGGTGCCTGCAGATCCGACTGGTGCCGAGTTGAGCGCGCTGCTCACCGAGTTCGACCACCTCGGCCTGAGCATCCTCGGCCCAACACCGGCTCTGCTCGCCGGGACAGCCGAGGGCATCCGGGGGGCCATGGACAGCATGATCGATGCCGTGGTGGATCTGGTCGGCGCCGACGCCGACGCCAGCGAGACGGAGCTGTTCCGCCGCCTCCTCGGTCCGACCTTCGACGGTCTCGATGCCAGAGACCGCCCCGGCAACCTGGTCAATCTGCAGAGCTACACCACGACATTCGAGTTCTCCGGCGTGAAGCTCCTGCTGGCGGGTGACATGCAGTTCTCCGATCCCCAGTCGGGGAACGACGACATCGACGATGCGGTCGAGGAGTTGCGGGCCAAGGTCGCCGCCAACGCTCCCTATTCGTTCGTGAAGCTCTCCCACCACGGGAGCGGCAACGGGTTTGACGCCCAGATCCTCGAGGAGATGGGCACCACCAAGCTCTACGGAATCTCTGCCGGCGCCCACAGCAGCCACCACCCCGACCCCGAAGTCTTGCAACTGCTCGAGTCGCACAAGCGAAAGCTGTCGTGGGTCCGTTCCGACCGAAACGGGCTTACCACTGTCACCTTCAACAAAGGCCGGAGCCGGATCAAGGTCAGCAAGGGCAAGAAGAACGATCCGCAGCCAAACGAGGTCGATGCGGGGACCGCACCCGAAGAGCCAGTGGGGGTCGTCCCGGGGACGACGGTCTCAACACCAGTGATCACGGCTGAGGGCCAGGTGGAGGTGATCACCCGCATTCCCAACAGCGCGACCACGGTGCGTGTGACCGTCGAAGTCGACCCGGAGCAGGTGACCGCCCGAACCGAGCCCGTCCACCCACTCACGTCGGCGGCCGGCGATTTCAAACTCGGGAGCGGCCGTGAGCTCCCCAAGCTGATCTTTGCCACCAATACCGAAGCCCTGGCAGGGAACATCGGCGCGTTGGAGGCCGCCGCCGCGGTCGATGCGATTCGGTCCTCAGGGCAGACCCTGGTCGAGATGCCACCTCCCAACCACGATCCCACCGAGGCGCTCGCCGCGATGAGGTCGGCCTTGAAGGATCACCCCGACGCCCAGGGAGTGGTACTCGTCGGCGGGTACAACGTGGTGCCCTCGACCCGCATGGACTGCCTCCCTGCCGACATCCGATCCAAGCTCGGAGTCACCGGGGACCCCGACGACTTCATCGTTTGGAGCGACGATGCATTCGGGGACTCGGATGACGACCAGTTCCCGGAGCTTCCGGTGAGCCGGATCCCCGATGGCCGGGACAGCGGGCTGCTTCGCACCGCGATCTCCGCCGCCCCGAGCCAACCCACGAGCCTCAGGTCCGGTATCCGCAACGTGCACCGCCCCTTCGTGGCCGACATCTACGGCACCTTGTCCGGTGACCGCGAGTTCTTGGTGTCCGAGCCGTACGTCTTCGAGGCTGGGAGCTCGGCCGGGGTCGATGGCGGCCTCGTCTACTTCATGTTGCATGGGGATTGGAATGATTCGAGCCGGTTCTGGGGGGAGGACACCGGCGGGGTCGAAGCGGTCAACGTCGGGAACGTCCCCCCTGAGATGAGCGGGGCGACGGTCTTCGGGGGGTGCTGTTGGGGAGCACTCACGGTGGACACGCCAGCCAACAAGGTGGTCCTGGGACGCCCCTTTGGCCAGAAGACCCCCAACGCGTCGATAGCCCTGTCCGTCTTGCGCCGAGGTGCACTCGCCTATGTCGGGTGCACCGGGGCCCACTACTCGCCGGTCGACGCCCCGTACGCGTACTTCGGGGGTCCGATGCATCGCTCATTCTGGAAGGGGATCGGTGAGGGCCTGGGGCCGGCACAGGCCCTGTTCGATGCCAAGGCCGAGTACGCCGCCAACATGCCACACGGGATGAATCGCCCGTTGGAGGTGGCGATCGAATACAAGACCCTCAGACAGTTCAGCTGTCTCGGGTTAGGGTGGTGATATGGCGAAGTTCTCGAATGAGGATGTCGAGCAGATCGTCACCGAGCACCTGGGTAACCAGCGCAAAGTGAAACGGGTCGAAGAGGCGCCGCCTCACGACGAGCTCGGAGCCAAGCCCGATCTGGGCACCCCCGGTCTGGAGGAAGTCCACAGCAAGTACCTGGCGCCGTGGCGGGACATCTATGAGTCGGTTGACAGCCCTCCGCCCAAGATCAACTTCGAGGCCGGGGATGGGGACGACATCGAGGATGAGATCGTCCAGGTCCCGGTCAGCGATGACGACGAGTCGGGCCCTTCGAAGAGCTTCGTCATCTCCGGCGACAAGCAGAAGGTCATCGGGACCCAGGGCTAACTGAGGCGACGTCGGACCGAACTGTGAACTTGGCGGGCGGTAATCGTCTTGGCCGAGCGTGGAAAGTCGATCCGGGCGATCACCAGGTGTTGCCCGTCCTCATCCTCACATTCGACGACGTCGAACACGGGTACTTCGCGAATCCGGCTGGGTTCGACCCGATCGTCACCGTTTCCCCCCATCACTGGAACCGGGGCCATGCCTCTCTCTCCGTATGCGATGACGACGTGGACGGAGTTAGGGCGTTTGGAGGGGACCAAACCGAGGACGTCGACCTCGACGGCTTCAGTGAGCACGATCTCCCGACCGTAGGCATCTATGGCCGATCCGGGTCGGACGACGACCTTTCCCGACGACGGCTTGGTGGCTTCGACTTCGAGGCCGGAGACCACTCCCGACCCATGGAGCCGGTTGTGTGCTCGCTCCCGGTCCCGGGAATACTCCTGTTCCTGGCGGAGGTCGTCTTCGGTGAGAACCTTGCCTGCGAAGTAGTTCGGCCTCTCGACGATCCTCGCCAACTCTTCGGGTCGGCCGTCCTTCATCGGGTGAAACCTAGGCGACGTTCGATCGGGCGTGTTTCGGGCCGGGGTTCAGATTCCTCGGCGCATCGATCTTGTCAGACCCGGCCCATACGCTCGAGCCCATGCCTCGAATCAGTTCCTTCTATGGAATAACGGTCCTGATGTTCTTTGGCGACCACAACCCCCCGCACTTTCATGCTCGCTACTCGGGTCTCACGGCCAGGATCGCCCTCGATGGGACCGTTCTCGACGGACAGCTCCCGCGGAGGGCCCTTCAACTTGTTAGGGATTGGATCAACCTCCACGATGATGAGCTCGCGGCATGCTGGGAGCGAGCAGTAAACAACGAGCCGCCCGGTACTATCGAACCACTCCCCTAGGAGGCGTTTTGGTCAACATCACCAAAGTTGAGATCGTCAAGGATCGTACTGTCCGGCTCCAGTTTTCTGACGGGTCCGAGCGCGTGGTTGATCTCGCACCGCTCCTGTGGGGACCAGCGTTCGAGGGCATCTCAACGGACGATGAAATGTTTCGTCGGATACGAGTTGATGACGAGATCGGCACGATCAGCTGGCCAAACGGTGCCGATTTAGACCCTGATGTGTTGCACGGCGACTTCGACCCGGCGAACCGACACTCACACTCGACCAAATAGGCAGGCCCACTGCGCCTTCGCGAATCTCCACCGCCGCTCGCGTCAATCAGGAGGAGAAAGGGAGACATTCCCCCGAGTACTCGTCAGGGCCGGATGACCGTTGTCCCACCGCCGGCGGCGAGGACGGCGGAGATCAGGTGTTGAGTACCGCCCGGTCCGTCGCCGCCCTCCCCGTCCCAGAGGAACAGCCCCTGAACCGTGTCCCCCTGCTCCACGGCGGCGGCAAGCATCCGCAGGTTGTTGATGGTGTGGGGGTCGTCGATGCCAAGCATCTCCTCGTCGGGGCCGACCACGGACACTCGGGGATCAGCTGACACCCTGTGGTACGACTCCACCCACGCCTCGCCGGCGAACCGGACAGACTCGTCGAGGAAGTCGTCCGCCGGGCGAGGGAGGAAGGCCTGCAACAGTCGGTCGGTAGCCAGCCACTCCTCGGCGAACAGAAGGTCCCCGCCACAAGCCAACCCTGAGATCGCCCGCACATCCGGCCCGTCGATTAGCCAGATGGCGTCTGCGATATCTCGCCTCACCTGTGTCACCCGCTCCGGCGGGAACCGGGGGTGCTTACGCCCGGGAGCGTCGATCATGTGGCCCGAGAACAGGACAACCTCCACATCTGGACTGTATCTCAGGCGTTGGAGCCGCCTCTCCCCGGTCTCTAGCCCCGACTCAATTTGCTGTCTTCTGGCGCCCGAACTCCGCTTTGATAGCCTTGATCGTGATCCCCTCGTTCGCCTGATAGGTGGCGGACGGGTCGTCGAGACGGCGCATCTTGGAGTCGCCTGCGTGATGCACGGCCATCAGCTGCCAAGCCTCGTTGAACACCGGGCTCCCCGAACTGCCCCCCTCGGTGGGGGCGGTGTAGTGAACCCTCATCATCTCGGCGTCATAGGCGAGCAGATCGTTGCCCCGGATCGAGAATTTGAGCCCGCCCCCGGCCGGATGCCCGATCACATAGACGTAGGCGCCCTCGGTGACCGGCTCGGGAACCTGGGCCAGGTCGATCGGCTTGGTGATTGCCGCCTCAGGGCCGCTGAATTTGAGAAAGGTGACGTCACAGGTCTCAGGCGGTGAGCTCCACACACACTCCAGCCCGGTGATCACCAGGTCTTCACCTGCGACCGATTTGGTGACGTCAAACACCGCCTGGGCCTCACCGGGGACCAATTTGCCGACCCCTACGTCGGGGCTGCAGACATGGGCGTTGGTGATCAGGATCGGAGCCTCTCCCAAATCGGGATGGATCAGGGTCCCCTGGATCAGGAACCCGGTTCCCCATGGCTCCCCGGAGGCGTCGGTGATCTTGGCAACCGATTCAGCACACTGCAGGCCACGGAGCAGATGGTTGTATCCGACTGGTAGGGCTGTCCCGAAGATCTTCTCCAACTGCATTGGAGAGCTGGGCAGGTCGACCTGGGAACCGGCGCCCAGCTGGAGTTGGCGGTCGGCCATAGCCACCAGCACCGGATGATGGGATTCGAGTTGCCAGATATCCACCAGTTGCCGACGCAGGCTTCGCATCTCGAACGGGCTGACCCGAAGGCTGGTCGACAACTGCTCGGCAGCCGCTACCGCCTCAGCAGCGTGCGCCTCGTCCCCCATCGCCACCAGTGCCTCGATCTCGGTGCTCCGCTCCCAAACCGAGCGCAAGTCGGGGTCTTTGGCCCGCGACAACGCAAGGATCTCATCCGCCAGCTTCTTGGTGTCCACGGCGTCGGGGACCTCGACTCCGTCCCGGGCTGCCCGGCAGGTGAGGGCCAGGAGGTTTACCCCGTGCCAGGCCCGATCGGTGTTGCCCTCATATCCCCGCCGGTAGGCATCGATCGCAGCCAAAAGGTCCTCGGGCCTTCCCCCGGTGACGAAACGCTGTTTGCGCGCCCTGCCCATCAGGCCGAGGATTTCACCGCGGGCCTCCGGGTCGTCTACCGACTCCAGGTTCTCCTCCAGGGCCAGTTCGGCAGCGTGCAGCGCCCCGGTTTCGATCAGGGCCTGGCAGTAACGACGGCGGGCACCGGCCCCAACCGCACCCACCGCCATCGCCGCCTCTCCAATATCGATTACATGGCCGAACTGCCGTTGCCGTTCAAGCAGCGCCATCACCTCCCCCGCCTCTTCCGGGGTCAGCGACCCGGCCCAGACCTTGGCCCCTACTTCGTGGGCAGCGGCATCGATCTGGTCAGGGTCGGCGCTGTCCAGGCTTGACTGGAGCCGCTCACCGAGTGGCGAATCGAGAAAGGACATGTCGCTCAGAGGCCGAGACCCTCACGGACGGCGTCCTGAACCACCTGCTGGCGGAAGTACTTGCCCGAGGGATGGCGGAACGCTCCGCCGTTGGAAACCACACGGTCGACGACCACCGCCTGATTCTTGCGCTTGTAGTCGTTGGCGAGGAAGGGGTCGGCGGCGCACACCGGGTCGAGACGGTCGACGACGTTCTCCCAGCGGGGAACGATTGAGGGGAACCCGTCGTCCTTTGACCACTCCGGCTTGAGCTTGTCCTCCACCTCGGAGAGGCCGAGCGGCGTCCCGAGGGTGATCAGCATGTCGATCTCCTTGGTGTTCGCCACCCGCTTCAAACAGTCATAACTGATCACCGTCCCCAGACTGTGGGCCACGACCACATGAGGACGGTCGCTCACTTTGGAAAGGTCGGCGACGAACCGGCTCCGGACCTCGTCTCGGACCTTGTAGGTAGTGCCGGTGCGTGGCGAGTGGGTCGAGTTGAAGAGATAGTGGTGCACATCGCGGAGCAGGACCCTCATCATCGGGCCCTTGATGAACCAGGGAAGAGGAACTGCCTCCAGGGCCGAGGCCGCCGCCAATTTCGCCTCAGGAGGGACCACCGGCTGGTCGGATGGTTCGGGTGCCTCGGCCTCGTCCACATGGTCGAGGTCGTAATTGGCGACCATCGCATCGATGAAAGCCTTCTCCTCGCCATCGGCCTCGTCGATGTACGACTCGTCGACCTCGGTAAGAGCACCCGACTCGATGCCCTCGTACTCGATCGACTCGTGCGTGCCGCCGGAGTCGGTGGGGACCGGGTACATGACGTCTGCCCAGTAGACCATCGACGAGGTGACGCCGTAGACGTCGAGGTCGACACCGTCACCTCCGTCGGCGAGGTCCCGTTTCCAGGTGGTGAGCAGCCGCTCTGGCGACGGCTGGTTCATGATGCCGTGAATGAACGTGACGTGGCCCATCGAATCCCTCCTCTTGTCGTGGCGAGCCTACGCGCCGGGGTCTCGGCTACGGACCGACATAGGCGTAGGCGAACGTGTCGCCGTCGATATCCATATCGAGTATCTCGGTCGGGATCTCGGCGCATCCTCCTTGACTTTCTCCAGAACGGGAGAAGTTCTCGATGACATAGGCCACGATGGTCGGTTCGCCCGAACGGGGGCTCCCCCCGGTGTCGCTCACCCCGTTCGAGAACCCATCCGAACAGTCGACGCGGACCGGGCCCGACAAACCGGAAATAGCGACCGCCGACCCATCGGCCTTGCCGTCGACCCTCACGCCCTCATCGCTTGAGCCGACGTCGAACAGGAACACGAAACTGTGCCTGGCGCCATCGAACTCGAGCGTCGTGGGCACCTCGGGCTGGAACCAGAGGCCGTCACCCAACCCCTGGTGCTGGCTCTTTGCAGTGATGAAGAAGTCGTTCTCCGTGGTACCGGAGAGGACCGGGAAGCCCTCTGTGTCGCCCACAACGCAACTGTCAGAGCCACCGATAGGAATCGGGAAGTCCAATGCGCACACATCCGTCCCAAGGTCGAATCCGCTCTCCCCCGAAATCTCGACATCTACGACCTGTCCCAGCTCGTCCTGGTTCTCAATAGTGAATTTGACCCAGTAGTTGGGCCCGCTGAGCGCCGGTGGGAAATCGAGGAAAATCCCGGCGGGCAGCCAGGGGCCGTTTGGCGAATCGGCGACCTCGACCGTCACAAAGATCTGAGACTGTCCCCCGGCAAACGCGAAGACGGTCTGGGCGATCTCGGAAGGAAGAGTGGCCGGTGGTCCACCGGTGGTTGTCGGTCCTGCTTCGGTCGTGGTCTCGGGAATGGTCGTCGTCGTCGAGGTGGTGCTGCTCGACGAAGAGGCGCTGGCTGCCGACGTGGTGCTGGCCACGGCATCGCCACCACAAGACGTCGCCAAAAGCAACGCCAGCATCAATCCGGTACTGCGCTTCATTTCCGAGCCCCTCCAAAGGCGCGCATCTGGAACCCTACGCCTCTTTTACTCAGGAGGACAGGTTGCGGCTGCGATCGGATCCCCTGGGAGGCTTTGCGCCTCTTGCAAGTACCGATTAGCCATGTCGTCGATTTGGAGCAGACACCGGTACACGTAGTCCAACGAGATGTAGAACCTCCGCAGCCGCACCGTGTCCAAAGTGCTGTCGACTGCAGTCTCAAACTCGCTAGCTGCTCTCTGATTCTCACCTATCGACATGTAGTAGGCGCCGAGGGTGGCGTGAGCCTCAGCCGCCAGGTCCCTGGTTCGAGAGTCGGCCTCGAGGCCGGGCAGCACCGTTTCGAGCACGGACAAGGCCTCCGCCTGGCCACCGGCGCCATAGCTGCTCAGACAAAGATCGATACGTGCGATCTCGATCTGTGATCGCTCCGGAAGAAAGGCGAGCTCCGGCGCGTCCATCCCGGCCACCTTTTCGAAGTCATCGATCGCGCTCTGCAAACCAGCGATGTCGACTGGCCCATCTCCGGCGCAATTAGGCCCTCTCGAGCGCTGGTATTTGACCTCCGCCATCCCGAACTGAGCTCGGGAGTAATCGGGGTTGAGCCCCAAAGCCCGTTCGTAGGAGGACTCAGCCTCGTCGAGGTCGCCGAGCAGCCCGTTGACGTTTCCCAGGAGGTGGAACACAACTTCCTGCCCGTTCGTGTCATTGCCACTTCCGGGCCAGTCCACGGCCGCATCAACAAAGAGATCCTTCGCCTCTTCGTATTCCTGCAACTGGTAGTGACTAAGCCCCAGCGCCAGCTTGGTCAGAGCCTCGACCTTGGGCGCCAGAATTTGGTTTGCCTTGCTGCTCAAAGCCGCCGGCGCGGTGGCACCCAACTCCTCGGTGTCCAGGGCGTAGGTGCCAACCAGTTCCTCGACATCACCCAGACTCCGCCCTGAGAGATAGAACTCTGCGGAGATATTCGAAACTCCCCCATCGGTGTCGAGGGCCCCGTAGACCACCACGTCGGCGGCGGTCTGTTCAGCAAACCGAGCCGCGGCCTCGGCCCGGCTGTCGGGAGTGTCGCCGGCGATGAGGCCGACCTCAGCTGGCCCGGCAACCTCGATCTCGACCCCCGTGTCTTTCAGAGCAGAGACGATCTGTTGATAGAGAGACTCGGACACGGCGGCGGCCGGAGCCTGGCCGGTCGCGGAGAACTCAGCAACGGCCACGTTGAACAGGCCTCCGATGGGCCCCAGGGTGACATCGATGCTCATGGTCTCTGTCGTCTTCTCGCCGTGATCGTCGGTGACAGTGAATTGGAACGAGTCCGGTCCTCGGTATCGGCCCGGACCTACATAAGTGATGACTCCCCCACCCATCTCCAGCACGCTGCCGCCATGAACTGACTCGTTCTCGAAGGAGAACTTCAGGCTGGACTTGTCCTCGTCCTCGATCCAGGGAAGAAGGTCGATTTCTGTCTCGGTCTGTCCAATTGCGGTAACCGGAGCCGGCAGGTCGAACTGGGGTGCCCGGTTGCTCCGAATCACGAAAGCGACCGCTACGACAGCGATTAGCACACCTGCGGCCGCCAGCCAGGTCCAGAGCGGGAACCCGTGCCAGCGCCGCCGTCGTCCCCCGATGTGCTCGATGAGATTGTCGACGTCGTCCTCGAAACGGTCGGGCCGCACCGTGATCGCCTGCCGGCCGGGCAGGGCGCTGCAGCGGCTCTGGAAGCTGCTCGGCCGTGGGGAGCTCAGTGTCACCGACCAAGACCGGAATGACGGAGACTCTGCTCAGACCAAGAGCGATGGCGATCTCGCGGCGCACCCAGTCGTCGGGATCGTCGAGTCGACGCTTGCCGTCTCTCTCGGCAGTCAGCCAGTCGGGACCGATGATGGCCAGCAACGCGTCGCTGCCGGCCAGCGCGGCGTCCAGGGCGGTGGCGAAGTCCTCGCCCGGCCCAAGGGTCTCGTGGTCGAGCCAGATCGCCCGGCCGGCGTAGTAATCAGAGAGGGCGGCATGAAGCCTGCCCGCATGTCCTCCCGCATCGCTGCGCCGATAACTTATGAAGATCCGCGGGCTGGCCAGACGACGCTTGATCGAAGCGATCAGTTCGATGGGGAGAATCTACCGTCAGCTGGGGCTGGCTCCCCGAGTTGCCGCGGCCAGGCAGGCGGCGACGGTCGGAGCGGCGGGGTCATAGTCGGCGACCCCGATCAGCGTCGGAGCGCTTCCCGGATCGTCAGGCAAGATCGAGTCGAGCAGTTTGCGATCGGTGGTGGCGTCGACCAGGAGGACAGTCCGGGTGAGGGCTTGCTCGGAGCCGAGCAATGCCAGCTCGTCGATGCATCCATGATGGTCGGCGCCGAACCCGCGGAGATCCATCATCACCACGTCGCTGCGGGCCAGGAGCTGGGCCACCGTCAGTCGCCAAGTGTCGTCGAAGCAGAAGAACTCCTCGACCCGGTATCTGGCGTCGGGGTCGGCCCGGGTGTTGAGGGCGCTCGAGCCTGTGCTCGAGTGTGGCCGGTGCGTCGATGAACAGTCGGCGCAGACGGCCGAGGACGAATTGGATGAACTCGTCGGGCTCGACGGAGGCGATGGCCAGGTCGGGGCCGCCGATCATCCTCACCGGGCCCACATACCTCCATTCGGCGTCGATCCGTTCCAGGAGGCGCTGGGCCCCCTGACGCGGGGAGAACACCCGAAGCACCAAGAGATTCACCGGATGGGCTCCGGGTCGATGGACCACCCGGTACAGGAGCAACGCCACCAGGCCGAGGGCGCCATACATGGCCATCCCCACCCAGAAGGCGCTGCCGTCGGTGGGGTCAACGGAGACCGAATAGTCGATGGCGAACACCAGGAACACCGAGCCAAGCAACAGCATCTGATCGGAGAACCCGCGCCCGGCGTACCAGCCGGCGAGGAGTCGCACCGCGAGAAGGGCGACGAGTATGGCCCCGAGGAACCCGACCACCTGGAGCCCGTAGAACTGGAGGTTGGCGTCGCCGAGCCCAAGGGCTGTGGTGACGTCGATCCAGAGGTTGAGCAACGGGTCCGATCCGACGACTGAGACGGCAAACGCCTGGGATCCGACAATCCCCGCCATCATCACCCCGAGCACCATGGTCCCAACCCCTCGCAACGGGCGGGCCATGAACCCGATCACCGCCACGGTCGGGATCAGACTCCACAGCCAGAGCTTCACGGGGTCGCTCGGGTGGGCCCCGGCGATGAGGCTGACGACCATGAGGACCACGAAGTAAATGGCCATCGAGGACCACACCCAGCGACGCCTCGCCCCGGTCACGATCCAAATGCCGAGGACCGAGGGCCAGGAGTAGAGCACTCCGAAGAAGGCGAGACGGTAGGGCCCGACTTCCAAGTCGTTCCCGGTGAGGAAGAGGGCTCCGAAGGCGAGGCCTCCAAGGATCCCGATGATCACCACCAGAGCGACGTTGCGTCGAATCCCGACGTCGACGGTGACCGAGTTGCCCTCTTCCGGTTCGGGTCGGACCGGGACGGCCGGCTCCGGTTCCGACCCGGCCTGAGGGACGCCCCGCTGATTCATCAGCCTGATCACCGATTTCCGATACCTGCGGAGCAATAGCCAGGTCACCAAGAGCGCCGGGATGGCGGCAAACAAGGCCAGGAAGTAAGTGACACTCGACAGGAACTGCCCGTTGCTCATCCGGCTCTTTGGTTCATCCCCCCACAGTCAACCGGATTCGTGCGGGGTTCTTGGGAACACGCCGGCTAGCGGGCGGTGACCTCGGCCTCGAGTAGTCCGTCGATCTGTCCAACCGCGAGTGTCATGCCTTCCTCCATGCCCATGGCCAGCACCTGTTCCATCACCTCGACTGTGGGGAAAATGGTCTCGATCGTCATGCGAGTGCCGCCGTCGGGCTGTTCGTCGAGGTTCACGCGGATGATCGATGTCGGCATGTTGGGATCGGGTTGGCCGTCGACGTCGGCGAAGCCGGCCTCGAATTCGAGGTCGTGGGGAGCATCGACCTCGATGATCCGCCACCAGCCGTGAGGCTGTTCGCCTTCGGGGCCGGTCATGAAGTAGTCGACCATGCCACCCGGGGTCAGGTCGTAGGCGACGACGGTCGCCGGAAAGGTCGGAGGCCCCCACCATCGCTCGAGCAGACGAGGATCCTCCCACATCTGCCATACCGGTCCGATCGACGTATCGAACTCGGCGGTGATCGTCATGCTCATTGCAAGTGGATCCTTGCGGACGTTGGTCACGGTCATGTGGTTTCTCCTTCACCCTGTTCGGCGAGAACCTCGCCGAATCGGTCGATTCGACTGCGCCAGACAGCTTCCAGCTGCTCGAGCAGCCCGAATGCGTCACGAATGGTGTCGATGTTGCTGTGGACCAGTTGCTCGCGCCCCTGTCGCTGCTTGTGGATCAGATCGGCCCGCTCGAGGACAGCGACGTGTTTCTGGACGGCCGCGAAGCTCATCGGGTAGTGCCGGGCCAGAGTCGACACCGACTGCCCGGCCTCCATGGCGCGTCTCACGATGTCCCGCCTCGTGGCATCGGCAAGGGCTTGGAAGATCCGGTCGACGTGCTGATCCTTGACAGTATCTACAACCATCTGGTTGTACGTTAACCGACTCGGCCGCCGAGCGCAACTGCCGGCTAGGGGATCGGTCGGCGACGTCTCCGCCTGCGTTGCCAGATGGAAATCAGCCCCGCACCGAGGATGCCCACGATGGCGACGAAGGCGAACAACTGCAGGAAAGTGATCCCCGGATCGGACTCGTTGAAGTCCGTCCAATCAGGCGAGTCGTTCATCGCTTCCCGAACATACCCGGGGAGGTCGAGTCAATCACACATCCAGAAGCCGGTCAGCCACCCAACGAAGCCTGCAGCACGTAGATGGGGAGGCTCAGATCCAGTAGGGCGTGAGCCACCACGAGGTAGGGCAGGACCGTCGGACGTCTCTTGACGATCCAACCGAACCAGAGGGCGAACGGGAGGAACATCAGTAACCGCCAGACGAGGTACCGCCAGTCGAAGAGCAGCGGCAGAAACACGTGCTGGGTGGAGAGCATGGCCGAGGTCACCAAGAGCGGCATCCAGGGGCGCCCGGTCAGGGCCTGGAGCCGGGGCATCACATACCCGAAGTAGGTAGGCAGTTCGGTCAGTGCATGGATGATCGGGAACAGCCCGACCATCAGCCATGCGGCAAGGATCGGGACGGCGCGGAAGGTCAGATCCGCAGGTGTCGCTGGATCCGCCCACAAACCCTGAGCGAGAAGGACGTTGGGCAGGAAACCCAGGGGCGCAGCAACCAGGAGTGCCAGGACAAGCCATTTGATGTCCGCTCTCCAACCCCGACGATCGAGGTTGTACAGGTGGCGAATTGCGATTCCCTCCGCTCGTGCCCACCGGTTCAACAACCAAAGATTCACCACCTCGGCCAAAGCGAACGAAGCAAGCCACCAGTCCGCGGCCGAGCGCCATGGTGCGGAATTGCCAGCGATCAGAAAGGCGGCAGCGAACAGTGACTGGAACCCAACCGCCAGCAGACTCCGCATGAAAAGCGCCCACCAGACACGACGGCCGCCGAGCAGGCCGCGGGCGATTCGTTGACGTATGAGGACAACAGAGTTGGGCAACTCGGCGACTGGTGCCGAAATCGCCGTCACCCCCGACTCCCCATGTTCGACATGCATTGATCAATCCGTCCTTCGAAGGCAGTTGCCTCTCGAACTATCACTCCAGACCGCAACGCGCAGTAGGGACGAAAGACCCGGTGCCCGGGATTTCGAAGTCCCTATTTGCCTTGTTGGGCCGTAAGGATCAGGGCCTGCCCAACGATTACAAAGGAAGCAGAACAGCGTTGTTTCACCGGTGGAGGAAAGATGTCATCGTTCGATGCAAGGCTTCGCCTTCCAGGCCGCTCCAAGCTGCCGATGGGCGTGGAGGTGGACATCGGACATGAGCGAATGACCTTGACGGCTGCAGACCGAACGGTGGGGGTCTGGCCCCTCGAAGAGCTCGATATTTCCTCTCTGTCAGACGGGTTTCACATCAGAGTCGACGGCGAGGAGATCGTCCTCACGGTCACCGACTCGAAGCGATTCGCTGCCGCTCTCGGCATTGACAAACGCCCCACACGTTCAGCGGTGGTTAAGACGGAACAGCCGACCCGCCGCCGGCCTTCCCCGGTGGAGCGCGAGACGCAGTCCCCGAAGCCAAACAATCAGGTCAAGACGCCTCGAGCTGTCGCCAAGCCCCCGCCGGCGTCGGAGCAACTCGACGATGTCGAGCTTCGGATCACCCAAATTGCCGATGCCCTGACCTCAGATTCGGTGTCGCCGGCGGATGCATTCGCCGAGTGGCTGAAGCTGGTGAAAGAGATCAATCGCCGACATGTGGAGGGCTCCATGCCGTCCGAGCTCTTCCACAAGTTGAACACCCAGCTCCTCGACCTGTTGCCGGACCCGATTCCCGATCCCGTCTAGGGGTTTCAGACCGGGACTCAGGTCCGAAGCGACGGTCCCGACCCCACCTGCCCTATCAGCAAGCGCCGACCGAGTCGATTGAGGTAGCTCGGGTAACGAGGCGATGTGACGTTGGACTCTGGCGTTCGCCAGACACCCCAAGTGTGATTGGATCATGAGCACTACAGCTGCAACTTCTGAGGCTGTCGCCTCGACCATCCCGATGTTCACCTCCGCTCAAGGCAAGATCGAGATCTTGCGCGCCTATCAGGCAGTGATGGATGCATGGCCGGTCGACTATGAGGAGTTGTGGGTGCCAACCAGCTTCGGCGAGACCCATGTCATCGCAGGAGGCCCGAAGGATGGCCCGCCGATCGTGCTCCTCCACGCCCTGTTTGCTACGGCTGCCTCCTGGTATCGCAACGTCGAGGCATTGAGCAAGTCGCACCGCACCTACTGCGTTGATGTCATCGGGGAGTCGAACAAGAGCCGACCCAGCCGACCGATCGCCTCGCTGGACGATTTCCTGCAGTGGTTCACGGAGCTAATCGACGGTCTGGGCATCGACACTCTCGATCTGGTCGGGAACTCGTATGGAGGCTTCACCGCCGCCTACTACGCCATGAAGTTGCCCGAGCGAATACGCAAGTTGGTGCTGATCGGCCCGGCCTCGACGATTCACGCGATGAGACCGTTCATGTTCCACATGTTCATTCCGAAAGGCCTCTACCTAGCCGTTCCTGCACTGCCAGGAGTGGCGAGGGTCATGCGCTCCAGCATCGACTGGATGCTTCACGGCCTGCCTCGAGATCCGCTCTGGGAGCCGCTGTTCTATGAAACGATGAAGTACGGCAGGCTGATCAACAAGGTGTTCCCCCGGGTCTACACCAGTGAAGAGCTTGCAGAAGTCAAGGCTCCCGTCCTTCTCGTCTTCGGTGGCCGGGAGGTCATCTACGGTGACCTGCAATCGGCCATCGAGTCGGGGAGGGAGCTGATCCCCGAGGCAAGAGTCGCCGTCATAGCCGACGCCCACCACATCGCAGCTCTCGCCCAACCCGAAGCTGTCAACGGCGAGTTGCTCCGGTTCTTCGCCGCCTGATCAACCTCGCAACTGGTCGTAGGTGCAGTCCTTGGGGTTCTTGTCCTCGCGAAGGCCAAGGAACGAGGGCGATCTGAGCCGCCCGGCAGAAGTCACCTGGCGGTGCTCGACCTTGGCCACCAGCAACGGGGCGACCCAATGCGCCCGACGCAACTCGGGACGGGAGCGCAACACGTCGGGAGGGAACGGGGGTTTGGTCTCGTCGAGACCCCGCAACCTGTCGAGGACATCCTGAAGAGTGTCCCGGTCGAAACCGGTGCCGACGTTCCCGGCATATCGCAGTTCGTCGCCGTCGTAGACGGCCATCATCAATGATCCGATGCTGCCTAGGCGTTGGCCCTCGCCCTCGGTCCAGCCCACGATCACAACGTCAGCGTCGAACTTGATCTTCACTTTTAGCCAGTCACGAGATCGGGCACCCGGCAGGTACAGGGAAGCGAGGCGCTTGGCCATGATTCCCTCCAACCCCTGATCGGCGGCGGCTTGGAACAGGGCAACGCCCTCGCCCTCGACCATCGGCGACATCTGGATCTGATCCGAGGCAACGATGGCCTCCTCCAGGATCTGGCGCCGCTCCTGCAGTGGTTGGCCGATCAGGTCCCGACCGTCGATCCAAAGCAGGTCGAAGACCATGTACACCACCGGGATTTGGAGGGACAGTTGCTCCACCTGCCGCTGATTCCTGAGGTGCATCCGCTGCTGGAGCGTCTGAAACGAGGGCACCCCGTGGTCGAAGGCCACGATCTCGCCGTCGAGAACTGCGTCCAGAGCAACTACCTGGTCATGTAACCGGCGAAGCTCGGGATAGGCCACGGTGATGTCGTGGTCTCGGCGTGAGATGAGACGGGTGTCCTCCCCACAGAGGGCGAGAGCACGGATCCCGTCCCACTTCGGCTCGAAACCCCATTCCGGGTCGTCGAATGCCTCGGCAGTGGGCGTTGCCAGCATGGGCTCGAGTGGAGGTCGCTCGTCGCCGGTCGGGCGCAGATCCTTCGACATGAGAGCCAGCCATTGCTCCTTTCCGTCCCTCAGACCAGTCGACACCAGGTGCCAGATCCCGGTCAGCCGCTGCCCTTCGAGCCTGAAGGTGATTCGGTCATCGGTCCGACCCACCATCTCGTACTCGCCATGATCGAAGATCCGCACGTCTCCCCCGCCATACTCGTCACCGGGGATCGACCCGGAGAAGGTGGCGTGCTCCATGGAATGATCCGGGGTGCGGATGGCGAGGTGGCGCTCTCCCCTTCGTCGCGGCAGGCCCTTGGGGACCGCCCAGGAGACCAGCACGGGGCCATCTTCGTTGAGCATTTCCAGCCGGAAGTCGTGATGGAGGGCCGTCGCGTGGTGCTGTTGGATCACGAATGTCTCGCCGACCGGTGCGGTCAGCGGATCGACGTCGGGAAAAGGTTCCTGGGTGCTCATGCCATGGGGGAGGGGACTGTCGACCCTATCGGAGGGCGGGCTATCGTCGATGGCCATGGTGACCGAGCGGATCAGGCAAATCACGGCAGCCAACGAGACGTTGTTGTCGTTTCTCCCCATCTGGGAGGAGAACCGCCGCCGGCCTGAAGTTGCCGATCTGGCGTTCGGAAATCCGCAGGAGATGGTGGTCGACGGGTTCGCCACCGCCCTCGCCTCGGTTACCACCCCTCGTGACAAGGGCCATTACGCCTACAAGTTCTCCGAGGAGGAGTCGCGACGCACCGTGGCCAACCATTTGGCCGAATGGCGTGGCCAACAATTCGACCCTGAGGACATCGCCATGACCCCGGGCGCCTTTGGCGCCATCGCCGCCGCCCTCGGAGCTCTCGTCGAGACCGGTGATGAGGTCGTCTACTCCGATCCCCCCTGGTTCTTCTACCGGTCGATGATCCTCGCCGCAGGGGCAACCCCGGTCAGTGTCCCGGTTCGCGGCGATGACTACGACCTCGACCTGGATCGCATCGCCGGAGCGATCACCGAGAAGACCCGTCTGGTCATCGTCAACACCCCGCACAACCCGACGGGCCGGATCTACCCGCCTTCCACTCTCCAAGGTCTGGCGAACGTGCTCACCGATGCCTCGAATCGGTTCGGGGCCCCGATCTATCTGCTCTCTGACGAGCCCTATTCCAAGCTGGTGTTCAGCAACGCAAAGTTCACCAGTCCTGCCGAGTACTACCCGTACACGCTGGTTTCCTACAGCTACGGCAAGATCCTGCTCACCCCCGGGCAGCGGATCGGATGGCTTGCCCTGTCCCCACTGATGCCCGACCCAGAGCCACTGCGCTCTGCAATCTTCATGGCCCAGATCGCGGGCGGATGGCTGTTCCCCAGCGCCATCATGCAGTACTCGCTCGCGGAATTGGACCGGCTCTCGATCGATCTCTTCGAGCTGGAACGCAAGCGAGACTTCACCGTCGCCGAGCTGGGAAAGGCCGGCTACGACCTGCAGTCCCCGGAAGGGACGTTTTACCTGTGGGTCCGCTCCCCCGACCCCGACGATGTCGCCTTTGTGGAGAGGCTCGCGAAGCAAGGAGTCCTGGTCCTGCCCGGCACCACCTGCGCCTCGCCCGGTCATTTCCGCATCTCGCTGACGGGAACTGCGGAGATGATCGAACGCAGCCTTCCCGTGTTCCGCAACGCTATCTCGAGCACTGCTTAGGAGAATTGGGGACCGATGTACGTCGTCGACGTTGAATTACTCGACAAGCTGGGGATCGCACCGGGCAGCCTGGTCGGGAGAACGGCACTGATCACCGGTGGAGCGCGTGGCATAGGTGAGGCGACTGCAGCCACCCTGGCTCACCTCGGCGCGCGGATAGTGCTTGTTGACATCCTCCCCAGCGGGCAGGACGTGGCCGATTCGATCAAACAAGCGGGTGGTCAGGCTGAGTTCATCCAGTGCGACCTGGGCGATGTAGACCAGCTTCTGTCCATGCTCCCGCAGGCGACCTCGAGCTTCGGGACCATCGACATCCTTGTCAACAACGCCCTTCACCTGCATTCGGCTCCGGTCACCGACTTCCCCCTCGAGGAATGGGAGAAGACCTATGACATCAACGCAAGGGCGCCATTCCTCATGATCAAGCATCTGCTCCCCGGGATGTTGGAGCGGAAACACGGTGTCATCGTCAACATGATCGCCTACGAGGGCTCACCGATGGCCGCTGCTTACTCGGGCACCAAAATGGCTATGCGCTCGCTCGCCTACACCGCGGCTCGTGAGATCGGCAGCGACTCGGGCGTTTCGGTCCTTTCGTTCGTTCCTGGAATCGTCGACACGCCTCTGGTGCGTGAGATCATCGTCCCCCAGGCCGCCGCCGCATTCGGCATCTCCGAGGAACAGGTGATGCCGATAATCGCCCAAAACCCCGGGTATGAAGGGCTCATCCCCGTCGCGCACTGTGCATCAGCACTCACCTACGTGATCGTTCACGCCCGTGAGTATCACGCTCAAGTGGCCGATCCCTTCGAGCCGCTCGATCGCGCCGGGATCATCGAGATGCCGAAGATCGATAGCGGTGACGAGATCGACGTGTCGGGGCCGTTGTCAGGGATCTACATGAAGCAGTACCTCGGCGAAGTCTCGTCGGTCAATCGGGAGCTGGAGCATCGAATCGAGATCCGCACTCACGAGCTCGAAGATGAGCGCAACCGCTCCGAGCAACTCCTGTTGAGCATCCTGCCTCCTCCCGTCGCCAGGCGATTGGAGGACGGAGAGAAACTCATTGCCGATTACTTCGCAGAGGCCACGGTTCTGTTTGCGGACATGGTGGGATTCACCCACATGTCGTCACGTCTCAAACCATCCAAGGTGATCGAGGTTCTGGATCTCCTGTTCGGGGAGTTCGACGCGATCGCCGACCACTACGAAGTCGAGAAGATAAAGACCATCGGTGACAGTTACATGGCGGTCGGCGGTGTGCCCTTGGCCCAGACCAACCATGTGGATCGGGTGGCGAATGTGGCCCTCGAGATGCTGCCGACGGTCGAACAGATCGGCCGCAGCCTTGACCTGCCACTGTCGGCCCGCATCGGGATCCACACCGGTGACGTGGTCGCCGGGGTGATTGGTCGTCGGAAATTCATCTACGACCTCTGGGGTGACACGGTGAACACAGCCAGCAGGATGGAATCGCACGGTGTCACCGGCCGGATTCAAGTTTCGGATCAGGTACGGGCGGCCCTCGACGACAGCTTCCAGTTCGAGTCGCGAGGCGACATCGACATCAAGGGCAAGGGAATGATGCCCACCTTCTTCCTCACCGGCGTCAAGTAAGGCCGATACCTAACCGTTGGCCGAGCAGGTCCTTCATCTGGCGATAGATCAGATGGGTCGCCCGTCTCGGGGCAATGCGGGTCAAGAAGTTCCCGCTCACCATTGGTATTCCAAGAAGTCATCAGGACCCTCGGCCTTGATCTCGGCGATATGGGCGACGTCCTCCTCGTTGACCCTGATGGCTTCCTCGAGCACCTCGCGGATCTGGCTGCCCGGCACGACGACCGCACCTGAGGAATCGGCATGGATGTAATCGCCAGGGAATATCCCGACACCGTCGATCACGACCGGAACATTGGCTTGGTAGGGGGTCACTACATCACCGCCCCACTTCGTCGCCTCTCCCCTGCAGTAAGTAGCGAAGTCGTAGCCCGCCAGCTCATCGAAGTCTCGCAGGCGACCGTCGGCCAAGACCCCGGCCAGCCCCGCATTCTGGGCCCGTGAGAGCTTGACGCCACCGCCCAGTGAGATGTCGCTGTGACCGTTGCTGGCGAGCACCAGCACGCGCCCTTCGGACTCAGCGCCGACTGCCTGATGAAACAGGCTGGCGAAGTTGTAACGCTTCGGGTCGAGAACCTCGCTACAAGTGGGGAAATAGGAGACGGTCGAGGCCGAGCCGAACAGGACCCGACCTGCGTTCGGAGTCACCAGATCGAGGATGTGGCAGCGGTGCCGATGCATGCGGCCCATGGCGTCGACCAGGTCGGCGGTAGTGACCTTGGTCGCCAGGTCGTGAATGGAATCTGTCATCGCACCGAATTTGGAGACTAGTTCCCACCAGCCGATGACGGCTCGACCGGTCATCGGACCAGCGGCAATCGCTACGACGATGTATATACACACAGATGGCACCGATGAGCGATCAGCCACTGGAGCCGATCGACCCGAGGGCGGCCTTCGCGGTCACACCGGGTCTCGACGCCGAGGTGACCCCCTCCTCCGCGGCCTCGCAGGCGGCATTGCTGCTTGCCGCGGCGGGCTGGCGTGCTCGGCCAGGAGGGGAAGCTGACGGAGCTCGAGACAGAAGTCGCAAACGTTGACTTCGCCCTTCCGGAACTCAGAGGGGTGCAACGATCGCGTCGGATATCGGTGGCTGAGGCACACCGACCTCTGGCCATGTCGAAAACCGAGCTGGATGCAGAATCGTCGCCAACGGTTCAGGGCGAGATGGAACGCAAAGTGCACGACCTCTACGACCATCCGTCCTTCGAAGACACGGCCGCTCTGTTCGAAGCAGCACTCCATAGCCCGCATCCGCTGGTTGCGGTGGCGGCGGCGGCTGGGGCCAGAGAGACGACCCGGCTCCGGCCTGAGATCCTGGCCATCTTGGAAGCGGGCGCAGGATCCGAGGATCCGTTGGTCGCGGAGCTGGCCCGGGAGGTCCTACGCAACATTCAACCGAAGAACCCACAGCTTCAGAAACACGTAGTCGACCCGCCCCCTTCGAAGAAGCGTCGCCGCAAGTCGAGCACTGCGGTGATCACCCACGGCACCTGGGCGGCCGACCAAACCTGGTACCAGCCCAAAGGTGACTTCTACAAAGCGCTCGATGCTCATCGACCCGATCTCGACCTGCACGACAAGAGCTTCACCTGGTCGGGCAACTACTCCGACGGGGCCCGGCGCGTGGCGGCCCTGAGCCTAAAAAAGTGGATCGGTGATGAGGGTCTGGTCAAGTCGGACTTCTTCACCCACAGTCACGGTGGCACGGTTGCCCATCTCGCAACGAGACAGGGCGTGGAATTCAAAAAGCTGGTGCTTCTGGCGTGGCCGGTTCATGACGAGTGGCTGCCCGACTTCTCTCGAGTAGAGAAGATCTACGACATTCGGGTCAAGTTCGACCTGGTGATCCTGGTCGACCGGGGAGGGCAGAGATTTCAGCATGCCAAGGTCAAAGAGTTCCGCAACGGCTGGTTTTCCCACCCTGCCGCCCATGAACCGGCATATTGGGACGCCAACGGGCTCTGGAACTTCGACTCGTAGGCTGTCCAAATGGGCGTAGGGAGTTCCCTCAAGGTCATCAGCGCCGGTATGGCGTGGCGCACAGTCGGCGCCAAATCTGCAGGCGACACCCTGGTTCGGGCGTTTGAGTCTGGTGACGAGCAGGACAAGGCGCTGGCCGGCATGTCGATTGTCAAAGCGGGAGACCGATCGATCGGCCTCATCGAAAAAGCCAGGTCCGAGGGTCACCTGACCCCATCCCTGGTCCGACTCCTTGCCGACATCGGCGGCCCCAAGTCAAAGGGGCTGCTGGCCGAGATCGCAACCAGTGACGATTCGGTGGCAGCGGCCGCGCACGACTCTCTCGACCTGCTGAACCAGATCGAAGATCTGGGTTCCCCTGAATGAGATCGGACATTGGCCCGGGCGCCGGACTGCCTCACGTATACCTTGTGCTTCTATGTACAGTGTGCTTCTATGTATGGCACTCTGGGCCATAGGAGGTTGGTGTGCACATCGACAAGGACCTGGTGGCAGCCTCGGCGACGCCACTCGTGCTGGCGATCTTGGCCGAGGGTGAGAACTACGGCTACGCCATCCTGAAGCGGGTGCGTGAGCTTTCCGGAGGTGAGCTCGAGTGGACTGACGGGATGCTCTATCCCCTGCTTCATCGCCTTCGCCGCCTCGGATACGCCACCACCGATTGGCGGACCCCGCCCGACGGGCGGCGCCGGAGGTACTACGCGATCACCGATGGCGGTCGATCCGCCCTTGCCGAACAGCAGCGGCAATGGCAGGCCGTCACCCGTGCATTGGGTGATGTCTTTCAAGGCCCAAATGGGCCGCTGATGGCCCTCGGTGAGGGGTGACATATGGATGCCGTGGAAACACAAATTGCCGAGTGGCGGGCCTACGTCGGAAGGGCCCCGGCCGTGAACGGCCGGGACGTCGATGAGCTAGAGGGTCATCTTCGCGATCAGATCGCCGAGTTGGATTCGGCCGGCCTCACGGCCGATGAGGCGTTCCTCGTTGCTGTGAAGCGCATGGGGGACATCGACACCCTATCCCGGGAGTTCGCTCTCGAGCACAGCGATCGACTCTGGAAGCAGCTGATCGCCACAGATGAGGATGAGCCAGCGCGTCCGTCCAGCGGGGGTTTCGAGGCGCTCGGCTTCGCCCTGGCCGCCGCTGTCGCGATCCAAATCGCACGGCTCGCGGCTGGGTTTCCCGAGGAGGAACCGGGGTGGCTGCTGCGAAACGCGAGTTTGTTCGTGTTGCCCTTCCTCGCCGGGTACTTCGCCATTCGGCGGCAGTTCGACATCAGACGATGGTTGCTAACCGCTGCGCCGTTTGTCCTCTCCGCACTGCTGGTCAACCTCTACCCATTCGGCGCGGGCTCGAACACCGAGGTCTTCGCGACGACGATCTCGGACACCGAGCTTCTGGTGGCGCTCTATCTGCCTGTCTTGTTGTGGTTCGCGGTCGCCTACCCGTACGTGAGCGGCACGCTCCGATCGCACGAACGGCGAATGGACTTCGTTCGTTTCACCGGAGAGTGGGTCATCTATTACGCGCTGATCGCCCTCGGTGGCGGTGTGCTGGTCATGCTCACCGCGCTGATACTGCAGCCGATCGGAACCGACCTCCCGCAGTTGGTCTTCGAGTGGGTGTTGCCCTCGGGCGCGGCCGGTGCGGTGATCATCGCAGCGTGGCTCGTGGAGTCCAAACAGCGGGTCGTGGAAAACATGGCCCCGGTTCTGACCATGCTCTTCACTCCCCTGTTCGCCTTGATGCTGACCGTCGCCGCGGTCACCTACGCAGGGACCGGGCTCTCTGGAGTGTTCGACCGAGAGTTGCTCGGAGTCTTCGACGTCCTGCTGGTGGTTGTGCTCGGACTGGTGCTCTACGCGATCCTCGGCGCGGCAGCCGTCTCTCCCGCCGGGATGGATGGACCGCGTCCAACTCGTCACCGTCGCCAGCGCGCTCGTGCTCGACGTGATGGTGTTGGGCACGATGGTGGCCCGCATCAGTGACCTCGGGTTCACCCCGAACCGTACGGCGGCGCTGGGGCTCAACCTCGTCCTGCTGGTGAACCTGGCCGGGGCAGCCTGGCTATCTATGCGGTTTCTCAGGGGACAGATCGCCTTCCACCGCCTCGAACGCTGGCAAACCTCCTATCTCCCCGTCTTCGCCATCTGGGCGGCGGTCGTCGTCGTCGTTCTTCCCCCGCTCTTCGGCTTCGACTGAGGAACCTTCGCCACAAGGTCAAAGCGCCCGCCAGCAAGACACGTCTACATTCCTGCCGAGGATGAATATCGACTTCGAGCAGGCGACTCCGGCCGACGCCGAGGACCTGGTCAGGGTCCAGATCGCGGCCTTCCACGATGATGCTCGCCTCCATCCCGGGATCCCGATCGGCGGCCCTCCAGGCTATGACTCGGTCGAGGCGATGCTTGCCACGATCGCCCGGGGCGGGAGCCACAAGGTCTGTCTGGATGGCGAGATCGTCGGAGGACTCAACGTCATTGATCAAGGTGCGGGGCACTTCCATCTCGACATCCTCTTCGTCGATCCGGCCCACCACAACAAGGGCATCGGCACCCAGGCGATGGAGTTCATCGAACGGACCTTCCCCGCCACCGTCTGGACGCTGACCACACCGACCTATGCCACTCGCAATCAGCACTTCTACGAGAGGCTGGGGTTTGCCAGAGTCGGCGAGACAAAGTTCGAAGACATCACTTTGATCCAGTACGAAAAACGCCTCGGCAAGTCCCCGACTGGCATCACCGGTAGGGCGCTTAGACCACCGCTGCCGTGACATTCGGCACTCGCGTGGCGGTGGATCTCTCCATACCTTGAACATATGACCTCGAATTTCTCCACGGTCGACGGCAACCAGGCCGCCGCCCGGGTGGCTCACGCTCTCAGCGAGGTGATCGCTATCTATCCGATCACTCCGGCCTCGCCCATGGGCGAGCACGCCGATGCCTGGTCACAACTCGGACGCTCCAATCTGTGGGGGGTAGTGCCCGACGTCGTGGAGATGCAGAGTGAGGCCGGCGCTGCCGGGGCGGTTCATGGATCCCTCCAGGTGGGGGCGCTCACCACCACCTTCACCGCATCCCAGGGCCTGCTTCTGATGCTTCCCAACATGTACAAGATCGCCGGCGAGCTGACCCCGACCGTGTTCCACATCGCTGCCCGGACCCTCGCCACGCATGCCCTTTCGATCTTTGGGGACCACTCCGATGTGATGGCCGCCCGTCAGACCGGATTCGCCATGCTCGCCTCGGCATCCGTGCAGGAAGCCCAGGACCTGGCCTTGGTGTCTCATGCCGCCACGCTCCGGGCACGCATCCCGTTCCTCCATTTCTTCGATGGATTCCGAACGTCACACGAGGTGTCGAAGATCGTCGCGGTCGGAGACGATGTCCTGCGGGCGATGATCGATGAGGAATTGATTGCGCAACACCGCATGCGGGCCCTCAATCCCCGGCACCCGGTCCTTCGGGGCTCCGCTCAGAACCCCGACGTCTTCTTCCAGGCGCGGGAAGCCGCAAACCCCTATTACGCGGCGGTGCCATCGATTGTCCAGGCGGAGATGGATCATTTCGCCGAGCTCACCGGGCGCAGCTATCACCTCTTTGACTACGTGGGGCATCCCGAGCCGGAACGAGTCGTCGTCCTGATGGGATCCGGGGTCGGCGCCACCTCAGAAGCGGTGCAGCGTCTCGCCGCTCAGGGCGAGCGGGTGGGCATGGTGATCGTCCGTCTCTATCGACCGTTCGACACCGAAGCCTTCCGGGCGATCCTGCCGGCCACAACCAAGGCCATCGCCGTGCTCGATCGGACCAAGGAACCGGGAGCTGTTGGCGACCCGCTCTACCTCGACGTGATTGGAGCGCTGTTCGAGGGCGATCGCCCTCTTCCTCGGGTGATCGGCGGACGGTACGGGCTGTCGTCCAAGGAGTTCACACCTGCGATGGCGGCGGCCGTCTTCGCTGAGCTCGACCAGGAGGCCCCGAAGACCCACTTCACCGTGGGAATCACAGACGATGTGACTCACTCCAGCCTGAACTACAGCCCAGATGGCTGGGATGAGCCAGAGGACACCGTTCGGGCCGTCTTCTTCGGACTGGGCAGCGATGGCACAGTCGGTGCCAACAAGGCCTCGGTCAAGATCATTGGCGACCACACCGACCTCTACGCCCAGGGCTACTTCGTCTATGACTCGAAGAAGTCAGGATCACGCACCATCTCCCATCTCCGGTTCGGGCCGCGCCCGATCACCTCGACCTATCTGATCGGCCCCGGCCAGGCCACCTTCGTCGCCTGTCATGACTTCGACGCCCTCAAAGACGTCGACGTGTTGGAACTGGCCGCGCCAGGCGCGACCTTCCTCCTCAACAGCCCTTATGAGCCGGACCGGGTGTGGGAGCACCTTCCGGGCTGGATTCAACGAGGAATCGTTGAGAAGGGTCTCGACCTCTGGGTGGTGAACGCCACGCGCATCGCCGGTGACGCGGGTTTGGGGGGCCGGATCAACACGGTCCTCCAGACATGCTTCTTCGCCCTATCCGAGGTGATGCCCCGCGACAAGGCGATGGCCGCGATCACCGATGAGGTCAAGGTCTCTTATGGCAAGAGAGGCGAGGTCGTTGTTCGTCGCAACCTGGACGCGATCAACTCTGCTCTTGGCGGCCTCCACCAGGTAGCGGTTCCAGCGGTGGCCAAGAATGGCCACGGCGGCCCCGACGACCTTCTCGCCGCCCGCCTCGCCGGCGCGCCCGACTTCGTCCAGCGAGTGACAGGCATGATGCTGGCGGGAAAAGGCGATCTGCTACCGGTATCGGCCATGCCCGTCGACGGCACGTTCCCCACCGGGACCGCCCTTTGGGAGAAGCGCTCCATCGGCAACGAGATCCCATTGTGGGACCCTTCGATCTGCATCGACTGCGCACGCTGCGCCCTGGTTTGTCCGCACGCCGCAATCCGCTTCAAGGTCTTCGACCCCGCCGCCCTCGAGGGAGCCCCCGATGGGTTTGCATCCAAAGAGGCGTCCGGAACCGATCTCGCCGGCAGGCTCCTCACGGTGCAGGTGGCTCCCGACGACTGCACGGGCTGCGGAGTATGCGTTGACGTGTGCCCGGCCCATTCCAAGACCGAGGTCGGGCACCGGTCGATCGACATGGTTCCCAAGGAAGCCCACATGGAACGGGAGCGGGCCAACTTCGACTTCTTCCTCACCATCCCCGACCCACCCCGAGCCGAGGTGAGGCTCGACACGGTGAAGGGATCCCAGATGATCGAGCCGTTGTTCGAGTTCTCCGGGGCATGTGCCGGGTGCGGGGAGACGCCCTATCTGAAGCTTCTCACCCAGCAGCTGGGCGATCGGGTCGTTATCGCCAATGCCACCGGGTGCTCCTCGATCTATGGCGGCAATCTTCCTACGACTCCCTGGTCGACCGACGAGACCGGGCGGGGCCCGGCGTGGGCCAATTCCTTGTTCGAGGACAACGCCGAGTTCGGTTTGGGGATGCGTCTCGGTCTCGAGGCCATGGAGGCCGATGCCCGTCTTCTGGTGACCGCCCTTCTTCCCGAGCTTGGCGACCTGGGCGTCGAGATCCTGGGGGCAGATCAGCTGGAGGAACCTGGGATTGCGGAACAGCGTCTGCGCGTCGAGACCCTGCGGCAGCGCTTGGCGGACATGGATGGGCTGTTGGCTCGACGGCTGGAGGGAGTGGCCGACGCCCTGGTCCGCACTTCGGTGTGGATCGTCGGCGGTGATGGTTGGGCCTACGACATCGGGTTCGGAGGGTTGGACCACGTGCTGGCGTCGGGCCGGGACATCAACATCCTGGTGCTCGACACCGAGGTCTACTCCAACACCGGAGGGCAGGCCTCCAAGGCGACCCCTCGGGCGGCAGTGGCCAAGTTCGCCTCGGGAGGGAAGGCCACCGGGAAGAAGGATCTGGGCCAGATCGCCATGGCCTACGGGGACGTCTACGTGGCTCAGGTGGCGATGGGCGCCAACATGACCCAGACGGTGAAGGCGTTCGCCGAGGCCGAGGCCCATCACGGAGTCTCGCTGATCCTCGCCTACAGCCCTTGCATCGCCCACGGGATCGACATGTCGACCCAGATGAGCCATCAGAAGGAGGCGACCACCTCCGGTTACTGGCCGTTGTATCGCTACGACCCGGCCAATGAGAGTGCCGGCCAGCCCGGCCTGCGCCTCGATAGCCGCAAGCCGACGATTCGCTTCAAGGACTTCGCCGAGAAGGAGGGCCGTTTCGCCATGCTGACCCGGGCCAACCCGGAGCGCTCGGGCGAGCTCATGGAGAGGGCACAGAAAGACATCGACGATCGCTGGCACCTGTATGAGCAACTGGTCGAAGTCCATCGCACCGCCGAGTACACCGAGTTGGAGGACTGATGACCGTCGACCTGCGCACCACATATCTGGGTATGACGTTGGCTCATCCGGTGGTTCCCTCGGCGTCGCCGATCACCTCTGACATCGACCATCTTCACCTTCTTGCCGAAGCGGGGGCTTCGGCCGTGGTTCTGCCCTCGCTGTTCGAAGAGCAGGTCGAGCATGAGGCGATGGCGGTGCACATGGGTCTGGAATGGGCAAAGGACTCCTTTGCGGAGGCGACCGACGGCTATCTCCCGGAACTGGACGACTACAACACCGGGCCGGAGCGGTATCTAGAGCTGATCCGAACCGCCAAGGCTGAGCTGGCGGTTCCGGTGATTGCCAGCCTCAATGGGACAACGAGCGGGGGCTGGACGCTGTACGCCAAGATCCTGGCCGACGAGGGGATCGATGCCCTCGAACTCAACATCTATCTGATTGCGGCCGATCCGACGTTGTCCGGAAGCGAGGTCGAACATCAGTACTTGAGCCTGGTCGAACTCGTGCGACGAACCGTCGATGTGCCCCTCGCGGTGAAAGTTGGCCCCTTCTTCTCCTCCATGGCCAACATGGCGACCCGGTTGGTCGACGCCGGAGCCGATGGCCTGGTTCTCTTCAACCGCTTCTATCAGCCCGACATCGATCTGGAGCGGATGGACGTGGTTCCCAACCTCGTCTTGTCAACCCCGACGGAGCTTCGCCTGGTGCTTCGTTGGATTGCGATTCTCCGCGGGCGGATCCAAAGCTCTCTGGCCGCGACTACCGGTGTCGATGGGCCCGCCGAAGTTGCCAAGCTGGTCCTGGCGGGGGCTGACGTCACCATGATGGCGTCCTCGCTGCTCCGCAACGGTCCGGATCGCCTCCGAGAAACCGTTGGGGGCCTCGCCGTCTGGCTCGAGGAGCACGGATACCGGTCACTGGAGGAGGCCAAGGGATCGTTCAGCCAGGCTGCCGTCGCCGACCCGTCCCAGTATGAGCGGGCCAACTACATGCGGACGTTGCTCTCCTACTCACCGGAGTGGTGAGACGGCCAACCGTCTAGCTTGACATCAAGACTTCCGCCAGACGACGGAACGATGGCATCGGATCCTCCCCCAGCACCTGGACTCCGACGTGGTCGGCCCCGGCGTCGAGGTGGGCCCGAAGCCCGACCGCCACCTGCTCCGGTGTGCCATGGAGCACCAATGCGTCGACCAGTGCGTCACTGCCACCATCGGTCAGGTCGTCCTCTGCCCAACCGCTGCGGATCAGGTTGTTGCGGTAGTTGACCCGGTCCAGGTAGTAGGAGACCACCTTCCGCCCGGTCGCCCTTGCCCGCTCCGGGTCGGCGTCGATGGTGACCTTGTGTTCCGGTGCGAGCAATGGCCGGGGGCCGATCAACTCCCGGGCATAGCGAGTGTGAGCCGGGGTCGTCAGATAGGGGTGCGGCCCCGCGGTGCGCTCGGCGGCGACCCGGAGCGCCTTAGGTCCGAGGGCGGCGAGGATCATCCGGTCCCGAGGCACCTCGGCTCGATCGAGGCGGGTCAGGTAGTCATCGATCTTGGCCATCGGCGCCTGGTACTCAGCAGTGGCCTCCCGGTGCCCGATCCCCACCCCCAAGACGAATCGATCGGGATGACGCTCGGCGATCCGGTGATAGGAGGCGGCGACCAATTCGGCCGGCTCCCGCCACATGTTGACGATCCCGGTGACCACCGGGATCCGTTCCGTCGCCTCGAGCAGGGCCTCCACGTCGACCAGGTCGCCGCTCGGGGAACCGCCCACCCAGATGGCTCCATAGCCGAGGGTCTCCGCTTCCCGGGCCATGTCCGGGGTCGTGTTCCGCGCCATTCGCCAGAAGCCAAAGATTCCGAGGGGGATGGTCATGACCCGCATCCTGGCACAGACCGATAGCGTCCTCGACGATGACCGCCCGCTACACGACACCCGGGGTCTACATCGAAGAGGTGACGCCGCCTCCAAAGGCGATCGTCGGCGTGGACACAGGGACTACCGCCTTCGTGGGCCGTGCCCAGCGAGGCCCGGTCGATACCCCGACTCTGATCACTTCGTTTCCCGAGTTCGAGCGTCTCTTCGGGGGGCTCTGGCTGAAGAGCGACCTGGGCCACTCGATCCGGGACTTCTTCGAGCAGGGCGGACGACGAGCGGTCGTAGTTCGAGCCCATCTGCCTGCGCCCGACCACCTGGCCACCCTCAACTTCGGGCGTGGCAACTCTCGACTGGTCCTGGAGGCGACCAGCCCCGGAACGTGGGGCTCGAAGTTGGAAGGAACGATTGCTCCGCTTCCCCGCAACCGGTTCGACCTCACAGTGACCGACCGGGGCACCGGGCTGATCGAGAGCTTCGCCGGGTTGTCCCTGGCGCCGCGGAGCCCGCGCCGTGTCGACAGGGCGCTCGAAGAGTCGGCGCTGATACGGGCAAGGCTGCCCCTCCCCACCAGCCTGCCGCCGCGGCTCCCGGTCACCGTCACCGCCACCGGAGGCCGTGATGGCCGATTCGGAGTCTCCGCATACACCGGGCCCGGGATGCGGGAGTCGGGTCGGGGGATCTATGCCCTGGACCGATCCGAGCTGGTGAACCTGATCGTCCTCTGTCCCTACTCGACCACCGCCGGCGTGCCTCTCGGGGTGGTCACCGCTGCAATCGGGTACGCAGGGGAGCGGAGGGCGATGGTGATCCTTGATCCGCCCTCCACCTGGCACACCGTGACCGATGCCAGGTTCGGCGCAGCCGGCTTCGTCGAGGGCAAGGACGCCGCCCTCTACTTCCCTCGAGTGAGCCGTGCCGACCCGATGCGAGGGGGAAGAGTTCGGGAGTTCGCCCCCTCCGGGGCAGTGGCCGGGATGCTGGCCCGACTCGACCTGAATCAGGGGGTGTGGCGATCACCGGCCGGCGGCAGTGCCTCCCTCTCGGGGGCGATCCCATCGATTCCGCTCACTAAGACCGACATCGACGAGCTCAACCCGCTGGGGGTGAACTGCATACGAGCCCTGCCCGGTCGAGGCACCATGGTTTGGGGAGCCCGAACCAGAGCCGGGGCTGGAAACGCCGAGTGGAAGTACGTCAACGTGCGGAGGCTGGCGCTGTTCCTCGAGGAGTCGATCCGCCGGGGGCTGGAGTGGGCGGTGTTCGAACCGAACAACGAGACGTTGTGGGCCCGTGTGCGGGGCCAGATCGACAACTTCCTCTATGGCGTGTTCGCCCAGGGTGCCTTCCCCGCCAACCGATCTCAGGATGCCTTCTTCGTCCGCTGCGGGCCAGACACGATGACCCAGAACGACATCGACGATGGGCGGCTGATCGTCCTGATCGGCATCGCCCCGATCCGCCCCGCCGAGTTCGTGATCTTCCGCATCGGGCAGTGGCGAGACGGAGACGACGACTGACCCGGCCGAGAGGGGCGCCTCGGTCCCGGTAACGAGGACAGCTCAACAAAGAAGGGGAGGGCCAGAAGGCCCTCCCCTTCTTTGCTCTAAGAACTGCCTATTTCAAAGGCCCATGAAGTCGTTGATGAAGTCTTGAACGTTCTGTCGGTCCAGCCGGAATACACCTCCGGTTCCGGCGCAGTTGTTGTTCTTGCCGAAGGAGGTCACCGCAGCGATGGTGTTGGAGTTGTTCAGGAAGTTGGGTCCACCCGAATCCCCAAAACAGGTACCGCCGGTCTTGGTGTTGTTCGACAGCAAGAGTGCGAAGTCCCCGATTTGGCCGGGAACATTGATCTGGTCCAGTTTGGGGTGGGACACCATGCGAACCCTGACACCCACGGTGTGAGCCTGCGGGGTTGGGTTGTTCAGCTGTGCTGCTTGCAACCCGTAGCCCACCGAGGTGAAGGTCACATCCTGCTGTCCGCGCTGGTTGGCCAACACGTCGAGAGAATCGACGGCGGGAAGGCTTGCATAGGGTGCATTGATTGGCTGAGCCAGTTCGATCATCCCCACATCGTGGACGTAGAACGGCGCTGTCGGGTAGAGGGGATGTGACGCCCAACGAATGGCTTCGACACTATTGGGACCTCCCCCGAACGGATAGTTGTTGGTTCCGTTGAGGCGTCCCTGGTCGACATTCGACTCCGTGAATACCCGCATCCCCGAGAATTCGCCAGGTGCTCCGGCGCAGTGGCCGGCTGTTACGACAAAGGTAGGAGCGATCAATGTTCCAGTGCATCTGAAGGCAGGTGCGCCGTTCACTTCCATCAGTACCAGCACCACTTGCGGATGGCCGTTGCCGTCGAGTTCTCCATTCGTGACCGCTGATGCAGGCGCGACGGTCATCACCGTCATAGCAAACACGACCAGCATCAACATGATGCGACGGGCTCTTCTCATCTCACATCTCCTTTGGGTCGCTCGTTTGAGCGGACTTCGGCCACCGAAAGTAGCAGGTGTTCAATACTGCGAATCCAGCAGAAACTCGCATATCCCGATCGCGACTGTGTGCCCGTCCTGTCACGGCGGCAACAGGACGATGACCGGTACTCCTCCATTGCGGGAGCCAAGGCCGAGCTACCCAGAGGTCTCTAAATCTGATAATCTGATCTAATGCCGGATATCTCAGCGACTGAAGCCGCGAGACGCTTCTCTGATGTGCTGGACAGCGTCGAGCACGGCAACCAGCACTACACGATCGTTCGACGTGGCAAGGCCGTGGCACATCTCAAGCCGATCACCAAGGGCCGTGGTTCCGAGGTAAAGGAAATCCTGAAGCGTCACAGACCAGATTCGGCCTGGACGGAGGAACTCTCACGTGTCCGCGAGTTGGTTGAGATCGACAACAGATCGTGAGTGTGATCCTTCTCGATACCACTTTCCTGATCGACGCCGAGCGAGCAGCCGTCGATGTCGATGACCTGATCCACGAAGACGACGACGTCGCAATCGCTGCGATCACAGTGGCCGAATTGGTCGTAGGAGTCGAACTCGCCTCCCAGGATGCCAAAGCCCACCGGCAGGCCTATGTGGACGAAATCCTCGCCTCGATTCCAGTCATTCCCTACGACCGGGATATCGCGTTCGAACACGCTCAGCTCCTGGTCGCAGTAAGGCAGACCGGGCGACCCCGCGGCGCCCATGACCTATTGATCGCGGCAACGGCCCGCGCCACGAGCCGCACACTGCTCACCGCCGATGAATCAGCATTCGCAGATCTACCCGGCGTGACCGTCCACCACTACCGAGGCATGTGAATGACCAACGAACAAATCCAAGAGATAGCCGTCACCGACGAGGTGCTGATCGAGACCGATGGCGAGCGAGGACCAAAGCGAACCATCATTTGGGTCGTGGTCGAAGGAGGAGAGGTTTTCGTCCGGTCGGTCCTTGGCGAGAAAGGGCACTGGTATCGGCGAGCAGTGGCCGATCCTGAGGTGAGCCTGATCGTGAACGGCGAGTTGCACAGGTTCCGGGCGGTCCCGGCCAATGACGCCGGATCCATCGAGCGAGCTTCAAATGGGTTTGTCGCCAAGTACCGGCCGGGCCGGAGCCTGGACGCCATGGTCCGGGATGAAGTGCTCGACACCACTCTTCGCCTCGACCCGATCGACTGAGTGGGCCAGGCCCGCGACTCGTGTTCACACACGAATAACCCCCGGATCTTGATCCGGGGGTTTTCGACTGCTCAGGTTCAGTTATTGGGGCCCGGTGGCTCCCAGGTCAATCGAGTCCGGCGCCGTCGGAACCCAACCGGCCGGCGGGAGATACCCGTCCTGAACCGAGAGGAACGCTGCCCTGGCGGAATCGACCACCGCTGACGGCGGGAGATACCCATCCTGCAGACGCAGTTCGGCCTGCATTGCGGCCTGCCGACTGATGATCGACTGCGGGACCAGGTAGTCGTCCTGGATCGCCTCGAAACGATCCCCTAGCCCGACGGGGTTGTGGGTCTGCACCACGGCCGGACTTCCGGCATGCGTGGGCTCGACCACCCGGTCCATGGCAACGGCGAGCGCTGCCGTGAGCCCGATCAAGCCGACGACGAGAAGCACCTTGTTGAATCGGGGCTGTCGCTGAATCGCAAGTGTCATTTCCTGCCTCCTAGTTCGCGGCGCTCGGTGAGCGCCATTCCGTCAAACACATGGCGAACGTATGGCGGAAGCGGACAGGGCACATCGGGAGCGATGCCCATCTTGGGCTCCAGTGGCCCCCGCGTTAAGGGGCTGGGACACAACTCGGGTCCTCGGGGCGGCCGCTGAAAGATAGGGAGTTCTCCCCATGCGGCCCTCCGTTTCGTCTCATACGTTGGTCATAGAGGCGAACAAGGAGGAACCTCATGCCACTGTTCATGGACGTGCACAACATCGAGGGCGGGGTATCGGAGGCCGACGTGGCCCAGGCCCACGCCAGGGACCTGGAGACCCAGGCTGCTTACGGGGTGGAGTACAAGCGGTACTGGGTAGATGAAGCGAACGGCAAGATCTTTTGCCTGGTCGAGGCGGAGAACGCCGAGAGGGCCAACACGGTTCACCGGGAGGCCCACGGCCTGGTCGCCGACGAGATCTACCCCGTCAGCGAACACAGCTGAGTCGAGGGAGCACCAAATGGTCACTTTTGCCTCGGAGGGAGCACAAGTCCGGCTGACCACCCCAGGGCGCGGGCGGTCAGGGATGCTCCGACCCGTCGGTGTACCCTCGATCCCTGTGATCGAGCCGGTTTCGCTGGTGGAACGGGAGGAGCAGCTGGCCAGCCTCTTCGACCTGGCCGATGCTGACGTGGGCAGAGCCGTCCTGCTCTCGGGCGAGGCCGGATTCGGCAAGACCTCCCTGCTGCAGGCGTTCCTCGGCGGCCTCGACCATCGTCACCGGATCCTGGAGGCGGCCTGCGAGCCGGTGGGAATCCCAACGGCTTTCTCCCCCCTCTTCGATCTGCTCGACGATCTGCCAGGAGAGCTCTGCGACGACATACGAACGGGCTCGGGGCGGACGGCGGTGTACGCCGGGATGCTGGACCTGCTCAAGGGGGACCGAATCGTGCTCGTCGTCGAGGATGTCCACTGGGCGGACGAAGCCACGCTGGGCCTCTTGCGCTACCTGGGACGGAGGATCGCACCCACCAAGAGCCTGCTCATCTGCACGTACCGACCCGAGGACCTTGACCTCGCCCACCCGATGCACCTGGTGGTCGCCGACCTGGGGCCAACCGCCACCAGGATCGAGCTGCCCGCCTTGACCCCGTCCGGCGTGGAGGCAATGACCCGGGGGCTCGATATCGACCCGACGCGGATTCACGCGGCGACGCTGGGAAATCCCTTCCTGGTCGAAGAGGTGATCCGCCACCCCGACTCGAAGCTCCCGTCAAATATCAGCAATGCCGTCCTGGCCCGCGCCGCCAACTTCTCCTCCAAGGCCTTGGAGACCCTCTATTCGGTGGCATTGTCTCCGGACGGGGTGTCGCTGGATACCCTGCTGGCGTTGGACCCCGCGGCCGGCAGTTATGTCGACCTGGCGGTGCAGCGGAGGCTCCTGGTCTCCTCGGACAGTCTCGTCACGTGTCGACACGATCTGATCCGGCACAGCCTGGAAGCGGCGGTGCCACCGGCGCTGAGGCGCGACCTCCATCGCCGGCTGCTGGAGCAGCTGGAAGAGCATGTTGACGTGCGCCCCGATCTCTCCCGTCTCGCCTATCACAGTCTCGGTGCCCAGGACGATGTGAAGTCGGTCAGCTACTCGCTGACAGGCGGCCGAGAGCTCGGCCCGTGGAGGCGCTCACCGTCAGGCGGCGTACCACTACTCCAACGCCCTCCTCTTCCGGGGACGGATGACCGTCAGCCAGCTGCGTGAGACCCTTCTCGCGGCCGCCCACGAGCATTGTCTGATAAACGCCGCGGTCGAAGCTTGCGGATACGCCGCTGAGCTGGTGGAGATGGCCGAAAACAGGATTGAGATAGCAGGGGCCCGGGCGTGGCTCTCCTACTACATGTCACGGGACAACGACCTCGAGGCCACCCAGCAGGTCGCAGGGCTCGCCATCGAAGTCCTCGAGGATGAGCCGCCTTCCGAAGAGTTCGCTCTGGCCCTGGCCTCTCGGGCATGGGTAGCCATGGTCGAAGGCCGCCACGCAGAAGCGATCGAAGAAGGGCATCGGGCGATCGCTCAAGCCCAGGCCGCTGGCTCGGCGAGAGTGGAGGTCCATGCCGCCACCACAGTCGGCACCTCCCTGAGCTTGCTCGGTGACATCAGGGGCCGAGCAGTGATCGAAGCGGCCACCACTCTCGGTCTGAACCACGGCGTCGACGAGGAGACTGCAAGGTCGATCAATAACACGGCACTCAGTCACATCTGGTTCTTTGATCTGCCCGGAGCCCGGGAGCTCAACGAAAAGCTGGTGGAGTTCACGACCGCCCGTGAGCTCGACGCCTGGTACATCACGGCGATCGCCAATCTGGCCGAGATCGACGTGGCAAGCAGTCGCTGGGAGGACGCGGACCGGGAACTGGCGATGGTGTTAGGCCAGACCACATGCCGCCAGACCGAGGTCGGTTCCCTGATGATTGCGGCGAGCCTCGAGGTTCGACGCGGCGCCCCGGGGGCGGAATTGAAAGTGGAGAGCGCCCTCGACCGGGCCCGGGGCACCACCGACCTCGACATCGTCCGGGTCTCTGCGATCCTCGCACTGCAGGCGGCTTGGACCGGAGTCATGGAGCTGTCAGAGGCGAAGCCCCTCCTTGAGGACGCCCAGAAGCTGCCGGGTTGGACAGATGACGACTGGGGACGCGCCATGGTGGGGTTCTGGGCAATGCGCACCGGCATCGACCCACCCGCAGGGGACTTGCCGGGCGCGGCAGGCCTGGAACAGACCGGCAAGCTCTTAGAGGCCGCAGATGCCTGGGATCGCGCCGGCTACACCACCGAGGCCACGATCTGCCGGGCCTTGGCCCCCGGCGCCGACCTAGATCAGATTTTTTCCTCGCTTTCCGAACTGGGCGCTGACGGTGTCGCTCGTGGCCTTCGACACGAACTGCAGCGCCGCGGCGTCAAGAGCGTGCCCCGCGGAGAGCGCAAATCCACCCGTGCCAACCCGGCCGGGCTCACAGCTCGTCAGGCCGAGGTGCTGTCACTGATGCAGGCGGGGCTGTCCAATGCAGCCATCGCAGAGAGCCTGTTCATTTCGGAGAAGACGGCCGGACACCACGTGTCGGCGATCCTGGCCAAGCTCAACGTGAGCAGCCGACTCCAGGCGGTGGCGGTGACCAGCGGCAAGAGACGGGACCGCGCCCGCGTCTGACCCGACTGCTCGAGAGAACGTGGGCCGGCTATCTGCCAGCAGGCTGAAACAGCTCGATCGGGTTTCCGGCGGGATCCTCGAGCAGGATCTGCTTCCCGCCTGGCCCCGTGATGACGTCGCTCCTGAAGCGCACCCCGGCGGCTTGCAAGCGCTCGACATCAGCCTGGATGTCATCCACGATGAAGTGGATGCGGTTCCACCCGCCGGAGCTTGGAACGCGGCCGTCGGGCATGGGGCGCCCGGCGGAGCTGGTTGGCCCGCTGAGCAGCAGGCGAAGATTGCCCAGTACCACGTCGGCGAACGCCGGAGCCATGTTGGATTTGAGAGCGAAGCCGAAGTGATTCGTATAGAAGGCGACCGCGGTGTCGACGTCATCAACCATGTATCGCACGTTGACTATCTCTTCAGCCATGTTGTGACCTCCAATTGGTTCCCACGTAGTCTCGTCACGTGAGGAGGCTCACATGAAAACACGACAGCTAGGTAAGAGTGGTCTCGAAGTTTCGGCGCTCGGCTACGGCTGTATGGGCCTCAGCTCGGGCTATGGGGTCCCTTCTGACCGGGGCCACGCAATCGACATGATCCGTGCCGCAGTCGATCGGGGCGTCACCTTGTTCGACACTGCCCAGGTCTACGGCCCGTTCACCAATGAGGACGTCGTCGGCGAGGCCTTGGGCCCGTTCCGAGACGACGTCGTGATCGCCACGAAGTTCGGCTTCAACTTCGCGGACGGAGAGTCCACGGGGTTGAACAGTCGCCCGGATCACATCCGGACGACGACTGAGGACTCTCTCCGCCGCCTCCAGACCGGACACATCGACCTCCTCTATCAGCACCGTGTCGACCCCGAGGTCCCGATCGAGGATGTCGCCGGCACCGTGAAAGACCTCATCGCCGAAGGGAAGGTGAGGCACTTAGGCCTCTCAGAGGCGGGTGTGAAGACGATTCGCCGGGCCCATGCCGTGCAGCCGGTCACGGCGCTCCAGAGCGAGTATTCGCTGTGGTGGCGGGAGCCCGAGGAGGAGATCCTCCCCACGCTCGAGGAGTTGGGGATCGGTTTCGTTCCGTTCAGCCCCCTGGGGCGAGGCTTTCTCACCGGCAAGATCGACGAGGCCACCCCGTTCGTCGAGTCCGATTTCCGTAACACGCTCCCCCGCTTCGACCCGGAGAACCGAAAAGCGAACCAGGACGTGGTGGACCTTGTGAGGCGGATTGCGGACCAGAAACGAGTGACTCCGGCTCAAATCGCCCTCTCCTGGCTGCTGAGTCAAAGACCTTGGATTGTTCCCATCCCCGGCACTACAAAGCTTGACCGCCTGGAAGAGAACCTCGGAGCGGTCGACGTCGAACTCACGTCGGATGACCTGGGCGAGATCAACCAGGCTCTCGAAGGCGTCAGCATCCAGGGAAACCGCTATTCCGACGGCGTGCAACGCATGATCGACCGCTGATCTAAGCGGCGCGATCGAGGCGTACGACCCTTTGACCCTGCCGAGCGGGATCGTGGGAGGAGGCGACCAGGAATAGAGCTCCCGCCGCAGCGGCGATCGCCCATCGCGTTTGGAGCGCGGTCCACCCGCCGGGGATGTCACCGAAGGGCAGGGGACGCCAGCGGGGGTCGATGAGCGTGGAGACCACGATCAGGATCAGCACTGTTGGAGCAGCCGTTGGACCGCCGTGGCCCGATGATCTTCGCCCTGCGACTCCACTGATCCCGAAACTCAGCCCGAGCAGTCCTCCGAACATGGCGATAAGGGTCAGGGTTTCATCCCAATCGGTGGTCCCGTGCGCCAGGACCTGGGTGGTCCACACCAACAAGATGGGTAGTAGCACGACTGCGATTCGTGTGAACCGTCGCCGTAGGAGTGAGGTCGGCGAGGCGGCCAGGACCTCAAAGGCTGGGTCGTCGAGAGCGAACGCGGCCGCGGTCGAGAGGAGGATGGCGCTCAGCTGAAGTGGAAAGACGTCATCGGGCTCCGGTCGGATCGCGACTACCACCGAGGAAAGCAGGATGGCGATGAGCGTCGGGACCCATCCAATGGCACGAGCCGTGTGCCGAAGACCGTCGGCCGACATCAGACGGGGCAAACCTGGCCGGATGGGCAAACCTGGCCGATGATGACCGACAGTGATATCGCCACCACGAGGCATCCAACCAGCATGGATGTGACCTGCGACCGGCGTGCGCCCCACCGCATCTGAGAAATCGTGGCCAGTACCAGGGTGAGGCCCGCCAGGTACAGGACGTGCCAGACAGCCAGGCCGGTGATGCCGATGTCGGCAAACGGCCATATCGCATGCCAGGCCGCCGGCGCCTCCCCTGGATGGATCGTGTAGAGGGCGAACGCAACGACGGGTGCCACAAAGGTGTTGGGCAGCCAGGCTGCAAGAGCCAGACCGAGGGCACCGAGCATCATCACCAGCATCCCGTTGTGGATCAGCTGGACCGCGGTACGGCCGATCGGGACTCCGAACTTGACCGCGGCAAACGCGATGACCACCGCCAGGAGCGACGTGGAGACCACGGCAGGCCACGCCGTTGCGCCGAGAAGCCCGGCGAACCGGGTCGCTCCGTTCACCGGAAGTGCCTCATGCTGATCGGCGGTTCGGCTCCGTCGGTCTCGGAGGCCTGCAGTATTCACCGCGAGCATCGAGAAGATGGCAAGAAGCAGGAACCCCACGTGAGCCGTCCATCCATCCTGAGCCCAGGACGCCGAATCGTCTCCGATCGCCGCCGAGACAAATACCCCGCTACCCAAAGCGGCGATGCCACACCCGGCGAGAAACCACGTGCTCATGATCAACTTCTTCCCGTCGAAGCCGGCCAGGGATTGGACTACCGGCCACGGAGAGTTGGTGGTGGGTCGATCGACAATCATGCTGACACTTGGAGTGCGCTGCTTCCAGCGACCAACAGATAGGCGTCGTCGATGGTCGGTTCGGCGAGAACTGCTCCCGGCGGAGGGTCGCCGATGTGTCGGAACCTCCCATCGCCCATCCGCCACGAAAGCATCGCTCGCCCATCCTGCTCAGGGTCAATCCACGCTCGGCCTTTGGCGGACGCGGTCAGCGAGGACGGGGCGCCATCGAATCGGATTCGGCCTTCTGCGAGAACTATCACACGTTCGCAGAGAGCGACGATGTCTTCGGTCTGATGGGTGGAAAGCAACACGATCGGCTCGTTCGGGAGCTGGGAAACCACCTGTCGAAAGCGAAGCCGTTGTCCGGGGTCGAGGCCGGCGGTTGGCTCGTCGAGCACCACCAAGTCCGGGTTATTCAGCAGCGCCTGGGCCAGCGCCAGGCGACGACGCATGCCACCGGACAGAGCCTTCACCTTTCGACGCGATTGGTCTCCGAGTTCGACGATGTCGAGGACTCGCGTGACCTCGGCGTAGCGCTGCTCACGGTCAGTCATCTGTTTGAGGATTGCGACGTATTCGACGAAGTCGAACACGGTGAAATTGCGGTAGAACCCGGGTTCCTGTGGCATATATCCGAGCCGTCGGCGGATCTCCATCCGTTCGTGGGGTTGTCCTGGATCGCCGCCCAGCAACGAGACATGGCCTGCGTCGGGCGCAAGCACGGTGGCGACCACCTTCATGAGGGTCGTCTTTCCGGCGCCGTTGGGTCCGAGAAGCCCGGTGATTCCCGCTCCGACAGTGAGGTTGATCCCGTCGAGGGCCGCGACCGCTCCGTAATGCTTCTCGATGCCGCTGAACTCGATGGTGTTCATCGGATCTCCCCTATCTGTGTCATGGCTGCCCAAAGGCACGGCTTAACCGATACCACGACACGGCCGTTGGGCTTGGTAGCGGCGGAAAGTCACCGTCAAGACAGACGAACACCATGGCCGTTCGGGTGACACAGACCCAACCGTTCGCTCACTCCAACCGAAAGGTCAGGGAAGGAGGTAGAGGAGAAGGTCACCGAACCAACTCGATGGATGCCGGCGAACTCGGTCGGATCCTCTAGGAAGGTTGCGGGCTCGGGTCTTCGCTGCTGCCCCGGTTGCCGACCATCTTGGTCAACGCTCCAAGATTGAG
Organism: uncultured Acidobacteriota bacterium; assembly: GCA_963778755.1. GTDB lineage: Bacteria > Actinomycetota > Acidimicrobiia > Spongiisociales > ZC4RG35 > JALYNX01. Next base: position 46,611 of record CAVZVJ010000004.1, on the reverse strand, counting down.
GGCCCAACCGACGCCGAACACTTTGCTCGTGACGATCGGACCCTCGGGATTCCAGTATGTGCTGCGCACCCGTCCGACTGTGGGCATGCGGAAGTCGTAGGGCACGAAATTGGCGACCGTTCCGTGCCACGTCCTCTCATCCTTGGGCTTTCGGAGCTCCTGGACGACTGCGGCCACACCAATGATCGCGAGAACCAGTCTCCAGATGTCCCTGACACTCGGCATCCTCCGTTTTTCGTCCATCCCGGAAGGCTAACGAAGAATCACGTTCGGAGAATGGCCGGCGCGGCCTGGCAGCGACGTTTAGGCGACTGCGGCCTTTACGAGTGCGGCGACCTTCTTCTCGACCGCTGGGGTCCATTCGACGATGGCGAAAACCACCGGCCACATCGGGCCGTCGTCAAGGGCGGCCGCGTCTTCGAATCCCAACATCGCATAGCGGCCATCGAACTTCGACGCCGCCTTGAAGAAGCAGATCAGCTTCCCGTCAGGGTTCGCGTAGGCGGGCATGCCGTACCAGGTCTTGGACTGAAGATGCGGCGCGTTCGCAGTGACCAGTGCGTGGATGCGTTCGGCGAACGCGCGGTCGGCAGAAGGCATCGCAGTGATCGCATCGAGAACGGCACGCTCGTTGTCGGCTTGCTTTTCGCCGCTGCGGCCCTGCGCCTTCAATTCCTGGGCGCGAGCCTTCATAGCGGCACGCTCCTCCTTCGAGAAACCGTCCGAAGCGGTCTTCTTCGTGTCAGTCATTCTTCGACCTCCAATACGTCTCCGAGCTGACACTACGGTGAGATCCTGGTGGGAACGCTTCTCGAATCCTGCTCGATCGCGCCGCGGGCGAGCGGTCGGGATTGCTGGCTAAGACCTCCACGCCAGGGTTGCTTGACTGAGAGTGTCGACTTCTTCAGGGGTCAACGAGAAAGCCAATGCGCCGGCGTTGCCTCTTGCTTGGTTGCCGTCCTTGGCGCCAGGGATTGGCATCACGACCGGGTTCTCGATTAGCCACCGCAGCGCCACCTGGCTCGGCGTTTTCGAATACCGGTCGCCGATCTCGGACAGCAGACGAACTACCGGCTGTATCGCATCAAGTGACTTAGGCCGATATCGGGGCAGCACGCGTCGGAAGAACCCACCTGGCCGATTCTGAGCCGAGTACTTCCCGGTCAACAGACCCCCGGCAAGAGGCGTGTAGGCGATGAGGGTGACCCCGATCTCATGGCAGGCGTCGAGAACACCATTCATTTCGGGCTGTCGGTGGAGGAGCGAGTATTCGACCTGATTCGATGCGAGTGGTACGCCTCGTTCGGCAAGCGCCGCATGGGCCTCGCGCATCTGGGCCGCCGAATAGTTGCTGACCCCGACCGCCCTCACCTTTCCTATCTCGACCGCATCCGCCAACTGCCCCATCAGCTTCGGGATCGACATCGAACGGGCAGGGAAGTGATGCTGGTAGAGATCGATGGTCGATCGTCTCAGCCTGGCGAGACTCGCCTCGAGCTCCTTCGGAAACCCCTCAACCCGAAACCTGAACCCGGCTGGAAACTTGGAGGCGATCAAGACGTCTCTGCCCTGTGCCAACTCGCCGAGACGCCGCTCCGACGCTCCGCCGCTGTACATGGCCGCGGTATCGAACAGGTCCACCCCCGCCTCGAGACTCACCTCCAACGCCTTCTTCTCCTCGTCGTAGCCGTGGGCGCCTCCGTAGGCCGTCTTGGCCGGGTGCAGACGTGCCAACCCCCGAGCGTTACCCCAGGTCATGGCCCCAACTCCGAGCCGCGGGACCTTCAGGTTGCTGCTCCCCAAGGTGGTGGTGTGCTCCATATCCCCTTTCCAATCATTGGCACCCTGCGTCGAAACGCCTCAGGGATCCACCTCCTACTGAGCGACTGGAATCCATGGGCGTAAATCCCCACCGTGAGCTGTGCCATCGCCCGAAGCCTACGACCGTTTCACGGGCCGAAACTCGGCGCCGCAGGCCTAGCCGACCTTTCGGGGGGTGGAGGCTGCGGTAACGACTCCGTAACGATTGTCCGACAGAATTGGCGCTGCCGTACGAGACGACACGGAGGGCTCTGATGTTGAAGAGCAGCCGCCGCAAGCTGATCGCCTTCACCTGCTGGGTGACGACGTTGGTGGTCCTCGTCGCATCGGCGATCGTCGCCCTGATGAGTGGCGGAATGGGGAGCGACGACCCGACTGGACCTCTAGTCCTCTCGATCGTGCTGTCTTTCGCCACCGTCGGTCTGATGCTCGTCCTCAAGGTTCCCAACAACCGCATGGGCTGGATCTTCTCTGTCGGCGGGTTCCTTGCCGCGCTTTGGGTGTTGGCGGAGACGTACTACGAGGCGGCCAAGGTCAACGGGTGGTCTGGGATCGGGTATGCCGCCTGGGTCAGCCAGACCGTCTACTTTCCGATGATCCTCTGCTTGGTGGCCCTGCCTCTGCTGTTCTTTCCCGACGGGGAGGTCCCTTCGCGTGGCTGGCGATGGGTGTGGTGGCTTGTGGTCACCGTGTCCGGCCTGATCGTGGTGACGGCCACGATCCAGCCCGAGTTCACCGAGGAGGTGGCCGGAGAGATCGTGTATCGGGTCGACAATCCGGTCGGGATTGCCGCCGCGGCCGGGATCTCCGACTCAACGGCGTTCATCATCGTCGGCGGGATCCTGCTCTTGCTCAGTCTGCTCGCTCCGGCGGCGGCGATGGTCTACCGGTTCCACAGGTCCCAGGGGGTGGAGCGACTCCAGCTCAAGTGGCTCTCCCTGTCGGCGATCCTGGCTGGTGTCGGGCTCGCCATCTTCTACACGGCCCAGCAGTGGGTCCCAGATTCTTCGTTTGGGCTCCAGCTCCTGGCAGGAGTGGCTCTGGCTGGCGTCCTGGGGATCCCGATCACGGCCGGCATAGCCATTACCCGCTATCACCTGTACGACGTCGACCGGCTTATCAGCCGAACCATCGCCTATGGACTGCTCGCCGGCCTGCTCGGCGCCGTCTACATCCTCGGGGTCTTTCTGCTCGGCAGCCTCGCCTTCAAAGGTGAGATCCAGGTCGCGGTGTCGACCTTGGTCGTGGCCGCTCTGTTCAACCCACTGCGTCTGCGCCTCCATGACCTCCTCGACCGGCGCTTCTCTCGCTCGAGTTACTCGTCACCTGAGGTGATCGACGGCTTCTCCCTCCTGATCCGTGACGAGATCGACGTCGACATTCTGGTTGACGACCTCCTCGGCGTTGTCGACGAAACGATGGCCCCGGCACAGCGGGCCATCTGGATCCGCGAGTAGCCGATCCCGGCCTGAAAGCCGACGAGTACCGTCTCCCGGTTTGATGGAAGCTCGCTTCATCTCGGCCCGCGTCGGCGACGGAACCCTGACTGCACTTATTGGCGGAGCAGAAAGGGGCATGCCCCTCCTCTTCCATTTCGGGTCTCCGAGTGCGCCGGTCTTTTGGCCTTCGCTGGATCTTGCCGCCCGGCAAAGGGGGCTCCGGTTGATCTGTTACGCCCGACCCGGCTACCCCGGCTCCACACCGCTGCTTGGGCGCACGGTCTTTGACTGCGCCTCGGACTCTGCGGCCCTCCTCGAGGTGCTCGGTGCCGAACGGTATGTGACCCTGGGCTGGTCTGGAGGCGGCCCCGCCGCACTGGCCTGCGCTCGAGGGCATCCCGGACAATGCCTTGCCGCCGGCACCGTCTCCGGGCTGATGCCCTATGACAGCGAAGAGCCCGCCTACATCGAAGGGATGACCGAAGAGGACCTCGACTGGCTGGCGATGATGCTCGATGGAGCCGAGTCGTTGCGACCAGCGTTGGAGGCCGAAGCAGGCCCGTTGCGGACGATCTCCGCTGAAGATGTGGCGGCTTCTTTCGAGGGGGAGATCGGGCCGGCCGACCTTGTCGCTTTGCGCGGCGAGATCAGCGACGTTTTGGCCCGATCTTGGAACCTCGGTTGTGTGACCGTCGACGGTTGGCTTGACGACCTCATCGCGTCGGTCAATCGATGGGGATTCGAACTCTCAGAAATCGCAGTGCCGATCTCGATCTGGCACGGTGACCAGGATCGGATCGTTCCACCGTCCCACGCCCGATGGCTCGCTGCTCATATCCCCGGTGCCGACCTCCACCTTCTCGAGGGTGAAGGCCACATCTCCCCGGTCGCCACACCGCTCCCGACCATCCTCGACGACCTGTTGGCCAAGGCCGATCTCTAGGTCGAACAGAGCGCACTGAAGAACTTTGCTGACTTAGGAATTGGCCGTGTTCTCGTGGATCTGGGCATTGAGCACGGCCTCCTCGATTGCCTTGGTCGGGTCCGGTCCTTCCCAGGAAATCTTGTCCGACTTGCAGTACCAAGTCGGGTCGTCGCCGTAGATCACACACCCACCGAGCACCAGAAGGTCCTGCTCAGCGCCGACCAGGTCAAGGTGGTTAGGGAATCCATAGACCATGGGTACGCCGGCTTCACCACAGACAGGGCACTTTCTGCTGCGTCTCACGCTGGCCAACCTATCGGGATGCTGGGACGTTTCTGGTCCAGGCGACCGAGCGAGTCGAACTCGTCTCCTCCGCCCCGATGACCAGACACCTTCTTCAATCGTTGCTCCAGGGAGCATGGCGCCGACGAGAGAATCTTCGATTGGTTGACGCTCTCTACGTCGAATTGGCCAGCCAACTCGACACGGCGATCATCACGACGGATCGTGGATTGGCGACCTCAAGCCGCCGAGCAGACCTGATCACCAACTGAGGCTTGACCTTCGACACTGCCGCCTCCGGCACTAGAAATAGGACAGGTGGGGGTCGATTCAACCGACCTCATGCCCACGTTCGAGGCGCGTACGGACCTCCTCCATTACACGGGCGAGTGTGGCGGGCAGATGGAGCCCCGGTTCAAGTGAATCCCGCCTGTCAATCTCCGACTCGACCCATGGCCAGTTGGCGCTCGCGTAAACCACCACGCAAAGTCTCACCGCCTCTTCAAACGTAATCCTCGAACCGTCGGTCGCCTGTAGGAGCCGGTCAACGACGAGGGATTCCTTTCGTATCACGGTGAGCTGATCCTCCGAGCTCAAATCGATCAACTCTGTATCGCCGTCCACTTGCGAGTCCGGAAACTCCAGCAGCCACAGTTCTCCGTCCTCGAATTGGTACTCGAAGTGGTCGCCCTGTGAGTTGATGAACCCAAGCTCGACCAACGCTTGACGATCGGTGGCGTCGAGAAAGGCGCACATGTCAACGTCGGTAGGCCGGTATGAACCTGTGTGCAGGTTCACCGCTACTCCCCCAACCAGGACGGCCCGCCCTTTGATTCCGTAGTCCGCCGCTTTCGCCAACCAGAGACTGCGAAGGATGGCGTTCTCGTGTTCCGACTGTGCCGCGTCGAGCGCCGAACGCGCTTTCTCGAGCTGTCTCAACTCCTGGTTGCCAGCGCCGCGCGTTCTCGACCAACATCCTGGCGCTGTTCCTTCCAGTCGAGCCTTCCTAGTGCATCCGAGGGACCTAGTCCTACAGACTCGAGCAATTGAGCTCCACGTTCCGCTCGAGAGAGAATCTCGGCCACGGATACGACATCGATCGGACTCGGCTCAAGATCTGCAAGGCCGCTGCCATAACAAGAGAGGATCTTCACCACAGTCGAAATTCGAGGGTCCGCCTTGCCATTCTCAATCAAACAAAGTTGAGCTCTGCTGACCCCTGTCCGTGCTGAGACATCGCTCAACGACAGTCGTTTTAGGTCACGCATCTGTCGGAGTCTGGCGCCGTTCAAGTAGCTCACACTGTTATTGTATTCCATAACGCACATTAGGCAATGCAATAACGAAGTTGGTTTTTTCCCCCCAATCGGATTTGGAAACGGTGCAGGTTGGGGTACTTCAACGCCGACCACAGGGCCATCGCTAGCGGAGAGCGCTATTTCGGTCTGATATCCCACCGCCTCGGTACGATCCCCTCTCAGATGAGGAGGCCGGATGACGATGTCGAGTCCACAGATTCTGTCCCACATCGGGGAGCTTGTCGAGGAGGAGCGGAACCTCAGAGAGCGCCACGGAAGGAGACCTCTCGACGCGCCGGGAATGCGCCGGATGGAGGAGATCGAGATTCAGCTTGATCAATGTTGGGATCTGCTCAACCAGCGACGAGCTCTTCGTGAGTTCGGCACCGATCCCAACCAGGCAAAGGTTCGGGACGAAGAGATCGTTGAGGGATACCAGCAGTAGCTAACAACTGGAGATCCCCCAGCTTCTGGGCTAAGGGTGGAAAGTGACCTCCGCCCCTATCCGTCTCGATCGATGACGACTGATGTTGGGTAACAAGGATCGTTGGACGAGAAAGGGCCAATCATGAAAGCATTCGACGAGATCCTCACCGATGCTCAGGACGCCATCACCGTAAAGCGGGTCTACGGCGAGCCTTACCAACAGAATGGCGTGACCTTCATCCCTGCGGCGGCCGTACGCGGCGGAGGCGGAGGTGGAGAGGGCGACCCGACCGAGAACACTCCTGGCGGCCGGGGAGTTGGCATGGGGATATCGGCACGGCCGGTGGGCGCCTATCGGATCAAGGGTGACGAGGTCACCTGGGTTCCGGCGCCCGACCTCACCAAGGTCATCGTCACCGGTCAGATGGTGGCGATCGTTGCTCTGCTGGTGATCCGCTCGATCTTCCGCAACCGCTCCAAGAGCTGAGAGAAGAGCCGGTGCTTAGGACGGGTGACGCCTCGCAACCGAGGACCGGTTAGGAGCGTTCGAAAGAACCTTCCCACTATGACCTTCGCCTCTGGCTACTAAGGGCAATGAGTCGGATCATGTAGGCGTATCGGTTTCGGATTGAGGTATCCGATGGTTGCCTCCTCGACAGCACCTGTCCAGCTTGCTCGACAAGCCATGGGACTGGGCCAACACGGGGCCTCGGCGAGGCGAGGCAGGTCGACATGATTGATGCCCCTGCGCCACCGCTTCGTCGATGCATGATTGGTGCCGTCGCTGCGGCTCTGGCGTTCTCCGTTGCAGGTCCGATCCCTGCGTCGGGCTCGCAGGGAGACACCCTTGGGGCGGATGCGGCGGCAGCGGTGATCGAGGAGTACCGGGCTCGCATCCCGGGCCTGATGGCGGAACAGGGGATCCCCGGTCTCGCCGTTGCCCTCGTCGACGCTGATCAGGTGTTGTGGGTCGAGGGATTCGGCCATCTCGATGGACCGGACTCCGCCGAGGTCACCCCCGACACGATCTTCAGCATCCAGTCGATGTCGAAGCTGTTCACGGCGACCGCGGTCATGCAGGCGGTCGCGTCCGGCCAGCTGGACCTCGACGAGCCGATCACGACTTACCTGCCCGAGTTCACCGTTCACAGCGCCTTCGAGGAGCACCCGGAGCGGAAGATCACACTTCGGATGCTCCTCAGCCACACCGCAGGCTTCACCATGGAGGCGCCCGTGGGAAACAACAACGAGCTCGACCCTGGCGAGTTCGAGGCACACGTCCGCAGCATCTCCGACACCTGGTTGCGTTTCCCGGTCGGTAACGGATACGCCTACTCCAATCTCGGAATCGACGTGGCCGGCCACATCCTCGAACAGGTCGAAGGCAAGCCGTTCCCTCGAGGTCATGCACGACTCCCTGCTCGACCCGCTGGGGATGGGCCGCAGCACCTTCGATCGGTCGGCGATTCGCTCGGCCGACAACCGGGCGGTGGGCCACGCAGATCCTTTTCCTGCCCCGCCGCTCTTACGAGCCGATGACGGCCGCAGGTGGCATGTACTCGAGCGCCACCGACCTGGCCCGGTTTCTCCGCTTCCAGCTCAACGACGGCTCGATCGACGGCATGGCAGTCCTCGACCCACAGTCGATGGAAGAGATGCGAGTCGTCCCAGCGCCGTACGCCGGCGCGCCGGCGGGATACGCACTTGGGGTTACTCGGCATCGCTGGAACCGCTGGCGGCAGGCACCGGATCTCTTCAACCATGGCGGCGGTGGCTACGGATTCCTCTCCGACATATGGTGGGCCCCCCAGTTGGGGATCGGGATCGCGGTCCTCACCAACTCCGAGGACCACCAATTGCAGGGCGACCTGGCGCTGTCGATCCTCGGTGACCTGCTGGCAGCGCCCGGCCCCTACCACGACCGGCTGCTGGGGCTTCCGGATCGTGTCTCGGCCCAGGAACCGAGCGGTTCCTTCCAGCCTCCGGCGGACCTGGCAGCCCTGGTCGAGAGCACTGCCATGGATCCGACCGGTGACGAAGCTGAGCGTTGGTTCCCTGCCGTCGGAGCGTACGGTGCGCCTTCTTGGGGTGTGATCGACCCCACCGCCCCTGCAGCCCGGTTCTGGATGGAGGGCGGTGCTCCCTACTTCGAGGCCAACGAGGATGGGACGCTCGAACGTTTTCGTCTCGTCGAGGTCGCGCCCGGTGTCTTTCTCGCCGAGAATGGTGAGACGCTCGACCTCTCGGGTCCGGTGCCGACATGGCGAAGCATCAGGATGGTGCGCCTCACTGGCGGTCCCGCACCATGGCAGTGGGCGATCCTCGTGACCGCCGCGGTCCTGGCCGCCGCCTGGCTCATCGCTGCCGCAGTTCGAGCCCTCCGCCGATCTCGCTCGCGCTCCGGCGCAACCCCGGTCCCGGCCGCCTCCCAGCTGTGGCCGCGGATCTCGGCGACGGTCGCCACGTTCCTGGCCCTGATCACGCTGACGACCGTGGCCCTGATTGTGTGGATGCCCGGACTCATCGACTCCGGTTTCCTGGGCTGGCTCCAGCTGCCGCTGGTCGAGCGGCTCGCGATGCACCTGCCGCTGGCCTTGAGCATTCTCGGCGGCTTGACGCTGGTTCTTGTAGTTGTGGGATGGCTCAGAGGCTGGTGGCCGAAGCTGGTGAAAAGCGAGTACGCAGCGCTGGCTGTCGCGGCACTGATGGTTGTCGGCCAGCTCGCCGTGTGGCATCTCATCGGGTGGGGGGCCTAGATCCGCCAGCGGTCTTCTCACCGAGCCCAACGGGTATCCATCGTCGGCGCCTAAGGGTCTTTTTCCTCTGGGTCTGGCCTCGTCCGGATGACACGATGGAGTTGTGGCTAGGTCACGTCTGATCGCAAGCGCAATGCTGGCCGGCATCGGAGCATGCGCTGTCTCCCGCTACCGGCGCGACCTGAGAGAAGCACAGCAACGTCTCGATGCGGTCGAGCGGGAAGTCATCTCGACACCGTTCGGCCCCGTCGAGTACGTGGTGCGTGGCACCGGTGAACCGATGCTGGTGAGTCATGGCATCTTCCAAGGTTGCGACGGTGCTCTCCTTTCGGTGCGCGCTTTGCTGCCCGGACGCCTTGTGATCGCCCTGTCGCGATTTGGCTACCTCGGATCTGCCTTGCCTCCTGCCGCCACCCCGGCGTACCAGGCGGACGCCTTCGTCTCCGTGCTCGACCACCTGGGATTGGACCGGACCGATGTGGTGGGTGTCTCCGCTGGCGCCACTGCCTCGCTGCAGTTCGCCCTTCGTCACCCTTCCCGGGTAGACCACCTGGTGATCATCTCGGGGAACCTGCCGGGCAGCACGACGGCGGTTGCCCAACCGCAATGGGCCAGGTTCCTCAACAGGGATCTGCCGATATGGACGCTCAAGGTCTTGAACCGACGTTTCCTCGCCCGCTTGGCGGGCGTCCCCACAGGCTTCCGGCTCAGCGCTGAGGATGACCGCTTCGTGTCCGAGTTCATCGACAGCTTCTTCCCCATCGCCGCCAAGGCTCGCGGCATCGACTTCGACGCCTTCACCTCCAACCCCGACGTAAACGGCTATCCGCTCGAACAGTTGAACGTGCCGACCCTGCTCATCCACGCCAGGGACGACCCTCTGGTCCGCTACCAGGCAGCTGCCGAGGCAGCAGAACGCATCCCCGGTTCGATCCTGGTCACGCTGGAGTCGGGAGGCCATCTCGGGCTGGGACAGGCCGCACGGATACGAAGCGAAGTCGACTCATTCGTCGGCCGTATTCGGGACGATGAAAGCCTGGTCGAGGCCGGAGGTGACCAGTCGAGGCCGAAGGCGGCCCGGGAAGGAGTCATGCAGTGATAATCGAGTACTACCACGCCTCCAGATTCGGCAACGGCGCGAAGGTGGCAGAGGAGTTCAGAAGGCGTTCTGCACTGCTCGGCGCGACGGTCAACGTCCATCACATCCGCGATGCGAACCCCAAGCAGATGCCCCAGGCGGACCTCTACGTTTTCAGCTCGCCTGGACAGTGGGGAAAGCCGATCAAGAAGGTGCGCCGCTTCTTGGGCGAATTGAAGCTGCCAGCCGGAACGAAGTGCGCCGTTCTGACGACCGAGCTCGCCCCACGCCCGGACAAGGAAACCGGAGCCCTACCTACAGAGGAAGAACAGGCCAAGTGGCAAAGGGTGCGCCCGATCATCAATGAGCTGTTGCAGACTGCCGGACTGACCAAGATTGCTGAAGACAGGATCCTGGTGACCGCGATCAGAGGACCGCTCGAAGACGGGTGGGAATCCAAGGTCCAGACTTTCGCCGAACAGGTGGTTACGACGACTGCGGGCATGCAGGCGTAATAGACCGGTTTAGCCAAGGCCGTTACTCGAGGTCCAGCGAGACGGGGTCGTGTTTGAGTTGGACGTCAGTCGTATGAGAGTTCCATCACGTGGAGATCTCCGTCGACTACGGCGAAACACCGCGGGCGGTCGAAGCCGCGATTCAACACGGCGCTGGTCAGTGTCCCTTTCGGCATCGGATACGACTCGCCGGCATGAACCAACACACCGCCGGTGGCCGCCTGTACCGCTGTGGAGGTCAAGTCATCGTCGGGTGGCGCTTCGGCGAGGATGACCAAGGGAGCGTTCGAATCGATCGTGATATCCATTGTGTGCCGCAACTCTCCGTCCTGGTCCCATACCGCTGCTTTCCCACCCACCACGCCGGCGAAAAAAGCCGCCGCGTCCCAGTCGAGACCGTGGGTGACAAGATCGGGGGCAGGCGCCATTGATACCTGCTCCCAGCGTGGATGCGCGGACTCGAGATCAAACGCCGGCGCTTGGTAGGTGCGGGTCCACCACATGGTGAGCGATGCAGGCGGGGCCTCCCCGACCGGACCACAGACCACCACACGACCTGCGAATGCAGAGACATGAAGCTCACGTGGATCGTCGAGCAAGTAGAGGCTCCGCTCTCGTGTGAGCAGACGCAGCTGGTCGTCCCAGATCCGGAGCTCCCTGCCGCGATCGGTCGGATAATCCGCGACCACTCGGAGTTCCCCGTCACCGGACGTCACCCATAGCCATTCGGCGGTGTTCCCTTCCTCATCTGTCGGGAGCTCAGGGACGGTGGTCTTCCGGGACGCATCCTGGTGCCAGAGTCCGGTGGGACCACAGACGCCGAGGAGCCCGCCTTCGCCCCATCTGACCGAGCGGGGTGGGCCGTACACGGCCGCAGCTGGAGGAATGACCAACTCCTCGACGATGCCCCGGTCGTCAGCCAGAGCGAGAAAGGGTCGATCTCTAAACCCTCCGATCGTGACCAGTCCGGGGCTGTGGTCAATCACGAGGTCGATCCGGGAGTCGGCGATATCGAGGAGACGCCACGAGGGAGCGGTCACTTCACCGAGCATACGGGTGAGGCAGACTCGTTTTGAGAAACGGGACGAGTTGGGTCGAACGCCAAGCTATGGCAGGCGACATCCATCGTCCGAACGTACGTCAACCGAGCCTGAGCACTTGCTACGACTAGATCTGACCCTCCCCGGAGCGTGAGGGCGCGCTGCGACACGTTTTTCAGCGAATACGCGTCTTTGTGGACGCTTGTTACCGCCAAATCTGGCAGAAACCTGCCAACACTGGTCATAGCCCAACCATCCATGGCGCGGTATAGATGGGCATTGAAACCATCGCATCGAGCAGGCGCGGGTCGTGGGTGCAGCGATGCCCCAGGGCGGCGCCTACGGAATGAATCGGGCGATGCAGATCGCCGACCTAAATGTCGATGTCCATCCGACCGACCGGGAGCTCCCGGCGGGAAAGTGAGGAGTCATGACTGAGGCACCAATCAAATACGCGGCGCTCACCAGGATGGTCGAGGCGCGCGAGGCGCTCACGCCGATGCCTGACGTATCGCTGACCCAGACGCTGTTTCTGGCTGGCCGCGAGCCGCACCTTGAGACCCGGCACATCGAGCTGGTCCAACCCATCTACACCAGCGATGAGGAGACGCCGGTGTTCAAGATCGATGTCGAGGTGGCTCGCGCCGCACTGGGCACGCACGTGTTTGGTCCGGGGATGGAGGGGACGAGACTGCCCACCCGCCGGGACCTGCTCGACGAGGAGGGGCACCGCGAGTCGTTGGTGGGTTTCCTACCTGACCACCTCGCCCTGCGGGTCCGGCCAGAGAAGCTCGACAAGCGACTGGCCATCCGCAAGAAGATCAACACGTTGGCCGCTGATGATCCTGAGACACGCTGGGCGACAACGGTTTTCGCACCGGACAACCGCTATACGTTCAGCGACACGGCCTTTCCGTGGTGCACCGCCGGGCGCGTTGAGACGTCGGCCGGGGGTTATGCGTCCGGCGTGATGGTCGGGCCACGGCACCTGCTCACCTGCAGCCACACGATCCAGTGGATCGCTAACCCGAATCCCTACGTTGCGGGGTGGATCAAGTTCATGCCGTCCTACTTCGACGGCAGCCAGCCGTTTGGCGCTGCATGGGGGTCGCACATCTACTGGCAGCAGCAGGTCAACGGCCCCACCATCGACGGCACCGAGGCACGCAATGACTATGTGGTCGTGGTGCTCGACCGGCGGATGGGTGACCTCACCGGCTGGATGGGCTCGCGTACCTACGACGACGGCTGGGATGGAGGCAACTACTGGAGCCACATCGGCTATCCAGGTGACCTCGCTTCGGGCACCCGCCCGTCGTTCCAGGGCAGCTTCAGCCTGAACGGTGACGACACCCAGCCGGGGACCAACCAGGCGATGTACCACCAGGCGGACGTCTGGCCGGGCCAGTCCGGCGGTCCGTTCTTCGGGTGGTGGTCAGGCGAGCCGTGGCCCCGGGTCGTCGCAGACCAGAGTTGGCAGAACGCCTCGAACAACGGTGCCAGCGGAGGCTCGAACATGGTGGACCTGGTCATCCGCGCCCGGAACGACTTCCCGTAGAGCGAGCCGCCCTTGGGCTGATCGGGCCTCTTATGGCCAAGCGCGCCCGGCTGTTCTGGCGGGTCCGCGGGACTTAGCCCCTCGATTATCCGCTCACTGTCTCGCATCGGTCCGCCGTGGCATAACGCGCACACTCGTCGGGTAGGAAGTCGCGGGTGAGGAGGTCGGCGGCGAGGGCACGTAGCTGGGACGGATCGACGGGCATGCGTCGGATACTGAGCCCGTGGGGATAGAGGAGCTCGGTGCCATCGGGAGAGAAGCGGACCACCGGGATCCCAACGTCCGACTCGAACTCGAGGATCAAGTCTTCGGAGTCGAGGTCCCAGAGCCGCACCATGCCGTCGAATCCGGCGGTGCCCACCACGCCCTCGCCATTCATGGCGGGCACGGGTGCTGCACCGGTGTGTGCCTGCCGATTGAATACGAGCGCGTCGGCCATGTCTTCGCCGGCGACCACTCGCTCCAGGTCGGCGACCCAAACCGCGCCACTGGTGGTCCCACCAACGAGATAGCGTCCGCTGGGATCGAAAGACACGACGAGGATGTTGCCGAACTCGTCGTGCACGGTTCTGTCGAGACTGCCGAGCAGACTTCCATCGCTCACGTCCCACACCCCGACAGACATCTGATCGGTAGCGGCCAGGAGGGTTCCCGCTTCGAAGGCTCCTTCAGGATTGAACTCTGCCGAGAACAGCGTCTGGTTGGAAAGGGAGAAGATCTCCTCCCCCGAGCGGAGGTCGACGACCGAGCTCCGGGCCGAGTCGGGCATGGCCTGATCGGCACAGCTCCATCCCGAGAGAACGGCGCGGCCGTTGTCGGGCGTGACCGCCAGTGGCGTTCGACAGGCGTCGAACTCCCTCTCCATATCCCAGGTGGGGAGGCTTCGCATGGTGGAGACTCCGTCCAGAGTGAGGGAGCCGACCCTCGTGAAATCGGAGCTCACCACGCGAACCCCGGCAGGCACGGAGTTCCACTCTCCCTGGCTGATCACCGTCTCCTCACCGGTGGTGAGGTCTATCAGTCTCAGACCGTCCACCGGGTCGCCAGTTGGTAGACCGCTGTTGGTCGACACGAAGTAGGCGAGCCACCGTTCATCGTCGGACATCTGGTATCCCCACTGCAGTTCCAACAAGGGGATGCCGCCCAGTTCACTCACGCCTTCCGGTGAGACGTCCCACAGCAGCGCATCTTCTCCATAGGAGAGGAGCTGCTTGTCTCCGATGAATGAGAGCGAAAACACGTTTTCCAATATCCCTGTCAGCTCCAGCTCCGTCTCGCCTTCGCCAAGAGCCACGACGTAGATGTTCGGGTCGAATCCGGAGTGGGCGAGGCGGGTTGCGTCGGGGTTAAGGGCTAGGGCCTGCGTTGACGGGGCCGTCTGTTCGTAAGTCGTCTCACCGGTGGCGAGCTCTGTGACCCGAACCTGTTCTCCGTCCCGATAGGCGACGTGGGTTCGTAGGTCGTTGACAGCAGTGATTTCTGGATGAAGTTCGGCGACTTCGAGATGGTCTCCCATCGAGCCGTCGGAGGCGGAGAAGATGGTGAAGCCGGAGCCCTCGATCGGCACCAAAATGGTGTCGTCGTCGAGGAACTGGGCGCGACCGACTTGCGACGACGCTTCGATCCTGGAGATTTCGCTTCCATCGACAGCGTCGAGTATCCGTACTTCGCTGCCAAACGAGAGCGCCAGCCGGGTGCCGTCGAGGTCGTGCGCGACGTATTGCCAACCATGGTCGGTGTCAAGATCCAGGATGCTGGACATGGTGGCCAGGTCGAAGATCCGGACGTCTGGGATACCGTCAGGGACCGTCCCGAAGGCGTCAACATTGGCGGGAGCGGCGTAGGTGACGGTGATCGTCTCGCCGTTCGGGCTGAAATCCACCTGCCAGGCGGCCACCGTGGGATCGTCGGGGCCGTGCAGTGTCCCGATCAAGGACCCGTCGACACTGAATACGTCTACATCGCGCGGAGCGGTCTTGGATGCGACTGCGACCAGCGATCCGTCCGGTGAGACGTCTGGATAAACGAGCGGCCCTGCCGGAAAACGGGAAACGAGCCGCCAATCTTGGATCGCCTGCGCCATGGCGCTCACTGCCTCCGTGGTTGGCTGTGCCCCCCCGCGTACGGAGGCGTCGAACGCCTCGGCGGCGATGAGGAGGGCGAGCTCCCGGTTTTGCCCGATTTGCCCTTCCGCAGCCGCCGCCAACTCTCGGGCGCGAGCCTGTAGAGCCTCCTCTTGGGCCACGCCTCTCTGCCAGAACGCGATGGTGGCCAGGGCACTCACGAGCACCAGGCCAGCGGTGAGGGCTGCGACCGTTCGTCTTCGGCGTCTCCGGGCTGCCCCTACCTCGGCTTCGCGCTGTGTGATGCTCGCCGCTATGTACCGGGACTCGTCGCTGGTCAGCACCACGTCTGCTCGCGACACCCAGGTCTCGACGTCCTCGAGACGCACACCGCGAAGCAGATAGCTTGGGTCTTCGTTTCGACTCGACCCACTCCTGAGCCGACTCGCCTACGCGGCGCGCCAGGACGAGGGACTCTCGGGCGTCTTCGATCCAGCCGTGAAGCCTCGGCCACTCGTTGAGAAGAGCCTCGTGGGCGACCTCCACCGTCGGTCCACGAGTCACCGGGTCCCGGTCGAAGGTGAGCAGTCTGAAGCCGGCGAAGGCCTTCAACACAGACTCGAGCCCGCCGCGGTCGACCGCGAGGGACACGAGCTCTGCCTGTCGGGCGTGTCGCCGGGTCACGGTGCCCAACTCGTCGACTGTCACCAGACGGAGGAAGACTTCGCGTGTCGCCAGCATGCCCGCCGGGGTCAACCCCTCGTACAGCTCCTCCGCCCGTCGGCCCAGGGCTCCGGCGACGCCGCCGGTGGCCTCGTACCCGGCGATGGTCAGGGTCGACCCGTCCCGGTGAGAGAACATCTCAGTCAGGGCGTATTGGAGTAGGGGAAGGGCCCCCGGCTGGCCTTCGACGTCGGAAATGATGCGGCCCACCAACCCCGGCTCGAGGTCCAACCCCACGATCCGGGCCGGAGCCGAGACTGCCTGGGCTAACCCATCCCGCGTCGGTGGCCCTACGGTAACAATGCCATCGGCGATCGCTTCGGCGAAGTCCGCGTATGCCAGAGGACGGTCGAGGAAGTCGGCGCGGATGGTCGCCACCACCCTGACCCGGCTCCGCTCGTCGGCGGCTACGGATATGAGGTTCTCCAGGAAACTGCGACGGGTCTCTTCGGAGCGGACCGTCGAGAAGAGCTCTTCGAATTGGTCGATGACGATCAGGAGGGTGGAGTCGTCGCCGGGGAGGATCTGCTTGCTCACCCTGAGCAGCCCGTTGGGCTGGCTCAGCTCGGCGAGCATCCCCACCGGCGTTCGCACCGCCACACGGGACAGGGCTGCCTCCAGCTCCTCGAATGGATACGAGCCCGGGAACATGTCCGTCACAAGCCAGTCACGAGAGTCGGTGAGGATCCCTGCCCTCAGGGCAGGGATCAGCCCTGCACGGACGACAGAGGACTTCCCACTCCCGGAGGGGCCGACGACGGTGACCAACCGGTGGGAGGCGATTCGCTGCCATCAGGTCTTCGATCAGGGCTCCACGGCCGTGGAAGTCAACGGCGTCGTCCTCGGCGAATGCGCGCAAGCCCTTGTAGGGATTGCGAATCGGCTCCGACGGCGTCGCCACGACCCCGGGAGCGGCGACGACGTCGACACCGGCCGAACGGCGAATCTCGCGCAAGTACTCGTCGACTTTGAGATAACGCTCCCTCGGGTCGGTCGCCATCGCCCTCGCCACGACCGCCGCGACCGTCTCGGGTATGTCCTGACGGGCCTCTCGCAGATCGGGTATGTGCGACGAACCTGATGGGGACACGCCTGCGAGGAGCTCGAAGGTGAGGGCGCCGAGCGCGAAGATGTCGGTGCGCAACGTCGCCTCCTTACCTGAGGCCTCCTCGGGAGAGAGCAGCCTTTTCGACGTCGATTCGGCGTTCCCGGGGATGGGTGCCGCTATCCCGAAGTCGGATAGATAGGCGTTGCCGTCCTCGTCGAGGAGGACGTTGCTCGTCTTCAGGTCGCGATGCACCATCCCCCGGCGGTGGGCATACGCCAGTGCGCCACCCACCTGGTCGAGGAGTCGCAGTGCCGGCTCGAGGTTCCAACCGCCTCCGCGTAGTGAGTCCTCGAGGCTGCCCCCACGCATCAGAGGCATCACGAGATATGCGCCACTCGGGTCTCTCCAGTAGTCGTAGAGCGGCAGCACGTGGGGATGCTCGAGGTTGGCCACCCTTTGCGCCTCTCTCTCGAAGCGACTCACGAAAGCAAGGTCGTTAGAGCTGTCGGCCCGAATGACCTTGATAGCCACTTCCCGTCCGATCGATGGCTGATAGGCCCTGTGGACGACACCGAACTCCCCTGAGCCGATTACATCGCGCAGCTCATATCCACGGATCGATCGACGGCTTCGGTCACCGGCGATCGAGGCCTCGGCCTCGATGGGTAGGAGCAGCGAAGGGTCGTGACCGAGGACTCGGGCCTCGAGGTCCTCCAGCTCGGCACCCGGCTCGATGCCGAGCTGGTCGACGAGATGGGCGCGGGCGCTCTGGAAGGCTCGGAGCGACTCGGCCTGCCGCCCGGACCGGTAGAGGGCGAGCATCAGCTGGCCCCAGAACCTCTCCCGGAGCGGATGGTCCCGAACCAGGGACTCGAGCTCCGCCACGAGCTCCCCGGCTCGGCCCAGGGCGAGGTCGGCTTCGATTCGGGTCTCGATGGCGGTGACTCGCATCTCGCCGAGACGCCTGATCTCGGCATCGAGTTCCGGGTGGTCGACACCGCCGTAGGCATTGCCGAACCAAAGGTCCAACCCCGCAACGAGGGTTGCCCGGGCAGAGGCGGGCTCCGTCCTCAAGAGCTCTGCCCCGGTCTCGACGCATCTTCTCGAAGGCGAGCACGTCGAACGTGGATGCGTCGACCTCGATCAGATAGCCATCGCCGCGTCGGAGGATGGCATCAGGCCCCAGGACGCGACGGAGGTTGTAGATGTAGCTCTGAACGGTGGCCCGGGCCGCTTCGGGTGGTTCTCCGGCCCAGACCGAGTCGATCAGGTTGTCCTGGGAGATGACCCGGTTGGCCGAGCGGAGCAGTACCGCGAGCACCATCTGCTGGCGGAGACCGCCCAATTTCGCCTCATGACCGTCGAGCTCGACCGTGATCGGGCCGAGCGCCCGGTATCTCAACGTGTGAATCTCGACTCTCCTCCGCACTCCTCTGCCGGGTTCTAATCGTCTCGCGTTTCTCTGGGAAACCACTGGGAAGCTTCGCAGGGATCGACCAAGTGAGCCACCAGAGCCCGGATGCAAATTGGCGGCATGTCGACAGGGTCAAGACGTCTCGAGCGAACCGCCGCCGACCTGGTGGCGGAGGCGTTCCAGCGCTTGGTGAGGCTGGCTCCCCATGAGGTGAGCGAAGAGCTCACCGGGGGAACGCTGGTCGTCGACTTGCGTGAGGAAGACGAACTCCACGTGGTGGGTTGGGTCCGTGACTCGGTGTGGGCCCCGAGGGGCATGCTCGAGTTCTGGGCAGATCCCTCGGATCGACGCCACCGCATCGAGTTCGACCCCGAACGCCGCCTGATCCTCTACTGCTCGACGGGCGAACGCTCCGCCATGGCCGGCGCCACATTGCGGTCTATGGGTTATCGGGACGTCCGTGTGCTCGACGGTGGGATCGAGGCATGGAAACGGGAAGGACTACCGGTGGAGATGCTGTGAGCGCTTCACCAGAGGAGGTAAATGATGAGACGTAGCGTGACAATTGTCGTCGCGGCGATGGCGATGATGCTCTCCGGGGCATTGGCCTCCACGGCCCAGGCCGACAGCACACGAACCGAGCACTGCGTCACCCCGAATCACATCGACATCAATGCGACCCTCGGTATCTCGGCCGCAATCGTGGCGCCCTTCTGCCCGACGATCAAGGCCGGCGACTGGTGGGTGCGGGCACAGTTCTGGACCGAAAACCAGAGCTGGGAGTACGTGCCCGATGGGTTCGTTCCGGTAGGCGCAACACCGCTCGAAGACTTCGTGGCCAAGTTCGTGGCAATCAGATATGTCGTCGACCAGGGCACGAAGCACGAGTTCACAGTCGAGTTCGCCACCGGCCCGAGCCTGTGGACCCACGAACACCTCGTGTTCCCCAACACCGATGTAGCTAGCGCCATGACGCTCGGAGCGGTCCGGCCATTACGGGTCGGAACCCACACGGTCACATCGTTCTGGATCTTCAGCGCCCCCCACTGCGACGGATTCAGCCCCGTATTCGAAGAGAGCTGCGTCCCGGCTGGTGCGTATGACGCCGGCACGGACTCCTTCGACGTCGTCGCCAAATAGCGGGATCGAGGCATGGAAACGGGAAGGACTACCGGTGGAGATGCCGTGAGCAACTCCGCCAAGAGGAGGTAAATGATGAGACGCAGTGCGACCATCGTCGCGGTGGCGATGGCGATGGTGCTCTCCGGGGCATTGGCCGCCGTCGCGGGCGGAGGCTCTGGCGACTGGAGCGCGGCCGAGAGCATCGAGGACTTCGGTGCCGGAGCCCACGAGAACTTCAACACGGTCAGTAACGAAGGCTGCCCCAACATTTCGGCAGACGGGAAGACGTTGTTCTTTGCCTCGAACCGTCCCGGCGGTTTGGGAATGAATGACATCTGGGTATCGACCAGAGCGAGCAAGAGCCAGCCCTGGGGCGATCCCGTACACCTCGATCCACCGATCAACACGGCGGCCAACGACTTCTGCCCGACGCTGTCGCGAGACGGGAAGACGTTCTTCTTCGCCAGTAACAGGCCGGGCTTTTGCGGCGCTACCGCAAACGCCGACCTGTACACGGCGAAGCTGGACTCCAACCTGCAGACGGCCTCGGTGACCCATCTCGGATGCGAGGTGAACAGTGGCTGGGACGAGCACAGCCCGTTCCCACAGCTGATGGTGGGTGAAGGGCTGGTGCTCTTCTACTCCAGTGCCCGGCCCGCTGACGCAAGCGATGCCCCGGGAGACCACGACCTCTACTCGTCGCTGTGGCAGGGAGGGGCGTTCCAGGCGGGTACGCAGCTGTCGGGGATCAACACTACGGCCAACGAGGGTCAGCCCAACGTGCGAGTGGATGGCAGGGAGATCTTCTTCTGGAGCGACCGTGCCGGCACGCTCGGCGCGGCCGACATCTACTCGTCGACCAAGAAGTGGTTCGCCACAACCTGGGGGACACCGCAGAACCTGGGCCCGAACGTCAACAGCCCGTTGGCAGAGACGCGGCCGTCGCTGTCATTGGACGGGAGGATCCTGTACTTCGGATCCACCCGAGTCGGTGGAGAGGGACAGGCCGACATCTACGTGAGCACACGCTGAACCGAGGCGAGGACAACGATCGGGGAGGGGCCCAACCCGCCCCTCCTCGACGGTCGTGAACAACGAAGAGGACACTCATGACCAAGACACAACCATCACCGACAACCAACGAACCAAAACGGAACAGGGGTCCCGCGTGGGCGGTGGCGGCATTGGTCGTCATCCTCGCTGTGGCCGGCCTGTATTTCGCCTTTGCCCGCGAGCCCGACGTCGTGGTCGAACCGACCCCGACAACGGTGGCTGCAGAACCAACCGCGACCACCGCTGCGCCTGATCTCGAGGCCTTGACGGACCTCGAAACGATCGAAGCTGGAGTCGCTGCGTTCTATTCGGGTGACGCCCAGCGGGCCGCCGAGCTGTTCGAGCTGCCGGATCGGACCGACCAGCAGATACGCGACGAGGCGGCCTATCAGGCGGCCATCCGAGGGCGGCTGACCCTCAACTGCACGGGCGGGACCGATGGGGTGTTCAACTGCCGGGTGCCGTATCAGAATGCGATGACAGACGCCCTAGGTTCCGTCGATCATGGTGACTCGAACCGGGTGGTGGTCAAAGACGGTGTGATCACAGAATTCGGATTCCCCGAGCATTCGTGGATAGTGCTCCAGATGGGGACCTTCCTCGCGATCGAAGGTCGCTTCGACGGCTACGAGGACTGCGGATTCGGCCCGTTCCCTGAGTCGTGCGCCGCGATTCAGCTCGAGAACCTCGACGCCTGGGTGGAGTGGCGAAAGACCCCGCTCGAGCCGGCGCAGGTCGTGGAGGCCACACTCGAATCCTGGTACGGGGGAGATTGTGAACAAGCAATCTTCCTCAGCGGCAGCGAGTTCAACGACGGACACACCGCCGACGATTGCGCTTCCGGTGCTGACCAGCCGTCCTCTTCCCCGGTTCGCATGATGGAGTATGAGTCCATCCTCGGCGCAGAGATCTCGGTCGAAGCCTGTGAGACGCTGACGTCCGGAGACCTCGAAGATCTGTCGTGCGAAGTGCACCACTCGAATGCGATGAATCGCGCCGTGGGCAAGCCGCCTGCAGTGACGGTCAAAGAGTTCAGCGTCATGATCGATGCACTGTTGCTCGAGCGCGGCGGGGAACAGGTGTGGTACGAGGACAACTACCCCGAGGACACCGAGCTCCGGGACAGCTTCCAGCGCTTCGCTGACAGCGGCGACCTGAAGGACGAGTACGCGGAATCGGGCTGCGCCACCGCTCGTACCGAAAACTGCGGCAATCTCATCCTGGACAACATCGACGACTGGGCCGCCTGGTACGAGACCAACGGTTGACCGACGTGGCGAGGGGTTACACCCTCGCCACTTGATCTTTACTGGAGCAACGGTGACAGTTTCTCAAAGCCGGACATGACGTTCGGAACGAATTAAGAGTCGCCTTGCTGACCGGGTGCCGAACCTGATCCACCCGGAGCCCCATTGCCATTGCCGTTGCCGTTGCCGTTGCCGTTGCCGTTGCCACTGCCGTTGCCATTACCGTGACCCTGGTTGGAGCCTCCGCCCTGGCCTGGAGCTATGTCCCGTGCCAGGTCGGCCACGCCCTGCCCGAATTCCCGCCCGTCGGCGCCGACGTGGTTCCCGAGATTCTCCTGCATGTACCGAAGGAGGTCCGACACGTTGTCCCGGACGACCTCATTGTTGGTCGCATCGTCGTCCCTCAGATTCAGCGCGGCATCCTCCAGGGCGGTCCGGGCGTCCTGGACGTCGGTTCCCTCGCTCTCATCCTCATCGAGGACTTCAGTAGCGTGCCGCAGGGCTTCCGTCGCCTCGCCCTCGGAGAGCAAGGATCGAGCCTCCTCCAATCGCTCTTCGGCGTGGCCGGCGCCGATCCCGACCTTTTCTAGGGCGCGGTCTATCCCGTAGAGAGCATCACCGGGGGCTGCACCGTTGGCAGCCACGGCAACCCCTGACACACTGATGAGCAGGAGAACAGTCGCGGCGGCGACCGCGAATTGTGGTCGCGGTCGCCATGCTGCAAGTCGTCGCTGTCGTTGGGCGGCGGCTGGCTTTTCGGGGGCCGTCGATCGTGCGATCTCGGCCGCTTCGCTGGCGACCCGGGCCACCACCGCCTCCGAAGGCGCCCGAACCCCTTCGGCACGGATCAGATCGACAAGCACGACGAGCTGTGCCGCCTCCTCGTTGGGAGGAATGGCTTGCGACAATAGAAGCTCTACATCGCGATCGGACAGCGTCGACGAGCCCATCTCACCTTCGTAATCGGAGAAGAGGCTCACAGGGATACCCGGTTTTGCTCGAGATTCTCGCGGAGGGCAATCAGACCCCTTCGCTGCAGCGCCTTGACTGCACCGACGCGTTTGCCCACCACGTCGGCGGTCTCCTCGAGCGTCAGGTTTCCGATGATTCGCAACGACAAGACATCACGTTGTTCCTCGGTGAGTGTCTCCAAGACACGCCTCAACTCATCAGTCACCAGGCGATCCACTGCTTCGGCTTCGGCGTCCCCGCCGGCGTGTGGGAATTCGTCGGGCAGGGTGCTCAACTCTGGCTGCCGCCCCATCCTCCGCCGGATATCGATGAGACGACGATGAGCGATGACGAACACCCAGGATCGAAAGGCTTCCTCTCCTCCTTCGAACCTGTGGATGTTGCGAGCCACCTGGAGGAAGGTCTCCGCGGCCAGGTCGTCGGGCTCTGGCGCGCCACGGCTCCAGAGGTATCCGGTCACCGGACCGGCCAAATCCCGGTAGAGCAAGGCCCAGGCCCACTCGGCGCCGGCTTTGGCCGCGTCCAGCGCAGACTCGAAATTGTCGCCCAGGGCCATCGCTCAGTTCAGCTCGATCCATATCGACAGCGGCATCGTCCGCAACAGGACTCCCAGATCAGTTATCGGCAGTGATCGCCTAGTCCTGAGCGGTGATTCCTATTGCTTTCCCTGTAGCCGAATGTCCAAACGCCGCTGGCGCTCGCCCTCGTAACCCAAATCTCGTTTCGGTCGATTACGGGGGTGAAGTTATTGGAGGGAATCAATGCGAAGACTTGTCAAACCGGGGACCACAGCCATCGTCCTGTTCGGACTCCTCGTCGGCTCGGGGGTGGCGTGGGCCCAAGATGAAACCCCCGAAGTCGAGGAAACTGAAACCGCGCACGACGCCGACACCCTGTTCAGCTTCGGCTACGACATCCTGCATCGATTCCTCGGATGGAATCTGAGCGCACTCGACGGACTCTTCGACTGCAGTCTCGATGGGACCTACACCGCCACCTATGGGGCGCCCACCGATGAGGGAGTGATCCCGGTGGACGACCTCCAGAACGAAGCTGGGGTTGTCATCTTCCCCGAGCGGCCGGAAGAGGAGTTGGCAGAAGGTCTCGAGCCTGCCGGCGCACCGTTCGCCTACAGCGGCGCCGACAGTGAATGTGGTGTGAGCGGAGGAGATGTAACTGGGCCGGCTGGCCAGGTGAACCACGGCATGTTCATGAAGCTGTTCAACAGCCTCTATGAGGGGACTGGCCGAGGGTGCTTGATCCGTCACCTGGCCCAATCCGATCTGGGCAAGGGCGACCAACAGGTCGCACCGGGTGAAGACCCCGACTTTGACCCGATCGTGGGCGGCGAGAGCGGCGAGATCGACTTCGCCTCGGTCGAGGCCGACTGTGAGCACGGGCAGAAGACCGACATCGAGGATGACATCGACGCTCAGGGGAACGGCAAACCCGACCACGCCGGCAAGCCCGATCACGCCGGCAAGCCCGAGTCCGGCAAACCTGACCACGCCGGCAAGCCCGACAACCCAGGAAGGTCCGCTCCGGGAAACGACGACTAGCCACAGATCTCCGACCAAACGGAGCCGAGGAGAGGGGGGCAGGCCAGTGGCCTGCCCCCCTCTCCTCATCTCACGAGATCGCCGTAACCCAGGTGCACCAACTGGACGATTACAGGAGTGACATGATCACCCGGACCGACCGGCCAACACGAGACGGAGGGACGATGTCCACGTTCACCGCAAGGCTTCACTTGCCTGGTCGGGCCAAACTCCCTCTTGGGGTAGAGATCGACATCCAACACGAGCGGATGACCCTGACCTCCGGGGATCGGACAGTGGCGGTCCTTCGACTCGAGGACCTCGATGTGATCAGCATGTCCGACGGCTTTCACATGAAGGTCGATGGCGAGGATGTGGTTCTCATCGTGAGCGAGTCGTCCCGGTTCGCGGCAGAACTAGGGATCAAGGAGCACCGTCGCCTGGCCGTGGTGAAGCCGAAGCAACCTGTCGTCAAAGCCAGATCCGACGAGGAGTATCTCCCCGATCTGGAACGGCGCATCGTTGAGACCCGGGAAGCGCTCAAGTCGGACGCGGTAACACCGGCCCAGGCGTGCGGCAGGTGGCTTAGCCTGCTCAAGGAGATCAATCGTCGACACGGGCAGGGCTCCTTGCCTGCCGACATCTTCTACCGGTTGAACACCGAACTTCTCGACCTGATCCCCGAGCCCGCCCTGGTCATCGAAGAGCTCTCGGTCGGCTGACCGCACTGCGGTCTCTCCGCTGAACCCGACCCCCCGAAACCACGTGTCGCGGGTTCGAGTCTTGCGAAAGGATCACTCTGAGAGGTTGTACTGACGTTGACCCGCTGCACCGGGCGACGGCATCTTGGCCGCATCGGGGAGGATGTCGGGCGAAAGGATGTAAGCGGTCACAGCGACCAAGCCCTTGGATGCACCGCCCGGCGTTCCGCAGGTGATGAACTCGGAGGCGGGTGGGCAGACCCCGCTGTCGGCCACACCCGGGGTATGAACTATGTCGCAGCGAGTCGCGTTGCAGCCGAAATAGGTGGTATCGAGGTACACCGGCTGATACCCAATGATGTGGTAGGACGAGCCAGGGGTGAGGAAGTCGGGCTCGGCCACCTGGGGCGTGAAGCCAAACCGCTGAGAGTCGACGATGTCATCCTCAAAGATCTCGACGTCGTTGGCCTTGGCCCAGCTGATACAGGTGAGCATC
Source organism: uncultured Acidobacteriota bacterium (assembly GCA_963778755.1). Classification (GTDB taxonomy): domain Bacteria; phylum Actinomycetota; class Acidimicrobiia; order Spongiisociales; family ZC4RG35; genus JALYNX01. The sequence goes on along the minus strand of CAVZVJ010000004.1, from coordinate 21,096 downwards.
TCGGTAGAAGTGTCGACACCGCTGCATTGCATCGGGAGACCACCTTTGAGGAAGTTCCAAAGCGGTACGTTGTCCACCTTCACCATCGGCTTGCCGCCGCCGGAGTTCCGCACTTTGAAGCCCGATCCATCCTCGATGCGGCCGTCGTAGGTGCTGCCGTCCAGTGAGTAGGAGGTACCTCCGTAAAGCATGCCGTCTTCAATGGATGAACCCACGCCTGACTGGCCCTTAGCCATATCGGGCTCGGCGCCAAGGTTGGGGCAGTTGGCCGCCTCCTCTATCCCGGCCCCCGAACCGGTGGGATGCTTACCTAGCGCGTGGTCGACGCCACGAGCCATGTTGGTGACGAGGCGCCCGTTGGTGTCTCCGGTGCATTTCTGCGTGGTGTTGCGGTCGGGGTTGCCGTAGAGGAAGAAATCCATGGAGCCGAAGTTGCCAGTAGCGGGCAGATCTTGGCACACACCCCACCCGGGGTTGGGGCCGCTTTTGAGACAGTTGTAGTCGGCGCCGGCTGCGTTGCCGGGAACAAGGAAGGGGAGCACGGGCCCGGGGTTCCCAAATTTCTGGTCGGCGATGGCATGGGCGGAGACGTTCACTTGGTCCCTGCCAAAGAGCTTGCCGAAGTAGGTGGGAGAGGCGATGGTGGGTATCTTCACCCAGGCACGGGCGAAATTAGGGGTGAAGGCGACACACGGCGAAACTGGGGTGACAGTGAAGCCTGTCGGTGGCGTGCCGCAGAGAGAGGCATTGGACCAGTCGGCCAGCGAGGGGTCGTCGAGAGTGGAGTTGGCCACATCGATGGCGGTGTTGGCACCCTTGGCCACAGCCTGGGTGAAACATGCCGCACCCGAACACCCGGGGTTGGGCCGCGCAAACTGGACTGCAGCCAGCGCCCCGACGTCGGAGGCGGATTGATCCTGACGACGCTCATTCATGCCAAGACCGATGTCCACCGCGAGAGCAGCAAACCCCATGAGCACCAGCATCGCCATCGCAACCAAGAGGGCGGTTGCCCCCCGCTCAGACCTGAGGTGTCGGGTGACTGGCGTCAAGGACACGTCTGCGCACCGGCTGTGTTGGTCCAAGTGGCGGCCTGTTCAATCCGGATCTCAACCGTCGAATTCAGAGTGAGAGACGAAGGAAGCAGAAAGTTGACGAATCCGGTGAGGGTGTCACCTGGAGCCGTGACAGTCACCGTTGCGGAGTCTCCGACGCTGCCGTTGCTCACGATGGTGACGTTGGCATTAGCTGGTGTCTGCATACGAGCACAGGTCTCTGCCACCAGTGCATCCCGATTGGCGTTGGAGCGGACCCCGGAGTTGGGCTCAGGGCCCTCCGGGAAGTTCACGGCGGCCAGACGGGCCCCTTCTCGTGCGCCGTGGCGGACATCGAGGTTTTGAGCGAACAGCCAGCCGAAATCGATCATGCCGAACAGGAGGAGAAATAGAAGTGGTGCGACCAGGGCGAACTCGACCAGGCTGGCCCCGCTCTCTTTGTGGCAGCTACCCAGTCTGCTCGATCGACGCGGCAGTAGATCGGACTCCCTCACGACAAGGCAATCGCCCAAAGCGGGCGGAGGGATACGCACAACCGGTAGGTCCAGCGAACCATTGCTCGAGCCGTCGCCGAAATGCCTATAACCCATGTCGCGATGCGTGTTGAAACGATGGTGCGCTCAATGGTTTTTCGACACAAATCGAGCCGAACCTTGACCTAATACCTTGTTCGAGGACGACTTCGACCGAGGACATTCTCGACCCCCCGGATGAGGGGGGTTGTAACCGGCTCACCCTTTGTTATGGACCTGGACCCCCTTGCCCACTATGGCGAGCCCGCCCGTCGGATAGGTCGATCCGTCATAGACCAGGGACCCACCGCGGGTGATGGTGATCCAGAACAGATCCTGTGACGAGGAGGCGAGACGCTCGTCGGTGGCCACGATCTCGAAGTGATAGCCGGACTCGCCGTTCAGCTTCCCCCAGCCCTCGAATACTGCTATCCCATCGTTGATCAGCAGATAGTCGAATCCGGTGGCGTGGAAGTTGATCCCCTTGTGCAACTGAAACTCGACATTGCCGCGCACGGTCCCTGACCGGTCATAGCGGGCCACGAACCCGAAGGTTGCCCTCCCGGTGTACGAAGGTTGATCCGTCCACGCCCCGGCCGGTGAGGCGACCCATCCTCCGCCGGTGACGAATGTGTTCGGGTCGAAGACGAACACCTCACCCAGGGTCGCGATATCGAAACCACCGTCGTCATCCCACACCGTCACGGTCACCGTGTAGAACCCGGGATCGGTGTACAGGTGCCCGGCGCTGGCAGTTCCGGAGCCTGGCGACTCGGCGACGCTGGCCGCGGACGTGGCCCCGTCCCCCCAGGAGAACTGCGCGGTGTGGGTGTCGAGCAACCCGGCATCTGTGAAGTCCGCTGAAACGGCCAGCTCGTCGCCGAGGTCGTGTTGAGACGGAACCCCTGAGGTCGACGTGATCACCGGAGCCACGTTGTGCACGGTGACTTGGAACTCATCATTCGCCTGCAGAACGCCGTCGCTCGCCGTGACTGTCACGAGGAAGGTGTCCGGTCCCTCGGGAAGGGCCTGAGCCCAGGACCACGTGCCGTCCCCGTGGTCCATGAATCCGCTGCATTGAGTGGAGCAAGTCACCGTGAGAGCGTCTTGGTCGGGATCGGTGAACCCTCCCGCGGTGGACCCGAGCTGGCCCTCGTCGACTACCACGTCGGCGGCCCCGCCCCCGATTACCTCGGGGGCCTCGTTGAGAGGTTCGGTCCCGATCGCCGAGATGGAAAGACCCTCCTGGGAAAAGTCGTACAGAGCGACCGGTCCGGTTGGAAACGCCCCGGCTAGCGAGAATTCGTGTGAACCGTTCACCCACACCTCGAGGCTGGTCCTGGTGTACTCCACTACAAAGACATATGAACTCGCATCGGCCCAGCCGGTGGCACCGAAGGTTGCTCCCCGCGCCAGCTCGGTAACACCCCCCGCCGGATTGGCCGGCGAGTCGATATGGCCCCACAGCTCATTGAGGGTGGGAACGCCGGTTACGCGGGACACCGCGAGACCAGCAAGACCGATGACCGGCCCGGTGCCGTCGAGCCAGTCGATGAGCTGATCGCCCTGTCTCCAATCGATGAGCAGATAGTCCGTGGCCGGATCGTCGGGAGCAGTCGAGAAGCCAAGGGCAATCCCAAAGAAGTCATCGTCGAAGCTCGGAGTGGTGAAAGTGGCGGTGAACCGAGAGCCCGCGATGTCATCCGGTGCGGCGAAGAAGGTCGGCCCGCCGTTCACCATCTGGGTCACGACAGTCCCACTTCCATCTAGGGCCCAAGCCCCGGGGTCGGGGAAGATCGAACCGGAAACGGGTTGGTCGGAGGGGGTCCAAAGGGTGAGATCCGCCGCCACAATCGCACCAAGCGAAGGGGTCGCAAGCAGGATGAGGAGGGAGAGGGAGATAGCAATGATTCCGAGCCTGCGCACCGGGTTCGTCCCATCTCTCCCAGTTCGCGCCTCTCAGGCCACAAACTATCACCAAATCGAACGAGGGCAATGGGCAGCTGGCGCCGTTGGTACTCGCGAGGCCCGTTCAGAACGGCACATCTGACGTAAGGAAGGCCCCCCGTCGGAATGTCCTCCAGGGGGCCTCTGTCTTTCAGATGTCTTTATCAGACGTCTGTCAGTTCCAGCATTCCCGAGTCCTTGGTCAGGATCCGGGGATACGAACTAGATCGACTCGACTTCTTCGTACATCTCGATCCTCGGGGAACCGACGACGCCTGCTTCGGTCATCTTCACCTTGAGGTCGGGATTGTTGATGAAGGCCTTCGCCAACTCGAGGGTGTCGAAACCGGCGACAACGGTCACCATGTTGGGATCCTCAACCGAGCGATTCACTCTTGCGAATTTCGCGCCTTCTGTCGTGGGAAGGAACGTGTCGTACACGGTCTTCCACTTTGCGTAGTCCGTAACTGAATGACGGATTGCAGTTGTAATCATGAGTTTCTCCTCATCTAGCTGCTTGTGTTACATACTCTACCCATTTTCTAGAGTTCTAATACATCCTCAGAACTCTGGAGCTCTCGCGGTGGTTCAAGTAGAGTTCTGGAACATCGAATGCAGCTCAGCCTGAAACGAAAAGGCGACTACGCCGTCAGGGCCATGATCTCGGTTGGACGCCATTACGGCACCGGTCTGCGCCAGGCCCGGCAGATCTCCACCGAGATGCATATCCCCTACAAGACCTTGACCTTGATTCTGGCCGGACTGGTCGCCGAGGGTCTCCTCGAAGCCAATCACGGACCCAAAGGGGGCTATCGCCTGGCCCGTGACCCAAGCGAAATCAGCCTGCTCGACATCGTGGAAGCCGCCGAAGGACCCGCCACCTTCGACCATTGCGTGCTGCGCGACGGTCCCTGCGACTGGGAAGAGACCTGCCCGGTTCACGACATCTGGGCCCGCACCCAAGACGCCCTCATCCGAGAGCTGGCCTCGACCTCCCTTGCCGCAATTGCTGACATCGACGCCGCCATCGAAGCCGGTACCTACCGGCCCGAGGCCCCCCTCCACACCCGGCCCACCGAACGCCACGGCAACCGAAACTAGGGCCGGCGCGTGCTGATACTGGCTGCTCGCCGGATCGGAGCTGACCACTCTCACGGAGACCATCGGTCGACGTGGTGTGGTGTAACAACGCAGTTTGGCTACGTTGACCTCGCCGCCTGAGGGCGGCATTGGTTTTGAGGAGGCTGAAACAGTGCGACGAACCGCCCTCGCTTTCACTCTGGTTCTGATCGTCTCGGCGTGTAGCCCTGCAGCGCAAGACACGACCACCACCAGCAGCAAGGCGACCACCAGCTCAACCACCACCACGACGATCGCGATGACGACGACCACGGTGCTCGAGGTAACCGGTGACGGAGGTGCCGATCCTCAGCTCGCCGCACTGATCCGAGCGCTGTACGACCTTCCCCAAGCCGGAGTCGATGTGGCGGCCCCGCCCTCCGTCATCGACGGATTCACCGCGGCCACCACATCGACCACACCACCCTCTGCGGTCGCCACAGTTGGGGTGGTCGGCGATGCGGGACGGGTTGCGGTCGTGGCGGCCGGCGACGACATCACCTTGGCCGTGGCCGACCCGACCTGGCGTGTCGTCGGTGGTTGGTGGCCTTCGCATCATGTGGAACCAGTCCTTGGTGAATTCCCGAAGACGATTGCCGTCGTCGGATCCGACGCCCGGCCCAACGAGGACCGCGAGGCGACACGGGCAGATTCGATCCATTTCGTGGTCCTGGCTGAGGATGGGGCCAGCGCAGTCGTCGGCCTCCCGCGAGATTCATGGGTGCCTATCGACGGCGGAGGGAGGCGCAAGGTGAACGCCTCCCTCAACGTCGGCGGCCCGGAGGGGATGATGCGGACCTTCACCGACCTGACCGGCGCCGAGTTCGATGGTTATCTGCTTACCGGGTTCGCCGGCTTTCAGGACATGATCGGAGTCCTGGGTGGCCTCGAGATCGATGTCCCTAGGGCCCTGCAAGACCGCCACGCCAAGGCTTCGATCGCCGCGGGATTGCAGCTGTTGGGTGCATCGGATGCTCTCGCTTTCAGCCGGGTGCGCAAAGCCCTGCCCGATGGCGACCTTGGTCGTCAGCTCAACGGCGGTCTTGCCCTGATGGCTGCAGTCGGCATGGTGCAGGCGTTAGGACCATCTGCGATCCCCGGTCTCATGGAGCAAAGCTGGGACATGTACTCCACCGACATGGGACTGGAGGAGCTACTCACCCTGGCCGCAGCGATCACTCTGGTTGACCTCGATCGGACCACCAACGTCGTTGCTGCCGGTTCCCCGGGAACTGCAGGCCGAGGCCAGCGTGGTCTTCCTGAAAGATTCCGCCTACACGACATTCGAGGACATGCAGGACGGACATCTCGAAGCGGGTTGAGACCCGGCAGGGGACCCCAAGCAACTCAGCCTGAAACTCAAGGGCGACTAGCCATCGAGGCTTCTTCTGAACCGTCGAGCCAGGCTGGGAGCGAACGACTGAGTTCGACTCTCAGTCGACCACGAGAAGCAGCGCATGAATGGCAAGGCCGACCAAGGCTCCGACCACCGTGCCGTTGATTCGAACGAACTGGAGATCCCGACCCATCTGTAGCTCGAGACGATGGGATATCTCGGTCGGATCCCATCCGGCCACCGTGGTCTCGATCAGCCCGGTCACCTCGTCGTCCCATTGGTGAGCAAGACGCTCGGCGGACTTGGCGATCCAGTCGTCGATCTTCCTGAGCAGCGAGGCGTCATCGAGAGCCCGGCGCGCCCACCACTGGATCAGCTCCGCCAGTCGCTCCTCGAGCTCCGAACCGGGTTCTCGGGCAGCGCGGTCAAGGCCTCCACGGAGGATCTGCCACTGCGATTGGATCGCCGCCGCAAATTCCGGTGTGTTGAGGATGCGCAGCTTCGATTCCTCGATGCGTTCGGCCAGGTCGGCGGAGTTGCGCAAGTCGTCGGCGAATTTCGACAGCATCTTGTCGATGTCGGAACGGACGGGATGCCTGGGGTCTGAAGCCATGTCGTCGACCAGGATCCGGAACGAGGCGATGATCCGCTCGAAGAGGAGACCGCCGGCCCAGGCTGGGACCCACCAGGGTGCGGAACGGGCGAAACTCTCCCTGAAGTAGGGCAAGTTGTCGACGAGGACGACTTCGACTCCTCTCAGGCCGGCTTCGATCGACTCCCGGTTCCGACCGTCCTTCAGCCAGGCGTCAACGACCAGCGAGATCAGGGGGGTGACCGCCGTCTCTCGCATCCAGTCGAGGCTGGTCTGGATGATCGTCGACTCCACCTGGTCGTCGTCGATTGACTCGGCAATCGTTGCCGCGGTCTCGATGCCGCGACGGGCGGCCAGGGTCGCATGTTCAGGCGACTCGAGCCATGAAGCCATTCGCTCGGCGAGACCCGCGTTGGTGAGCCATTGACGGAGGTTGGTCGGGTCCAAGAAGTTCTGTTGCACGAACTCGGCGAGACCCCGTCCGATCTCGTCCTTGCCTTTTGGGATCAGGGCGGTGTGCGGGATCGGAATGCCTAGCGGGTGGCGAAACAGGGCAGTCACTGCGAACCAGTCGGCAATCCCGCCGATCAATGCCGCTTCGGAAGCCGCCCTGATCCAGCCGTTCAAACCGGTGCCGTCGCCGAGGAGGTGGCTGGCCAGGAAGACGACCAAGGCGCCGAGGAGGAATCCGTTGGCGCGTCGCTTCCAACGCCGTAGCTCTCGGATCCGCCTCTCCTCGTAGCTGTCATCAGATCCCGAGGAGGGGCCGGAGGCCATCGTCACATCGAGCATCGTATGCCCCGCACCTGCGAAACCCATGCCCGCCGCTCACCTACGTCTACATTCCGCAAAGAATGAAGATCGACTTCGAGCAGGCGACTTCTGCCGATGCCGAGGACCTGGTGAGGGTGCAGATCGCCGCTTTTCACGATGACGCTCGCCTCTATCCAGGAGTAGAGGTCGGCGGCCCTGACGGATATGACTCGGTCGAGGCGACGCTTGCCAAAATCGCCCGGAACGAGGTCCACAAGGTCTCTCTGGATGGCGAGATCGTCGGAGCGATCACCGTCATCGATCAAGGTGCGGGGCACTTCCATCTCGACGTCCTCACCATCGATCCGGCCCACCACAACAAAGGTATCGGTACCGAGGCGATGGCGTTCATTGAGCGGACCTTTCCTGCCACCGTGTGGACTTTGGACACGCCGACCTTTGCGGCTCGCAATCAGCACTTCTACGAGAGGCTGGGGTATGTAAGGGTGGGTGAGACGATCTTCCCGGACATCACTTTGATTCAGTACGAGAAACTGCTGACCTGACCGGTCCTAACCTCGCTGCCATGACCTCTGGAATCGACGATGTCGAGCGGTGGTCTCCGCTCAAGGTCTGGCTTTTCTCGGTGTTCAACCGGGATCCGAAAAGCAATCTCGCTGCCGTCGATCTCATGACGCTGGAATCCACCGATCGTTTTGTTGACTTGGGATGCGGTTTGGGTGCTGCCCTCGAGCATGCTGCGGCCACCGGTGCGGAGACGGCAGGCATAGATCCGAGCCCGGCGATGGTGGAGCGAGCGGCGAGACGGGTGCCTCAGGCTGAGGTGAAACTGGGATCTGCAGAAGCAGTCCCCTTCGGCGATGCCCGATTCACTGCGGTGCTGGCGGTGTCAACGTTTCATCACTGGGCAGACACGGACGCCGGCTTGGTGGAGGTCAAGCGGGTGCTTGCTCCGGGAGGTCGGCTGCTGATAGTGGAAAAGAAACTCAAGAAGAGTTCTGGTCACGGCCTAGATCTCGTGGGCGCCGGACGGTTGAAAGAGTTGCTTGTGAGCCACGGGTACGTCGCGTCTGCAATCGAGACGATGCGGGTAGGCCGAACCGACTACTTGGCGATTTCGGCGATGAATCCGCCTGTCGATTCCGGGCCATCTCGATCGTTGTACGGGTAAGGCGGCATCGGGTCGCCGTTCATTTGAAGGAGCACACCATGGGAACCATCTCCGTCGACCTGTTCATCACCCTCGACGGCGTCTACCAGGCACCCGGCGGCCCCGACGAGGACCCCGAGGGCGGCTTCGAATTCGGTGGCTGGCAGGCGCCGTACTTCGACGACGAGGCGGGCGAGGCGATCGGTGCCGGCATCGAGCGCATGGACGCCCTGCTCCTGGGTCGCAAGACGTACGACATCTTCGCCGGCTACTGGCCGAACCGGGGCGACGATGACCCGATCGCGGCGACGTTCAACGTGTTGCCGAAGTTCGTCGTATCGCGCTCTCTGAGCGACCCGGCGTGGGAGGGCACCACGGCGCTGTCGGATGTCGCAGAGGTGCGGGCACTCAAGGACCGATTCGACGAGATCCACGTGATCGGCAGTGGCGACCTGACCCGATCGCTGCTCGAAGCTGACGTCGTCGACCGGCTGAACCTCTTCCTCCATCCGCTGACCCTGCGGTCGGGCAAGCGCCTCTTCGCCGACGGCGCGGGGGTCCCCGCGGCGTTCCGGCTCGCGGAGCCGCCGCAGGCGTTCCCGAAGGGGATGATCGCGCTCGTTTACGAACCCGCCGGCGAGCCGGTCACGGGCATCGACATCAGCCAGTTGTAGAGGCGGCCTCCGGCCGGGGTGGGGCGTCGGAACGTCACCTAACTGAGCGCACGTAGCCCTAAGAATGCACATGGATTGGTCCCACATTGGGCTCCTCCTCGACCGGTGAAGACACCTCGGTATTTTCTTGTCTTACGCCGGCAGCCATGGCACGACTTATCCAGACGGAGGAAACGTGCTTCCGGATCGAGTGATCGCTGATGACTTCGCAGAATTCTTCAGGATCGCCGAACCACGTCTACGTGTCGCCTTATGTTCGAGTTTCGGCATCGATGTCGGCCAGGAAGTCTCGGCTGAGGGGCTGGCCTTCGCCTGGGAGCATTGGGACCGGGTATGCAAGACGGCCAATCCGAATTCATTCGATGTGTGTATAGTATGCGCATGGCAAGGGTCAACGTCTATCTTCCCGATGATCTAGCAGATCAGGCCAAAGACGCCGGTCTCAATGTCTCGAGACTTACCCAGGACGCCGTGCGGTCAGCCTTGTCCGCCAGCGAGACCGGAGATTGGCTAAGCCGGTTGGGGGCATTGCCCCCGACAGGGACCGGGCATGATGCCGTCATGTCCGCACTCTCCGAGGCCAAAAACGACCTAGAGGGGAATGGCTGAAGCGCTGGTCCTCGACGCCTCGGCAATGGTCGATCTCCTGGTCGGCTCAAGCCTCGCAGGCACCATCTCCGCGCGGATTCAGGGCTCGGAACTTCATGTACCTGGCCATTTCGACGCCGAGGTTCTCTCTGCTCTGGGGAGATTGCACCGTGCCGGTGAACTGACCGCACGACAAGTAACGGAGCGAGTTGAACTTGTCGCCTCTTCCCCTATCGACCGCCATCTCCTTGCGCCGCTACTCAGAGGCGCATGGCGCAGGCGTGAGAATCTTCGACTGGTCGACGCGTCTATACGTTGAGTTAGCCAGCCAACTCAACACCGCGATCATCACGACCGATCGTGGCTTGGCAGCGGCTAGTCGCCGCGCACAGTTGATCGCCACCGATGCATGACCTTCGCCGCTGCCGACTCAATCGCGTTTAGAAATGGGACGAGTGAACTGCGTTTGCGCCGCCGCTTGCGTGTAGACAGGGGTGATCAAGGCATGCGTCCCTAGCGCCCGATCTCGATCTCGCGTGTAGCTGGGGCATGACCTCGGTGGCGAGCAGGTCTATAGCACGGGGATCGTGCACCTCAGCCGTGTTCACGATCACCTGCTGAACTCCGGCGTCGGCGAGACGGCCGAACCGGTCGACAAGTTGACCCGGCGACTCGGCTGTGGACCGCCAAGCGTTGGGAGCGAACAGGCTCACCGATTGCAGCGTGGTGCGCTCTATCTCTTCGAAGGGACGACCCACTGCTTCGCAATGCTCGGCGAGGATCTCATATTTGCGGCGCAGCTGGTCCGGCTGCCCAAACATGTTCGAAGCGTCGGCATACATTGCGACCAGGCGTAGCGTCTTCTTCTCCCCGCCGCCGCCGATCATGATCGGCACTCGAGGCCGGGAAATCGACTGGGGCACGTTGAGGAGCCGTTCGGCGCTGACGTGGCGGCCATCGAAGCGGGCCTCGCTCCCCCGCTCACCCTCGAACATTTCATTGGCGACCTGCAAGGTGTCTTCCAGCAGCTCGAACCTGGTCTTGGTGTCGGGGAAGGGGAAGCCGAGACCCAAGGACTCGGCCCGGTTCCAACCTGCGCCGAGACCAAGCCAGGCCCGGCCTCCGGAAAGAACATCGAGGGTGGTGACAGCCTTCACCCATAGGCCCGGATTCCGGTAATGGACACCGCCAACCATCAACCCAAGACGTGCCCGCTGCGAGTGAGCCGCCATGAACCCGAGCGCGGTCCAACCCTCGAGCATCGGTTCCGTCTCAGAGCCGGGCGTGCCGATCTGCCAGAAATGGTCCATCACCCAGATCGAATCGAACCCTGCTTCATCGGCGGAGCGGACGACCCGGGCCAGGGTGGGTCCGATCGCCTCGGGACCTCCGGGCCACGTAAATGAATAGACCTGCAGTCCGAGCTTCATCGCACCACCTCGTTTTCTAACCACTGATGACGACCGCTGAGTTCGCCTGGCGTTGATTGTCGCTTCGCCCTCCGCATCGGGAGTGCCTACCGACCGTCGGACCCTGCCCCAACCTATCTCAACCGAGGGGGGCCGTCAGCACAACGCGAAGTTCTACCGCCGGCTGAGGACACCTTCCCCGTTGCTCTCAGACTTTGGAAAGGGGACGTGTTCGATATACGGAGGCATTCTGTCGTGGTCACCGATCGCGGACTACCAGAGCGACAAGGATGACCTCATCATCACTCCGGTAGTCCCAATAGAGCGCACCTTCGTAGTCGTGTGCAGTCATTGTGATGATCCATGACCCCCCCTTGCTGCCCTCGATCCTCCCCTGCCGTGCCCAACCGGAGGAATGGTCGACAAGCAACCGCGTGATGAAGTCATCGACCACCACCACCTGGTCGTCATCCAAGGCCTCATAGACCGCGTAGAACGTCTCGGTGAAGACAAAGGCCACAATGAGAGCCTACCAAGTGGCCCTACCCATTCTGGGCAATAGCCTATCTTGGGCAATGGGGGCAGCGCCTGTTAGAATCCCCAACGAACGAGGCGATCAATCATGAACAAGCAACGTGTGATAGTCGATGTCGATGCGCGGTGGACGAGTATCGCTCGCCCGGTTCGGGGTTAAGGCGACACAACTCGTGGTTGACAGCCTGCCCGATGGCGGGCTCGTGTTGCATGAGGCCGTGGCTATGACGCATGCCGAGATAGCCCACTATCGCGATCCCGCCGCCGTGGCTGCCTTGGAACGAGGACTGTCAGACGCAGAAGCGGGTCGCATACGACAGGGCAAACTTCGATCCGACGAGAAAGACGGCACGCCAGCCGAGTGAACCTCCACTAATCCATTCGCAGCCCGCGAACGCGCGATTTAGAAACGGAACGAATCCCGCTCGACAGCTACGCTCGGCTGTCCTTGCGGTCACCCACTAGCCCTCGCCGTGACCACTGAGTTGCCTGATCAGCGGGGTGTGCTCGAAGGTCAGGCCCCGGTCGGGAACGCTCTGTTGTATTACCGGGAGATCGGCGACGGAACGCCCGTCGTCGTCCTTCATGGCGGACCAGACTTCGACCACTGGTACCTGCTTCCTGAGATGGATCGGCTGTCCGACTCGTTCCGCGTTATCTATTACGACCAAAGGGGACGTGGCCGGTCCGCCGAAGGGGTGCAGCCAGAGGACGTCGACATTCGGTCAGACGTGGATGACCTCGATTCGCTGCGCCGCTGGTTCGGGCTTGATTCCTTCGTTCTCCTCGGCCACTCCTGGGGCGGGGTTCTTGCAATGGAGTATGCAACCCGCTCTCCGGACCATGTTTCCCATCTGATCCTCATGAGCAGCGCACCCGCCTCCCACCAGGACCTGCTGATGACTCGCGAGCACATTCGTGGCCTCCGAACGGTAGGCGAGATCGAGCTGATGGAGTCGATTAGGTCCACCGACCGATATCAGGACGGCGATCTGGAGGCCGAGACGGATTACTACCGCATTCATTTCAGGGCGACGCTGCCGCAAGCCGAACAATTGGAGCGAGTCGTCGGGCGTCTGCGGACCCACTTCACCAACGAGAGCGTCCGCAAGGCGAGAGCCATCGAGGACCGCCTCTACGAGCAGACCTGGCTCTCCCCGGACTATGACCTGCTGCCAGCTCTGAGCAGACTCCACATTCCTGCACTCGTCCTCAACGGACAGGACGACCTCATTCCCGTCGAAGCGGCGGCCCACATCGCCAACTCAATGCCCTTAGGACGACTGACGGTGGTCCCGGGATGCGGACACTTCGCCTACCTCGAATCCCCCGACATGGTCCAGGCACACATCACGGCATTCATACAGGACAGTTGACCCTGGGAGCGCGGCGATTGCCCTGGGGCCTGTCACGCCGATCGACTCAAGACCTCGCCTCGGGTGGCCTGAGAATCGGGACGTGTGTTGGCGAGTTCCCCCCCCTTTAGAATTCACTTCGCGCTGGATCTTTCGTGGGACGCCTTCATCTGTCTGGAGACTTTCCTCTTCGGTTTTCGTCATCCTGCGGCGTCGGGGCTTCGGTCCCGTTGTGGGCGGCCCCGGAATAGTCATAGCCCTCGCTCTCTTAACTTCGCCACGTTTCCCGAGCCCCCCAGCGAGAGCGCGGTCGACCTGGGACCGCTTCTAGGTCTCTGGTACGGGGTCGTTTCCGCGCTTCTACTCCGGCCATCCGTCCTGCTCGTCGAGGAGAAAGCAGACTGATCACGCAGGAAACGGCGGTCAATGCGTCTTGACCGCCACCAATCGCTCGACAATTCCAGCTCGAAGCCGACCGTGGCTGCTTATCTCGAAATCCGTCGCTAGGACATGTTGAGCTGGTCGTCGTGTCATGTATTCGCCCTTGGTCCGGCTCGGGATGAATTCGTACAACCACTGCAGCCAAAAGAACGGCGGGAACGTGCTGCGCACATGATCCACCAGGATGAGACGGCCGCCGGGCTTGAGGACACGTCCCATCTCGCTGACAACTTGGGCATCGTCGAGAACGCTGCACAAGGCGTAGGTGCACACCACGGTGTCGAAGCTCTCGTCGGGAAAAGGCAGGTCCTGTGCGTCTGCCTCGAGCAACTCCACCGCACGACCGGTCTGTTGAGCCCGGGTGCGAGCCAGGGCCAGCATTTCGGGACTCAGGTCGAGTCCGGTCAGTTCGAGGCCAGTCGGATAATGGGGAAGATTGAGCCCGGTACCGATGGCCACCTCCAGCGTGGCTCCCGTCGCCCGTGAACATGCCCAGCTCCGGTGCTCGGTCCCGATGACCCGCCTCTCGAAGAAATCCATCTCCTCGTCATAGCTCGGAGCTTCTTTGGCGTAGGCCCTGCGTTTGCGCTCATTGACTTTCGCCCCTCGACGGGACGACGGCGTCGGGCTCTCATCACTGCGCATTCTCGCCCCGCAGTTCCTTTCTCACCCCTTGTCTGGTGGAGACGATGTGATCGACGATGTACTCGGCGTCCCGTCCCACTCCGCCCAAGAGCGCCGAGCTCAGCGAGTAGAGAAAAGGGAGCCCGATGAAGTAGAGACCGGGAGGTGACGCGACGATGCCCCGGTTGTGGACCGGGAATCCGTTTTGAACGGGCATCGGGAGGTCGATCCAGTCGTAATTGGGCGTGAATCCGGAAGCCCAGATGACATTCGACACGTCGAGCACCCTTCCATCCTCGAGCACGGGTTGCCCGCCTCTCACTCCTGTGGTCCGGGGCACCCGTTCGATCCCGGCAGCAACGATGTCCTTTCGTCGCACCCTTCCGAGGGGGATGCCACGGGGCGGATCGAGGAAGCGGTCACGGAGCTTACGTCCCGGTGAGGTGTTCACCGTCAGCCGGGTAGCTCCTAACCACATGATCGGTGTCAACAGCCGGTCGGGGATGGTTCCGGCACGGGTGGGTTCTTGTCCGGTGTCCGGGCCGGAGAGCCACACTCGGTGATGAACGGCAATGTCCATGGCAATCTCGGCACCGGAGTTGCCCGCGCCGACGACGAGGACGCCACCTTCTCGAAGCTGGCCGCGATTGCGGTACTCGGTTGAGTGAAGCTGGATGATGCTGTCGTCGAGCTGGGTCGAGAAGGACGGGATTCGTGGGTTCTGATACGCACCGGTGGCCACCACGACGTTGTCCGCATGGAGGTGGTCATCGCGTTCGGTCACTACAAAACCACCCTCGCCGGAGGACAGCCCGCTCACCTCGACCCCGGTTCGAACCGGGAGCTCGAACCGCCTGGCGTAGGCCTCCAGATAATCTCCGGTCTCATCCTTGGTGGGGTAGGCAGATTTTGGGCCGGGAAATGGCATGCCGGGCAGTCCGCTGTAGGAAGCGGGGGTGAACAGCCGGAGGGAGTCCCACCTGTTCCGCCAGACGTCTCCTATTCGGGGGTGCTCATCCAGGATCAGAAAGGGCAGGTCATTGCGGTGAAGGTGATAGCCAACCGCCAGACCCGCCTGCCCGCCACCGATCACGATCGTTTCGATGTGTTCGCTCATCTCGGTCTCGTGACCAAGGTATGAGAATCGGCGACCGTCGCCTATCGGGAGTTCTCCTAGGTGGCGAGGCCATGCTGCATGGCGAACAGGGTGGCCCCGGCCCGAGTCGATACGCCCATCTTGCGATAGGCGCCTTGAATGTGAAAGTCCACGGTCTTGTAGGAGATCTCGAGGGCGCGGGCGATCTGCTTGGTCTGCAGACCACGGGCCAGGAGCCTCACAACCTGGATCTCGCGTTCGGTCAGTCCCGCGGGCCACGGCACCGACGAAATGCGATGCCCTGCGCCTTCCATCACGGCGGCGACCGCCTCCGGGTCGAGGCGGCCATTCCGGGCCTCTTCACCAAGCAGGTCGGCGGCCGCTTCTCGGGAAAGGGCGGGACGGTGAGGTCGTGGCTCGATCATCGCGTGATAGACGTCGGCGGCGGCAATAAGGCGGGCCGGTCGCTGCAGGGAGGACGCCCCAACACCACGGTGATAACCGGTCCCGTCGAAACGCTCATGGTGAAAACCGGCAGCAGGGACCAGTTCGGAGAGGAAAGGCGACTGGGTCAGTATCCGTTCGGTGTGGTACGCGTGCAGCCTTATTCGCTCCCAATCGTCCAAGGTCAACGACCCTCTCTTGCTCCAAATGCGGACCGGAACGGCGGCCCGTCCCAGGTCGTGCACCAGAGCCGCCCGATGCACGGTCAGGGTGTCCGCTGAGTCGAACGAGAGGACCTGGGCCGCAGCCAGGCATGTTGTCGCCACTCCAGAGGAGTGCCCCACGAACTCGCGGATGGCCATGTCGGTGAAGTGACCCATCGCCGCCAGCGCTCGGTCGATCGCCTCACCTTCGAGCATCAACCAGGGATTGGGTTCGCAGCCAAGCGTCAGGTCCCAGAGCGGGAGCTCTGATTCGAAGTCGAGGATCTCGGCGGCGTCCTGTGTGAAAGTCTTGGCCACTGTCGGGTCGAACGCCCCGGCTGCTCGCTGACCGATCACATCGGCAACAAACTCCGAGTCGCCGAGCATCATCTGAAACGCGGCGTCCCGGGCCACGTGGGCGATTCGCACCGCATATGGGATCTCTTCTCCAGCGACACCCCCAGGAAATCCCTTGCCATCCCAACGTGCCGACTCAAAGGCAACCAGGTTGGAGACAGGGGGGCCGAGTCCCAGCTCGTCGGTCAGCATGCGGGCTACCTCGCAGGTGGCATCGACCACTCCGGCGAACCCGATCGCCAGCTCTGGCAAGTGGCGAGTGAGACGCCAGGCACGGACATGAGCCGGTGCGGTTGGCGGTGCCACCGCCCGCATCATTCCCCTGGCCATCTCTGCACGGGTGCCGAACCGGAAAGGCGTGGCAAACGTTCGGAGCGAGTCGTCGTCGCCGAACACGTCCCAGCCCACGTCGGCCGGGGCATTGCAGCCGACGTAGAAGAGGAGGCTGAGGAAGTAGGCCTGTGCCGCGGTCTCCGGGTCGACGTCGAGACGGTCACAGAGGCGGGCGGCGATCACACAGCTTCGTAAACCGTGCTCGAGGGGAAACCCCATGGCCAGGTCGGTCGCCATCGACATCGCAGCGATGATCTCTGCGGTGCGAACCACACTCGAGCCTGGGACGGCGGTATCCGCCATCCCACGACCCTACGTGCCAACTCGACGGCCTGTCGCGTCGCCCTGCAGAACCGACCGACGAACTGGTCAACCTCACCAACGGTGGTGGAACCCTGCCCGTCTACTCGACGTAGAGAGTGCCATCCCGTTCGACAACCCTGCCCCGCCCCAGCGGCAAGACCACGTCAGGGCCTTGTAGGCGGTGCCCAGACCCGGGATCTTGCCAAATACCCCCTGAGGCCCTCGCACCATCCGACCCGTCTCGACGTTGTACTTGGAGCCATGCCACGGGCAGACCAAACAACCGTCCTCGTCGATGCTGCCGTTGGCCAGATCGGCGTAGAGATGGCGGCAGCGCCGGGTGACCGCGAACAACTCTCCGTCGGCGTTGCCGACCGCATACCGGCCGGCTCCGGTCACTGTTCCCGGAGTCAGCTCGGATGCCGGCCCAATTTCCACCTCGTCGGGCATTCGACTCTCGAACCTCCAAGCCGGGTGTTCCTCGGACGCTGAGCCTACCCACCGGCGACCCACTCGCATCATCGGGGAAGGCGGCTTCTGAGAAGCGGGACGTCCTGCGAAGCTCCTGGGGATTGAGAAACGGGACGTTTTGGTAAAGGGCCATCCGGCCATCCGGCCTGTCGAGCCGCCGGGGGCCGCTCACCCGAGTGGCGTTAGGATCTCCAAATTGTCGAATCAGTGGAGGCACCAATGGCGGTCTATCTCATGCGTTTCAGCTACACGTCTGAGACGTGGTCGAAGCTGATACAGAATCCTGAGGATCGCCGCGATACGGCGCGCTCATACATCGAACAAGTGGGAGGCGCCCTACACGGCTTCTGGTATGGGTTTGGGGAGTACGACGGTTACGCCATTTTCGAGGCGCCCGACAACGTCTCAATGGCCGGCGCCGCCCTTGCCATATCGGCCGGCGGCGCCCTCGCCTCGGTCGAAACAACAGTGCTGATGACCGTGGAAGAGACGATCGAGGCACTCGCGAAGGCGAAGGGTGTGAGCTACAAGAGGCCAGGAGAGTCGTCGGCGACCTGAGTAGACGCGATTCCCTGAGAATCGGAACGTGCGGAGGTCCCGGGCCCTTTAGAAACGGGACGGCGAGCTGGGCCAAGTCGAGCTGATGACGAGTCGGCGTTGCGGTTGGTGTCAAACGAAGGCGTCCTTGACTTTCACGCAGAGTGAACATATGTTCATGCCTTGTGAACACAAGTTCCCGCCTTCCGTTCTTTCGGTCTCCCGAGCAGGAGCGTCTACTCGCCGAGTTGTTCGTCTTCGCCCACGGTCCGATATCGGTCAGCGAACTGGCAAGGCGTGCTGCCACCTCGAGGGCCGGCGCTCACAAGGAAGTGGAAAGGCTTGAGGCAGTCGGACTGGTGACTTCAAGATCGTCCGGCAGATCGCGGATGATCGAAGCCAACCAAGATTCTCCTCTCTACCCGGACCTCAAGGCCCTTCTCACAAAGGCGTTAGGGCCCGAACAGTTACTGCGGGACGCGCTGGCGGACATCGACGGGATTGACGAGGCGTTCATATTTGGGTCCTGGGCCACGCCCGGTCTTGCGGCGCCTCAAGACATCGACCTGATGGTGATCGGTGCACCCGAAATCGGCCGGGTCTACCAAGCGGTGTCAGACGTTGAAAGCCAGGTGGGTCGGCCGATCAATGTTTCGGTTCGTTCCAAGGCCGAATGGGAGAGTGCGGACGGCGGATTTGAGAGAACGGTGAGGAGTCGACCAAGGGTTGTGTTGCTGTGAGCGGTCTCGACGACCTGATCGCCAAGAGGCTCATCGAACCTGTTGAGGTCGACGAGCACATAGGTCCGCAATGGATCGAAGACGCGCGACGTCATCTCCAGGCGGCCAAAGCAGTTGAGTCCATCGATCCGACTGGCGCTTACGTCCTCGCCTATGACGCCGCTCGCAAGTCGGTCGCCGCAGTCCTGCTGATGACGGGACATCGAGTTACGAGTCGCCCCGGATCCCATCAAGCGCTCGCACTTTTCGCCAAGACCCTCGCCGAGGATGCTCACGAACCTGCGCTGGCAGAGCTCGACCGGCTTCGCCGTAACAGGAATCGGTCCGAATACGGCTCACGAACCTTCGGTGCAGCCGAAGTGAAAGAGGCCATCCAAATGGCCGGCGCCATTGTCGACGCATGCTCCAAACGCATCTAGGCGACGACCACGCAGAGTGATGTCAAACGAGTTTAGAAACGGGACGAGGTGGGTCTGGGAGCGTTGGCGGCACAACTGAGAGGTCAGTGAGTTTGGGTTGGTCCTTCGCGTTTCCGTCCCATACGCCGGATATCATGAAGACATGTCCGACGCACGGGATCTGGTCACGGATACGGGCCTTGAGCCCGAAGAGCTGCAGTGGCTCAACGAGCGCATGACTGAGTATCGAGAACTTCTCGCCTACCTGCGCGAGCATTGAAGACGCCGCCTCTCAGGATTGCGATCGAGTTCAATCGACGAGTTCGTGAGGATGACGAGTGGTTCGAGGAGCCCGACGATCTGGAACGTGTCGGTAGATCACTCGCCTCCATTGATGGCCTCAAGGATCCCGTTGAAGCTGCTGCAATTATTGCTTACCGAGTGACCCGCGCTCAGGGGTTCGCCGAGGGCAACAAGAGAACCGCCGTCCTACTCGCTCGATGGGTTCTGGACATGAACGGTCTAGAAGGCTCCGAGATCCTCCGTCCCGATGATCGCCACATCGCCGACCTATTGGTTCAGGCAGCATCAGGTATCGACGTCGAACGAGAGATGATCGCCGCGTTCAGAGGGCGGGACTGATCCCAGTCGTGTCTGCGACCGTCGTACACGACCTTGAAACCTGATCGAGTCGTCAGTTGCCGCTTCATCTCAGACACGTTTAGAAACGGGACATGCTGGGGCAGACGCCGAGCCTCCAGTCCTGGCAAGGCGAGCTGTAGCGCGACCAGATTTCAAGCGTGCGCCAAACACAACCTCTTCGCGTAGCTACACTCAACGACGTGGCAAAGATGCAGCTGGTCGGAGGCGATTAGAGTCCCGGTGCAGCGTAAATAAGGACAAGCAATTGCAGCGATTAATACTCAAAGGCGGTCACATTATCTCTCTCGATTCCTCGATTGGAGAGATCGCACAAGGTGACGTCTTAATCGAAGGAAGCAAGATCGCGAAGGTTGGTCTGAACTTAGATGAGTCAAGAGAGCCAGATAGTCGACCACCACTAGCATGCTCCTCGTACCTGGCCTCGACCACCCTCATCGGCACACCTGGCAATCCGCCATCAAGGGAATGTCCTCCGATTGGTCCCTCCCCGAGTACCTAGCGGGGATTCGGAGCCGAATCGGTCCACGATTCACACCGGAAGACGTGTACGCCGCAACGCTTCTCGGAGCCACCGAGGCTCTCAACTCCGGAGTTACAACCCTTGTCGACTGGGCTCACATCATGAACTCTCCGGGACACGCCGACGGTTCAGTAGCCGCCCTCAAGGAGTATGGAGGGCGCGCAATGTTCGCCTACGGGACACCCAACGACGACAAGATCGCTGAGTGGTACATCGACAGCACGATTCCGCATTCGAGCGACATCCGGAGAGTTCGCAACGAGGAGCTGTCGGACAACCATGGTCTCGTTGGGCTCATGATGGCGGCTCGAGGCCCACAGCACACGACGGCGGAGACCAGCGCCGGCGATTGGCGACTTGCCCGTGAGCTCGGGATCAGAATCACCGCCCACGCTGGTGAGGGCGCCTGGTCCCTGCGCCACCAACCTGTCCTACGTCTGCACGAGCAGGGCATGCTGGGTGAGGACACCACGTTGGTGCACGGCAACCAGTTCTCCGACGAGGACCTTCGGCTGATGGCCGACAGCGGAGCATCGATTTCTATCTCGCCTGAGGTCGAGATGCACATGGGGCTCGGCTTCCCGGTGACGGGGCGAGCACTGGCGCATGGGATCGTTTCCAGCCTTTCGGTAGATGTGCCGGTCACCGTGGGAGGTGACATGTTCTCGGTCATGCGGTGCGCCCTTGCCACCGAGAGGGCCTTGGTAAACGAGGAGTCGATCCGACGGGTGGAGATGGTGGAGCGGTTGACGATCAGTTCCGAGGACGTCCTGCGGATGGCGACCATCGATGGAGCCCGGTCGTGCGGGCTCGGCGACCGGGTTGGGACAATCTCCCCAGGGAAGGAAGCGGACATCGTCATGATCCGCGCCAATGACCTGAATCTGGCGCCTCTCAACAGGCCGATCGCTGCCAGTGGTG
>CAVZVJ010000003.1:0-99259 GCA_963778755.1 uncultured Acidobacteriota bacterium | reverse complement strand
ACCACGATGCTCGCTTTGGAAGCGCAGGGCGTAGTCGGCCTGCGCTTGGCCCAGGTAGCAGTCGGTCGAAGAACGCCGGCGAAATCGAGCCTTATGGTGACGGAAGGATGAAGCTCTCCAAGAGGCCGGGCGAATATTGTTAGCGGGAGGGTCCCCGCACATGGTTGTGGTGGACTACCGGGATCGGGTTGAAGCAAACACTCGCCGCTTGCGCGATGCCACGGCCTGCTGAAACCGCGGGATCACGGCACGGCCCTCCTGCGACCGCCCGCCTATTGGCTTTGGCCAACGCGTGCTCGGCATCCTTCAGGTCGGCTTCGGCCGCAAGCACAGCCCGCTCGGCACAGGCGAGGGCCATCAGAAGCTCCGGCTCGACGATCGCCTCAGGGTCACGCTCGGCAACCGAGGCTTCCTCGGCGAGGGCATCGCGCCGGCGATAGGCGTCGTTTAGCGCGACCCTAGCGTCCTGCAGCCGGTCGTCGAGAACGGCAATCTCATCCTCGTCGAGCGTATCGGCCATTGGCGGCTCACCCGCCACCCTCTAATCTCCGAGCGACCGCCTGCCAATCCAAGAGACGCGAAGTCGCCCAATTTCTGGCGGGCCGCGTGCAGGCTTGCCTCGGCGCGCTAGGCCCACAAGGCCCGCAATGGTTCAGGCCAGAGCTTCCGTTTCCAGGGGAAAGCCTCATCCGGCCCCTTACCTGGGTACGTCGCCGTCGGCAACATCGCAGCGGTTAACCCGAATTTCGGCCGCCGGCGGTGATCGAAGCAAGGAGGCGCCTGAAAACACGAAACCCACCGCTTGGCGGCGGTGGGCGGTGTCACCCCGAAGGGCGGGTCGGCAATCTAGCAAGCCGACCCTCCCAACAATCGAAGCCGACCGCAACCGTGAATTTTCGGGAACCGTTGATGGCTGTCCACAGGCGCGCGGTCGAACGCGCGTCCTGAACGGGGAGGCTTTGCGTCGAGAGCGGCCCGGGAGACCGGGATGACAAGACCGACGACATCGAGCACGCGTTGCGGATGCTCAACGAGGCATTCGCTGCGGGCGCGATCAAGTGCAAGTCGGATTACGAGACGCCGGGACACCCGGCTACGTGCCCGGCAAGCGGACATCAAGGCGTGGCGCGACGAACAGGGGAGGGGACCGCCAACAAGCCCCGTGGCGACCGTTCTCCGTACGCCCGGGTGTCAAATACCCGCCAAGGCCCGGAAGCCGCCAGTGGCCGTCCCAGGCCCGGCGCAGTGGACACTCTGTGCTTTCCCCGACGGCCGATCCGGCTCGACCTCGACGCGAGAGTCGACTCCTGCGCCGTCGCGGGCTCGCCTACGCCGGGCATGTACCGCCGGCGATCGCGAAGCGTTACCCGGTCGGCCAAGCGGCATCCTCACGATCGTCGCCTGTGAGGTGCTGCACCACGGCCGGTGCACCAAGCCCTACGCCGAGATCGCCGACGAAGCAGGCTGCTCCCGGACCTGGGTCAAGGCGACGATGGCGTTTGCCGCCCGTGCCGGTCTCTTGAGCGTCGAGCGCCGGCCGCGACCGGGGCGCAAGGACGATACCAACGTCGTGCGCATCCTTTCGGCCGACTGGCTCGCCTGGATCAAGACCCGGCACGAGCGGAATGAGAAAGGCCAGCGCGCGGCAGGCATAGGGGCAAGCCGGGTTGCCACCTCACCTAACGGTTCAAATTCAGAAGGGGTTTTGTTGCGCAATTTCAGTCGCCGCCCGGCCCGGAAGTCTCTTCTCAGTGCTACCGAAAAGCAGGGGCCGACCCGGGCGGGTAAATCGGAGCTGCCGAGCCCACCGATAGGCCCGCAAAGCTTCAGAAATGGCCGCCGGCGGCGACCCGGCGCTCCCTCGAAGCTCCTCGCCGCCCGCCTCGCCGCGGCGCGCGTGCCGGTGCGGTAGGCACGGGCGCTCCCGTCAGAGTTTCGGAGCGTCCTGCCCGGCGGTCATTTCTGGAGCGCCGTTCGTTCGCTTCGCGACCGTCTTCAGCCGCAGTGCGTCGGCGAGCAGCTTGTCGGCCTCGGCGGCGACAGCGGCGGAGTCGTTCGTGCTACACGCCGCCGCGCCGTAGGCGGCGTTCTTGAGCACCGAAACAACACTGGTGAGCTGCTGCAGGGTGACGGCGCCCGCCAGGATGCCCTCGGGCGTGAGGGCGGCGGGGTCAAGGCCGTTCATCCTCACGTAGGCAGCGTAGGGGACGTAGATCGCCTCCTGGCAGGCGTCCGAGGCGAGTATGCCGGCCTGCGCCGGCGGAGGCGGCATGAAGGCGGCGAGGCAGACAGCCATCGCCGCGACGGACGCAAGTCCGCTCCCGGTGTTTCTAAAGGTGGTCACTTGTAGGCTCCCTGGAACGCCCCGTGTGAGGCTGCGATCAGCGTCGTTCAACGATGAACTACGACCGCGCCGCTCGCCTTCAGGCAGGAGGGGCAGGTGTCAAAACCATAGACCGCATGGCTTCGCTCCTCGTCAGCGGATCAGGAGGGGCAGGTAGAGAGTGCTGAGCGCGACCAACACCGCGAGCGTCGCGCCGACATTCGCAATGATCGAGCCCTGGTGTTCGTTGGTCATAGCTCTGCGTCCGATTGTTACGCCACGCGTTGGCCTGAGGCGCACTTTCTATGATTTCGGCGAGCCGATCCATTACACGTGAGTAGCGCGAGATTTCCCCTTAGATTGCCCCGGTAAGCTTTGGTTTAGATGGCGCGGTGAGAAAGCGCAGATGCTTTGCAGAGGAGCAATCACGGAACTCCGCCATTCGGCAGCGGCCTTGTTTCACCACTTTGTCCTGATGGAACCGCGTCCTCATTTCTAGCCACACGACCCGGGGCGCTAGTTCCAGGGAAAAGCGTTTTCCCCGCCCCTTCCCAAATCAGCCCGCACGCCCGCACGCTCTGCGGTTAGCCGCGCAATTCCCGCGCTGGCGGGAGGATGGAGCAGAGGCCGCGCATCGACCTAGCCTGAAAACACGAAACCCGCCGTTGGTGCGGCGGGCTGCGTGTGCCCGAAGGGGAGGCAAAAGGGCCAAGTTGCCTCGCGTTAGCTTTTTTGCGCGGCGCCAGCTTGCCGCCGGCCGGGATTATCGGCTCGGCGGCCGTGGTTGGGTTCCTTGGTGTCGGCGTCAGCCTGGTTTTGTTTGTGCTGGCCCTCCGTCATCTCGGGGCAGCGCGAACGGGGGCCTACTTCTCACTGGCTCCCTTCATTGGTGCCGTGATCTCCGTCCTGCTGCTATGCGATCCGGTGACTATACAACTCGTCGCGGCCGGGCTGCTGATGGGCTTCAGCCTATGGCTCCACCTGCACGAACACGGGGCTATAGAAAAGCCCGAGCCCTCGCACCGGCCAAGTCTCCCGGAAGACGGTGTGAATGGTGAACCACACGAGCACGCGTACGTTCACGACGAGCACCACCAGCACATTCGCGATGGGCCGGTGATCGAGCCGCACTCGCATTGGCACCGGCACCAGCCCCACGGCATAATCACGTCCACTATCCCGACCTCCATCACAGGCACGGGCACGGATGAGCGCTCTCGGTGCCGTCCTGACGGCCGACCGCCGGCGGGGCTCAACCGCGCCGTGAGCGTGGCCGATGCGTGTCTACGAAGGTGATCGTCTGTCCGAAGCCGCCGCCGACCCATTTTGAAGAGCGCCAGGGGGAAGTAGAGGCGGTCCCGACCGGGTCATGAGATCACCGCCGCGACATAGAACCCGATCCCTCTCGCCGAGCACGCCGCGAGGGTGGGAATCATGCTGGCCTTGATGCTCGCGAGCGTCGACTGATGCTGTCGGCGGCGGTGTGATAGCGAACCACACCGACAACCGCTGCGGTGATGGCCGACAAGGCCCCATGTAGAGCCTTGTTGCCGCGCAGAACCTCGATAAAGGGGGCGCCGAGGAAAATGAACAGAAGGCAGGGGACGAAAGTCACTCCTCCAGCAGCGTCATCTTTCATTGTCATCATGAAGGGCGGTCAGACCTACGGCCTGCCGCTAGTTGGCGCACTCTACGTGAGCCTGCCGCCTGCCGCTCAAGGCCGCTTTGTCGCCTTCAGCGCGAACAAACCTTCCCCAGCCACATTGACTGATCCTCCCTGCGCCTCAGGATTAGAAAGTCCAAATGTCCCAAGACTTCGATCCGACCCAGCTAATTCGCATGGTTGTGTCGCCCATTTTCCACGATCCCTTGCCGCTCTTGCCGTTGTATGGGTCCTTCCACGTTACTGAACCTGTTCCATCGAAAGTGTAGACCCACAACCATTTGCCTACGTTACAATTCCATTCACCCGATGGCGTCTCAAGTGAAGACAGTGACGCCGAAACAGTCCTTCTCAGAAAATTTTCTATGTCTTTCTGCTGGTCGGGAGGGAGCATCGTAAACTCGGGGCAAGCGGCTTTGTAGTCTGGGAACGGATCGCCGGAATTGTTGCTCATGCGGAGGGCACAGAATGCCTGGCCTCGAGAGACTCGGCTCACATTCACACCGCTCGAAGGCCATTGCATCGCCTGCTCAAGTTTATTGTAACGGTCAGAGGATACTTGCGCGCTTGATCTCTTTTGGTCTGGGCAGTATGTCGTACATGGGACCGCCGTTCGAACATCTGAACGGCCTTCTGCGGATCGCCGCCAGTAGAACGGTCGCCTCGGAGCTGCCGAGCCCGCCGGATAGGCCCGCAAAGCTTCAGAAATGGCCGCCGGCGGCGACCCGGCGCTCCCTCGAAGCTCCTCGCCGCCCGCCTCGCCGCGGCGCGCGTGCCGGTGCGGTAGGGCACGGGCGCTCCCGTCAGAGTTTCGGAGCGTCCTGCCCGGCGGTCATTTCTGGAGCGCCGTTCGTTCGCTTCGCGACCGTCTTCAGCCGCAGTGCGTCAGCAGAAAGCAGCTTGTCGGCCTCGGCGGCGACAGCGGCGAAGTCGTTCGTGCTACACGCCGCCGCGCCGTAGGCGGCGTTCTTGAGCACCGAAACAACACTGGTGAGCTGCTGCAGGGTGACGGCGCCCGCCAGGATGCCCTCGGGCGTGAGGGCGGCGGGGTCAAGGCCGTTCATCCTCACGTCAGCAGCGTAGGGGACGTAGATCGCCTCCTGGCAGGCGTCCGAGGCGAGTATGCCGGCCTGCGCGGCGGAGGCGGCATGAAGGCGGCGAGGCAGACAGCCATCGCCGCGACGGACGCAAGTCCGCTCCCGGTGTTTCTAAAGGTGGTCACTTGTAGGCTCCCTGGAACGCCCCGTGTGAGGCTGCGATCAGCGTCGTTCAACGATGAACTACGACCGCGCCGCTCGCCTTCAGGCAGGAGGGGCAGGTGTCAAAACCATAGACCGCATGGCTTCGCTCCTCGTCAGCGGATCAGGAGGGGCAGGTAGAGAGTGCTGAGCGCGACCAACACCGCGAGCGTCGCGCCGACATTCGCAATGGTTCGAGCCCTGGTGTTCGTTGGTCATAGCTCTGCGTCCGATTGTTACCGCCACGCGTTGGCCTGAGGCGCACTTTCTATGATTTCGGCGAGCCGATCCATTACACGTGAGTAGCGCGAGATTTCCCCTTAGATTGCCCCGGTAAGCTTTGGTTTAGATGGCGCGGTGAGAAAGCGCAGTGCTTTGCAGAGGAGCAATCACGGAACTCCGCCATTCGGCAGCGGCCTTGTTCCACCACTTTGTCCTGATGGAACCGCGTCCTCATTTCTAGCCACACGACCCGGGGCGCTCGTTTCCAGGGGAAAGCCGCTTCCGCCCCCTTCCCAAATCAGCCCGCACGCCCGCACGCTCTGCGGTTAGCCGCGCAATTCCCGCGCTGGCGGGAATGACGAGGCCGCGCATCGACCTAGCCTGAAAACACGAAACCCGCCGTTGGTGCGGCGGGCTGGTGTCCCCGAAGGGGAGGCAAAAGGGCCAAGTTGCCTCGCGTTAGCTTTTTTGCGCGGCGCCAGCTTGCCGCCGGCCGGGATTATCGGCTCGGCGGCCGTGGTTGGGTTCCTTGGTGTCGGCGTCAGCCTGGTTTTGTTTGTGCTGGCCCTCCGTCATCTCGGGGCAGCGCGAACGGGGGCCTACTTCTCACTGGCTCCCTTCATTGGTGCCGTGATCTCCGTCCTGCTGCTATGCGATCCGGTGACTATACAACTCGTCGCGGCCGGGCTGCTGATGGGCTTCAGCCTATGGCTCCACCTGCACGAACACGGGGCTATAGAAAAGCCCGAGCCCTCGCACCGCCAGTCCCGGAAGACGGTGTGAATGGTGAACCACACGAGCACGCGTACGTTCACGACGAGCACCACCAGCACATTCGCGATGGGCCGGTGATCGAGCCGCACTCGCATTGGCACCGGCACCAGCCCCACGGCATAATCACGTCCACTATCCCGACCTCCATCACAGGCACGGGCACGGATGAGCGCTCGGTGCCGTCCTGACGGCCGACCGCCGGCGGGGCTCAACCGCGCCGTGAGCGTGGCCGATGCGTGTCTACGAAGGTGATCGTCTGTCCGAAGCCGCCGCCGACCCATTTTGAAGAGCGCCAGGGGGAAGTAGAGGCGGTCCCGACCGGGTCATGAGATCACCGCCGCGACATAGAACCCGATCCCTCTCGCCGAGCACGCCGCGAGGGTCGAGGAAATCATGCTGGCCTTGATGCTCGCGAGCGTCGACTGATGCTGTCGGCGGCGGTGTGATAGCGAACCACACCGACAACCGCTGCGGTGATGGCCGAGGCCCCATGTAGAGCCTTGTTGCCGCGCAGAACCTCGATAAAGGGGGCGCCGAGGAAAATGAACAGAAGGCAGGGGACGAAAGTCACTCCTCCAGCAGCGTCATCTTTCATTGTCATCATGAAGGGCGGTCGAGACCTACGGCCTGCCGCTAGTTGGCGCACTCTACGTGAGCCTGCCGCCTGCCGCTCAAGGCCGCTTTGTCGCCTTCAGCGCGAACAAACCTTCCCCAGCCACATTGACTGATCCTCCCTGCGCCTCAGGATTGAGAGGAAGAGTCCAAATGTCCCAAGACTTCGATCCGACCCAGCTAATTCGCATGGTTGTGTCGCCCATTTTCCACGATCCCTTGCCGCTCTTGCCGTTGTATGGGTCCTTCCACGTTACTGAACCTGTTCCATCGAAAGTGTAGACCCACAACCATTTGCCTACGTTACAATTCCATTCACCCGATGGCGTCTCAAGTGAAGACAGTGACGCCAAAACAGTCCTTCTCAGAAAATTTTCTATGTCTTTCTGCTGGTCGGGAGGGAGCATCGTAAACAGGGCGCTACTGGCTTTGTAGTCTGGGAACGGATCGCCGGAATTGTTGCTCATGCGGAGGGCACCAGAATGCCGCCTCGAGTTCGGCTCACATTCACACCGCTCGAAGGCCATTGCATCGCCTGCTCAAGTTTATTGTAACGGTCAGGATCTGCGCGCTTGATCTCTTTTAGTATGGGCAGTATGTCGTACATGGGACCGCCGTTCAACATCTGAACGGCCTTCTGCGGATCGCCGCCAGTAGAACGGTCGCCTCGTAGCACCGCATAGATGCTGGTAAATCCATCCCGCCACGTCGGCTTCGCTGCAGTTGCGCTTTCCTTCTTTTGAGGTCCCCCTGCCTTAATGGGCGGAAGATCACCATTAGGTAGTTTTTTTGATTGCTGTCGTATAGCGCCGCCGGCTTTCCTGCCCCCCACCGCTTATTTCTACCCCGTAGAACTCATAGAGCTTCTTGAGTGGGAGATTTTCGTTATACACTCGCCAATAAATAGCGATGTACACCGGATAAGAGGGATTGCTGCTTTGCAGCTGCACGATCTCATCCTCGCGAGCTAAGACCGCGCTCCAAGCCTCGAATGCCGCGGAGAGCATGCTCAGCTGCGAAGCCCAGTCCTGGAATAGGTCGATGGCGGCAGCCACGTTCTGCATTCGACCAGGATTGAATCCAGGCGTCTCCGAAGAGGACTGCGTCCCACCTCCGCCGCCGCTTGTGGGGAACTGCTGCTGAGTACTACGGACAATAGTGCGGCCTTCGGCTTGCGACACCACCGTTACCTGGGCACCCGGCGGCAGTACAATCGGAAGATTGCGGCTGCAGATGTCGCACATAGCCGCCGGAGCCAAGTTCTTCCCATGCGAAAAACCTCGTTGCCTCATTATCGCGGCGGCGTGACCTTCGACGTGTGTCGCTATATTGCCTTGACTTGGGCCTCCGCCGGAAAAGGCCTCGCCTTTACCTCTTGGAATCCCGCCGCGTTGTGTGCCGCCCCATGGTCCGCCTTCAACCCCGCTCTTTATGTACATTGGGGCCTCGCCTGGCCACGAGAAGAGCGCCGATTGCTCCCGTGTGGCCCGGATAGAAAGCCTGCGCTTGTTGGAGGGCTTGCACCTCATCGGGGTCCATGTGGATACCTCTCAAGATAGGAGGTCGAAATGCGCTCGGCCGGCACAATGGTGCCAACTCTTGATTGTCACTTCACACACCGATGCGATATTGCGCCTGAGAGCGCGAAGAGTCGGCATCGGAAGGAACTGTATGTGTGTGGAGGCTCACACTTCGCCTTACTTGTTACGCGGCGCCTTCAGGCGCACAGGGTCTTATGCCGGGCCATCGCAGTTGTCGTCTTGGAGGTCATGGAAGCTGATGCGGACTTTCCCGATGTGGCGGATCGGATCGGATGCTGTGCCAAGGCCGATGAGCGGATTCATCTCGCCCACGATACATTCGGCGCTGCCGGTTGGTCTGAGCCGGACCTTGTGCTGACGGACAAGCCCTTCAAACAAGTTGAGGAGCAACAAGAGTCTCAGGATCGACGTCGACATCGATGCGACAGTAGCGGTGGCCATTGCTGCCGGTAACAATCTTCGCGCCCTCCACCAGGTGACGCAGGTTTGCCGGCCATTCCACGATGACGTTCTTCTGGGTAAGCGGCATGTGCGACCCCCTTCTTGAGCTGCGCGAGGTGCTCGGCGTTGGCCATGCGGCGTCTCCATCGGAGGGCCAGTGTCGTCGGGGACAGGGCGGCGCGGCAATCCGCGCGAAAGGGGGCGGCCGGGTGTAGAACCCCGTGAGATGTCACCGCCTCCCCGTTTCAGATGTCACTCTCCGCCCCAACCCAAGCGGCGCTTCCAATCATTCTCAATCGTCCTAACTCTGGCATCAACGAGGTCGGCCAGAACGCTGTCTGGCGCTTGATCTCGCAGGTCCTTGGATGCCTGTTTGATCTCGGCCAAGGTTGTCTTGTCGATAGGCTTCTTCTCGGCAGTCAGCATGGCTCTACAAAAACGCATGGGGTTAATTATCTCGGGCTGCTCATCGGCCGGCCGTTATTCGTTTCACGGCCACAAAGGTAAACTCTCGGTCACTTTCAGACGGCTTCCGCGCCTCTGCCGCAGCCCGAGGGTGCGGACGCCAACGTTCCTCGCGGCTCGTCCAAGATATCGCGGGTGCGGTTCTCGCCGTCTTCATCTCGCTGAGTCTGGCTTTTGCGGCCTTGGTGGCAAACGAGGTCTTGCGAGGGTGGATCGCCGGCTGGCAGGAGGGAGTCCACGTCATCGCCTTCCTCGAAGATGCCGGGGTCAACGGAGTCCCGGCCGACGCTCATGAGAAATTGCTCACAGAAGTTCAGGGCTGGGAAGAGGTGAAGAGCGCCTTCTACGTGAGCAAGGCGGAGGCTTGGGAGGAATACAAGAAGCTCTTTGCAGGTCAGTCTGAGCTGCTCGAGATCGACCCCACCGTCCTTCCGGCCTCGATCCGCATCGAACTGGTCGACATTGCCCTTCATGAGTCAGTGGCTTTCAAGCTTCGACAGCAACAACAGGTAGTGCGCGAGGTGCGAACCGCTGCTGACGAGATCGAACAGTTACAGAGCCTTAGAGATGTCGTGAGAGTCCTCGGGATCGGCGCCGCTGTGGTCCTTGGCCTGGCGGCCGTGGTCCTCATTGCCAACACGATCCGATTGGCGATCTACGCCCGACGCGACGAGGTCGAGATCATGCGGCTTGTCGGCGCCTCTAACTGGTACATACGAGTTCCCTTCCTCTTGGAGGGGATGATCGAAGGCTTTCTTGGCGCGGCCGCCGCTGTGTTTGTCGTGTGGCTGGCCGCGACCCGGCTATCCGATGCCTTCTCCGGTTTCGGGCTCTTCCGATTCGAGGTGAACAGCGACTTCGTCCTGCGATGGGGTCTGATGTTCTTGGGGTTCGGTGTCCTGGCCGGGGTGGTCGGCTCAATGCTCGGCCTGAGCCGACACCTCAGGGAGTCGGAAGGGGTCGGTTCCGACGTGCCGACGGGGACGCTGGAGAGGGTCTGAATGAGCCGCTCGGAGCCTTCCGGGCGAACCAAGGTGATCGCCTCCAATCGGCGGGCCCGCCACAACTACTCCGTGGTCGAGACCTTCGAAGCAGGCATCGTGCTCTTCGGATCTGAGGTCAAGTCGTTGCGCGAAGGTCGGATGGACCTCAAGGACTCCTACGGGCTGGTCCGCGGCGGCGAGATGTTCCTCGTTGGCTCGTACATCGGTCCCTATGAGTTCGCCAGGGAGGGCGGCCACGAGGCGGAGCGGGATCGCAAGCTTCTGTTGCATCGTCGAGAGATCGATCGGATCGCTGGCCAGGTGGCGGAAAAGGGCCTCACCCTCGTCCCGCTCCAGGTGTACTTCAAGGAGGGCAAAGTGAAGGTCGAGATCAGCCTGGCCAAGGGCAAGACCTCATATGACAAACGCCAGACTCTCCGCGATCGAGACCACGACCGGGAGATGGAGAGAGCGGTGCGCCGGGGGCGCACCGGTACTTAGTACTTGGTATTTGGTACTCGGGCCGAAACTCTGGCCAAGTACCAGGTACCTAGTACCAAGTACCGCCCTTTCGTGTAGACCGTTCCCACCAATTAGACTTTGCTTTCCCCATGGGGGTGAAACGGTTTCGACGTCGAGTGTTGAAGCGTTGGAAGCGAGCCGGGGTCTCCGGGGCCCCGTCAACAAACCGGAAAAACCAATAAGTGCCGAAGATAACTTCGCACTGGCTGCCTAATTAAGTAGCCCGTCCGCCCGGCCGGCTCCCGCACGGCAGGGATCGGGCGTCGCACTGCGGGACGCTCTCCACGGGATTCCGGGACCGTGGGGCTAAGACAACTCCGGATAGGCACGGGAAAACTCGTCGTCAGAGTTCCCGCCGCCGAAAGCTCGCTGACGACTGCGCTCGGAGATGCCAACGCCGAGGGCTCGACGGACCGGGGTTCGACTCCCCGCACCTCCACCAACAGGCGGTGTCCTACCGCCTTGCTAGCTCTACAGAACCTTGTACGGCTGGACGATCTCGGTTCGCCAGGTGGCTGGGTTGGGCTGCTCGCTGGGATCGGAGTAGTACACCTCCCACGCTGGCCCTTCCGGCTGACTGTCGTGCTCGACGATCCAAGCTTCGACCGCCCCATAGGCAGGCTTCATTTGGTCGTAGGGCCCGACATGGGTCACAACTGCGGCGACCCCGCCGGGCAGCGTCGATGCGGTGACCTCACCGCCGCCTTCGGCCCCACTCAAGACGGGGAACCCGGCCTCGATCTCGAATTCCGCAAACTCGTCATCGAGTGGCCGGTAGCGGGCAAATGGTGCTCCGGCGAAAGCCAGCCCCGATCTCGCAACGTGCTCGCTCACCGCGGCGTACGCCTTCCCCAGAAAGTCCGGGATCTCGGCGACCGGTACCTTCGCGGTCATCGTGAGCGTCGGCTGTTCAACGATCTGTCGAGAAAGAACCTGGTACATGGGTACCTCCTTATCAATCATTCCACTATCCGGGGCGGATCGCGGTGAGGCCAGAGTCCAAAGTCATCTTCTGATGTCTGCTCGGAGATGCCAACGCCGAGGGCTCGACGGACCGGGGTTCGACTCCCCGCACCTCCACCAACTCAACCTACGATCGTCCGGTGGGACTCTCCACCGACATCGGATACCAATATCGGGATCCAAATCGGGCCCAGCGCGCGGTGGCCCGGGTCGGGACGACCCGGGTGGCTTCCAACTTCTCCCGCATGGTCATGCCAACTCTGGACAGGTTCATCCTGAAACTCAGCGGAGGGCGTACGACAGCCACCACCTGGCTCCTCGGGATTCCCACGCTGTGGCTCACCGCACTTGGCGCCCGCAGCGGGGAGCCGCGTCGAGTGCCACTGTTTGGGATCCCGATCGACGACGACCTGGCGTTGCTGGGGACCCGCTTCGGGTACCAGACGACCCCTTCGTGGGTTTTCAACATCGAGGCCAATCCCGAGGTCGACGTCGACTACAGAGGTCGATCGGTTCCGGCATTCGCGAGATCGGCGTCGGCCGATGAGGAGAGCGGGATATGGGAACTGGCCGGCCGGATCTACCCCGGCTACCTGCTCTATGCCGACCGTGCGCCACACCGCCAGATCCGGGTGTTCGTAATCGAGTCCCGCTGAGTCCGATAGGGTCGCGGTGAGCGGTTCGATATCGAGGTGAGGAAATGGCCGACAAGACGCAGCTGATGGTCTGGATCGACCAGGACCTCTGCACCGGTGACGGGATCTGCGAGGAGATCACACCCGACGTCTTCGTAGGCAGGGACGATGGCCTATGGGTCGTCAAAGAAGAGGCCAAGCACTTCGGCCGAACTGTCGTCTTTGACGGGGTAGAGGGTGACGGACACGGGCCGGAGGGTTCCCGCGGTCTTGCCCGGATCCCCGACGCCCTCATCGCCGACGCCATCGAGTCTGCGGAAGAGTGTCCCGGGGAATGCATCATGATCGAGCCCTATCGGGAGGATGCGGTTCTCGGATAGAAGGAGCAGGGAATGGAACACCAGGACCTACGACCAATCGAACGTGTAATCGTTCGACTCAGCGAAGCCGGGCAGGAGCCACCCGAGATCTCACGTCGCGTCGGCAAGAAGCCGGGGACCGTCACCAGGATCATGACCATGATCGATCTGAGGTCCGATTCACCGATGACCCATGTGATCGAAGAGGACACCGCGCTTCGGCCACTGGAAAGGGTTGTGATCAAGTTGCGGGCCCGTGGCGAGAGTTATGGAGAGATCGGGAACCGCCTTCGCAAGAGCGGAGACCAGGTCCGACGCATCGAGAGTTACGCCCAGCTCAAGCTCGAGGGTTGAGGCGGAGCTTGGGATCTCACGCCGGGTACCGTCTGCGGCGTGAGCAACCTGCCCTCGAGGGTGACGATCACGGAGTCCTCCTCCCGCGATGGGCTTCAATCCCTCGGCGTCACCATCTCGACCGAGTCAAAAGTCGGGCTCATCGAGGCATTGGCCGGGACCGGCCTCAGATCATTCGATGCTGTCTCCTTCGTCAGCCCCGAGTCCGTGCCTCAGATGGCCGACGGCGCCGACGTCGTTGCCGGCCTTCAAGGTCGGGATGACCTCGAATTGTGGGGGTTGGTTCCCAACATGAAAGGGCTGGAGGCTGCGCTCGAAGCCGGCCTCACCAGAATCGGCCTCCTGACCGCCGCCTCCGACACCTTCAACCAGCGCAACATCAACGCGACCGTCGACGAGTCCATGCATCGGATTCGCCGGATCATGTCCGAGGCGCCCGGAGGGCTGAGGTTCCGGGGTTACGTTTCCACAGCAACCCACTGCCCCTTCGAAGGAGAGCAAGAGCCAGACTGGGTTGCCCATCTCGTCGAGACTCTCATCGAGTGGGGGGTGGATGAGGTGTTCCTCGGTGAGACCCTGGGCAAGGCAACCCCGGCCCACATCGACCGGCTGCTCGATGAGGTGCTCGGCCTGGTCCCGCTGGAGCGCCTAGGTGTCCATTTCCACGACACGTATGGACAGGCGATCGCCAACACGGTGGTGGCGTTGGAGCGGGGAATCGACAAGATGGATTCGTCTGCAGGCGGGCTAGGGGGTTGCCCCTACGCCCCAGGCGCCACGGGGAACGTGGCCACCGAAGACCTGCTGTGGTTGCTCGACGGGCTTGGTATCAGCCATGACATCGAGATTGCCGGCGTGGCCAGTGTGGCTCGGGATTTCTGCGAAGCGCACGGTCTCACCTACAACAGCAAGGCAGGGCGTGCCCTGCTCGCTGCCGAGGAAGCGCGTTGAAGTCGATCTACATGACGGAGGATCTGGAGGCGGTGAGGGCCCAAACCCGCACCTTCGTCGAACGGGACATCGTTCCCAACGCTCAACCCTGGGAGCAGGACGGTGTTCCCAGAGAGATCCTCACCAGGATGGGAGAGCTTGGGTTCTTCGGTCTGCGCATCCCTGAGGAATATGGGGGAGTCGGGTTGGGTGCGCTGGCGACGGTGATTTTCGCCGAGGAACTGGGGCGGTCCACTTATGGCGGGTTCACGATCACCGTGCTGGTCCACACCGACCTCGCTGTTCCCTACGTGCTCAATTTTGGTTCCCCGGAACAGAAGGCCCACTGGCTGCCCAGGTTCGCCATCGGCGAGTTGATTGCTGCCATAGCGATCACCGAGCCTGATGCCGGATCGGACGTGGCCGCGATCCGGACCACGGCGCGGCGTGAGGGCGACGGCTTTGTGATCAACGGCACAAAGATGTTCATCACCAACGGGGCTACCGCCGATGTCGTGTTTGTCGCCGCCAAGACCAACCCCGAAGTGAAGGGCTCACGCGGGGTCTCGATCTTCGCAGTCGAGAAGGGTGCGAAGGGCTTCAGCACCGGGCGCATCCTGGAGAAAATGGGTTGGCGTGCCTCGGACACCACGGAGTTGGTCTTCGAAGACGTGTGGGTGGGCGAGGACCACCTGATCGGTGAGGAGAACCGGGGCTTCTACTACATCATGGAGAACTTCCAGAACGAGCGGCTGGCGATCATGGGCCAGGCTCTCGGGGAGGCGCAGCGGGCTCTCGAGCTGACTGTCGAGCACGTCAAGGAGAGGCGGGCATTCGGCTCTGCCCTTTGGGAGAAGCAAGGCATCCGTCAGCGGATTGCGATGCGACAGACCGAGATCGATGCCGGACGGGAGCTGACCTACCGGGCTGCGTGGCTGACCGAGCAAGGTGAAGATGCGGTGCGCGAGGTGTCCGAGGTCAAGGCGTACGTGGGCGAGCTGGCTAATCGGGTTCTTTACGACTGCGTCCAGTTCCACGGTGGGATGGGCTTCATCGCCGAGACCGCAGTTGAACGTCTCTACCGCGACGTTCGGATCGCCAGCATCGGGGGTGGCGCCACGGAAGTGATGTTGGATGAGGTGGCAAAGCGGCTGTAGGTCTCAAGCCTCGAGGGCCATCCTGGCTGCTTCCAATTCCTCGGGCTCGAATGGGTGCCAGCCAAGCTCGAGTGCAACCCATAGGGTCTTGGAGACCGGGTAAAAGGCAACGGGTATTGCTCCGTTGGCGATGATCGTGACGGTCCCAATCACAGTCCATGGAACTTCAGGCCAGGTCATGAGGATCCCGCCAACAAACATCACCAGAAAGGTGCCGAAGGTGACCGTCGTGTTGATGATCAAGGCACCAACCCAGTAGCCCTCCTCGCGCTCGAAGTGAACACCGCATTGGTCGCAGTCAGCCTTCATCCCGAAATAGGTGTCGAACGCCTTGGCTCCACAACGGGGACAGCGTCTTCGGAGCCCGTGCGAAATCCTGGTTCTGCCTGAAACTCCTTGGTCGTGGCTCACGTCGGCGAGGCTATCGTCGGAAGTGTGACTGACGATCGGATCGCCCGCCTCAGACGGGAGTACGAGGCACGGGGGCTCGTTGAGGGAGAGATGGCAGGCAATCCGTATGCTCAGTTCGATGATTGGTTTTCGGCCTCGGTGGCGGCCGGGATCGAAGAGCCGAACGCCTTCGTTCTCTCCACGGCCACACTCGAAGGGAGACCTTCGGGTCGGGCGGTCTTGATGAAGAGCTTTGACGATGAGGGAGTCGTCTTCTACACCGGGCTCGGATCACGTAAGAGTGTGGAGATCGAGACCAATCCGTGGGCGGCGGCCACCTTTGTCTGGATCCAATTGCACAGGCAGGTCCGCTTGGAAGGGACGGTGACAGCCGTGGAAGCCGCGATCGCGGACGTGTATTTTGCAACCCGACCAAGGGGGGCACAGATCGCTGCCCATGCTTCGAGACAGAGCACTGCCATCGATTCCCGCGACGAGCTGGACCTACGGTTCCGCGGTGCTCGAGGCTGAATTCGCCGACAGTGAGGTCCCCAGACCTGAGGTCTGGGGTGGATGGCGCCTATCTGCGGACAGTGTCGAGTTCTGGCAGGGCCAGCCGAATCGCTTTCATGATCGGGTGCGCTACTCCAGGTCCGGGCCCGACTGGGTGAAGCAAAGGCTCGCGCCGTGAGAGTGCATGTCATTGGCTCGTCGGGCACCTTCCCGGTTCCTGGGCGGCCCGCCTCCGGCTATGTGATCGAACAGGAGGGGACCAGAGTCTGGTGCGATGCCGGACCGGACACATACACCGCGCTCCCCGTCGAGCCCGACATGATCGACGCCATTGTCATCTCTCACCAGCACCCCGATCACTGCTCGGATCTGATGACTGCTTTTCATGCCTGGACCTACCGGCCCGAGCCGCGCACCGGGATCCCGTTGTATGCGCCACAGTCGGTCTGGGACCGTCTGTCAGCGTTTCTCGACCAGAGCCAGGGCTCGCATCTGGATGGTTGCTACGACTTTCACCCGGTGTGGACCGGGGACACGGTCGAAATCGGATCAATCACAGTCAGCTTCGTGGAGATGGATCACTCGGTGCCGACAGTGGGCTCACGTTGGGAGGCCAACAACCGGGCGATGTTCTACACCGGTGACACCGGTCCGACAGGTGAGTGGAGGGAACTGGCGAGAGATGTCGATGTCCTCCTTGCCGAGGCCGGCTATCAAGGCGAGGCCGGCGTGGCCGCCTATCCACACCACCTCACTGCAGGAGAGGCCGGGGAGATCGCTAGGGAGGTCGGGGCGAAGCGGCTGGTCTTGACCCACATTCCCCCCTATCTCGACGTTTCGAGGTCGGTGCACGAAGCGGAGCTCATATTCGACCGACCGGTGGCGGTGGCGACTCCGGGAACACAGTTCAATGTCTAGTTTCGATTTCGGATGACAGGGCGAGCACCCGACCAACTACGCCCGGTGGAGATGGAGTTGGGATTCACCGAGGCGACCCCGGGCTCCGTGCTCATTTCGTTTGGAAGGACCAAGGTCCTGTGCACCGCCTCGGTGGAACCCGAAGTCCCGCGATGGATGAAAGACTCCGGCAAGGGCTGGGTGACCGCCGAGTACGCGATGCTTCCCGGGGCCTCGTCCGAGCGAGTGCGACGGGACCATGTGTCCGGTGGGCGAGCCCAGGAGATCTCCCGTCTGATCGGTCGGTCGCTGCGTGCGGCCGTGGACCTCAAGGTCTTGGGTGAGGCGATGGCGAGAGTCGATTGCGACGTCATCGAAGCGGATGGCGGAACCCGGACGGCTGCGATCACCGGCGCCTGGGTGGCGTTGCATCAGGCCTTCGAGGACAGCCTGGCGCGGGGGACCATCGCCCGGAATCCGATCATCGACGAGGTAGCAGCAATCTCGGTCGGGATCGTGGACGGGGCGGCGCGCCTCGACCTCGACTACGAGAGCGATTCGTCTGCGGAGGTGGATCTGAACGTGGTCATGTCGGGTCGGGGGCTGCTGGTGGAGGTCCAGGGAACTGCGGAGCGTGCTCCCTTCACCCGGGCCGACCTCGACGGCTTGCTGGACCTCGCCACCAAGGGGATCTCCGAGCTTCATGCTCTTCAGCGGGAAGCGGTTGCAGGGTGATCCCGAGGCTGGTCGTCGCCTCCAAGAATCCGGACAAGATCACCGAGATCGAACACGTCATCGAGCCTTTGGGCATCGCCGGCGAGATCGTTCGTGGATTGGATTGGCCCGAGATCGAGGAAAATGGCGCCACTCTCGAAGATAATGCGCTTCTCAAAGCGAGAGCGGTGTCGGCGGAGGTGGGTCTGCCCTCGGTGGCCGACGACACCGGTCTCGAGGTCGTGGCGCTCGGAGGCCGCCCGGGAGTGAACACAGCCCGCTTTGCGGGATTGAAGGCGAGCTACACCGACAATGTCCTTCTCCTGCTCGGGGAAATGGAAGGGGTGATCGATCGTCGTGCCAGGTTCCGAACGGTGGTGGCCCTGGTTTTCCCTGACGGGGCAGAGATCGTGGCCGAGGGGGCAGTCGACGGTGTGATTACGGTCGAACGACCGCGGGAATAGCGGCTTCGGATACGACCCGGTCTTCGAGGTGGAGGGCCGCACTCTCGCCGAGATGTCTTTGGATGAGAAGAACGGTCTCTCGCATCGGGCGCGAGCCCTGCGGGCGCTTGCGACGGAGCTCGGTCGATGAGCAGGCTTCCCATGGTCGTGATCGTCGGCGCCGGGTTCGCCGGGCTCAACGCGGCCAAGGCTCTGAAAGGGGCGCCGGTCGAGGTCACGATCATCGATCGCCGCAACTTCCATCTGTTCCAACCGCTGCTCTATCAGGTGGCGGCGGCGGCGCTCAACCCGAGTGACATCGCATATCCAATCCGTTCGATCTTCCGACGGCAACCGAATGTCACAGCGATCCTTCTCGCAGAGGTGACAGCGATCGATCTCGATCGAAGAGTCGTTCGCCTCGATGACGACGCCGAAGTCGCATACGAGTACTTGATCATCGGGGCGGGTGCTACCCATTCGTATTTCGGAAAGGACGAGTGGGCTCGTGTGGTCTCCCGGCCTGAAGACCATCGAGGACGCGCTGCACATTCGGGGCCGGATCCTCGCTGCCTTCGAGGCCGCCGAGCGGGACCCAGAGTCAGCCGACCGCCTCCTGACTTTCGTCGTGGTTGGCGGGGGGCCGACCGGGGTGGAGCTTGCCGGAGCGCTCATCGAGATCACGGTCCACTCGATGGAGCGGGAATTCCATGCCATCGACCCGGGGTCGGCCCGGGTGATCCTCGTCGAGGGGGCGGACCGGGTGTTGCCGGTGTACCCCGAACCGCTGTCTGAGAGCGCCCGCCGCCAACTGGAGAGTCTGGGTGTCCAGGTGCGCACAGGGGCGGTAGTGGACGCCGTGGATGATCTCGGGGTGACGCTGGCCGGGGGAGAGCGGATCGAGGCGGCGAACGTGCTTTGGGCAGCTGGAGTCAAGGCCTCGCCGCTAGGGGCGGGTCTGGGTGCAGAGAGGGATCGATCGGGGCGGGTGGTGGTTGAAAGTGATCTGTCTTTGCCCGGCCATCAAGAGGTGTTCGTGGTTGGCGACCTGGCCGTGGTCCAGGGGGTTCCCGGAGTCGCTCCCACGGCGATGCAGATGGGGCGTCATGCGGGGCGAGGGATCAAGGGAGACCTGGCAGGTGAGGCTCGGACGGCGTTTCGCTATCGGAACAAGGGGTCTTTGGCGACGATCGGGCGAGCCAGGGGGGTAGCTCATTTCCCCTGGCTCGACTTCTCCGGGTTTCCCGGCCTGGTTCGCCTGGCTTGCGATCCACATTTTCTATCTGATCGGGTTCAGGAACCGGATACTCGTCCTGATGTCTTGGGCTTGGAGCTATCTGACCTTCCGGCGGGGAGCCAGGATCATCACTGAGGTCCCGCCTACCCCAGGTGGGAGCGACCCGTAGACCTACTGCTCGCGTCTGAACGCAGCGTTGAGGGTGAGGAATGCTGTGCCAAGGCACCCGACAATCGGAGCAACCATGGCTGCGATCGGGATGGTCGTTCGGGTCAGTCCCGGTGACCATGGCAGGACCAGCGATGCTCGGTCACGGCCACTGCCAGCCATAGGACCGCCACCGAGAGCCCAAGGGTCCCATCTGCTCGACGCGGCGGGCGAAGGCGAGGTAGCGCGATCGCGATCAGCCCCCAGAACCAGTCCATCATCCCCGCCAGCGGTAGATGCTCATGATTTGAGCCGGTGATCATGTCTGGAGAGAACAAGCTTGCGACCAGGACGGCT
This sequence comes from uncultured Acidobacteriota bacterium, assembly GCA_963778755.1. Taxonomy (GTDB): domain Bacteria; phylum Actinomycetota; class Acidimicrobiia; order Spongiisociales; family ZC4RG35; genus JALYNX01. The sequence goes on along the minus strand of CAVZVJ010000003.1, from coordinate 79,379 downwards.
ACAAGCACGCTCCCAATTGCAACGAGCCACCAGGGGTCGAATCGGGGACCGCTGATCGTGTCGGGTGTCCTGGGCTGTGTCTCGGTCAACATGACGCTTCTTTCGGTTGAGCTGCCATCAGGTTCTCAAGACGGCCACTTGAAGCGTGCAAGACGGGTGACCGGTGCACTAGAGCCAAATGTCCAGAGAATCCTGGGCCCGTTTTCCCTTGTGCGGGCGAGAGGATTTGAACCTCCACGGACTTTCGTCCACTGGGACCTAAACCCAGCGCGTCTGCCAAGTTCCGCCACACCCGCGTGGGATGATTGTGCCAGAAGGGAATCGGTGGAATTGGGTGGGCCGCCCGGGACTCGAACCCGGAACCTTGGGCTTAAGAGGCCCCTGCTGCTGCCAGTTGAGCTAGCGGCCCGCTGGCCTGAGCTCAATTCCCGAGACGATTGGCAAGGAACTCCACCCAGGCAACTCCGACCGCTCCCAGTGTGACAGACGTTCCCAGAGCGCGATCCGGGTCTCCAACTCAGGCCCCACACCCATGCTTCCGAAGATAGAGGTGGGGTGGGACAGAAACCGGAGAGGAATTACGATGGCGGTTCAACGGGCTGTGGCGCAGCTTGGTAGCGCGCGACGTTTGGGACGTCGAGGTCGTCGGTTCGAGTCCGACCAGCCCGACGAAGGCCGTAAACTGACCCTCCCGCGGGTGTAGCTCAATGGTAGAGCTCCAGCCTTCCAAGCTGGTGGTGAGGGTTCGATTCCCTTCACCCGCTCGAATGGGTCGCCCTTCGGGGCGAGATGTCCAAGCCCCTGCCCCTGTAGCTCAATGGGATAGAGCAGCGGACTTCTAATCCGCAGGTTGGGGGTTCGAGTCCTCCCGGGGAGCTCGAGGACGACCCATTCGACATGGTGGCCGTAGCTCAGTCCGGTTAGAGCACCTGGTTGTGGTCCAGGACGTCGCGGGTTCGAATCCCGTCGGTCACCCGAGAGTGGCCGCTCGTTTTCGAGCGGCCACGTCTGATGTCGCAACTCAAGAGTCGCAAGCAGGAGAAAATGAGCACAACCATTACCGAGTCCGGGCCCTTCGAGCGAGTGGTGAAATTCCGACTCACCGACGAAGAGATCGCCGCCGGCAAGGCCGCCACTGCTCGCAAGCTCTCCCAAGACATGAAGCTTCCGGGATTCCGGCCGGGAAGGGCCCCGCTCCCGGTCGTGGAGGCCGCGGTAGGCGCCGATCGGCTGCGAAGTGAGGTCATCGACGACCTGGTGCCCCCAACCCTGACACAGGTGCTTGCCGCCGAGGAGATCAATCCGGCGATAACCCCGCAGCTGGAAAGTCTCAATGAGGTCGAAGGTGGCGTCGACGTCGAAGTCCTGGTGACCCTATGGCCGACCATCGACCTCCCCACTTACAAGGGTCGTGACATCGAAGTCACATCTCCGGAGGTGACTGATGAGGAGATGGAAGCCCAGGTGACCCGGATGCTCGAACAGTTCGCAACAGTCGAGGAGGTTGATCGCGCTGCCGGGCTTGGAGACTTCGTCTCGGTGGACATTTCGGCCAGCGCGGGCGACGAGCCATTGCCCGACGCCACCGCTGCTGACCTTCTGTACGAGGTCGGGTCGGGCCTCCTCATTGAGGGGATGGATGACCTCTTGGTCGGTGCGTCGGCCGGCGACTCTGTGGTGTTCGATGCCCCGTTGCCCAACGGGTTTGGAGATCGAGCCGGAGAGCACGTCAAATTCAATGTCATCGTTCAGGAGGTCAAGGAGCGGATCCTTCCCGAGTTGGACGACGCCTGGGTTGACGAGAACACCGAATTCGAAACGGTGGGTGAGCTCTATGCCGAACTGCGAGAGCGTCTCTCCGAGGCCAAGCACCAGGCCGTGTCTCGTCAATTTGCGGAGCGGGCCCTGAGCACACTCGTCGACCAGGTCGAGATCGAGCTTCCCGATGCCCTGATCCGGGCCGAGATGGATGAACATCTGCACCGCTTCCTCCACCGACTTCAAGAGAGTGAGCTGACACTCGACGACTACTTCCGGGTGTCCGGGGTCGAGCAGGAGGTCTTCGTCGAGGATCTGAAGGCCCAGGCCCAGCTCTCGCTTCGGAACCAGTTGGTTCTGGAAGCCCTCGCCGAGGCCGAAGGCATCGAGGTGACGGAGGAGGATCTCTCCACGACCCTGCGTGCGCTCGCCACCCAGTCCGGTGATCCAGTGGCCTACCTGCGTGCATTCCGGGAGAGCGGCCGGGAATTAGCCCTGGCCAGTGATATTCTCAGAAACAGGGCATTGGATGTCGTCTTCTCGAATGCCAACCCCGTGGACGAAGACGGCAACCCGGTCGACCTGAGTTTGGAAGTCACAGAAGTCGAAGCCGAGGTGGTCGAGGCCGAGCTGCTCGAGGGCGAGGTCCTGGCCGCCGAAGTCTTGGAGGAAGAAGAATGAAAGCCGAGAACTATGTCGTCCCTACCGTCTTCGAGCAGACGAGTCGGGGCGAGCGCTATTTCGACATCTACAGCCGGCTGCTCAAAGACAGGATCATCTTCCTCGGCACTCCGATCGATGACACCATCGCCAACCTGATCATGGCCCAACTCCTCCACCTCGAGTCGGAGGACCCGGACAAGGACATCTTCCTCTACATCAACTCTCCCGGGGGCTCGATCACGTCTCTGTTCGCGATCTACGACACCATCCAGTACATCAAGCCCGACGTGAACACGGTGTGCATGGGCATGGCGGCATCCGCTGCCGCGGTGATCCTCGCCGGTGGGGCCAAGGGCAAGCGGTTCGCACTTCCTCATGCCCGGGTCATGCTTCATCAGCCGCACGGTGGTGCCCAGGGCCAGGCCTCGGACATCGAGATCCAGGCAAAGCTCATCGTGCAGATGCCGCGAGCAGCTCAACTACATCCTCGCCGAGCACACCGGCCAGACCTACGACAAGATCGCTCTCGACACCGAGCGTGACTACTGGATGCTGGCCGATGCGGCCAAGGAATATGGGGTGATCGACGGAATTCTCACCCGCCGGGAGCTTGCCGCGGTAGCCTCCTCGTAAATCGGAGGAGGTTTCAACTCGGATGGCCAGACTTGGCGAGGGCGGAGAGCTGTTGAAATGCAGCTTCTGCGGTAAGTCTCAAAAGCAGGTCAAGAAGCTGATCGCCGGGCCCGGCGTCTACATCTGCGACGAGTGCATCGATCTCTGCAACGAGATCATCGAGGAGGAGTTCTCCACTACCGAGGAGATCAACTTCGCCGAGCTCCCCAAGCCAGTCGAGATCAAGTCATATCTCGACGACTACGTCGTCGGCCAGGAAGAAGCCAAGAAGAAGCTTTCGGTTCGCGGTCTACAACCACTACAAGCGGATCCGAAGCGGCGAGGTGCAGCGGGACGTCGAGCTTCAGAAGTCCAACATCCTCCTCATCGGGCCGACCGGCTCGGGCAAGACCCTGCTGGCACAGACGTTGGCTCGGCAGCTCAATGTCCCCTTCGCGATCGCCGACGCCACCAGCCTCACCGAAGCCGGCTACGTCGGCGAGGACGTCGAGAACATCCTCCTCAAGCTTTTGCAAGCGGCCGACTACGACGTCAACCGCGCCCAGCAGGGGATCATCTACATCGACGAGATCGACAAGATCTCCCGCAAAGCCGAGAATCCGTCGATCACCCGCGACGTCTCCGGTGAAGGCGTGCAGCAGGCGCTGCTCAAAATCCTGGAAGGAACCCAGGCGTCGGTCCCCCCTCAGGGTGGGCGCAAGCACCCCCACCAGGAATTCATCCAGTTGGACACCACCAACATCCTCTTCATATGCGCCGGCGCTTTCGGTGGTCTCGAAGACCTGATAGCGAACCGTGTCGGCAAGCGTGGCGTTGGCTTCGGTGCGGACGTGCGCTCCCGTAAGGACGGCCGGCCGACGGAGTTGCTGAATCAGGTCATGCCCGAGGACCTCATGAAATACGGGCTGATCCCCGAGTTCATTGGCCGGCTCCCAGTGATGGCGACTGTCGAGGACCTCGACATGGATGCACTGATCCGGATCCTCACCGAGCCGAAGAACGCTCTCATCAAGCAGTACGCCCGCATGTTCGAGATGGACGAGGTCGAGCTCGTGTTCACCCCCGACTCGTTGGAGGCCATCGCCGAACAGGCTTTGAAGCGGGGGACCGGTGCCCGTGGCTTGCGGGCCATCCTCGAGGAGGTCCTCCTCAACACGATGTACGACCTTCCCTCGCGCACCGATATCGATCAGGTGCTGATTGATCGCGACGTCGTCGAGGACAAGGTCAACCCCACCCTGGTCCCGGCTCGCGAAGAGGACGGTCCGGCGGAGAAGTCGGCCTGAACCGAGGCTCTGGTCGGTCCGCGAAATCCTCGCCTCGGCTCGCGAATAACAAGCGTGTGGTTTAAACCACAATTTCCATCCCTGGCGGGGTAGTGTTCGAACGGATCACCAACAGTGATCGCAACAAGGGAAAACGGGAGGCGTAGATCCCCGACCTGTATTCGGTCACCTGGGTCGAGGGGAAGCCAGTGGTGAGACCGGCCTGTCCCATGGACATGAAGGGATAGGAACAACGATGGGGATCAGCCTGCGACGGCTTCGACTCGTCGTCGCAATTACGACCGTATTGGTATTGGCTCTGTCGTTGATGCTTGTGCTTCCGAGTTCAGCGGGCGCAACCTCAGGCACCGGGCACTACGACACCACCACGACCACCAAACCCGATGGGGGCAATTGCCCACCGGGAGGCGAGGGAGGGTACGGCAAGGGTGCAGTCAAAGGTGGCTCACACGACAGCTGTGAAACGACGACCACGATGTCGGAGTGTCCCTCCGATGGAGGCGGCGGCTATGGCAAGGCTGCGGCCAAGGGTGGCTCACATCACAACAACTGTGAGACGACGACGACCACAGAGCCGACGACGACCTCGACGATCGATAGCAACAACACGTCAACCACCGGCGGCGAAACCACGACTACGGCCGGAGGCAGCGAGACCACGGTAACCACGGAGCCAACCACGACTACGTCGATCAATGGCATTGCCACCTCGACAACGAAAGGCGACGTGATCGGTGGTATCACTGTGACGACCAGCCCTGGTGGGGATGGGGTCGACGACACCGACGTCCTGCCATTCACCGGGATAGATCGTGGCCAACTCATCGCCTTCGGAGCCAGCGCACTTGTGCTCGGACTCCTACTGGTGCTGGGAGCCCGCACGAGAGAAGAGAACTAAACCCGACGGTCGTCCAGACCGCGCAAACTGAGAAACCCTGGGAGCCTGCTCCCGGGGTTTCTTCGTATGAAAAGTACGAAAATGACTAGTCCAACCGCTGTTGACTTCCCGCCAACCCTGGTAAGTATGTGGTTAACGAACACGCTTAGTGGTCGCACCCACAAGGGGAAATAGGGAGGCTGTGAAACCAGACCTGTAAAACGGTCACCTGGGTCTGGTGGAGCTAGTGGTGAGACCGACCTGTCCCAAATGATGAAGGGATAGGAAGATATGAAGGGGCTGGGGACGACTCAGGTCGTCTGGGGCATCGACTCTTTCACGTGCCCGTGGCGTGTCTCTTGTGTCGGGGGGCAGTCATGATCCTTGGCTTCATTCCCCTTCGCCGGAGGTTCGAGCGGCTCCTCGCGACTTTCTCCGTAGTGGCCGTCTTGATGTCGATGATGGTTGTATTCGCCCCGGCGGCGTTGGCCCATCACCCTGAGATAACAGCGAATCAGACGTGTGTGGATCGCAAGGTCATGATTTCGTATGAATCGGTGTCGTGGAAGACCGACGGCACGCCCGGCTCGGCTCATCCGGACATTCGCATAGAGGTCCGAGTAGATGGAGCGGGTTCGTGGACCGAGGTTGGTAGTGGAGCGTTCAACTCCGGCAACAACTATCGATTCAGCGGCAACTTTGACGCGGAGCCCTATTGGGGGCACAGCATCGAGGTGAGGGCGCGTTCGGTGGGTCCCTGGGACAATGGGGTCGGCGGGGGCGAGACACGGGTCACTGCCCCATTTGCTGTCAGTCAGGACTGTTTCAACCCTTCCTGTCCCCAGGGTTACTTCGAATACAAAGTCGAGGATCCGACTGACGGCACATTTGGCCCAGACGACCAATTCGTGATAGATGTCACCGACGGAGTCTCGGGCCCAACGGTCGATTGGTCGAGCACGGTTCCGGTATTCCAGGTCATTGTCAAAGGTGGGCCTGGCGCCAACCTTTACGACTACCCACCACCCGGTGAGTTCTCGGACACTGGACTGCATGCCCCGTTCAATCCCAACAGTGGGAAGTGGTACGGGCTGAGTCATATCACGTTTTGCTATGGCGATCCTCAGCCTGAGCCAGTCGATGTCACTCCGAGTGCTGATGCTTGCGCCTTGGATCAGCAGGGCCTGCCCAAGGGTGAGGTCTCCTTCGAGATCGACCCGTCGTCAGGGGCCACGGTTCAGGTCTATACCAACTCAGACTTCACCGGCCCTGTCGGAGGGGTTCTGGGAGATGGAGAGCCTCTCTCTTTGGATCCGGGCACCTACTACTGGCAAGCGACAGCCGGTGAGGGCTTCGAGATCGATGGCGCGGACTCCGGTCAATTTACGATCATGCCCTGCACGGGCTCGGTCAGTGTGTCGAGCGGCTCTTGCAGCCTCATCGATGGGCCGTTGGGCGCGGTCGAGGTGACCATCGATCCCGATGCTGCGGCCGTCGTGACGATCTATTCGGATGCTGCAATGACCGATGAGGTTGCATCGTTCGATGGGGATGGCGGATCGACGAATCAGCCACCAGGGACCTACTACTGGGCGGCAGAAGCGGAGAGCGGCTTCGAGCTCGAAGGGCTCACTCAAGGTCAATTCACAATCGAACCGTGCGATGCCTCAACAGTTGTGGTCTCCAGTGGCTGCTCGCTGAACCAGGCCGGGCTTCCGGTAGGTGTTGTTGAAGTCACGATCGATCCCAACTCCGGTGCCACTGTGATGGTGAGTGGCCCGGGCGGCCCCTACGCCTTCTCCGGTTCTGGCGGGTCTCAGGAGTTGGCGCCTGGTAGCTACACCTGGGACGCGATGGCCTCGGATGGCTTTGCGCTGACGGGCGATGATTCCGGAGAGTTCGACATTCCTCCGTGCGATGTCACGGTGCTTGTGACCAGCGGTGACTGCCAGTTGGTCGATGGCCCCCTTGGCTCGGTGACTGTGTTCATCGACGCTGACTCTGGCGCCACGGTGACCGTGTACGACTCGGAGAAGAATGTCGCAGCCTCGTTTGGTGGCGTGGGCGGCACCGACAGTCTGGCGCCGGGCACCTACACCTGGGTGGCCGAACCGGGTGACGGGTTCCAGTTCCCAGAGGGTGAGCAGACCTCCGGTGAGTTCACGATCGCGCCCTGTCCCTCGACAGTGTCGGTGACGGACGGAGCGTGCGCCTTCCGGGATGGGCCTTTGGGCTCGGTGCTGGTCGAAATCGACCCCGAATCGGGTGCGGTGGTCACGATTCGTGACGCCGACCTGGACATCGTTGCTGTGTTTATCGGCGGGGGAGGATCGATCGAGGTGACGCCCGGCTCCTACACCTGGACCGCGGAAGCCGCCGAAGGGTTCTCTGTCACGGGCGACACGTCCGGTGAGTTCACGATCGCGCCCTGTGGGGCTTCGGTCGTCGTCACCCACGGGAACTGTGTCCCGGATACCGCAACGGCATTCGGCTCCGTTACCGCTGAGATCGTTCCTGAAGCGGCTGCCACGGTGACCGTCCGCGACCAGAGCAATGTCGCAGTTGCGATGTTTGCGGATTCCGGAGGCGTTCAGACTCTCCCCGCAGGTCAATACACATGGAGTGCGGAGGCGAGTCCTGGATATGAGTTGACCGGCGCGAATTCGGGCACCTTCGAAGTGGTGGCCTGTGACGACGAGGTTGGGGGCATAGTGGTCCTTCCATTCACAGGAATGGACAGCGCGGAGCTCCTTGGCGCCTCGATCCTGCTGCTGGGCCTGGGGATCTTCCTGATCCACATCGCTCGGCGTGGGGAGGAAGGCTGATCGCCCCGGCCTTCTGAGAGGTGAAAGGGCCTCGGGATTAACCTCCCGAGGCCCTTCTTTTGATGAACTACACCGAAGCCCTCGCCTACCTCGATCGCCACATCGCCCTTGGGGTGCAGCCGGGCCTCGATCGGATGCACGGTCTCCTCGATGCGATGGGCCATCCCGAGGAGGGTTACCCGATCATTCACGTGGCCGGGACGAACGGGAAGACCTCCACTTCACGTCTCGCCACCTTGATCTTGGTGACACACGGCTTGACCACTGGCACTTACATCTCCCCCCACCTCCAGAGGGTGGAGGAGAGGCTGGCCGTCAACGGGCGATCTGCAACAGAAGAAGAGTTCGCACTGGCGGTGTCCGATGTCGAGGCATTTGCGGTGGTTCGCGAGACCCAGGGCGCCGACCTAAACACCTATTTCGAGTTGGTAACTGCGGCCGCATTTGCGTACTTCGCCGGCCTGCCGGTCGAAGCTGCGGTGCTCGAGGTCGGGCTCGGAGGGAGGCTGGACGCCACCAACGTCGTTGACGCGGAGGTCTGTGTCGTAACCAGTATCGGAATCGAGCACACGGAGTATCTGGGACCGGACCTGGCCAGCATCGCGGGAGAGAAGGTGGCCATCGCCGGTCTGAACTCGATCCTCATCACCGGGCCCCTGCCTGACCCGGCGCTTGCAGTGGCCGAGGCCCGCGCCCGGGAGCTCGGGATCCATCACCGCCATTACGGGAAGGACTTCTCGGTGCTGGCAGCCGATCGTGGGGTCGGTGGCTGGCTCGTGACCGTCGACGGTGCCGAGGACACCTATGAGGACTTGTTCCTTCCACTGCATGGCCGACACCAGGTGGTCAACCTCGCGAACTCGATCGCCGCGGCCGAAGCATTTCTCGGGAAGAAAGCTCGACTCCGAGGCGGTTCGCGACGCAGCCGCTGCCGCCACGGTCCCGGGCAGGATGGAAACACTCGGCACCGAGCCGCTCTTGATGGTCGATGGGGCACACAACACCGACGGGGTCGAAGTCCTGGTCGACGCGCTGTTCGAGGAGTTTCCGACCAAGCGGTGGCACGTCGTGTTTGGGGTCATGGGCGACAAGAACGTCGAGGCCATGGTGGAACGGCTCGCCGAGGTGGCAATTGAGTTCATCGTCACCTCACCAGAGGCCGAACGGGCCGTTGTCCCCGACGAGTTGGCGCGACGGGTGGAAGCAGTTACCGATTTGGCTGTCCACGCAGCGAATTCGGTTCGGGATGCGATCGATATCGCCAAGGAGCGTGCCGGTCCACAGGGGTCGGTGTTGGTGGCGGGCTCCCTCTATCTGGTTGGGGAGGTGAGGAACCTGTTGGTAGGTGGCGTTTCTCCCCCCAGGAGCGGCAGCGACGTTGGGGGGAGTACCCCGAAGGGGGAGGGGGGTTCCTGGACGGCGAGGCCGCCGAATAAATGGGTACCCTCGAAGCCCATGCCGAATGAGCACACCTTCATCATGGTCAAACCGGACGGTGTCGCCCGGGGCCTGGTTGGTGACATCGTCTCCCGTTTCGAGCGCAGAGGCCTGACCCTGGAGAAGATCCGGAAGCTCGATATCGACGAGTCTCTAGCCCGTCGTCACTACGCCGAGCATGTCGAGAAGCCGTTCTTCCCCGAGTTGTTGGAGTTCATCACCTCGGGGCCAGTGGTGGCGATGGAGTGGTCTGGCGAGTCGGCGATCAGCGTGGCTCGCACCGTGATGGGGGCCACCGACCCGGTCAAGGCCGATCCAGGGACGATTCGCGGCGATCTCGGTCTCCTGGTCACCCAAAACCTGGTCCACGGCTCCGACGGCGCCGAAAGCGCCATACGTGAGTTGGAGATCTTCTTCGGCTAGCCCCGATCCCCACTGGCGGGAGCCTGTGGATAACCGATAGGCTTGGTTGGCCAATGACACAGCAACAGGAGCCCACCTACACTTCACAGGTCCATCGCGGAGTCTGCGAGCATGGCTGAAACCCTTTTGTCTTTTGCTGGCCAAGATATGGCCATCGATCTCGGTACCGCCAACACACTGGTGTATGTGCGGGGCCAGGGCATTGTCCTCAATGAGCCATCGGTGGTCGCCATCAACACCCACAACGGTCGCGCCCTTGCCGTCGGGACGGAGGCGAAACGGATGATCGGGCGCACCCCGGCCCATATCACTGCAATCCGGCCGCTCAGAGATGGGGTCATCGCCGACTTCGACATCACCGAGAAAATGCTCCGCTACTTCATCCAGAAGGTCCATCGCCGAAAGTGGGCACGGCCTCGAATCGTGGTTTGTGTCCCTTCGGGCATTACCCCGGTCGAGCGGCGCGCTGTCGAGGAGGCCGCCTATCACGCCGGAGCCCGCCGGGCTTACACCATCGAGGAGCCAATGGCCGCCGCCATCGGATCGGGTCTCCCAATTGGCGAGCCCGCCGGCTCCATGGTCGTAGACATCGGTGGTGGCACCACCGAAGTCGCCGTCATCTCCCTGGGTGGGATCGTGGTCTCTCGCTCGATTCGCGTGGGTGGCGACGAGATGGACACCTCGATCATCGATTGGGTCAAGAAGGAATACAACGTTCTGATCGGGGAGCGCACCGCCGAGCAGCTCAAGCTCGCGGTTGGCTCGGCATGGCCGTATGCCGACGAGCCTTCCGCCGAAGTGCGAGGACGTGACCTGGTCACCGGGCTTCCCAAAACGATTCTTCTGTCGAGTCCCGAGATCCGCGAGGCCATCGAGGAGCCAACTCAGGCCGTAGTGGACGCGGTGAAGTTCACATTGGACAAGACCCCTCCCGAGCTGGCAGCCGACGTAGTCGAACGCGGGATCGTCATAACAGGCGGAGGGGCTCTTTTGGTCGGGTTGGACCATCGTCTGGCCCATGAGACGGGGATGCCCATCGTCACTGCAGCCAAGCCGTTGCAGTCGGTGGTGATCGGCTCGGGGAAGTGCCTGGAGGAATTCGACACGTTGCAGAACGTTCTCGTCTCCTCGTCGCGGCCGTGAACGCCCTGACCCGTCTCCACCGATGCTGAGCCGAGAAACGTCCAGCCGGCTTCTCCCCACCTTCATCACTCTCTTGGTGGTTGGGGTGCTCCTGATGACTATTGACGTCCGTCTCGAGGGCAAGGGGGTTGTCGGAGTCCTCCGGTCCGGCACCCAGGCGATCGTGGCTCCCCTTCAGGAAGCCGCGTCGTTTGTGGTCAATCCCGTGGCGGACATGTTCGACAGCCTCACCAATGTGGCTTCCCTGCGCGAGCAGAACATTTCGCTCCGCGCCGAGCTCGCCGAGGCGCAGGCCGAACTCGTCGGCGTTCAGGATCGTCTTGCCTTGCTTGCGCTCCTGGAGCAGCTCTACGGGCTGGACACCGCCGACCCGAGCCTGGGCCAAACCGTCGCCAATGTCATCGGAAAGGTGGAGTCCGCCTTTGTCGTAGACAAGGGGACGAACGACGGTGTGTTGGTGGGGCAGCCGGTGATCGATACCAACGGATATGTGGTGGGGACGGTGCGGACCGTGACGTCAGGGTCGGCCACGATCGTCCCGATCACCACCGGGCGCAACGGCCTCACCGTGCTGGTCAATGCGCAGGTGGGCACTCTGACGCCACAGGTGAACACGTCGGAGATGAGGCTTCTGATCGGTGACGCCCGGGAGCCAGTCATCGAGGGTGACCGGGTTGTGACCTCTGCCGGCAGCATCTCCTATCCCGCCGGCCTCCCCGTGGGGGTCGTGCTCCACGATGCCGCCCCGGAGTCCACTTCTCTGACGGCAAGTGTGGAGCCCTATGTCAACACCGACACACTGCGAATTGTGGTCATCCTTGCCTGGCCACCGGATCCGGTGACCGCGGCCACCGATAACGCCGACGATGTCGGGGAGACAACCACGACGACCACAGATTCATCGACGACCACGACCACGTTGGAGAATGCGGGCTGATGCGTGGGCGGTCGGTCCTCATCGTGGTCTTGCTTCTGATCGTGGCCGTGGTTGTCCAAACAACCCTCTTTGCTCGTATCGAGCTGATCACTCCGGATTTGGTGTTGCTGCTCGTCATCATCCTCTGCCTCACCAAGATCCGTCCTGAGGTGATCCTCGCCATCGCTTTCACCTCGGGTCTGGTGATCGATCTCCTCGGCCCGTCGGTTCTCGGGCTGCGGGCTGTCGTCTACACGACGGTGGCCTATCTCGGCATCCGCACTCGGGACCGAGCAGACATCGGGCGGGTGGCGGTCGCCCTCTGGGCGGGGGCACTGACTCTGGTCGGGGTCATCCTCTTGATGCTGATCGGGACCCTGTTCGGCCAGGCAAGTCTTCTCGGCGAAAACACGTTTAGTCGCCTGATTCTCGTACCGTTGGCCAACCTCGCTATCGCGGCAGCCGTCGCCCCGCTGGTGGTGCGTCTCGTTGACCGGGACAAGACGGCGTTCAGATACCCATGAAGTTCGCACTCAGACTCACGACCCTCGGCATCGTCTTCACGGCGATGCTCATGGTGATCGGCCTTCGCCTCTGGTTTGTCCAGGTGGCCGAGGGCCCACAGACGGCGCAGGCAGCCGAGAAGCTGGCATGGCTCGACAAGACCTCGTATGGCCCACGGGGGGACATCCTCGATCGAAACGGGGCCTTGCTCGCCACCAGCCGCCTGGTTCCGGCTGTCTACGTGGACCGCACCTTTGTCCAGCCCGAGGACCGGGACTCGCTGATCCAAACCCTGGCATCGATCACCGGGTTCGATCCGATCGAATTAGGCCGCCTCTACGACGAGGCCGGGATCAATGGGCGGTTCCAAGTGGTCACAGTCTCCAACGAGACCGCATATGTGATCAACGAGAATCTCGATCATCTCCCGGGTGTAGAGATAGTCATGGTCCCGGAGCGGGTCTACATCTCGGGGCCGACGCTGGCCCATGTCATCGGCCATCTCGGTCTGCCCGACGCCGCGGACAAAGAGGAGAGACCGGGTCTCGACCTGAGTCAGCGGATCGGGAAACTGGGGGTGGAGAAGGTCTACGACCAGTACCTGCAGGGTGTTCCCGGTCTCGTGCAGTACCAGGTGCAACGTGGCCAGATCGTCGATCAGAGGCCCCCGATCGAGCCCGAGCCGGGGGACTCGGTCGTCCTGAACATCGACTACGCCCTCCAGGAGAAGGTTGAGTTTGCCCTGGAGGCGGGGGTGGCTCTCTCCAACTCAGTCAAGGATGAAGCACGGGCGAACGGCGATGACGTCTTCAGCGAGACCAAGCGAGCCGCGGCGGTGGTTCTCGACGCCAAGACCTTTGAGGTATTGGCCCTGGCTTCGTACCCCGACTTCGACCCCCAACTGTTTGTCACCGGGATCGACGCCGCCACGTTCCAGGGGCTCACGGATACCAATGCTTTCAACAACCTGGCAATCAGCGGTCTGTATCCACCCTCCTCGACGTTCAAGGCGATCACCTACACGGTGAAGATGGAGGAGAACCTTCCTCTCGACCCGGAACTCGAGGGGGTCGATGTCTCCAATCAGACCGTCCACTGTGACGGCACGCTGGTCCTCTCCAAGCTCGAAGATGGGTCCCAGCCGCCGAAGACCGACTGGTACAACCCGCGGGACTTGGGATGGCTCGACATTCACGGCGCCCTCGAGCATTCCTGCAACATCTACTTCTGGTCGGTGGCGATGGGCACCTGGCGCGCCTACAAAGGCAAGCCCCAAGAGAACATCATCCAAGACTGGGCCAAGTCCCTCGGCTACGGGTCTGCCACCGGAATCGATCTCACGGCGGAGGCCGACGGCTCGGTTCCCACCCGCGAGTTGTTCGAGGAGCGGGCTGCCTACCAGCGGGAGCACCCTGACGAACCTCCGCTGCTCGAGCCGAACCGGCTCGAGCTTGCCAGCCCCTGGCTGGGTGGAGACCTGGTTGACATGGCTATTGGCCAGGGCGCCTTCACAGCCACCCCGCTCCAGGTGGCGGTCTCGTATGCGGCCCTGGTCAACGGGGGTCGGATCATGGAGCCCCGGGTGGTCAACCGGGTCGTCGACGCCGATGGCAATACCGTTTTCAAACCCGAGTCCCGGCTCGTTCGCACTGTTGACATCTCTCCCGACACGTGGGCGTCGCTGTTGACTGACCTCAACCGGGTGGTCACCGTGGGCACTGCCGCTACCGCCTTTGCCGATTTCGGACCGGGTCTGGACAACATCGGTGGGAAGACCGGGACCGGCCAGACCTCGAAGAACCGTGACAACCACGCCTGGTTTGTGGGCGTGATGCCAATCGACAACCCGAAGTACATCGTTGTGGTCCTCATCGACGAGGGCGGCTCTGGTGGGCGCATCGCGGCTCCGGTGGCCCGTCAAATCATGCAGTACCTGAGGGGCAACGACTTGACCGACATCGTCGAAGGGGAGCAGGCCGACTGATGACGGTGCTCAACCGACTCCGTGATATTGCCGTCGACCGGCGGAACAATCGATCGGACCAGGTCTTGTTCGGCACGATGCTCGCCCTGTCCGGGTTTGGCCTGCTCATGATCTACTCGGCCACTCGGAGCTCGGGGTCGGTCTCCATGGAGAGACAGATGATCTTTGTCGCTGCCGGGCTGACCATCTATCTGATCTCGTCCAACATCGACTACCGGGAGTACAAGGGAGTGATCCCTTGGATCTCCCTTGGCCTGCTCATCGCCTTGATCGGTGTGTTCCTCTTCGAGCCAGTCAACGGGGCGCGACGGTGGATCCCGCTCGGATTCTTCAAGCTGCAGCCTGCAGAGTTCGCCAAGGTGGCGGTGATCGTGATGTTGGCGGTGATCCTTTCCCCCCACACCCGCGACGAGATCGGGCGACGCAACCTCCGCTGGACCCATATCTCCCAGGCGCTGGCGGTGGTGGCCATCCCCGCCGTTCTTGTCTATCTGGAACCGGACCTCGGCACCACCCTGGTCTTCGGGTTCATCCTGTTCACGATGCTGTTCGCTGCCGGTGCCAGCTGGCGTCAGATGGTGGCGCTCTCATCGGCGACAGTGCTCGGCATCTTTGTCACCTGGCAGCAGGGGTGGCTCGCCGACTATCAGCTCGCCAGGATCCGGGTGCTATTCGACCCGTCCGTTGACCCGCTCGGGATCGGATACAACCTGGCGCAGTCGAAGATGGCGGTCGGGTCGGGCGAGCTCATCGGCCGCGGGCTATTCCAGGGGACACAAACCAACTTCGAGTATGTCCCCGAGCAGGAGACCGACTTCATCTTCACCGCGGTCGGGGAGCAGCTTGGATTCATCGGCGCCATCCTGGTGATCGCCGCCTTCTCGGTCATCATCTGGCGGCTGCTGGTGATCGCCGCCAACGCCCGCGACCGGTTCGGGGCGCTTATCGCGGCCGGGATCGCCGCCATGGTCGTGTTCCACGTTTTCGTTAATGTGGGGATGACGATTGGGATCATGCCGGTGACCGGGATCCCGCTCCCGTTCCTGTCCTCGGGCGGCTCGTTCTATATGGCGATGACCCTGGCCCTGGGGATCGCCAACTCGATCTGGCTGCTGCGAACACCGGTCCCAGGTGAGAATCAGCTGAGCTGACATTTCTCCCCCCAGTGAGCGAAGCGAGCGGTGGGGGGAGTACCGCCGAAGGCGGGGAGGGGGGCTACTCGCCCCGCGATTAAGCGTCTACCCTCGATTCCGATGTTCAGACGCCCGCATGACGGTTGGGTCGAGGTCATCTGCGGGCCGATGTTCTCAGGAAAAAGTGAGGAGCTGATCCGGCGGGTCACCCGCTCCCAGATTGCCCGCATCCCGGTGCAGACCTTCAAACCCCAGCTGGACAATCGCTATGCCAACAACGAAGTGGTCTCCCATTCCAGGCTGAAGGTGGGGGCGATCCCGGTCGAGAACTCCGACCAGCTGTTGAGGGCCATCGAGGACATCACAGAGGTGATCGGGATCGACGAGGGCCAATTCTTCGATCAAGGCCTGGTGGAGGTGGTCGAGCAACTCGCTGCGGCCGGCAAGCAGGTGATAGTCGCCGGTCTCGACACTGACTATCTCCGTCGGCCCTTCGAGCCGATACCAACGCTGTGTGACCGCGCCGAATACGTGACCAAGATGCTTGCGGTCTGTCACAAATGCGGAGGGCCCGGCATGTACACCCAACGCATCGTGCAGTCGGACGACCTGGTCGTTCTCGGCGCCCAGGGCGCCTATGAGGCCCGTTGCCGGATGTGTTACGACCCCACGGAACCGGAACAGCCGGAACTTGGCCTGGTGGTGGGATAGGTCAACGGCGCTGCGTCTGGTATTCTTCATTGGTCCGCCAGGCGTGACAGCTTCCCCTTTCTCGGAGTGTCTCGTTGATGAACACCCTTGCGCACCTGCAGCTAGGTGCGACCCAAATTGATTTCCAAGACAACCGCCCCCAACCCGGGTGGATGTCTCGCCGCCGTCTGGCAGATGTTGTTGGCGATGGATTCCCCGCCAGGAATCGGGCTCAGTCCGTCGCCCTGTCCAAATTCCAGAGGAGTGAAACCCTATGGCTCTATTCCGTCGAAAGAGCCCGCAGATTGTCCGCAAGTCCTCCACTGAGGGCACCGTCGAGGAGCGAAAGACCCTTCGAGTAAAGGGTGAGCGAGTCGAAGTCACGCGGGTCGAAGCACGGCCGGCGCCTTCCAAGGCCCGCAAAGACAAGAAGCGGCAGCCATCGAAGTCGTCAAATGGCCGCAACGGCCTGAACACGACACGAACCCGATCGAGTCGCCCGATGGACGACGAGGTGATCGTCCCCGTCGAGACCGCCCGCAAGCAAATGTTGGTCCGGGTGGCCCGGGGCCAGACCCAGATGGTGATCCTCGAAGGCCCGGTTCTCGTCGAGCACTACGTGGCCCGGCAGGAGTCGAACTCGGTCGCCGGCAACATCTACCTGGCCAAGGTCCGCAACGTCCTCCCCGGCATGGAGGCAGCTTTCCTCGACTTCGGCGCTCCCAAGAATGGCGTTCTCTACGCCTCCGACGTTGCCGCCACCGGCAATGGGAGTGGTCGCACGAACAAGCGGATCGAGAACGTCCTCAAGGAAGGTGACGAGGTCCTGGTTCAGGTGACCAAGGACGCGATGGGCGCCAAGGGCGCTCGTCTCACCGGTATTCCGTCGCTTCCCGGCCGCTACCTGGTTCTGGTGCCCGAGTCGGACAGTGTCGGCATCAGCCGGCGCTTGCCCGATGATGACCGTTCCCGTCTCCGCGAGGTCATCAACAAGGTGCGGCCCGCAGGCTTCGGCGTGATCGTGCGGACCGCGGCTCTGCACGCCAGTGCCGAGGAGTTGGCCGCCGACATCTCGCGTCTCCTCAAGATCTGGAGTCAAATCCAGGAGGAGGCCGGAGAGGGCCGGGCTCCGAGAATGGTCCATGAGGAGCCGGAGCTCCTGATCAAGGTCATTCGTGAGCACTTCACCGCGGACTTTCGCAAGTTGATGATCGACGACCACGTCGCCTACGAGACGGTCGTCGGATACCTGAGATCCACCGCTCCCGACCTCGTTTCCAAGGTCCAGCTCTACGAGGACACGGTTCCGCTATTCGAGAGATATCACGTCGACGACCAACTGAAGAAGGCTCTGGATCGACGGGTGTACCTGCCTTCAGGGGGGCATCTGGTGATGGATCGCACCGAAGCCCTCACCGTCATCGACGTCAACACCGGGAAGTTCGTCGGCTCATCGACCCTCGAGGACACGGTTCTTCAGAACAACCTCGAGGCGGCTGAGGAGATCGGACGCCAACTCCGACTGCGCGACATTGGTGGGATCATCGTCATCGACTTCATCGATATGGAGTCGATCGAGAACCAGCAAAAGGTCTTGCGCCGGCTCAAGGAGACCCTGGCCAAGGACAAGACCCGTACCCAAGTGTTTGAGGTCTCCCACCTCGGGCTGGTCGAGATGACCCGCAAGAATGTGTCCGCCGGTCTGCTCGAGCACTTCTCATCGAAATGTGAGGCCTGTGCCGGGCGGGGTGTGATAATCCATGAGCACGTGATCGAGTCCGATGACATCGACGTCGAGGTCTCAGCAGTCGCCGATTACGAGTAATCGGCCGTACTTGGTATTCGGTACTTCGTACTTGGACCAGAATCCAGGTACCAAGTACCCAGTACTCGATGCCACTGTTATCCTTAACCCGTAACCCCTTTTTGGAAGGTCCTTAACCATGTACGCCATCATTCGCGCCGGAGGCAAGCAAGCCAAGGTGCATTCGGGTGACGTGATCGATATCGAGCGGGTCAAAGGTGACTCCGAAGAGCTGAGCTTTGCCCCGTTGCTTGTCGTGGATGACAAGGGCACCGCCGTCTCCGACCGATCAGTCCTGGCCAACGCCACCGTGACCGCCAAGGTCCTCGGCGAGAGCCAGGGCCCCAAGATCGACATCTACAAGTACAAGAACAAGACCGGCTACAGCCGTCGGCAGGGTCATCGCCAGAAGTACACCCGGATCGAGATCACGGGTATCGAGCTTCCCGGAGCCGCCAAGCCAAAGGCGAAGGCGGCCACCCCGAAGCCAGTAGCAGCGACACCGGAAGTCGCCGACGCTGCCCCCGAGGTCGAGGCCCCGAAGCCCGCAGCCAAGGCTGCCGCGACCAAGCCCGCAGCCAAGGGTGCTGCCAAACCGCCCACCGCCAAGGCAAAGACCGAAAAGCCGGCGGCCAAGGCGGCCACTCCAAAGCCGGCCGCGAAGAAGCCGGCCACACCCAAGACCCCAAAGCCCCCCGCTTCCGAGGAGTAATCAAATGTCCAAGACCAAAGCAGGCGGTTCTTCGAAGAACGGGCGCGAGTCCCACGCCAAGCGTCTCGGGCCGAAGGTATTCGACGGCCAGACCGTGAGTGCAGGCGCCATCCTGGTTCGCCAGCGCGGAACCGGAATCCATCCCGGAGACAATGTCGGTCGGGGGAGTGACGACACGCTGTTCGCATTGAGTGCCGGAACCGTCAAGTACGGGGTCCGAGCCAACCGACGTCGCGTCAGCGTTCTCCCCGAATAGGTGTTCGTCGACCGGGTCCGGGTCGCCCTGAGGGCCGGCGACGGAGGAGCCGGGGTCGCCTCGTTCGTCAGGCGAAAGGGCCAACCCAAGGGCAAGCCAAACGGGGGTAATGGGGGGAAGGGTGGCGACGTCATCCTCAGAGTGGATACCTCGGTCGCAACTCTCCTCCGCTACCAGCGCAATCCTCATCACGCCGCCGAGAAGGGGACCCACGGCCAGGGGGACATGCGCAACGGGAAAGAGGGCGAGAATTTGGTGCTCTCGGTTCCGGCGGGGACCGTCGTTTTCGATGAGGACGACGTGATGATTGCCGACCTCGTTGAGCCCGGTCAAGAGGTCGTCGCCCTTCGCGGAGGCCGCGGCGGACGGGGCAACGCTGCATTCGTCAGTCCGGCCAAACGCGCCCCCGCCATCGCCGAGCAGGGGGAGTTCGGTCGGGAGGAATGGTTCACCCTCGAGATGAAGCTCTTGGCCGACGCTGCCCTCATCGGTTTTCCCAATGCCGGGAAGTCCACGTTCATCTCGAAGGTCTCGGCCGCCAAACCCAAGATCGCCGATTATCCCTTCACCACACTGGAGCCGAATCTCGGTGTCGTCAGCCTGGATGATCGTGAGTTCGTCCTGGCAGACATCCCGGGTCTCATCGAAGGCGCAGCCGAAGGCAAAGGCCTGGGACATGAGTTTCTTCGGCATATCGAGCGAGCCCGCGTCCTGGTAGTGCTCCTCGACCCGTCTCCGACCCAAGAGCACTCCCCGGAGCGTCAACTCGAGATCCTGACCCGGGAGATCGCCGACTATTCGACAGACCTCGCCGCCCGGCCCCGGGTTGTCCTGCTCAACAAGTCGGATCTCGGTGACTTCAGAGAGCTGGCAAGAAGGCTTGATGCGATTGCGGTGTCGGCGATGACCGGGGATGGGCTCAACACCGCACTTCACGCCGTCGCCGACCTCATCGACGAGGCCGAACGGGTCGCGCCGGAACGCAAGGGCTTCGTGCTGCATCGGCCGCTCGGCCCCACGTTCCATATCGGAAGAGAAGGCACTGCCTGGCGCGTTGAGGGGACTGCCGCCGAGAGGGCAGTCGGGTTCGCCGACCTCACCATTCCAGAGGCTGCAGACATGGCGGCCCGCCGTCTGGCCCGCCTGGGCGTTGACGACGCCCTGATCAAGGCGGGAGCCGTCCCCGGCGACGAGGTGCGGATCGGCGCTGTCAGCTTCGAGTTCGTCCCCGATCCCGGCGAGGAGGAATAATGGGCCCTGATGGACTTCGATAGCCCGCAGGCAGTCTCGGAGGCTCTGGCCTCGGTTGACTATCTCCCCAACGACCGGATCGCCCAGGTCGTCTACCTCGCCGCCCGACTCGACAAGCCGATCTTGGTTGAGGGGCCGGCAGGCGTCGGCAAGACCGAACTGGCGAAGGCGTTGTCCCGGGTCACCGGCCGGGAGCTGATCAGGCTCCAGTGCTACGAGGGTCTGGACGAGGCGAAGGCCCTCTATGAGTGGAACTACAAGAAGCAGTTGCTCCGCATCCAGGCCGACGCCGACCACGAGTGGGAAGACATCGAACAGGACATCTTCTCCGAGGACTTCCTGCTCACGCGACCTCTGCTGGCCGCCATCCGCGCCGCCGATCCCGTTGTATTGCTAATCGACGAGGTGGATCGTGTCGAAGTCGAGACCGAGGCCCTGCTTCTCGAGATCCTGTCCGACTTCCAGGTGTCGATCCCCGAGCTGGGGACGATCACAGCATCCACTCAGCCGCTGGTGGTGTTGACCTCGAACAACACCAGGGAGCTCAGTGAGGCCCTGAAGCGGCGTTGCCTCTTCCTTCACATCGACTACCCGGACCCAGCTCGGGAGCAACAGATCCTCAATGCCCGGGTCCCCGGTCTGTCCGAGCATCTCGCTGCTCAGGTTGCCAACGTCGCTCGCTCCATACGAAATCTCGATCTAAAGAAGGCGCCTTCGGTCTCAGAGACCATCGATTGGGCCCGGACGTTGCTCGCCCTGTCCATCGAGGAGGTCGATGGGGCAGTGCTCGGCGACACTCTCCACGTCCTCCTCAAGTACCAATCGGACATCGAGAAAGCGGCCAAGGAGCTGGCCTCGAGCCCAGGCAGCTGATCGTGCTCGGCGTTATCACCGGGTTCATCGATGAGTTGAGAGAGGCGGGCGTCCCGGTGTCGATGGTTGAGGCCATCGACGCGATGCGAGCCGTGGAGGCGATCAGCATCGACGAAAGGGTTGCTCTCCGCGAGACGCTTCGGGCGACCCTGATCAAGAACCTACGCCACGAGCGAGCGTTCGACACCGCCTTCGATGTCTACTTCTCGATGGTTCCCGCCCCGCCCGCGGAATCGCCAACCTCAGAGGAGAGCCCTGAACTGCCACGACGGGAGCCTGACGAGCGCCCCCAGTCCCAGGGGTTCGATCTCGACGCCCTTCTCGAGCGGTTGTTCCAGGCCCTGGCTGACCTCGATGGGGCGGCGCTACGGCAGGGAGCGCAGACCGCGGTGGATCAACTGGCCGGGATGGAGCCGGGGAGGCCGGTGGGTGGGACCTACTACCTCTATCGGACGCTGCGCCGTCTCGACCTTGCCGGGCTCGAGGAGCGTCTTCTCCAGGCCTTGATCGGGGACAGTGAGATGAGCGAGTTCGATCAACGTTTGTTGCGGGAGGAGGTCCAGTCCAGGATCGAGCAACTGCGTGAGGAGATCCAGGAGGAAATCCGAAAGAGGCTGGTGGCCGACCGGGGACGGGACGCCGTGGCGCGGACCCTGCGTCGTCCGTTGATCGAGGATGTCGATCTGATGCATGCCACCGCGGGGGATCTCAAGGAAATGGATGCGGCGATCGGCCCCCTCACCCGGAAGCTGGCTGCCCGACTGGCCCGACGCCGGAGGAAGCGCACCGGGAGACTCGATTTCCGCCGCACTGTCCGACGCTCTCTGGCAACCGGCGGAGTGCCGGCCGATCCCCAGTTCCGCCATCCCCGCCCTCACCGCCCCGAGGTATGGCTGCTCTGCGACGTGAGCGGGTCGATGGCGACCTTTTCCAGGTTCACCCTTCAGTTCACCCACGCCATGGCCACCCACTTCTCCAAGCTGCGCTCGTTTGCCTTTGTCGACACCGTCGACGAGGTGACCGATTTCTTCGGGCCTGGAGTCGACTTCGGCTCGGCCCTGGAACGGGTTGCCACCGAGGCCGAGGTGGTCTGGCTCGACGGCCATTCCGACTACGGGAACTCGCTGGAGAATTTCGTCCGGAGATATGGGTCCCAGCTGAATCCTCGGACCACCGTGATCATCACCGGGGACGCTCGTAACAACTACCGGCCGCCTCGTGACCAGGTTCTCGCCGAAGTCGCCAGATTGGCCAGAGCTGTGGTCTGGCTGAATCCGGAGCCCAATACCTATTGGGACACAGGGGATTCGATGATGTCCCATTACGCGTCTCATTGCAGTTCCGTGCATGAGGTGCGGACCCTGCGTCAGTTGGAGCAGTTCGTCGAGGAGCTGACACTGCCCACAGGGCGCTCGATCCAGAATGTCTCCTAAACCGCTGACTCCTATCTGCCGATGAATGGGGATACGCCCTCTGTGGGGCAATTACCAGAGGTAAAGAAATGGGCTCGCGGATACTCGTTGTGGAGGACTCAGCCGTCATCCGGCGTCTGATTGAAGTATGCCTTCGCGCTGCCGACCTCGAAATCATCACTCGTGATGACGGTAAAACCGGTCTTTCGGCGGTGGGCACGGAATCGCCCGATCTCGTGGTGCTCGACATCGGGCTCCCCGGGATGGACGGATGGGAAGTACTTGATCGCATCCGTAGGGATGAGACGACCAAGAACATCCCGGTGGTTGTTCTCACCGCACATGCTGAGGAAGAGTCGAGACGGCGTGCGAATGAAGGTGGTGCCGACGCATTCGTCACCAAGCCGTTCCAGCCAAACGACTTCCGCAGCACCGTCCTCTCACTGCTCGAATAAGGGCCGGCCGCCTGCCCCGGTAGGCTGCCGTGAGTGAGCGAGCCTTTTTTACCTTCGTTTATTGGCGCGCCCGTACAGCGGCGCGAGGACCCGGCGCTCATCACTGGGACCGCTCGTTACGTTGATGACATAAGCCCTTCGGGCACGCTCCACCTGGCAGTGATCCGCAGTCCGTTCGCTCACGCCACCGTCACTTCGATCGATATCGAGGCCGCCATGGAGGTCAAGGGCGTCCAATTGGTGATCACCCCCGATCAGGTGGCGAACGTGGAGATGCCGCCGACACCAAACCCGGCCAAGAACATTCCCCGTCGCTTCCCTTTGGTCCAAGGCAAGGTCCTCATGCCTGGTGACCCGGTTGCCGCGGTAATCGCCGACAGCGCTGCTTCCGCCCGCGACGGGGCGGACATGGTGTTCGTCGACTACGACCCACTCCCTGTCGTCGGTGACGTCGACGAGGCGATGGATGCTGCTCCCCTCCATGACGATCAGACTTCGAACGTTGCCTACGACCGGGCCCGTGGCGACCGCGCCCAGTTCGATGCGCTCGAAGGTGAGATCCGTCTCTCCGGCCTCGTCGACCATCCGCGGGTGGCACCCGCCCCGATGGAGCCGCGAGCGATCCTTGCCGAATGGAAAGAGGACGGGCTGACCGTCCATCTTTCCAGTCAGGCGCCTCATCTCATGCAGGAGGAGTTCGCCAAGTCATTCGGGATGCCCCAGTCCTCGGTTCGGGTCATCACCCCCTTCGTCGGGGGCGGCTTCGGATGCAAGTTCGACCTCGCCGAGGAGGATTACTTGACGGTCATCGCGGCACGAGAGACCGGACGACCGGTCAAGTGGATCGAGACCCGTCGCGAGCATCTGCTGGCCATCGGGCATGGCCGGGCGCAACGTCATCGCTGGGAGGTGGTCGCCGATATCGAGGGCAAGCTCCAGGGCTTGTGGGTCGACAGCCGCCTCGACCTGGGATGCCGTCATCGATACATCGACTTCATCGATATCACACCTCGCATCGGCACCGGCAGCTACGACATCCCGGTTTACGGCTGGCGGCAGCGAGGGGTTTGGACCAATCGGGCACCACGCGGCATCTACCGTGGCGCAGGGCGGCCTGAAGCGACCCTGACCATCGAGCGGGTGATCGAGGCGGTGGCTGGAGCGACAGGCCTCGACCCCGCCGAGGTGCGCCGGAGGAACTTCATCCAACCCGGGCAATTCCCCTATCGGTCGCGTGGCGGTTACACCTACGACACCGGCGAGTACGAGAAGGCCCTCGACAGACTTCTCGAAGTCGCCGACTACGACAACCTCCGCGTCCTGGCAGGGCGTGATGAGAGCCCAGGGAAAGTTGGTGGGAATTGGCCTCGCGGCCTATGTGGAGGTGTGTGGGTTCGAAGACTGGGGAGCGGCCCGGATTCAGGTCCACGGGGATGGATCCGTGACCCTCTACACCGAGACGCTCGACCAAGGCCAGGGGCACCGAACCACTTTCCCGCAGGTGGTGGCGGCGACTTTGGGGATTTCCATCGACCAGGTCCGGCTGGAACAGGGAGACACCGCCTCGGCACCCTATGGCTGGGGCACGTCGGGTTCCCGCAGCGTCGCCCAGGGTGGGGCTGCCAGTTACGCCACAGCTCAGAAAGTGGCGGCCAAGGCGAAGCGGGTGGCGGCGCACCTATTGGAAGCATCGTCGGCCGACATCACCCTGATCGATGGTGTTGCCACCGTCGTGGGAACCGATGTCTCGGTGACCTGGGGGGAGATCGCCGCCGCGGCCGTCGCCGGGAACGTGCCCGAGGGTGATGACCCGGGTCTCGATGAGGAGGTCCACCTCAGATCCGGCGGCTTCAACTTTCCCTTCGGCATGCATCTCGCCGTTGTGGATATCGACCCCGAAACCGGGGCACCCACCTTGACAACTATGTGGGCGGTCGACGATGCAGGGAACATCATCAACCGGATGCTGGCTGATGGACAGCGTCACGGTGGCCTGGCCCAGGGGATCGGGCAGGCACTTTGGGAGGAAGTCATCTATGACGAGGATGGCAACCTGGTCACCTCTTCCTTCATGGACTACCTGCTCCCCACGGCTGGCTCCCTGCCCATGTTCAGCCTCGATGCGACCGTCACCACCACACCCACCAATCCTCTGGGAGCGAAGGGGATCGGAGAGGCCGGCGCCATTGGCTCCACTCCGGCGGTGGTCAACGCCGTGGCGGATGCCCTGGGGGTCGATGAGATCCAGGTGCCGTTGACCGCCCAGAAGATCTGGGCCGCGCTGCCGTGTTAGGCGGGTTCCTTCTCCATCACCTGGGCGAGGCGCTCAATGAGGTCAACCACCCGGTTGGAGTAGCCCCATTCGTTGTCGTACCAGGACATGACCCGCACCAGATTGCCGCCGAGCACCTGGGTACCGGCGGCATCGAAAATCGAGGAGTGGGGGTTGCCGATGATGTCGGTGGAGACGATTGGGTCTTCCGTGTATTCGAGGATCCCGGCCATCCGCCCATCGGCGGCCGCCTTGACCGCGGCATTCACCTCTTCGACGGTCACGTTCTTCGACAGTTCGACCACAAAGTCGACCGTCGAGCCATCGGGCACCGGCACCCTCATCGCGATCCCGTCGAGCTTGCCGTCCAGATTGGGCAGCACCTCACCGACCGCCTTGGCGGCGCCGGTGGTGGTCGGGATGATGTTCTCGGTCGCCGCCCGGCTCCTGCGGAGGTCCTTGTGCGGGACATCGGCCAGAACCTGGTCGTTGGTGTAGGCGTGGACGGTGGTCATGACACCCTTCACGATCCCGAAGTTGTCGTCGAGCACCTTGACCAGTGGGACGAGGCAGTTTGTTGTGCAGGAGGCGTTGGACACGATGATGTCGTCGGCGCCCAGCTCCTCGTCGTTTACCCCGAGCACGACCGTCTGGTCGATCTTGTCCTGGGAAGGGACGGTGAGGATCACACGCTTCGCACCGGCGTCGACGTGCTTCTGAAGTGAAGCCCGATCGCGGAACACGCCGGTGGACTCGATGACGATGTCGACCCCGAGCTCGGCCCAGGGGAGCTGGCTCGGGTCGCGTTCCATGAGCATCTTGATCTCATGCGGGCCGACCTTCATGACGCCGCTGTCGACGGTGACCTCCTGGTCAAATCGGCCCATGACCGAGTCGTACTCGAGGAGGTAGGCAAGGATGTCGTCGTCGGAGAGGTCATTGATGGCGACGACCCGGATCTCAGATCCGGGACGGGTGGCGATGATCCGGAACACGGCACGGCCGATTCTTCCGAATCCGTTGATTGCGACGTTCACCATTTCACTGTCCTCCATCCAGATAACCAGCGATCGTCGTAGTTACTTCCACCGCCCGATGGGAATATCCCCAGCCATTGTTGAACCAGGTGATGGTCTTCACCAGGCTGCCCATGGTGACCATCGTCGCCAGGCTGTCGAACACCCCCGAGTGCGAGTTGAGTCGCACATCGGAGGACACGATCGGATCGGCGACATATTCGATGATCCCTTGGAATCTCGCCTCGATTTCGGTGGCCACGGTGCCGTTGACTTCTTCGATCGTGGCGTCGACGTTCGTCTCTGTGGTGAGATCCACCGTGGATCCGTCGACCACCGGGACATTGAGCGCGACGACGGCGAGCTTGCCTTCGAGCTGGGGGAGGGCCTGGGTCAGGATCTCTGCGGTGTTCGTGACCGCCGGGATTATGTTCTCCCCAGCCGCCCTGCTGGTCCGATAGGAGTCGGTCGGGACGTCGGCAAGACGACCGGCGTTCGACATCGCCTTCACCGTGGTCATGAACGCCCGATTCACCCCGAACTTCTCGTCGATGATCTGCAGGATCGGGGCCACGGCGTTTGAAGTGTTCGACCCCAGAGCGACCTGATCGGTGCCCGGGCCGAGGATGTCGTCGTTGATCCCGCGGAGGAGAAGAGGGATCTCGCCAGGGGTCTCAGGGCTGGAGGTGAGGACCACCTTCTTGGCCCCCGCCCCCAGATGACGATCCAGTGCTTCCTTGGAGCGATATCGGCTGGTGGTCTCCAAGACGACATCCACGCCGAGATCACCCCAGTTGGCGTCGCCCGGTTCCCGTGCCTTGAGAAAGGCGGCCTGCTTTGAGCCGATGTTGAGCTTGCCATCGGCGTACGAGGTCGGTGCGGGGAATCGCCCGTAGATCGAGTCGTACTTGAGGAGGTAGGTGAGTGCCTCGGGGTCGGCGATATCGCAGATGGCGACCACATCGAGATCTTCGTGGGCGTGAACCAGTCGGACCACATTTCGCCCGATTCTTCCGAAACCCATCAACCCGATGCGGGTCACCGTCATTCATTCCCCTTTCCGGAGCAAGAAAACTAGCGGTCGACCCCCTGTCCAGATGAATCCAGCGGCGATAGGTTCGAGCGAGGAGGGGAGATTGTGATTCAAATGGCTCTCGCCGCGGTCTGTCTGATGGCTCCGGTCAACGGCCCTGTCGCCGCCGGATACTCGCCGATCGGTGCCTACGGAGGGCATTGGGGGGTTGATTACTCGGCTCCGGTGGGGACCGTGATCCGGGCCCCGGCATCGGGGGTGATCACCTTTGCCGGCTCGGTGGCAGGGATGATCTCGGTGACCATCGAGCCTGTCTCAGGGTTCAAAGTCTCGGTTTCCTATCTGTCGACTCGATTGGTGACTTCAGGTCAGCAGGTGGCCCGGGGCAGCATCATCGGGACCGTGGGCAGTCCCCACGGTGTGCCCGGGGTGCATCTTTCGACGAGGATCGGTGGCAGCTATGTCGATCCCCGGGCTCATCTCGGGTGCCACGCAACAGATATCAGTCGTGCCCTTCGGTTGGTGACCCCTCCCTCGCCCTATCCTCGGCGTCGTGCGCACCGGCATTCTTGGGGGGACCTTCGACCCGATCCATTTGGCTCATCTTCACGCCGGGGAGACCGCCCTCTATCAGGCAGGTCTCGAGCGGGTGCTTTTCATACCGGCGGGGGAGCCGTGGCAAAAGAGTGATCGTTTGTTGTCAGGTGCGTCCCACCGGTTGGAGATGATCCGGTTGGCGATTGCCGACATCGACGGCTTCGAAGTGGACGATCGAGAGATCGAGCGTGACGGCCCGACCTATACGATCGACACTGTTCTCAGCTTCCCGGAGAGCGAAGAGCTGTCGTTGATCCTGGGCGCCGATGCCGCCCTTCGACTTCATAGCTGGCACCGCTGGGAAGAGGTCGTCGGCCGGGTGTCGCTGTTGGTCGTGCCCCGCCCCGGCACCGATGCTCGGGAAGTGCAAGCGGTGCTGCCGGACGCGGTCTTCCTCGATATGGCCGTGCTCGAGATCAGTGGCACGGAGATCAGGGAGATGGCCGCGCTTGGCGAGCCATATCGATTCTTGGTGCCGTTGGCGGTGTATGACTACATCGAATCGATCGGGCTGTATGCGGAACCCGGGGGAGACGATAGGGTGGGGGATTCATCCGATCAGGAGGAAGGCTCGTAGAGAACAGTGCGGAACTTGCCCGGGTGGCAGCCGACGCCATCTTCAGCAAAAAGGGCATGGACATCGTCTTGCTCGACGTTGAAGGGCTATTCGTTCTCTCTGATATCTTCGTGATCGCGACCGGGACCTCCCGTCCCCACGTCCAATCTTTGGCCGATCAGGTAGAAGAGAGACTGCGTGAAGAGAAGGGGATCAAGCCGCTTCGGTCCGAGGGTCGCTCCGAAGCGGAGTGGGTGCTCCTCGACTTCGGTGACATCATCGTCCATCTCTTCCAGGCGGAGCCCCGTGACTTCTACGGCTTGGAGAGGTTGTGGGCCGACGCCGAGCGGATCAAATGGGTGGAGCCGGCGGTAGCCGACGGGTAGCCGGGTTACCCCTTGGGGGAGGGGCTCGAATAAACTCCCGTCTCCCATCATGGGGCTGTAGCTCAGCCTGGCAGAGCACTTGACTGGCAGTCAAGGGGTCAGGGGTTCAAATCCCCTCAGCTCCACTAGAGAAGCCCCAGGAGGCGGCCATGGTTTCGAACACACCCGCCATGCGAAAGGCGTGGCGCGAATACCGGTGCATTCGCGAGCATGAGGATCGTCGCCCCATAACCATCCTCGGGGTATTCGCCGGGGTCTGTCCGCCCGAGATGATTGAGCCGTTTGAGGCGCTGTCGCAGGCACTTGAGACGGCCGGGTACCGCGACGCAAAAAGGATGGAGGTCCCCAGGCCTTGCACGAGAGGGATCGATCAATCAATCCCGTGCGGCTCAGATGGAGCCAACTGCTCTTTGCACAACTACGGCATCGCCGTGGACGTCGACCCGCAGGTCAACCTCAAGTTTCCGGACGGCGAGCCGGGGACCGGCTGGAGGTTCGGTGATGACCCGATCGGCGAGGGTAAGCCGATCAAGCTGACTAAGGCCCAGGTCGATGCCGTGCGCGCCATCCGAACCACCGAAGGCCAACAGCTGTTCCGATGGCTGGGCGACGCTCGCATCAACGACACGATGCATTTTGAAGTCCAGGTGCCACCCGACGCAACCGCGGTCGACTGGGACACAGTGGCGGGGGGACGTCCAATGGGGATGCTGCTAGCCACAGTTAAGGATGTTGAAGAGGACGACATGTGGCTCTACCTGACCGTTGGCGAGAACCTCGTCGAACACGCCTGGAATCAGGGTTGGCTCCAACCCAAGACTCAGAAGACCCTCGACTTCTTTGTTGCCGCCGTCAGAAGCGGAGACATCAATGAGCCGACATGGCCCGACTTCCGCAACTTCCGTGTGGCCGTCACCAACGGCATAGCTCTGAGCGCCGGGACCGACAGCTAACTTTTCGCAGATGGCCGGCTATCAGGTCAAGCCGCTGAACAAGGAGACCTGGCCCGATTTCGCCAGTCTGGTGGAACGCCACAACGGTGTGTGGGGCGGTTGCTGGTGTCTGGAGTTTCACCCCGAAGGGTCGCAAAAGGGCATCGATCGACGTGCGATCAAGGAACGTCGGGTCAATGAAGGTCAAGCTCATGCGGCCCTCGTTTTCGATGGCGACTTGTGCGTCGGCTGGTGCCAATTCGGTTCCCCCGACGAGTTGTCCCGGATCAAGTTCGGGCGGGCCTACCTGGAGGCTGCCGGCGACCCCCCAGATTGGCGGATCACCTGTTTCTTCGTCGACAAGGGATACCGGCACAAGGGTGTGGCCGCCGCTGCGTTGGAGGGTGCCCTCAGTGAGATCGCGCGACTCGGTGGGGGGACAGTGGAGAGCTCGCCGGAGGATGTCGATGGGCGCAAGGTCTCCAACTCATTCCTGTACAACGCCAACCTGGCGATGTTCGAGAGGCAGGGATTCACCCGGACCCGTCAACTTGGCAAGAACAACTGGCTGGTGACAAAGAGGGTGGGCTCGACTCGGGCCTCCAGCTGACATCCACCAAGAAATCTTTGATTTCGCCTGACAAGGGTCTTGTTTTTGTCCCACCGGTCAAGTACGTTTCGAACATATGTTCGATAGCCGTACCTCGATCTGGGACACTCTCGATTTCGGTTCGCCCGAGTTCGTCGAGGTCGAGGAGTTGAAGGCCGGAATAGTTGTGGATGAGGCGGAAATCTCGGCCATCAGAGCCCGTCAGATCGCGAGGTTGCGTCGACTGGACACATTGCAGGTCGACACTGCCGACGGGGCTCGGACGATGGCCGACTGGGTGTCGGCCACTCTCGACGTCTCGCCGCAAACCTCGGGCCGCCTCATGAGAATCGCCCGTTCTGAGCAGCCGGACATCGAGGACCGGATGACGTCTGGCGAATTTGGCGCCGACCGTGCGGCCTTCTTGTGTCAGCTACGAGAGTTGGGCGCCCCCGAAGAGGTGATCACCAACTGCGAACAGTTCAGCTTGGGAAATTTGTACGGGTTGATCGACCTACTCCGCCGTGTTGACAGTCTGTCTGAGCAGATGACCTTCGAAGACCGATACCTGGTCCTCCAACCTTCGCTCGACGAGTCGGCATATCGGATATGGGGCCAGCTTCCCGGCATCGACGGGCAGATCGTGGAGAAAGCGCTCAATGACCGGGAGACCGAGTTGCCGGTGCTTCCCGATCAACACTCAGGGCAACGCCGCGCCGACGCCTTAACCAGTATCTGCATTGACTCACTGACCAGCAGCGGAGCAGAGGACAATGGTCGGGCGGTGACCGTGGCCGAAGTCTTCGTCGACGCCAACCTCGCAGCTCCGACATCTGGCGAAGCTGGAGTCACATTGTCCTCTGGGCCTCGGGTGGGGCCGAATGCGCTCGATGAGATCCTGTGCACTGGCAAGATCCGGGTCATCGTCGAAGACGGTGATCACCGTCCGATCGGGGTTTCAGACCTTGGAGAAGCCATCCCACCGGCCGTCCGTTCCGCGGTCCTCCGCCGGGATCAAGGGCTGTGCCAAATCGATGGATGCAGAAGCCGCTACCGGCTCCAACCCCACCACATCAGACAGCGCGCATTTGGCGGGGACCACAACTCCGACAATCTGGTCACGCTGTGCTGGTATCACCACCATGTGGCAATCCACATGCTCGGGATGATCCTCGATCCGGGAAGTCCGGCCCACCGTCGCCGTCTGATCCGACTCCCCAACCATGGCCCGCCCCCGACGACCCACCGATCCGCGTATTCAGTGCCGAACCTCAGCTGACCTTTCGCACCCACCCTCTCAGAGGAGGGTGTCGTCCAGGCCAATCCGACCGGCGCTGAGGGCGATGCCATTAGTGACCGCCACCCTGAAGTTTCGGAAGTCGGGCCATGTCGGCTCGTTGATGTCTCCACTTCGGACCGCGGCGATGAAGAACTCGAGGGTGGCTTCGGTCTTGGGCTTCAGCCACCCCTGGTTCCACGCGTGTTGAACCAGGTCTTCGTTCGCGGTCAGGTATTGCCACATGTCATCGTCCTCCGTTTCGGTGACATCAGATACCGGACATTGTATGGATTCGATGCGCAAGGGCTTTCTGCTGTCGAGCCAACTTCAGCCGAATGACCCTGCCACCGGGAGCCATCCGGTGTTGCCCATCGGGAACGAATCGTCGGCGACGCCCTGGGTATTTGTGTGCCGGAAGAAGAAGCGTGCCTTGTCCGGCCGGAACAGCGCCGGAGTAGAAAACCCGACGCCGACCCAGTCACCGGCGACGAGCAGGTCGCCTGGGTCCCCGAACAGGAATTGCTGTTCGGCCACTCCCTGCGTATGAGAGTTCCGGAAGTAGACAAGGCCGGTCGCTTCCCGATGGAGGCCAACCGTGTCGATGCCGTCGCCGTTGAAGTCTCCTGCAAAGGGCTTGTCGCCCGGATTCCCGAAGTAATAGGAGGAATCGGCGGGCCCAACACCGGCGGCACCGGATCCGAGTTTGTTGATCACATAGACCTTTCCCTCTGACGGGCGATACAGGGACACCGTGTCGCATCCATCACCGTCGAAGTCTCCTGCGATCGGGATGTCGCCCGGATTCCCGAAGAAGTAGGAGACATTGGCCACTCCCTGTGTGTTGGAGTCGCGGAGATAGACGAAGCTGTCGGAACGCCGGTAGAGACCGGGGGTGTCGATCCCGTCGCAGTTCCAGTCGCCCATGAATGGTGTGTCTCCGGGCTTCCCATAGAAGAACGACGTCACCTGATCGCCCCGGCGCAGATACCAGGTCCCCTGACCCGGATTGACCAGCCCGATATCCTCTCGGGCCGGGCCAAACACGAAGTCCCTCCCGGTGGCGTATTTGAGCATGACGGCATCACCAGCCTCGAGCACGATGTTGGCCCTTCGCAGGCTGCCACCAAGATCCACCAGCGGCAGGTCGCCCCTGACACCGTCTGCCGAGCGCAAGACTCGGATCCGGTTGGTCGGCAGCCCACTAGGCGCACTACTGAAGTCGAAGGTCAGTCGGATCGTGCCCACCGAGTCTGATCCCGGCAGAGAAGGGTTCGGGCGGAGTGTCGAATGCGTGTGCCGGGCGTTCTGAACCACCATGTAACGCTCGCCGTACTCGTCGACAAAGAAGCCGAGCAGGATCTCGAGTGGGGCCTGCCCGGGCGCCGGCGCCACACCGGTGAGATAGGGAAAGCCGCCGGCACCAGGTGTCCACGTCTGAGTGTCAATCGGCTGCTCGCTGAGAGGATGATTCGCCCGGATGAATCGCACGTCGGTCGACGTCAGCCTGGTAACCGCCTTGCCGAGATTCGCCAGCCGCTCGTTGATGTCGCCCACCACTCCGTGGTAGCTGGTGGGGGTTGCATTCCAGGTCCCCGTCGGTTGGAGCAAGATCGAGCCGCCCCAGTTGGTCGCCGACTCATGTCCGACAGCGGCCGCCTGATAGATGAACCAGAAATGACCCGTGTAGCCATAGGTGAGCCCGGCCATCGCCTGCCACAAGAGGTCGGAGCGGGTGTGCGTGACCTGGCAGTCGGTCTCCTGGCCGACATAAGCATTGAGGTACTGCCAATAGGGCACACCCTTGGCCAGACCGGCGTCCCGGAAAGTCTCGAGGACTGTGTAGTGAGACTTCTCGAAGTTGTAGTCGCCGGTGAGGACCACATCGGCGTTCACGGAGGACACGTACTGCTGGACCATCTCGTGGAAGTTCGGCAGCCAGTAGGTGAGATTGGTGAACAGCAGCGCGTTGGGATCTTTCGCCCGTATCCGGTCGATGCCGGTGCCGATCTGACTCATGACCGCTGCCGTGCTTGGCTCGTCCCCGACCTGGAATCCGATCCTCCCTGGGGTGGAAGCTGCGATTCCGCCCATCAATTGACCGGTGTCCACGAAATGCGAGCCGTTCCAGGCGAGTGATGTCCCATCCGGCGAGAGCCAGGTAATGAAACCCATGCCCCGCCTGTGCTTCAGCCAGCTCTCAGCCTGAGTGGGCCCCTCCATCCAGAGATGGACGACATTGGCTCCAAGCTGCTCGACGTACCGATCCACCACGGACTTTGGTGGATTGGGCACGGTCGGAACGAGGCCGGAGATCGGCATCGGATGAAGTCGAAGCCATTTTCGGCCCCGGGTGCTTGAGATCGCCGACGGGGTGAAATCGGGGGTGGGTGCTTCGGAAACCGTCTGCGTCTCATTGGGACAAGGGACGGCTTGGGCATCGGCGGGAGGTCCCGGGACGTTCAGTGCCGCGATCACCAAAACGACCACCATGGCCGCCCGTCGAGGTCGGATTCCCCCGGACATCGGCTCGACGATAGGTTGACATCTGACTTAGGAGGCTGACTTCAGTGTCTGCTGCACCCATGTCGATCAAGTCGTCTCACCTACCTGCGCGACCGATTGGAACTTGTGGCCCCTAGGTTGAAGTTCATAACTTGTCGTCATTCCTTGATGACAACACGCGTATGACCACACCACCCGTGACCCGGCGTCGTCTCATCCCGGCGTTGACCTACGCCACGATTTTCATCGTCGCCGCGGTGGGAATGGTCCTGGTTCTGCCGCGAGGCAACGAAATCATCCCGGCCCTCCAGGCGTCACCCGTCGGTGCCGTCGAAGGAGACGGAGTGGTCTGTCTCGGTGAACGGATCGCCACTATCCAGTCCGGGGTTTTTCTCGATCTTCATGTCCCGGGGTCCCACGGCGATGAGACCGAGGACCTGGGGCCGAAGATCGTGGGTGGCCGTCTCGACCTGGACAGCAGTGTCGGCGACCTGACCGGCAATTGCGCTGAGGGGACGGAGCTCTCGGGCCAGCCGGCCGTGTTCTCGGCTCAGGTGCTCGAGGATGGGGGGATGGAGGGGGTCGTGCAGGTTGGAGATCGTGAGCTTGCGGTCTCCATCGTCGGCGAGGAGCGATCCGGCGAAGCAACAGCGGGGACGGGGCTGGAAGCTGCAGAGATCCTGGCGCGGGTGCTGCTCGCCGTGGCGGTCATCATCGTCGCCGCCCGGGTCCTCGGGTCGTTCTTCCGCATCATCAACCAACCCCGGGTGATCGGGGAGATCGTGGCCGGGATCCTCCTCGGGCCCAGCCTTCTCGGGCTGTTCTTCCCCGAGGTGACGTCTTTCCTCTTCCCATCCGAGGTGATTCACGTCTTACAGATCCTGGCCCAATTCGGGCTGATCTTCTTCATGTTCCTCATCGGCGCCGAGCTCGATCACAAGATGATCCGCGGATCGGGCCATACCGCACTGCTGGTCAGCCACTACTCGATCGTGGTGCCTTTCACCCTCGGGCTGGCCGCCGCCCTCCTGATCTTCCCGGTGGTTGGGAGCGGGAGCTTCACCGGATTCGCCCTGTTCATGGGGGCTGCGATGGCTATCACAGCCTTCCCGGTGCTGGCTCGGATCCTCACCGACACCGGGCTGCACCGAACCCGAATTGGCGCGCTGGCAATCACCTGTGCCGCTGTCGATGACGTCACTGCCTGGTGCATCCTCGCCGTGGTCGTCGCCATCGTTAAGTCGACCGGTCCGGTTGACGCGATCCAGACTGTGCTGTTGGCCCTGGGGTTCGTGGGGCTGATGATCTTCGTCGTCCGCCCACTGATCGCTCGAGTGGCCTCGGTGAAGCCCGACCGGGGCCGCATCGGGGCCACGGTCATGTCCGGGTTGTTGGTGGCACTCTTCCTCTCGGCCTGGGCAACAGAAGCGATTGGGATCCACGCCATCTTCGGTGCCTTCATGTTCGGAGCAGTTCTGCCCCGTTCCCATTCGATCGCAGCTCAGATAACCGAACGCCTCGAGGACGTGACGGTGTTGTTCTTGCTCCCGGTCTTCTTTGCCGTCGTCGGTCTGTCGACGCAGATCGGCCTGGTTTCAGGCTCGGACCTTTGGGTGCTCACGGGTTTGATCGTTGCCATCGCCATCGTGGGCAAGATCGGGGGCTCGGTCATCGCGGGCCTCGCCGCCGGGGAGACTTTCCGCTCCTCGACGGTGATCGGGGTCCTCATGAATGCCCGCG
Source organism: uncultured Acidobacteriota bacterium (assembly GCA_963778755.1). GTDB lineage: Bacteria > Actinomycetota > Acidimicrobiia > Spongiisociales > ZC4RG35 > JALYNX01. The sequence continues at coordinate 43,442 of CAVZVJ010000003.1, read as the reverse complement.
GCATCACCGAGATCGTCATCCTCACCATCGGGCGGAGCCTGGGGGTCATCTCACCGGCTCTGTTCACGATGATGGTCTTGATGGCTTTGATCACGACCTTCATGACGACGCCGCTGCTCACTCTGCTCTATCCGCGGGACATGATCGACAGCGACCTCGCCGGCGACGTCACTCGCGAGATGATGGCCCTCGCCACTCGCGAGCGGCGGGTGATGGTCGGTGTCACCGATCCGGTCACTGCACAACCGCTGTTGGAGCTCGCGAGAAGGCTGCGCGGTCTCGACGAGTCTCCGGCCACGATCATCCTGGCGTCAGTGGTCAGGCCCCCGGGTTACGAGCAGGTTCGAGCCAATTTGTCGGCGATGGATGATGCGGCGGCCGTCGCTGCCGAAGAACTCGGTGCCGTGAAGGCCCGGCTCGAGGCCGAAGGGATTGAGACCGAGGTCGTGACTGCGGTAGGCCCCGATCCGTCCCTGGAATTGATCCGCTTGGTGGAGCGGCGCGGAGCGGGGATGCTCCTGCTTGGGTCCCATCAGGCATATCTCGGATACCGCCCATTGGGTGGCATCGCCGGCGAACTCCTCGAAAAGGCATCGTGCGATGTCGCGGTTTTGGTCGGAGCCGGCACTCATCGCCAGGTTGGATCCGGCGCGGTGGGGGTGTGGTACCGGGGGGAGCCGGCCGACTTTGCCGCCCTCGACTTGGCGGCGAGTCTGGCCCGGGGCTACGGCAGGCCGCTTCGGGTCGTTTCACCGTTGCCGGTCGAATTGCCCGTTCTGGGGGTCGAGATCGAGGCGATCGTGCTCGCCGAGCCCAGCATTGCCTATGCCCTGGAGGCAATAGAGGGGGCCGCCGTGATGGTGGTGGCGCCGGCCGGGGTTCTCGACGGCGTTCTTCCCGCCTTGCGGGAGGCGGTCATCGAGAGGGTGTCGGTTCCGGTCCTGGTGGTCAGAGGAGGGAGCCGGGCCCACCTCGCCGATACGTTAGAGAGCCGGGAATACGAGGCAGTGGTCGAGTCCTGACGCGTTGGGTCAGGCGGAGGCGAGACGGCTGCCGAGGAGTGCCGCCTCTTCGGTCCGGGAGAGCAATCGGCTTCGCATCGAGTCGATTACTGCATCACGACGGGGGCTGGGTCGTGGGCCAAACGAGGCCAGCGCCGACTCGACGGTGACCAGGGCAGCCCGAAACGGGTCGGGGAGGAGTGAATTCAGGGCAACCAGCCATACCGGGCGGGTCGTGTCCGACGAGGCTCGCAGGCCGGCCATGAGAGCCCTTTCGACCGAATCCAGTTCGTCCTGACGGTCGGCAATGGTGAGTTTTCTGGCCTGGTGGAGGAGGCGGTGGATCAGGTCCCGGGCCGCATCATCCATGCCGGGGACGTGAAAGCGGTAGATGATCGATGCGCAATCGATGGCGAAGAGTCGGGCCCAGGTTTCGTCCCAGGTGCCCAGCAGGTGGCGGTTGGTCTCGAGCATCGCGCAGATTGGCTCGAGATTGTCGGCTGGAGCCGTCCTCTGACTTCCAAATACCAGCGGCTGATGGGCCAACATTCTGACTCCCAGTTCCTTATAAAGCTCCCACGGCTGTCTTGTGGATAATTCCTGAATAGTTGGCAAATGGGCATGGGCCGTGTGGCCCATTTGGGGACTGCCATCCGAGCTAGTCCGTACGACCTATGGCCGGGGTCAGAGGGTCAGCCGTATTCGTAGAAGCCGCGACCTGTTTTTCGGCCGAGACGCCCGGCTTCCACCATCCTGGTGAGAAGGGGAGGAGAGGCGTATATCGGGTCCTTGAACTCGTCGAACAGCACGTCGGCTATGTGCTTCATCGTGTCCAGACCCACGAAGTCGGACAACTCCAATGGCCCCATCGGGTGATTGGCGCCAAGCCGCATCCCGGCGTCGATGTCCTCCCTGGTGGCGTATCCACCTTCGAGCATCTTGATCGCCCCGAGCAGATAGGGGACGAGAAGCATGTTGACTATGAACCCGGCTCTGTCTCCCGCTTCGATCACGGTCTTTCCCGCCGACTCGGCATAGCCCCGGGCTCGAGCCGACACCTCGGGTGAGGTCATCACCGTGGTCACCAGCTCAACGAGCGTCATCACCGGAACCGGGTTGAAGAAGTGAAGACCCACGACATGATCAGGTCGGCCGGTCACCGAGGCCAGGCGAGTGATCGGGATCGACGAGGTGTTGGAAGCGAAGATTGCCTCCCGGTCGGTGACGATCGCATCGAGGTTGGAGAAGATCTGCTTCTTGAGCTCCTCGTCCTCGGTGGCTGCTTCGATGACGAGCAGTCGGTCGGCTTGGTCGGAGAGATCGGTGGAGACTGTGATGTTGGCCAGGGCCTGATCGCGGAGGGGCGCCTCCAGCTTGCCCCGCTCCACGGCTTTAGCCAGCGAGGCCTCGACCCGGGCTTGTGCGGCCTCCGCTGCGCCGGCATCTATTTCGTGAATCACTACCTGGCTGCCTGCCCTGGCGAAGACCTCGGCGATCCCCGAGCCCATCAAACCCCCACCGATGACACCGACACGTTCTGGACTCATGTCGTGGATGGTAGGAGGGCCGATTGGTCGCCTACTCTCAGAGCTTCGATGTCATACGACCACAAGAAGATCGAAGCCAAGTGGCAGGAACGATGGGAGTCCGAGAAGGTCTTTCGCGCCGCCGAGGATCCTTCTCGTCCCAAGTTCTACAACCTCTGCATGTACCCCTACCCGTCGGGCGCCCTCCATCAGGGGCATGTCCGCAACTACACATTCGGGGACCTGCTCGACCAGGTACAAGACGATGCGGGGGTACAACGTTCTTTCCCCTATGGGTTGGGACAGCTTCGGCCTGCCCGCCGAGAACGCAGCCATCGAGACCGGCGTTCACCCTAGGGAGAACACCGAGGCGCAGATCGTCACGATGACTCGCCAGATCAAACAACTCGGGGCGGTGTACGACTGGAGCCGGGAGCTGGCCGTGCATCATCCCGACTACTACCGATGGAACCAGTGGCTATTCCTGCAGCTCTGGGACCGAGGTTTGGCCTACAAGAAGGAGGCACCGGTCAACTGGTGCCCCAAGGATCAGACCGTCCTTGCCAATGAGCAGGTGGTGGATGGAGCCTGTGAACGATGTGGGACGGTCGTGGAGAAGAAGAACCTGGCGCAGTGGTTCTTCAAGATCACTGACTACGTCGAACGGCTCCTGGCCGACCTCGACGTTCTCGACGAGTGGCCGGACCGGGTCCGCACCATGCAGCGCAACTGGATCGGCCGCTCCGAAGGGGCAAGCTTCACGATCGCCGTTGCCGGCTCCGATGCCACGTTCGACGTGTTCACCACCAGGCCCGACACCATCTTCGGCATGACCTTCTGCGTGCTCGCTCCAGAGCACCCACTGGTGGACGACCTCATCGTCGGCACCGAGTACGAGGGGGAGGCTCGTGCGTATGTGGCTCAGGCTTCACGCGCATCGGAAATCGAGCGAATGGCCGAGGGTGAGAAATCGGGCGTGTTCATCGGGGCCAACGCGGTCAACCCGGTCACCGGGAAACAGGTCCCGATCTACATCGCCGACTACGTCCTCATGGGTTACGGGACCGGGGCGATCATGGCTGTGCCCGGCCAGGATCAGCGGGACTGGGACTTCGCTACCCGCTACGAGATCGAAATCATTCGAACGGTGCAGCCTCCCGACGATTGGGAGGGTGAGGCGTTTCTCGAAGATGGGCCGACCGTGAACTCGGAGTTCCTCGACGGTCTCGATCAGGCTGCCGCCAAGTCCCGCATCATCGACTGGCTGGAGGAGAAGGGGATCGGAAAGCGGACCGTTCAGTACCGGCTACGGGACTGGCTCATCTCACGGCAGCGCTACTGGGGCACTCCGATACCGATCATAGACTGCCCGACCTGTGGGCTGGTCCCGGTGCCGGAAGACCAGCTTCCGGTGGTACTGCCTGAAGTCCAGGACTACGCGCCCAAGGGGCAGTCGCCGCTGGCCACGGTCGAGGACTGGGTCGCCACGACCTGTCCGAACTGTGGCGGTGGTGCCCGCCGGGAGACCGACACCATGGACACTTTTGTGGACTCGTCGTGGTACTTCTTCCGATTCACCGACCCTCACAACGACCACATCGCCTTTGAGCCAGGGAAAGGCCCGTTACTGGATGGCGGTCGACCAGTACATCGGCGGTGTCGAGCACGCCATCCTCCATCTCCTCTACGCCCGGTTCATCACGAAGTTCCTGAATGACATCGAATACAGCTCGGTGACCGAGCCATTTTCCCGGCTCTTCACCCAGGGGATGATCACGCTGGGTGGATCGAAGATGTCGAAGTCGAAGGGCAATGTCGTGGACCCGCTCGAGCTGTTCGACTCCCACGGGGCGGATGCTCTGCGGCTTTACCACCTGTTCATCGGCCCCCCGACTGACGACGCCGCCTGGGACACGAACGGGGTGGATGGGACCTTCCGCTTCCTTGACCGGCTCTGGCGTGTGGCCACCGAGACCGACCGTTTCGACGACAACGCGGACAGCCGGGAGCTGGTCTCCCAGGCCCATCGCACGGTGAAGAAGGTCACCGAGGACATCGAGCGATTCGTCTTCAACACAGCGATCCCACCTCTGATGACCCTGGTCAACAGCCTCTCCGAGGCTGCACGCCAGGGCATCGATCGGAAGACCTTCGATCAGGTGGTCGAGTTCCTGATCAAGCTGCTGGCTCCGATGGCTCCTCACATCAGTCATGAGCTCTGGGAGCGGACGGGCCACGGAACGATGTTGGCGACCGAGCCTTGGCCGGAGTGGGACCCCAATCTCGTTTCGCAGGCCACTGTGGTGATGGTGGTCCAGGTCAACGGCAAGGTTCGGGACCGGGTCGAGGTTCCGGCCGACATCGCCGCTGAGGAAGCCGAGCGTTTGGCGCGCGGCCTGGAGAAGGTCCAAAGTTGGATCGACGGCGGAGAGGTCCGCAACGTGATCGCCCGACCGCCGAACCTGATCAACTTCGTGGTGGGATGAACGCCGACGAGGCCCTTGCCGCCTCCGGGATCGATGTCTCCGAGCTCCCGCCCCTGATCCAGCCGGTTCTACCGAGGCAGGTCACGGTACGGCCAGCCTCTTCTTTGATGCGAAGCATGTGGGGGAAGGGGGTCCAGGCAATGACCCTGGGCAACACTGTCTATGTCGACCCCAAGGTGCTGGGTGGTCCAGGCAGATCGCTGGGGTTGTTGGTCATTCATGAGCTCGTTCATGTCCGCCAGTGGCGAAAGCGAGGCGTCATCGGGTTTCTGGGGACCTATGGCCGCGACTATGTGAAAGGGCGCCGCCAGAAGCTGGGACATCGTGGCGCCTACCGGCAGATCGAGTACGAAATGGAGGCGAGAGCCGTCGCCGCCAGATTCGACATTTAGGTGACGACCACCCGGTCCAGATCCATCTCCGGCTCCGGGAACTGGCAGTTCATACGTTCCAGTGTGTCGATGAGGATGCTGGACACCACCAGGTTTCGATACCACTTGCGATCGGCGGGCACCACGTACCAGGGTGCATAGTCGGTCGAAGTCCGGCTCAGGACCTCCTCGTAGGCGGTCTGAAACTTCGGCCACAATTTCCGGTCGTCGAGGTCACCTTCGCGGAACTTCCAACGCTTGGAAGGGTCATCGAGCCGTGCCTGAAGACGCGTTCGCTGTTCCTCGGCGGAGATATGGAGGAAGATCTTGACGATGGTGGTGCCCTCGTCGGTGAGAAGGCGCTCGAAGTCGTTGATGTGTTGGTAGCGCCGCCGCCAACGGTCCTCGGGAACCAACTCCCTGACCCTGACAACCAGGACATCCTCGTAATGGGAGCGGTTGAAGATGGTTATGAACCCATTGCGGGGGACATTGGGATGGACTCTCCACAAATAGTCGTGAGCCAGCTCCAGCTCTGTGGGGGGGCCAAAACTCGCCACCTGGACTCCTTGAGGATTGGTGCCTGTGAAGACATGGCGAATCGTGCCGTCTTTACCCGCGGTGTCCATGGCCTGAAGCACGACGAGTAGTCGATTCTTCGACTCGGCCCAGAGTTTGCTCTGGAGGTCGCCAAGCCGAGCTCTGAGCTCGGGTAGAGCACCATTTCCTTCGTTCTTGTCGCCGGAGAAGCCCTCCTGTGAGTCGGGTTGATGCTCCGAGAGTCGAACCTCGGAACCGGGATTCACCCGAAATTGCGTGGGATCGAGCATGGCCGGACCCTAGCGGAGGGGTTCCGCGGCCCTTCCCGGGCTGGTAGGTAGATCGGGGGCGGTGATCGGGTGACGGGGAGCAACACGAAATGGGGCGTGGGGCTTTGCCTGGTCGCGATCGTGATCGGTGCCGGTCTCGGCTTGGAGAAGGGTCGTCCATCCGGATTGGAGGCTGTCACCGCAAGCCCGTCCTCGACCATGCCCTCGGACGGCGATTCGATATCGGTACACGTCTCAGGCTGGGTGGTCCGTCCTGGCGTGGTCCAGATACCGGAGGGATCGATTGTGGCCGATGCCGTCACTGCTGCCGGTGGCGCTCGCAGCGGTGCCCTCCTCGATGCGATCAACCTCGCCGCCCCGGTCCTCGCTGGGGATCAGGTGGTGGTTCCGGGACCAGATGCCGTCACTTTGGGTGGCTCGGCGCCCGGGACGGGCGATGGCCATATTTCCCTGAATCGGGCTGACGCGGCCCAACTTCAAGATCTTCCCGGAGTCGGCCCCGTCCTCGCCGAGCGGATCATCGCCTACCGCGACGCCAACGGGCCATTTCAGACCGTCGAGGACCTCCTCGACGTGCCAGGGATTGGGGAGGCGAAGTTGGCCGCGATGAGGGATCTGATATCGGTTCCTTGAATTTCGAGCATCCAGCCTTGCCGCCGGGCGTCTCGAGGCCCTGGGTAGGGGCGGCGCTTGCCGTATGGCTGACCGTCTTTGCTGCAGGATGGGGCCGATTGGGGCTACTCGTCATAGCCCTGTTGGTCGTGCTTGCGATTCGTCGCCACGTGGCAATTGCAGCCGCGATCACTCTGGTCGCCGTCTCCTCATTGCTTGGAACGTTGCCGTTGACTCCACTGGCTCCGGGACCATTTCAGACAAATGTCACCATGGCCACTGACGTGGTCGACGGCCGGTATGGGCCGTGGGCGGCGGCGGAAAGTGGCAGCGGTCTCATCCTGCTCGATCTGCCGGACGGGGCATCGGCGCTGAGCGGGGAGATCGTGTCTGTTGTCGGAGTCAGCGACGGCAAGCCGGGTCTGGTTCGAGGTGAGCCTCACCGCGGCACGATCAGGGTCTCGCGGCTCGAGGTCGTCGGGGAATCGCCTTCACCCATCGTGATGATCGGCCAGGCCCTGCGCAACCGGGTGATGGGTCGCCTGCAGCCACTCGACGATTCCAGGGCTTTGCTCGCCGGGTTTCTGATTGGCGACACGAGCGGGCTCGACGACATCGATGTCGTGGCAATGAGGCGCGCGGGGATTTCGCACTTCACGGCCGTCAGCGGATCCAACGTCGCCCTCTTTCTCGGGCTGCTGGCGGTTGCCGCAGGACCGCTTGGCATCGGGCCCAAACGGCGCGCCGTGGTCGGCTTGATCGGGTTGCCGATCTATGCCGCGGCCACCAGATTCGAGCCTTCGGTGATGAGGGCAACTGTGATGGCCGCGGTTGTCCTGGTCGGACGAATGCTCGGTTTTGCCCTGGAGGCGTGGCAGCTTCTTTCGGCAGCGGTGATCGGATTGCTCGTGTTCGAGCCGCGCCTCGCTGTCGATGCCGGATTTCAGTTGTCGGTCGCCGCGACAGCAGGGGTCCTCGTGGGAGCTCGATGGCCCACCGCAGGCGGCCGCTGGCGCCGAGCCTTGGCCGTGACCATGGGTGCACAGATTGCGGTCGCACCTCTCCTCGTCGTCACCTTCGATCGGGTGCCGATGCTCTCCCCACTGGTGAATCTGATTGCCGCGCCGATTGTCAGCGCGGCCACGGTGTTGGGTGCGGTTGGCGTCAGTGGGTTCGATCCGCTGATTGCGGTCGCCGCCTGGCTTGCCGGGATCGTCCTCGATTTGGCTCGAGGGGTCTCAACCTGGCCCCAGATGGGTGCGATCGGCCTCCTCGTTGCCGCTGGGCTGGGAGTGGTGTTCGTGCGGTTTCGCTCGCAACGGGGGCCTCTCTCAATAGCGGCAGCCCTGGTGTTCGTCGTCAGCTTCATTGGCCTCGCATCTTCGCTTCCAGAGGCGGGGGTGGTTGTGCTCGATGTCGGTCAGGGCGATTCGATACTGGTGTCCGGGGACAACGGCAGGCTCGCCCTGGTCGATGGCGGGCCCGATCAGGTGCGTCTCATGGAGAAGATGGGGGAGTACGGGGTGCGAGGAGTCGAGTTGGTGATACTGACCCATGTCCACGCTGATCATGCCGCCGGCCTCATTGGGCTGATCGGTCGAATCCCGATCGGGCAGGTCTGGGCGATCGCCGACCACCATCAGACTCCGGCCTCGGATGAGCTATTCGCCCGACTTGCAAGAGCGGGCGTTCCCATCTCAGAGCCAGGTATTGGACAACGATGGGATCTGGGTGGGGTGACGCTGACTGTGCTTGGCCCTTTGCGGCGATACGCCGGGCCAAACGACGAGTCGATCGTCGTCATGGTGGATGGGCCCTCCCGATCCATGCTGCTCACTGGCGACATCGAGACCATCGCCCAGGACGAGCTCGGGCCGCTTCATGCTGACGTTCTCAAGGTCCCTCATCACGGTGGAGCCACCTCAGAGGCCGAGTGGCTGGAAGAGGTCGGAGCCGGCTTGGCCGTGATCTCCGTCGGCGAGAACGACTTCGGACACCCGGCGGAATGGGTGATCTCAACCCTGGAGAAGTCGGGAGCCGTCGTCAAGCGCACCGATCGGGATGGGGATGTGGTGATCCAGCTTTCGTGACCGAATCGGCGGTGGGACACTTCGATCCGATGGATGGGCGATCTTCGATCCAGTTGGGGGCGGTGGACCTGCCGCTCGGCAAGGTGACCCACGTGATGGGCGTCATCAACGTGTCGCCCGATTCGAGGAATGTTCACACAGTGGCCCACTCGGTTGACGAGGCTCTGCTCATGGCGGACCGATACCGAAATTGGGGTGCAACGCTCATCGATCTCGGGGGCCAGTCCTCTCATTTCGACAATCAGACGATCGATGAAGTCGAGGAGATATCCCGGGTCGTCCCGGTGATCGAGGCCCTCTCCGCCGAGAGCCATCTGGTAGCCATCGACACCTGGAAGCCGGACGTTGCCCGAGCGGCCATCGATGCGGGAGCTGTGATCGTCAACGACACCGGAGGGCTCCGTGATCCCGAGATGAGAACGGTCGTCGTCGATAGTGACGTGGCTGCGGTTGCCGTATACGTGGAGGGAGCGAACCCGCATCAGGTTGATGAAATCGAGATCAGGCCGGACAAGGCACGGCACACGGCCGAGGAATTCGCCGGCCTATTAGAGGAGTTGGAGAGCGAAGGTATCCGCAAGGTCATTCTCGACCCGGGGATCGCCCTCAACTATCGAGGGGATTACGAGGCATATACCCGTATGCAACTGGAGGTGATCGCCGCCAGCGACGAACTGCATCGGCTGGGAGCACCCCTCCTGATCCCGATCCCCCGGAAGCGAGACTTCCATCGGGTGGTCGCCTATATGGCCCTGGCCCTGGAGCACAATGCCGACATCATCAGGGTCCATGATGTCGCCGTCGCATGCGACCTCGCCCGTCTGTTCGGCCGATTGCCATAACTGTCGGCGGCTCTGACTACGGTCTGTGAAATGGGATTGCTCCTCATCTCAGCGCCCTCCAATGCAGGTCCCGGCGAGCGTCAGCGGATGTTGGACTCGGCCGCCGAGCGGTTCTCAGAGCAGGGGGTTGGCAGGGCGGAACTGGTGCGTATCGACGTCCCGGGCCGCGGTGCCGGCGAGGACGGTGACGGGTCGCTCCGAGCCGAGATCGAGCCGTTGGTCCCCTTGCTTCAGTCGGGTTCGCTCTTCGGAAACAGGCAAGGTCTCGAGATTGTCGATGTCCAGAGCCTTCAGGTCACCGAGGCAGGGGTCCTTGCCGAATTGTTGGCCACCACCGACCTGGAGTCGATCGAAGTCGTCCTGCTGGTGACCGGGACCACGCCACGGGCCGTCGCCAAGGTGGTTCAGGATCGGGGCAAATCGATGTCCATCGGCAAGATTTGGGAGCGTCAGGCATCACAGTGGTTGGACGCCGAGGTGCGCGACCGGAACCTGCAACTCGACAAGGGCGCCAAGGATGCGCTGCTTCAGAAGTTCGGCACCGACACGGCGGCCATGGGGAGGGCACTCGACCAACTGCACGGAGTTTCAGGCAAGTTCACCAAGCAGATGATTCTCGACCGGTTCAAGAATCGCCCGGACGAGCCCATGTTCCACATCACCGACGCCATCTCCAAAGGTGATGTGGGGGTTGCTTTGCGGAGGCTCTCCGACTTCTTGGTGCACGGCCACCCGCTGGTCTATCTGGCGGCGGTCGAGTCCGACCTCAAGAAGCGCTCGTTGGCCGCAGCCGCTCCCAACGAGGACACCTTCCGCGCCTGGACCGGGTCGCGCTCGACGGATCGAGGAGCGTCGCGGGTGTGGTCGCAACGAGGAAAGGTCAGGGAATCGTCGTTGCGCAAGGCTCAGGAGGCGTTGGTCCGGGCGGATCGAGTGATCAAGTCACAACCGGAGGAGGTGCACCGGGTGACCCTGGAGCGTCTGACGGTCGCTCTCTGTCGCTGGTATGGGTGACCCCCCTCGCCCGACCTTTGGTCGGACGGTCCCCCCGCTCCGCAGGGGGACACCAGAAGAGCTCAGGCGGAGGTTGAGGCCTTCTTAGCCAGCCTTGACTTCTTGCGGGCTGCCGTCTTCTTGTGCAGCACGCCCTTGGAGGTGGCGACATCGATCTTCTTCTGTGCCGCCCGATAGAGATCGTCGGTGGGCTCACCGGCAGCGGCTGCGGCCTCGACCTTCTTGACGCTGGTCTTGAGATCGCTGTTGACCGACTTGTTGCGCATCCGCAGACCATCGTTCTGACGATTTCGCTTGATCTGCGACTTGATGTTGGCCATGTTGAAAACCCGAATCCGTTAATGGGAGACCGGCCAAACCCCTTTCGGGACCGCCGGAAACGGCAGAGTAGCAGGGCCCGGATCGAAGTTACAATGGCGGTCCCCCACTCTCGTGACCACTCAAGCGCGCATCCGCAACTTCTCGATCATCGCCCACATCGACCACGGCAAGTCGACCCTGGCCGATCGCCTGCTCGAGCGCACCGGCGCCGTCAGCGAGCGCGACATGAGAGAGCAGGTTCTCGACACCATGGATCTGGAGCGGGAGCGCGGGATCACCATCAAGGCGCAGACGGTCCGTCTGCGGCATGTCGGCGATGATGGCGAGGAGTACATCCTCAATCTGATCGACACCCCGGGTCACGTCGACTTCTCCTATGAAGTCTCCCGGTCATTGGCCGCCTGCGAGGGCGCCCTGCTGCTCATCGACGCGGCCCAGGGTGTTCAGGCGCAGACGCTTGCCAATGCCTACCTCGCCATCGACGCCGGTCTGGAGGTGATCCCGGCGATCAACAAAATCGATCTCATCGCCGCCGATCCGCAACGGGTGGCCGGCGAGATTGTGAACATCCTCGGTGGCTCACCCGACGACATCGTTCGTCTCTCTGCAAAGACCGGTCAGGGTGTTGACGTGTTACTGCAGCGTCTCGTCGAGCAGGTGCCCCCACCCGCCGGCGATCCCAACGCCCCGCTCCGGGCCCTGGTCTTCGACTCGTATTTCGATGCCTATCGGGGTGTGGTGTGCTACATCCGGGTGGTCGACGGCCGTATCAGCACGGGGCAGAAGATCAGGCTGATGGCGACCGGTGAAAGCCATGACGCCAGCGAGATCGGGGTCCTAACCCCATCGGCCAAGCCGGTGGCCAACCTGGGAGCCGGCGAGGTCGGTTATCTGATCACGGGGGTCAAGGAAATCGATCGGATCAAGGTCGGCGACACCCTCACCGACGCCGTGCGGCCTGCGGGCGAGCCCCTGCCCGGGTACTCGGAGCCGAAGCCCATGGTCTTCTCGGGCATGTTCCCGACCGATGGCGACGACTTCGAGCGTCTCCGGGAGGCCCTGGAGAAGCTGCGTCTCAACGACGCGTCACTCGTCTACGAGCCGGAGAGCAGCCGAGCCCTCGGTTTTGGGTTTCGCTGCGGATTTCTCGGCCTGCTTCACATGGAGATCATCCGGGAGCGCCTGGAGCGTGAATACGACCTCGACCTTGTCGCCACTGCGCCATCGGTGGCCTATCGGGTGACCATGCCCAATGGGTCGGTCAAGGAGATCAAGTCCCCCCAGGACATCCCCGATTCGGGCAGCCTCTCCGGGGTTGCCGAGCCCTACGTCAAGATCATGATCCTGAGCCCGACTGATTTCGTGGGCCCGATCATGGAGTTGGTGACCGGTCACCGTGGAGAGATCGGGAACATGAGCTACCTCGGCCCGGAACGGGTCGAACTGGACTGTGAGATCCCACTCGCCGAGATCGTCTTCGGGTTCTTCGACCAGTTGAAATCCCGGACTCGGGGCTATGCGTCCCTCGACTACGAGCCGATCGGATACCGCGAGGCCGACCTGGTCAAGGTCGACATCCTGCTCAACGGCCAGCCGGTGGACGCCTTCTCCGCCATCGTCCACAAGGACAAGGCCCAGGAGTACGGGAAGTCCATGACAAGTCGCCTGCGCACTTTGATTCCCAGACAGCTGTTCGATGTCCCGATCCAGGCCGCCATTGGCGGGCGCATGATCAGCCGGGAGACGGTCAAGGCCAAGCGCAAGGACGTCATCGCCAAGTGTTATGGAGGGGACGTCACCCGGAAGAAGAAGCTCCTTCAGAAGCAGAAGGAAGGCAAGAAGCGGATGAAGATGGTGGGATCCGTCGAGGTTCCCCAGGAAGCGTTTGTTGCCGCCCTCCGGGTCGACGACGACGAATGAGCACCGTCGACAGTCATGCCGGTTCGAAGGCGGCATACGTCCACATCCCCTTTTGCTCGGCCGTCTGTCCCTATTGCGACTTTGCCGTCGTGGCCGGCGCCGATCACATGATCGACCGCTATGCGGCGGCCGTGATCTCCGAAATCGAGATGTCAGAGAAGTGGGGCCCGCTGGACTCGGTCTACTTCGGGGGAGGCACTCCCAGTCACGTTGAACCGGAGGTCCTCGGGCTGATACTGGAGGCCCTGTCAGGTCATCACGGTCTGAGCCAGGGTGCCGAGGTCTCCCTGGAGGCCAATCCTGAGGATTTCACTGGCACCCGGGCTGTCGGGTTGGCAGGGCTCGGGTTCAACCGAGTCTCGTTTGGGGCGCAGAGCTTCGATGGGGTGGTGCTCGACGCATTGGGGCGTCGCCACGGTCCGGAGCAAATCATTTCCTCTGTCGCTGCCGCTCGTAGCGCTTCGATGGCGAGTGTCTCGGTTGACCTCATCTTTGGGACTCCGGCAGAGACCGATGAATCCTGGGACCGGACTTTGCGCAACGCGATCGAAGCCTCGCCCGATCACGTCTCCTGTTATGCGTTGACGGTCGAGCCGGGGACCCCGCTGAACCGGGCGGTGATGGCGGGCGCGGCGGCTCCTGATCCAGACATCCAGGCAGATCGGTACGAGACTGCCGAGGCCAGGCTTGGCGCCGCCGGGTTTCAACGCTACGAAGTCTCGAACTGGTGCCGCCCGGGGCACGAGTGCCGTTACAACCTGACCGTTTGGGCCCAGGGCCAGTACGAGGCCTACGGGAACGGGGCACACCGGTTCCGGGATGGTGTTCGCAGCCACAACGTCCGGCGGCTTGACGCCTACATCTCGGAGCTGGAAGCGGGGAGAAGGCCGATCGCTGGAGCCGATCCTGTGATGGGCTGGGAGACCGAGATCGACCGGCTATTCGTTGGCTTGCGGAGGGCCGCCGGGGTAGCGGACGGGCCGGGGGTCCGATCGCTTGTCGAGTCGGACGAGGGCAAGGTGCTTCAGGAAGCCGGGGTAATCGCGATCACCGCTGGCCGGCTGATCGTGACACGGCCCCTGCTCACCGACGAAGTCCACCGCGCCGTTCTCGGCCTCGAGGCGCCTGTCGGATGGGTCGATCCGCGATCGCCGGATAACGTGTAGCCATGCTCGAAGATCGTCGCTCAGAGATCCTGAGGGCACTGGTAGAGGAACACATCCGAACCGGGGAGCCGGTCAGCTCGCGCGTCGTCGTGGAGAAGGCCCATCTGTCGGTTTCCACTGCCACTGTTCGCAACGATCTTGGCGCGCTCGAGCAAGAGGGCTTCGTGGTCCAACCCCACACGTCGGCGGGAAGGATCCCGACCGCCCTTGCTTATCGCTACTACGTCGATCATCTCGGTCCGGGTCGTCTCCGCTCGGCGGCACAGGCCAAGGTGAACAGCTTGTTCGGCGATGTGCATCTCGAGCTTTCCAAGCTGCTGAAGGCGACTTCGGACCTTCTTGCCGAGATCACCGATCTTCCCGCAGTGGTGGTGTCGCCGGGAATTGTCGGAGACCGGGTCCGGGCGGTGCAAAGTGTCCAGGTCACCGCTGATCAAATCCTCATAGTGGTGGTCACCGAAGGTGGCCAGGTCCTCCAGCAGCGGGGTCGGGTCCGGGTGCCAGTCACCCCCTTCGAGATCGAGGAGGCACAGCGCTTGGTCAGCGCCGCCGTGGTCGGGAGTGATCTGGGCCACGACCTCAAGATCGGCGAGGAGATCATGGGCCAGCTCAACGAACCGACGCGGGAGGCGGTCCTAACCATTGCCGATGGCCTCCATCTCGCGGCATCCTCCGGCGCCGAGGTCTTCGTTGGAGGCACCCAGCGTCTGTCCAGGGTGTGGGAGGACCTCTCCGCGGTGCAACGCGTGCTGGAGGTGCTGGAGCGCGAGGCCGAGGTGATGCGAATCCTGGCGGGCGCTTCGGGAACCTCCATCCAAATCGGTGCCCAGCTTGGTCGGGATGTCGACCTCGCCGTGGTGTCCAAGAGCTACGAGGCGGGAAGCGCGGGCGGCACGGTCGGCGTCATCGGCCCCATGCGAATGGACTACAAACGGGCGATCTCTGCGGTTGAGGAGGTTTCCCGGGAGCTCGAGGACCGGATCGGTTCGAAACCCGACTGAGTAGATGGCGAGGGATTACTACTCCATACTCGGGGTCGGTAGGGACGCGACCACTGAGGAGATCAAGAAGGCGTTCCGTCGTGTGGCCCGTGCCACCCATCCCGACGCCAATCCCGGCGAAGCCGGGGCCGAAGCCAGGTTCCGTGAGGCTGCAGAGGCCTATGAGGTACTGGTCGACCCTGAGCGGAGAAGGCGCTACGACCGCGGCGACACCATCGATCTCTCAGATCTCTTCTCGGGTTTCGGGGGTTTCGACGACATCCTTCGCTCCGTTTTTGGCGATGGCGGCCTGTTCGGCTCTCAATCCAGCCGCTCCAGCCGTGGCAGGGACGTGCTGACCCGGGTCGAAGTCGATCTGGCGTCGGCGGCATTCGGCACCGATGTGTCGGTGGAGTTCCACACCAAGGCGACCTGTCAGACCTGCGCCGGGACCGGAGCCGAGCCGGAGTCCGGTCAGTCGACCTGTCCTGAATGCGGCGGCGGCGGATCGGTGCGCATGGCCCGGCGTTCGCTATTCGGCACGATGATGACGGTTGTGACCTGTCCGACGTGTCGGGGTGAAGGTGTGCTGATCGTCGACCCCTGCTCGGTCTGTTCCGGATCAGGCGCCGTGCCCGAAGACATCCAGGTGACCGTGGAAGTGCCTGCCGGTGTCGCCTCGGGCACCAGGCTCCGGCTATCGGGTCGTGGGGAATCAGGCGGTCGGTCGGGGCCGCCCGGCGACCTTTACGTCGAGGTCGCAGTCAATCCCGACCCGAGATTCGAGCGCCTCGATTCGGATCTCATCCATCAGGCGACCCTTGGCATCGCCGAGGCCACCCTCGGCACCAGGGTGGAGATCCCGCTTCTCGAGGGTGGGGCAACGGACCTCGATATTCCTCCTGCCACCCAACCCGGGACGGTTTTCCGCCTGGCCGGTCTCGGTGTGCCTCGTCTGGGGAAGAGAACCAGAGGCGACCTTCGAGTACTGGTCGAGGTGAGGATCCCTGACCACCTCAGTGCCGAAGAGGAGTCGCTGCTCCGAAGATGGTCCGACCTGAGGGGCGAACGCACCGATCGCCCTGCATCGGCCGGCTGATGACAAGCCACTTCCCCCATGTGCTGGTTGCGGGGGATTGGGACGAACCGACCCTCGCTCTGACCAAGGATCAGCTCCATCATCTCGACAAGGTGTTGCGGATGACCCCTGGCGAAGCTGTGAGTTATACCGACGGCAAGGGCACTGTGGGCAAAGGGGTCTACGAGGGGGGTCGGATCACTCGCGACGAAGAGGAGACGGTGCCCCGTCCAAGTCCGCTCACCATCGCCGTGCCCCCCCCGGCCAGCCGCGATAGGTGTCGCTTCTTGGTGGAGAAGCTTGCCGAGCTCGGTGTTGCCCGCCTGCTTTGGCTTTCAACTCGGTGGGGTGAGGGCCATGTGCCACATTCCTTGAAGGCGCTGTCATGGGCGGTGACGGCCCTCGAGCAGTCGAGAGGCGGGTGGTTGATGGAGATCGGAGACGGTTTGGTTCGCTGGGAGGACCTGGATCGGCCGCTGGTGGTCGCCGTGCCAGGCGGTGGCAGCGAGGTGTTCGAGGTGATGACGGTCGCCATTGGGCCCGAAGGCGGGCTGGACCCGGCCGAGATCCCGGCGGACGCCGCCACGATCGACTTGGGCATGACCATTCTCAGGGTGGAAACCGCTGCAGTGGTCGCCGCAACCCGCTTCAGCAGACCCTGGCACGGGGGTCTGTGACCTTCTAGTATCTGCGCAGGGCTCACTGGGAGAGCAATCCTTGGTCGACAAATTCAGTGCGTCGCTTGGCGTCCGCCTCAGGGCGGCTCGTCGTCAGCGAGGCTGGTCATTGGGTGAGGTGGAGGCTTTCA
Organism: uncultured Acidobacteriota bacterium; assembly: GCA_963778755.1. GTDB lineage: Bacteria > Actinomycetota > Acidimicrobiia > Spongiisociales > ZC4RG35 > JALYNX01. Next base: position 26,397 of record CAVZVJ010000003.1, on the reverse strand, counting down.
CCGACGGCGAATTCAAAGCGTCGGTCGTAGGCGCGTACGAACGCGGGGAGCGGGCCATCTCGGTGCAACGACTGACCCGTCTCGCCGAGGTCTACGGCGTTGGGCCGACCGAGATGTTCCCGGGCTCGAAACCGACCGAGGGACCGGTGATCGACATCGACGCGGTGGCCGCCGGGCGTGACCACGACATGGTTGATCGCTATCTCGCCGCCATCCAGTTCATGCGTCGAGAGGGAACCCCGGGTGAGGTTCGCGAATCAGACAAGGCCGTCATCTCCTCCCTTTTGGAGACCTCGATCGACACCGTGTCCGAAACCGATTGAAGTAATAGCTCAAATCCTCTGGCTGGATAGAATTACCGTCGGCGCCACAATCAGGGCGTCGTTTCCGTGTCTCCTGAACACATTGAATCGCATCTACGCGTCCCCAGCCATCACCTGTTGCTGGATCTACTAGGGGACTCCGATCGACATCTCCGCCAGGTGGAGGACCACTTTCCGGAGGTGCGCTTCGTCGCGCGCGGCGACGAGATCGTGCTCAAGGGCGATGAGGTCGCAGTCGAGAAGGCACGCACGGTTCTGGCCGAGTTGCTGATCCTCGTCCAGGAGGGTCACCCCCTCGACAGCGGCCGGGTGGACGAAGTGGTGAAGATGGTCCGCGATCAGGTGCCCAGCCCGTCCGGCATCCTCACCGATGGGATCCCGGTCGGTCGAGGGCGGATGGTCCGCCCCAAGACCCACGGCCAGCAGAAGTACATCGGTGCGATAAGGGAAAACACTCTCACATTCGGTTTGGGCCCGGCGGGGACCGGGAAGACATATCTGGCGATGGCGGCAGCGGTGGACGGCTTGGTCAGCGGCTCGATGCGGCGGATCATCCTCACCCGGCCAGCGGTAGAGGCGGGGGAGCGTCTCGGGTTTCTCCCCGGAGACCTGGCCGCCAAGGTAGATCCTTATCTGCGCCCCCTCTACGACGCCCTCTGGGACATGTTGGGCCCCGAGGAGACGGCGTCGCTCATCGAGAAGGGAACTATTGAGATAGCCCCTCTCGCTTATATGCGTGGAAGGACCCTCAACGACGCTTGTGTCATCCTCGATGAAGCCCAGAACACGACGCCGGAGCAGATGAAGATGTTCCTCACCCGACTCGGCTTCAACTCGAAGATGATCATCACCGGTGATACGACCCAGACCGACCTGCCGGAGAATCGTCACTCGGGATTGAACATCGTGCGCGAGATCCTGCGTGACATCCCCGGGGTGGCCTTCGTCGAGTTGACCGCTCGGGACGTGGTCCGGCATCGAATCGTCGCCTCCATAGTCGAGGCCTATGCCCGTTTCGAGAGCGAGCGCACGTAATGCCCCGCCCCACCCTGATGCGGATCGCCATCTTCGTGGTGGTGGTCGCCGCCACCTGGGGTGTGCTCTCCCTGGGAACGACGGTCTCCGACCCCAGTCTCGAGGTGGGCGCAATCGCCGATAGGGAGTACGTGGCCCAACGGTCGGGCGATGTCATCGATAAGGATGCCACCGCAACTCTCCAGCAGGAGGCCCGCGACGCAGTCGAACCGATCCGGGACACCAACGTCGAGACCGAGAACGGGGTTCGGGACCTGATCAACGCGGTGTTCGACGATGTCGTTGCTCTGGCAGTTGCCGACGAACCGGTGACCACTCCGACCACCCTCCCCGAGGTGACGACAACGGTCCCTGCCGAGAGCACAGAAACGACGGTTGCGGCGGAGCCCACGATTCTGACCGGTGAGGTCTTTCTCGATGTGGAGGGCGACGGCATCTTCCAGCCTGACGCCGAAGCCACACGGGTCGACCGGGGTTTGGAACGGGTCACCGTTCAGGTCTCGATCGATGGCGAGGTCGTGGAGACCGTGGCCACCGGGCCCGATGGCTCCTGGGCTATCGAGGTGGCGGCAGGGCCGGTAGTGATCGGTGTCGACGCTGAAGATGCTCAGATTCCCAACGGGTATGTGGTTGGCACCGACAATCTCAACCAGCTACTGACCTGTGATGCCGGGCAACCATGCACTGCGACTCCGATCGGGTTCGAGGTGAACCTGCGCCCCGTCGACGACATCGTGGCCCAGATCAGGGCCAACCACCCCATCGCCGAGGATGCGGTGACTGTGTTGGCGGCAACCGCACGCGACGACGTGATCCGAGCCGCCCTTGGTGAGCCTCTGCATCTCGATCCCATAGTCCGTCAGGCGACCTTGCAACGGGTCAATGAGTTGTTCGGGCAGAAGATCATCCCCGAGGATCTGGCCGGGGTGATTGCTGACCAACGTTCAAACCCGCCCCTCGTCTTCTACAGCGACACCAACCCACCGGCTCAGGACATGGCCGCCAGCGATGCAGCCGGAGAGGTGGTTGCCACCTTCCTCCAGGCCAACTATCTGATCGACCCGATCCAGACCCAGGCGGCCCAGGATGCGGCGGCTAAAGAAGTCGAAAACGTGGTCGAGCCTTACACCACCGAGCAGATCATTGTCAGTAAGGGGCAGCCGGTCACTCAACTGGTGATAGATGCCATCGACCAGGTCGGCTCCACCGGGCCGGCAGGCCAGGAGCAGGGCGGGCTGATGGCGGTGATCGCGGTTCTCATCGGGATGCTCGGCCTCTATCTGGCCCGGTTCCGCGCCGAGTTCTGGTCCCGGCCCCGAATGGTCGCACTGCTCGGGCTCCTGATCGTGCTCGCCGCCGGTGCCGTGCGGGCCACCGTCCAGATCCAAGACGCGACCTCGTGGTACGTCCTCCCGGCAGTGGCCTTTGGGTTCATGACCGCCGTCCTCTTCGACGCCCGGATCGCGGTCCTGATGGCCCTCTCCGTCGGCGTGCTCACCGCCGTGGGCACCGGGGATATCGGGATAACGGTCTATGCCATTCTGGCCACTCTGGCCCCGATCCCGTTCGTTAGCGCCGTGAGCAGCAGGGGCGCCTTCCGAAATGCGGTCGTGTTCTCGGCTCTGACCGCGGGGGTGGTGGCCGCGGCTACGTCCTGGTTCTTCCACGTCGGGCCCAACGATGCACCGCTCGAGGTGATCGGGCTCTCGGTGGCCTGGGCGTTCGGGGTGTCGGCGATGGCGTCCTTGATCGGTCTGGCCGCATTGCAGTTCTTCGAGTCTGCCTTCGACATCACCACCACCCTTGGTCTGCTCGATCTGACTGACCGCAACCACAAAGGCCTCCAGTTGCTTCAGGAAAAGGCATTCGGGACTTTTAATCATTCATTGATGGTGGGCACCCTGGCCGACGCCGCAGCTCGAGCCATCGGCGCCAACGCCCTGCTCGCCCGTGCCATGGCCTATTACCACGACCTCGGAAAGACTGAGAACCCCACCTATTACATCGAGAACCAGTTCGGGATCCCCAACCCTCATGACTTCCTGACCCCGGAGGAGTCGGCGCAGATGATCCGACGCCATGTCACCGATGGGGTTGCCCTGGCTCGAGAGTTCAAGATCCCTTCCGACGTCGCGACAGGAATTGTCAGTCACCACGGGGACGGCATCATGCGTTTCTTCTACGAGAAGGCCCGAAGTCAACGAGGCGACGCAGTCAATCCCGACGACTTCCGCCACGTCGGTCACAAGCCGAAGACGGCGGAGTCGGCCATCGTGATGCTCGCCGACTCGTTGGAGGCGGCGTGTCGTGCGGTGTTCCAGACCGAGGAGCCGACACCTGAGGCGATTGAGAAAGTGGTCAATCGGGTTATCGACGAGAAACTCGACGACGGCCAACTGCAGGAATCACCATTGACCCAATTCGAGATGACCCAGGTGAGAAAGGCCTTTTTCGAGTCGATGGTCGGGCATTATCATCAGCGGATCGCGTATCCGAACTTCCCCGGGACCTGATGGACGATCCTTCCAGTACCAACGCCGGCCATTGAGCGTTTTCCTGGCCGACGAACAAGGTGAGGAGTTGGATCTTGCCGGGATGCGCGATCTCGCCGAGTTGATCGTCTCCAAAGAGGGCTACCCGAAGGAGACCGAAGTCACCCTCCTCTTTGTGGACGAGGACGAAATGTCCTCCTACAACGAGCGCTTTCTCAACCGCACCGGGCCGACAGATGTGCTGGCATTTCCGGTCGAGGATCTCTTGCCCGGTGTCGCCCCGGATCCCGATCCCTCAGGGCCGCCGTTGATGATCGGTGACGTGATCATTGCCCCGGCCTATGTGAAACGTCAGGCCATCGAGCTGGAGGTGTCGTTCGAGGACGAAATGGCATTGATGGTCACTCACGGCATCCTTCATCTCATGGGTTACGACCACCAGGCCGACGGGGACGCCTCGACCATGGAAGGTCGGGAGACTGAGATCCTGGCCCTCGTGGGAAAGAAACGGCGATGAGTGCTTTCGTCATCGTGTTGGCCGCGGTGTGCCTGGTGATGGCTGCCTGGCTCCGGGCGGCGGGGACCGCCGTTACCCGGATCCCACGGGCCGATGCCCTCCGTGACAGCGCCGATCAGATTTCTGGTGCGTCGACCGTGGCACGGCTCTTGGAGGAACGCGAACTGATCAACCCGGCGGTGAGCGTTGTCGCCGTAGCCCTCCTCGTGATCTCGGCTGTGTTGGGCACCGCGCTGCTGACTTCGGGCTCCGGTCTCGGCAGTTCGGTCGGATATGCCTTGGCCGTCGGACTTTCCGTGTTCTTCGTCGGCGATCTGGTTCCACGCCAGGTAGGGCGTCACCGAACGAGGCAGATTGCCTATCGGTCAGCCGGTTTGCTCGCGATAGCGATTCGGCTCGGTGGTTGGGCCAACGACCTGCTCCCTGAGCCCGAGTCTGAGGAGTCGGACCGGGAGGCGACCGCCGCCTCGGACGAAGCCGATGAGCAAGAGCGGGAGCTGATCGACTCGGTTCTCGAGTTCGCTGAGACTCTGGTGAGAGAGGTAATGACACCCCGGCCGGACATGATCACCGTCCCTATCACGGCCACTGTCGACGAATTGGTGTCAATAGCCACCGCTGAGGGCTATTCCGCGAGTTCCGATCACCGACAATGGGGATGTTGTTGGGCTGGTCATCGTCAAGGACTTGCTGCCTTTGCTCACCGACGGCCAACGGCCTGCCTCGCTGAAGGAGGTCATGCGACCTGTCGAGTTCGTCCCCGAGGCCAAACTGGCATCGGCTCTTCTTGCCGAGATGCAGTCGAGGCGGGTTCATCAGATGATCGTCGTCGACGAGTACGGCGACGTGGCCGGGCTGGTGACGATCGAAGACCTGATCGAGGAGCTGGTTGGGGAGATAAGCGATGAGACAGACGAAGACGAGTCCTTCATCGTCCCCCGTCCGGATGGTGGTTGGGACGTCGACGCCCGATTGTCGGTCGAGGATCTGGCTGACGCGGCAGGCGTGAAGGTCCCTGAGGTGGAATGGGACACCGTGGGGGGATTGGTGCTCGGGCTTGCCGAGCGAATACCGGACGAAGGTGAGCAGTTCGATCTCGGCCCTCTCCGCTTCACGGTCACTGGCATGCAGGGCCGGCGGGTCTCCAAGGTCAGGGTCACCGCGTCGAACACAGTCGACTCCCGATGAAGTCAGGTTTCGTTCCGGTGGTCGGCCGGCCCAACGTCGGCAAGTCGACACTGGTCAACAAGCTGGTCGGCTCCAAGGTCTCGATCATCTCCTCCAGGCCGCAAACCACACGGAATGTGATCCGGGGCGTGGTCAACGGGCCGGACCCCGATAACCCCGACTATCAGATCGTCCTCCTCGACACTCCAGGGCTCCACAAGCCGAAGACTGATCTCGGCGGTCGACTCAACTCGTTGGTTTACGGGACACTCGGTGAGGCAGACGTGGTCTTGTTCATGATCGACGCCTCGATGCCGATCGGCCCCGGTGATCGGCTGATCGCAGAGCGGCTTCGGACTGCCGGCTCCGAAGTCGTCGTGGCCGTCAACAAGATCGACGATGCCGGCCGGGGCGACCTCGTGGAACAACTCGCCAAAGCCGGGGACTGGGACTTCGCTTCATATATCCCGATTTCTGCGCTCGAGGGCACGGGACTCGACGACCTGGTAGATGAGGTCTCGCAACGTCTGCCCGAAGGTCCCCGCTACTACCCGGCCGGGATGACAACCGACCAGCCGGAGAGCCTGGTGATCGGCGAGCTCATCCGGGAGAAGTTCTTGGAGCGACTCAACGACGAGCTACCTCACTCACTGTTGGTCAGGGTCGAAGATCTGGAACAGCGCCCGGACGGTCTGATCGACATCTCGGCGCGGGTGATCGTCGAGCGCAAGAGCCAGAAGGGGATCGTCATCGGGCACGAAGGCTCGTTGCTCAAAATTGCGGGAACCGAAGCCCGTCAGGATCTCGAGGTCCTGCTGGGGAATCGAGTGAACCTCAGGCTCCACGTGGCGGTCGAGAAGGATTGGCAGCGAAGTCCCCAGTTGTTGGACCGGTTCGGATTCACTCCCGCCTGAGTTCAGGGGCGATAGAGCGAGTCGAACCGAGCGGCCGAGTCGATGTCCTTGACGGTGAGACCGCCTTCGTGGTGGGTCGAGAGCCGCAGGGTCACCTTGTTCCAACGGATGTCGATGTCCGGGTGGTGATTGGCCTTCTCGGCGAGCACCGCAACCTCGGCGACAAACCCGATCGACTCGACGAAATCGGGGAATTCGAAGGTGCGGGCGATCTCGCTGCCCGATCGACCCCAATCGGGATGACTGTCGAGAAACTCTTCGATGTCGGAGTCGGAAAGAAGGCTCACGGGTCGAGGGTAAACCCCCAGGCAGTTCCCCGTCGTCCCTACCCTGAACCCACTCATGGGGATCAGACACGATCAGGGCATCGTGCTTCGCTCCTACCCCTTCGGCGACGCCGATCGGGTGGTGGTTTTGCTGAGTCCCAACAACGGCAAGATCCGCACCGTCGCCAAGGGAATCCGCAAAACCAAGAGCCGATTCGGGGGCCGGCTCGAGCCTTTCACCCACGTCGATCTGGTGTTGTACGAAGGGCGCAACCTCGACACGATCACCCAGGTGGCGGTCCTCGAGCCGTTTCCCCGGCTTCGCAACGACCTCGACTCAGTGATCGCCGCCGGCACCATGGTCGAAGCTGCCGACGCCGTCGCCCAGGAGGACGAGTCGTCGATGCGTCTGTTCCTGCTCCTGCACCGTGGGCTGCGCGCCCTCGAATCCGGGAAGAATGGCCCGGACCTGATCACCAGTTTCTTGCTGAAGTTGGCTGACGTCGTCGGGGTCGCGCCTTCGCTTCTGGTCTGTGCCTCCTGTGGCCGGGTCGACGACCTGCATCGCTTCTCGTTCGGAGGCGGGGGAGTGATCTGCGACCGATGTGGGGTCGAAGGCTCGGTCCGGCTCCGCGACGGGATCACCGTGTACCTGGCGGCTCTGGCCCAGGCCGAGTTCAGCCTGCTCCCGGAGACAGATGCCGGGCTCTCCGGCGAGGCGATGGGGATCACCCGCCGATTCGTCGAGTATCACCTCGATCGCAAGCTGTCCTCCCTGGCGGTGCTGGATTGAGTTTGGATCTGTCCAAGATCGATCCCGATCGGATCCCGAGACATGTCGGGCTGATCCTGGACGGCAACGGGCGCTGGGCGAACGCGAGGGGCCTGCCCCGGACCGCCGGTCACCTCGCCGGTGAGGCTGCCCTCTTCGACACTGTGGAGGGGGCCCTCGAGATCGGCATCGAATGGGTCACGGCCTACACCTTCTCCACCGAGAACTGGTCCCGCTCCGAAGAAGAGGTCGAGTTCCTGATGTGGTTCAACGAGGATCTGTTGCTCCGTCGACGCGACGAGTTGGATGCTCAGGGGGTGCGGATGCGGTTTGCCGGGGACATGGACGACCCGAGGATTCCCGACCGGAATCGCAAGCACATGGCCGACGCGGCCGAGAAGACCGCCGGCAACACCAAGCTCCATCTGGTGTTTGCCTTCAATTACGGGAGTCGGCGGGAGATTGTGGAGGCCACCCGCAGGCTGGCGGCCCGGGTCTGTGGCCGGTGAGCTTTCGGTCGACGACATCGACGAGAAGGCGATGGAGTCCTGCTTCTACATCCCCGAGATGCCGGCCGCGGATCTGATCATCCGCTCCTCCGGCGAGCATCGCCTCTCCAACTTCCTGCTCTGGCAGGCCGCCTACGCCGAGTTCTACTTCCCGGGCATCCTCTGGCCCGACTTCGACCGCAACGCCTTGGTCGACGCCGTAGTCGACTATCAAGGCCGTGAGCGGCGATTCGGAGCGGCCGATGACATACCCCAGGTTGACTAAGCCAGCGGACCAGGCCACCGTTCCCGCTCAACCATGACCGAAGTAACCCTCGACACCATCTCCAGCCTCGCCAAGAAGCGAGGTTTCGTGTTCCAGGCCTCCGAGATCTACGGAGGGCTGCGCTCCTCCTATGACTACGGGCCATTGGGCGTCGAGCTGCTGCGAAACGTCAAGGAGGCATGGTGGCGGACGATGGTTCAGGAGCGCCCCGACATCGTGGGTCTCGATTCGGCCATCCTTCAGGCACGCCAGGTTTGGCAGGCCTCAGGTCACGAAGAGGTCTTCACCGATCCACTCGTCGAGTGCCGAAACTGCAACGCCCGTCATCGTCTCGACAAGCTGGAGGATCCGAACACCTGCCCGACCTGCGGTCAGAGCGGGACCTTCACCGACCCCCGCAACTTCAACCTCATGTTCCGGACCCATATGGGCCCGGTGGACTCCGAGGAGAACCTGGTCTACCTCCGGCCGGAGACCGCCCAGGGAATCTTCATCAACTTCGAGAACGTGCGCCGCACGCTTCGGCTCAAACTCCCCTTCGGCATCGCCCAGATCGGCAAGTCGTTCCGGAACGAGATCACCCCGGGTCAGTTCGTTTTCAGGACCCGCGAGTTCGAGCAGATGGAGATGGAGTACTTCTGCCGTGCCGAGGAGAGCGCCGAATGGTTCCAGTACTGGCAGGAGCAACGGACCAAGTGGTATCTCGATCTGGGAATGAACGAGGAGCGGCTCCGGATCCGCCCCCACGAGGCCGACGAGCTCAGCCACTACTCATCGGGCACGGTCGACGTCGAATACCAATTCCCCTGGGGCTGGGACGAGTTGGAGGGGATCGCCAACCGCACCGACTTCGACCTCAGGCAGCACGCCGAAGCTTCAGGTGAGGATCTGACCTACTTCGATCAGGAGACGAACGAGCGATTCTTCCCGCATGTGATCGAACCGGCAGCCGGCGCCACCCGGACCACGTTCGCTTTCCTCATCGATGCCTACAACGAGGAGAAGGTCAACGACGAGACCCGGGTCGTCCTCAAACTCGACCCCCGGCTCGCCCCGTACAAGGTTGCAGTCCTTCCGCTTTCCAAGAAGCCCGAACTGATCGAGCCCGCCGAACGTATTGCCACCGAATTGCGTCGTCGCTGGATGACCGAAGTGGACACCACGCAGTCGATCGGACGCCGATATCGCCGCCAGGACGAGATCGGCACGCCGTATGCGGTCACAGTCGACTTCGACACCCTGGAGGACCAGGCAGTGACGGTGCGCGATCGGGACACGATGAGCCAGGACCGGATCCCGATGACAGGTTTGGTCGACTATCTGGCGGGCAAGCTCTCCTGACGTTTACTCGGGCTTGACCTCAACTTCTCACACTTCATTCAGGTGGTATATCCATGAAACGCATCATTGGTTGGGCTCTTGCCGCGATCCTGGTTCTCGGGGTCGGGTTTGTGGGCTGGCTCTACTTCGCCGGAGGTTCGGGGGAGCCGTCGACCGATCTGACCACGCCGCCAATTGCCGAGGGCTCGACCACTACTCGCACCTGGGTCGACCGATCCGACCGAGGACCCGGGCACGACGGAGGACCCGGGGACGACGGCGGGGCCTGCTGGGCAGGCGTTTGTGATCGACCCGGCTCAGTCGGTCGCCAGCTTCGAGATCGACGAGGTCCTGCGGGGATCACCGAAGCACGTCGTAGGGACCACGTCGGAACTGGCCGGTCAGATCGAGGTCGATCCGTCGGATCTCACAACTGCCCAGTTCTCTCAGATCCTGGTCAACGCCCGCACCTTCGCCACCGATTCGGGGAATCGGGATCGCGCCATCCGCGGCCCGGTGATCCTCGAACTCGGCGAGCGACGAGTTCGAGTTCATCACTTTCGACGTGACCTCCGTGGATGGTCTGAGCGGTGCTGCGACAGTTGGACAGCCGATCGACTTCACCGTGGCTGGCGACCTCAAGATCAAGGACACCACACAGTCGGTGACCTTCGACGTCTCGGCCACGTTCGTTGACGACAACACGATCGAGGGGAGTGCGCAAACCACCGTGTTGCCGCGACGACTTCGGCCTCGGCATCCCTCGGGCACCCGGGGTGGCCGATGTCTCCCAGGAGGTCCTGATCCGCCTCGATTTTGTCGCCACCTCGGTCTGAAGACCCGCAGGGCGTCCTTATGATCGCTGGGCCATGGCAGATCGCTCCGATATCGACCGGGTCCGGGAGGCCACCGATCTCGTCGATCTGATCTCCGAGGTCACGACCGTCAAGCGATCCGGCCGCTCTTTCATGGCGGTATGCCCCTTCCACGAGGAGAAGACCGCCGTCGATGTCAGTGGATCGGGCACGCGGGCTTTATCACTGCTTCGGCTGCGGGAAGGGGGGCGATGTGTTCACCTTCGTCTCCGAGACCCAGGGCGTGGAGTTCGGCGACGCCCTGGAGCTTTTGGCCCGCAAGGCCGGAATCACCCTCACCCAGGATCCGGCTGAGGCCCGCAACCGGGGGAGGAGAGGAGCCGCCATCGAGGCCATCCGGCGTGCGATCGACGTCTACAACCAGCGGTTGCGCAATGCGGCAGACGCCGGCCCTGCCCGGTCTTACCTGCGTGGCCGGGGTTACGACGGCGATCTCATTGACGAGTGGAAGATGGGCTTCGCCGGTGTCGACTGGGACACCCTGACCAAGGAGTTGAAGGCGGGAGGAGTCGACGATCGGGTGCTGATCGACGCCGGTCTTTCCCGTCGCGGGCGCAACGGGGTGTTCGACGTCTTCCGTGGCCGATTGATGTTTCCCATCTACGACCTGCGCGGCGACCCGGTCGGCTTCGGTGGGCGGAAACTCGAGGGGATCGACCGCAAGGTGACCAACAACCCCGACGCCAAGTACGTGAACTCGGCCGACTCGATCCTCTATCACAAGGGATCGCTCCTATTCGGTTTGGATCGAGCCCGGAAGAACATGTCCGAGGAGTCGCCGGCGGTGATCGTCGAGGGGTACACCGACGTCATCGCCATGCATCAGGCAGGGATCACAACCGCAATCGCCACTTGCGGAACGGCACTCGGCGATGGGCACTTCGATCTCTTGCGACGTTTCTCGGAGCGGGTGGTACTCGCCTTCGACGCGGACGAGGCAGGCTCGAGGGCCGCCCTCCGTGGCGACCAATTGGAGTCGCCCTTCCGGCTCGACCTCGACCTCCGGGTGGCGGTCATGCCCGATGGGCTGGACCCCGCTGATCTGGTTCAGGAAGGGCGGGGTGAGGAGTTGGTGGCGGCGGTGAAGACGGCCCGGCCTCTGCTCGAGCATCGGATCGATCATGAAGTCGCCAAGTACGACCTGGGTGGTCCCGAGGGTCGGGCCCGGGCCCTGCACAGTGCGGCGACCGAGCTCCGCAAGGTGAATGACGTGATCGCCCGCCGTGAGTACATGCGATACGTGGCCCGGCGGGTGGGAGTGGATCTGACAGACGTCGAAGCGGCCGTCGGAGGTCGAGCTGCCGGGTCGAGGGCCGGGCCCTCGACCGACAAGCCATTCGATCGCATCGATGTGGAGCTGCTGAGACTGGTCCTGGCCAACAGCGGTGGGCTAACCGATGTCGGTCAAGCCGACTTCGTGGATGAGCGGCTGGGCGAGGCGTTCGCCGCACTCGAATCCCGAATCGGCGCCACACCCCAGGGCACGCCGCTCGACATCACCGGAGTCGAGCCTCTGCTGCAGGGGATGCTTCTCTCCCTGGCTCTCGATGACCGTCCGCTGGCCTCGGTGGAGGAGATAGCGGGTCGGGTCCGGGAGCGTCGCCTCGATGCGGAGATGGCTGGGTTGCAGGCGGAGATGGATCTTTTGACGCCGGGGAGTGAGTCCCACTCCGCGGTTCTACAGCGGATGATGACTTTGCAGCGAGAGAAGCGATCAGCGCCTGAAGCGTGATCCGACGCAGTGTCAGGACGATCCTGTTAACGGACTCCCCGGAACCAGGTAGCTTTACCGGTGGGAGAAGAGGTCCCCACCGGAGCCGTGAACGAAGAGCTGAGCACAGTCGTTGGTGCCCTGGTCAAACGGGGCAAACATCGCGGGTTCCTGACGATGGCCGAGGTCCAACAGGAGTTGGAAGACGCCGAGGCGTCGGGCGAGGCTTTCGAGAAGGTCGCCGATGCCCTCCGTGCCCAGGGCATGCGTCTCACCGAAGAGGGACCGGGGGTAACCGAGGAGTTCATCGAGGTCAGCCAGATCTCGGTCTCCGACCCGGTACGGCTCTATCTCAACGAGATCGGCCGCTATTCGCTGCTCACGTCCCAGCAAGAAGTCGAGCTGGCAATGCAGATGGAGGCCGGGCAGCGGGCCCAGGCGAGGCTCGCCGAAGAAGGACTCAACGAGGAGGACCGTTCGTTCCTCCAGCACGAGATGGAGATGGGGGAGGCCGCCCACGACCAGCTGGTCCAATCCAACCTTCGTCTGGTCGTCGCCTTGGCCCGCCGTTATGTGGGCCGGGGGATGGCACTGCTGGATCTGATCCAGGAGGGCAACGTCGGTCTGATGCGGGCAGTGGAGCGGTTCGACTACCGGCGGGGCTTCAAGTTCTCGACCTATGCGACGTGGTGGATTCGCCAGGCGATCTCCCGGGCGATCGCCGATCAGGGCCGGACGATTCGGATGCCGATCCACGTCCTCGACTCGGTCAACAAGTTGACCCGGGCCCAGAGGGAGTTGACGCAGCAGCGGGGGAGAGCGCCATCGATCGATGAGCTCGCCTTCGAGCTGGACATCGAGCCCAGCCGTGTGGCGGAGTTGCAGCGGATCGCCCAGGACACGGTGTCCCTGGAGACCCCGGTGGGCGAGGACGACGATGGAACCTTGGGCGATCTGGTGGAGGACCACGATTCGGACCTTCCGGCGGACGCCGCGACCTTTGCCTCACTTCAGGATCAGCTGGCCCAGGCGTTGGAGGGTCTCAACGCCCGGGAGCGAGAGGTCCTGATCATGCGCTTCGGCCTGGCCGACGGTCGGATGCGGACTTTGGAGGAGGTCGGGTCTCACTTCAAGGTGACCCGAGAGCGAATCCGCCAGTTGGAGACGAAGGCCTTGGCGAAACTGCGCCACCCGGACAAGTCGCACAAGCTGGAGGGGTTCCTCGAAGGCTCGTGACCGGGCGGAGTCAGGCTAGAAAGACCCTGCTGGTAGCCTTCCCGGCGCCAACCGGCACCCTTCCGCGGTAGCTCAATTGGTAGAGCAGTGGACTGTTAATCCGATTGGTTGTAGGTTCGAGTCCTACCCGCGGAGCGGAAGAAAAAGCCTCATGGCCTATGGGGTTTACTGGTCTGGGTTCAGTGGAACACCTGTTCGGCTGTAGCCAATCTCGTATCTTCCAAGCTGGGTGTGGTGTCCGTCGTTTGTGCGGCGCCGCGCACGTATCTACCAACCTTGCTGGTCCCATGGGGTGGCCGCCCTGCCAGAATGCGACTTCCCCGCCGTCGATGGGAGTTCAGCCATGGAGAGCGACCTCCACGTTGTCTTTGGGACCGGGCCAGTCGGTCTGGCCACCGTCGAGCTTCTCGCTGCTCGGGGACATCGTGTTCGTGCTGTCAACCGCAGCGGCCGAGCCGGGGTGCCCGTTGGTGTCGAGGTGCGCGGAGGGGACGCGGCCGACTCTGGGTTCTCGCGAGACGCCGCCGGGGGTGCGGCTGTCGTGTACCAGTGTCTCAACCCTCCGTACACGAGGTGGCCCGAACTGTTTCCACCGCTCCAGGCAGGTGTTCTCGCTGGTGCCCAGGCGGCAGAGGCCAAGTTGGTGGTGATGGAAAACCTGTACATGTACGGGTCTACGAAGGGCGCCCCGCTCACCGAGGCCCTTCCGTACGCCGCCACCGGCCGGAAGGGAAAGACGAGGGCGGAGATGGCGCAAGCCCTGCTCGAGGCGCATCGAGCTGGGAGAGTCCGTGTGGCCATCGGGCGAGCCTCCGACTATTTCGGCGCTCACGGCCGGCTCAGCGCCATGGGAGAGCGCGTCTTCTACCCGGCCCTCACAGGGAAAAAGGCGCAGGTGATAGGGAACCCCGATCTGCTTCACACCTACAGCTACATCCCCGACATCGCCAAGGGCATGGTCACTCTCGGGGAACGCAGCGAAGCCGACGGCGAAGCATGGCATCTGCCGAACGCTCCGGCCATCACTACCAGGCAGTTCATCGAGCAGGTATTTATGGCGGCGGGGGCCGCTCCGAGGATCCAGGCGATGTCCCCGTTCATGGTGAAGATGGTCGGCCTTTTCAACGGGACGGTCCGCGAGCTCGACGAGATGCTCTACGAGTTCGAGGAGTCGTTCGTCGTTGACTCCGGCAAATTCGAACGGGCCTTCGGCGATCACGCCACTCCGCTGAGCGAGGCGATCCCGGCCACGGTGGAGTGGTTCCGAACCCACCCGAAGTCGTAGGCGGGCACCGGCTCACCGTTCGGCGGGCAATGAATACCTTCCTCTGCGAATCCCTTGCCTGATGGAACTGAACCGATAATCAGGTACCGGGCCTCGTCGGAGCGACCTTCCCGCACAGCGAGCCGAGTTCAATTGCCTTCGGAGCACACAGCTTCTTTCCAATGCGAACTCGAGGACGGAGCGTTAGGGTCGCGGCGGCGTGGTCGGGTTTCGTTGAAACGCTTCTGGGAATCTCTCATGACCGTCGGCTCCCATCCCGGCGAGACGGACATCCGGCGCTCGACACGTCGCATCGTCATCGGATACTTGTTCTTTGGCGCGTTGACGCGATTGATTGTCGCCTCAGGTGAGCTGGCAGAAGGTTCGCCTGAACTCTGGGTCGACCTCAGCGCCGCAATCGTGAGCGTCGTCTTGTTGGCCCTGCTTCGTCTCAGACATCGGTGGTTCATCGGGATCGTCAATGCCGCCCTGTTCTTCATCCTTGTGGAAGTACTCAGCGGTACCGTCATCGACGGCGGCTTGGTGCCTTCTGACATGGTGATCCTGTTCGGCCTGCTGTCCGTTGTAGGCGCACTCATCGCAGTCAGCATCAAGGCGGCTTTCGGTTGGTTCCTCGCCTTCGTGGGAACTCTCGTGCTGGCTGTCGTCCTACCCAATCGGATCGAACCGCTCCACGATGTCACGGGGAGCGACAGCGGTATCGTCGGAACAGTCGTCGGCGTGACCATCTTCATTTTCGCCGGCATGGCGTACTTCGTGCGACAGAGGAACCGGTTCCAGGCCGAATCGGATGACCTGCTGCGGAACATCCTCCCCGATCAGATCGCTGGCCGTCTGAAGACTGATCGTGCGATGATCGCCGACGACTATGAGTCGGTCTCGGTGCTGTTCGCGGACATCGCCGACTTCACCCCAATGTCGGCGGGTATGACGCCGGCGGAGCTGGTAGGACTCCTCAACACTATTTTCACGGACTTCGATGCGTTCGTGCGCGAATTGGGGTTAGAGAAGATCAAGACCGTGGGCGATGCCTACATGGTCGCCGCCGGGGTTCCCGCTGCCCGCCAGGACCACGCCCACGCAATCGCCGATCTGGCCCTGCGATTCCGCGAGCACGTCGCCGCTAATCAGTTCGACGGACGGGAAATCGACCTGCGCATCGGTATCAGCTCAGGACCTGTCGTCGCCGGGGTAGTCGGCACCGACAAGTTCGCGTACGACCTTTGGGGCGACGTGGTCAACACCGCCAGTCGTATGGAGTCAGGCGGTGTCCCTGGGGCGATACAAATCACGGACGCCACCTTCGAACTGATCAGCGACGCTTTCGTCTGCGAGCCTCGTGGCGTCATCTCGGTCAAGGGCAAGGGCGACATGAACACCTATTTCCTCGTGGGCCGGCGACCCTGAAATCAAGCGAGCGGGCACAGGCACTACGCTAGGGTGCGGCGGTTTCCTCCTTTCCCCCGCTTCCTGTTTTCCCTTTCGACCGACGGCGGCACAGGTAGGTTCCACAGCCATGAGGAAATTCTTCCGCTACTTGTTGCTCGGTTATGCGTGGCTGTTCTTGGCGGCGATTGTGGTTCAGGTGTATTTCGCCGGGCTCATGCTTTTCGGCCAAGAGGGTGGGAAAGATCTGCACGTCGGCACCGGATACATTCTCTCGATGGCCGGGCTGTTGTTCCTGGCCCTCCCGGCCCTAGCGTGGGCTGGGGCGCGGACCGTGATCCTCGGGGTCGTGCTGGCGGTGATCACTTTCTTTCAGCCGACCATCACCCAGGCCCGTGAAGAATCGCCTGTCATAGCTGCTCTCCACCCGGTGAACGCCTTGTTGATCGTCGCGCTCTCGGTGGTCATGATCGTTCGGGCTACTCAACTGGTCCGCGAGGAGCGTGCCCTGCCAGGCCGACCCGTCTAAGCGAAACCCAGTCAACCTCTCGAGATCAGCGAGATGCTCCGGTTCCTCGCCGGCTGGCCCCCGATCCTGAATCGCTCGACGTCTGGCGAGACCGGTGTCGTGGGCGCTGGCCCGGAAATGGGGGTGGGTCTTCACCTCGGTGGAGCTAACCGGGATGGGATCGAACCACGCTGCCGAGGCCCGAGGCGAGTCGCCGCTCCATTCATCTCCGACCGCGGTGAGGATCAGCGGGATGTGTAGCCATTTGTGTAGCCGTACGTACTCGGACGGGACGAGCATCAGACAACACGACCGTCCGAAATTCGCAGACACGACCACACCAAACAGTACGGACCTCGGACTGGACGGACGGCCTCGGGCGGGACTGTTAATCCATTGGTTGTAGGTTCGAGTCCTACCCGCGGAGCCCATTTCTGCTGGTCGTGATTGAGAAATCGAGCGCGGCGACGTGAGCGAATCACGCGTCATGTGTAGCCATGGGCCACGGGCGCAAAGACACCAAGTGACTGCGGACAGCTTTTCGTCCCTCACCCGGAGAGGGAGGACAGGGAGGAGGGGCATGGCCCACCCCCAACTAGAACTGGCGAGCAGCACCAGCCGCTCTCAATGTGCCGATATCGCGCATCTCCCGAAGTGTGTGTTTCTTGCTCCCGATCCGGGTGATCGGTGAGGGGTGATGAACCGTTCGGCTAAGGCAAAGCCCGCCGATACCGGACCTCGGGCACCACGATGCCCCATACCTCCGGCTGCTCAGATGCCCGGTCTAGCCAGACTCCTCGGCATCTGAGTCTGAGACATCTTCATCGGGTATCCCTAGTTCCTGCATGGCCTCCTGGAGGTCAGAGTCTTCCAACTCCTCTGGAGGGATGCCCGTGTGCTCCTCGATGGCTTGGGCGTTCTTGGCTGACATCTTCTTGGTGCCGATGGCCACCATCCCGCCGACGAGCATTACACGTCTCCGGCGCTGCCGGCGACGTCGTCTTCGTCTTGGCGCCGGGCCGACGCCGCGTCCTCTGAGTCCGGGCATACCGCTAGTCCTTGCTCATGGAGCTGTCAGCACGATCTATGGTCGCTCTGGCAATCTCATTCGGGTGATCAATGTCGTCGCGCCGCCCATCGTACAGAACGGAAAGCGGCGCGCGTGCCTAGAGCACATGTCCCAGCATGATCCAGGTACCTCGACGGCATTCGAAACCCGCCCATGTCATCGCGGCAGCGGGTTCGGGCCGGTCGCCGTCACGAGCTGCTGGGGCACCCAGTCGTCAACGTGATGGAACCCGTCGTCGAATGGGCCAGCATCGAGCTCGACGGATGCCTTCAGTGAAAGTCGATAGAACTTCACGTGTGTGAAGTCCTCAAACAAGATGTAGACGGGGTCGGGTGTGCTGTTCGGGCCCTGGAATTGCTGTCCCGTCAGGACAGGCTTGTGGGCTGCGATGAAAGCGTCGAAAGTGTCGCCGACCACGACGCCGAGGTGCTCCAACCCCATCTTGTAGACGCGCTGGTGCACGGGCGGGATGAGCTCGATTAGCGGGACGAACTTGCCGTCGAGGACTTCGAGCGGCTCGGCGGGAACGATCAGGGAGATCGGGCGACCGTTCCAGACGTTTTCGCGATTGGCGACCGAGTGGCGTTCGATGAGTCCTCGCACATGCACGTACTGGTCCCACTCGGGGACCCGGTATGCGAGATGGCTGAGTCCGTATGGGGTGATGTCGATGCCGCGTGTGGCGAGTCGGTCTCGCTGCTGCGCGACGAATGACCGGTAGTCCCCGATGATGTCCTCGATTTGATCTGCCATCAATGGTCTCCTTGTGACGTACGGGTGGTTGGCGCCGCACGCCCCCTTGTCAACGGCGACCCAAAGCTAGCCACGGCGCACTGCCGTGTACTGGGCGACCGATCGTCTCGGTGCTTTCGGTGGCTCGCTCAGGGCTTTCTCGGCAACGACCGCGAGCGCGTCAGGGGTGCAGTCACGCAGAACCGGCAATATCGCTGGGACTGTCAATCCACTGGTTGTGGGTTCGAGTCCTACCCGCGGAGCACAGGGTCTGACCATCGCATGGCGACCTATGGAGTCTTCCTTGCCGTCAGTTCATCGCTGCGACGCGGTGTTCAGCCGTTTGGTCTGACTGAACTGCAGGCCGGTTGAATCCTTTCGCGATGAGCCAGACCGCGAACACCATCTCTTGCAGCGCTATCGGCATGGCCAGGAGCATGAACGGGGAGCCCAGAGCGGTGTCCACCCCGAAGATGCCGAGCAATCCATAGGAGACCAGCAAGACAGCTCCGACGATTCCCCAGAGTGACAACCATCGAGGAACGAGGCCTGACCGATACAGGACGGAGTTGAGAGTCAAGCTCCCGAGACCGGCGAAGATCAGCGTCCCGATCAATATTGACCAGTCATGCAATGCCAGTAGAGCGGCGCCCAGGAGGGGAAGGTCCGGAGAACCGGCCACGCTGTTCTGGCTCACGGTCAACATGATCAGAAGACCGACTGTGCCCGCGACGTAGAACACGTTCTCGAAACCTCTGGCTCCGACGTACCCCGCGGCCAGACCTTCGGAATGTCTCCTGAGTATCGGAAACAGCAAGAAGGCGGTGGCAAACGCAGATGAGGCGGCAACCAGAAACAGCAGCGCTGCTTCAATGACCTGACTCTCACTTGCAGCGACGTTGATTAGATAGCCCGATCCGTCCAGCACCGAACCAAGAGCGACCGAACCGAGTATGGACGCAGCGGTCGCAACTATGAATAGTGCTCCTACGACTATCCCTGTCTTTCTATCCGAATCCATTCCTTTCTCCCTTCTCTTTCCAGCCATCAATGGAGTCCCTGTTGCGGCGTATCGCCACGTCGGGCTGGGGCGCTTTCGCCTTGTGAGCGACACGATGTCCCTCATTCGGAGAACTCATCGCGACAAGTACCACTCGGAGCAGGTCGGCGTCTAGAGGACAAGGTCTCTCAACCAGGTCTGATGGTCTACGCCGCCGTCTTGATCCTGGCCGTGCCTATCTGGTTGCTCCGCACCTGTGACTTCGAGCGGACGCGGTCAAAGGGGGTATGTTGAGCCGGTAACAGACGAGGCACGAGACTGTGAAGCGTCTCCTCCAGCAACCACACAAGAGTTCTCGAACGGAGCAATGATCATGAAAAGTAGAGCAATAGCGTTTGTGTTGGCGATGATCGTCGCCCTGAGCGCGTGTGCCGACGGGAGCACGGACGAGTCGGTGCCCAGTTCAGTGACGTCGGACACGGCAGGCACAACCACTGTGGCGGCGGACGGCCAGGACGAAGCACTGGGGAACTTAGAGGGCGAGATTGACAGCCTGGGCGAAGCAATAACGTCATCGGAGGCCGGCCAGGACTTGAGCTCGGCATGGAACACGCTCAAAGTCGAGTTGGCCGCCGCCATCGCAACCTTGAGGTCTCAGGGCGACGTGGCGCGGGACGAGATTCAGACCGCCCTCGACACCTTCGAGCAGAAGTTGGACGACCTCGATGTCGAGGAGAACGTGCGCGCTGCGTGGGACCAACTGCGCTCTCACGTCGAGGAATTGACTAGCTAATAGTCAGCCTGTGAATCTGACTGCCACGGTCGCGGTCATCCTGCTGGGAATTGTGTCCGTCTTCCAGATCGCCCTCGCACTGGGCGCTCCACTGGGAAGTGCGGCCTGGGGCGGCCAGCACGAAGGTGTGCTCCCGGTCGGGCTGCGAATCGCCTCCGCTGTGGTCGGCGTCGTGGTCTATCCACTCATCGCGGCGTTCGTTCTCGCCTCGGCCGGTCTCATCGAGGCGGATTGGCTGCCAGGAACCGGCAAAGCGGGCATGTGGGTATTGACTGGTTTCTTCAGCCTCGGGGCCCTCGCCAACTTCGCCTCTCGTTCGAAAGCGGAGCGATATTGGGGTCCGGTGTCGCTAGCGATCGCCGTCTGCTGTGGCCTCATCGCGATAATGCTCTAGTCCGTGCCTCAGTGCCAGTCCGGGCCGATCTAGGCCAAGCTGATCTGCACGCCAAGAGTCCAGAGGGATTCTCGACTTGAGCGTCCTTTGTAGGATTTCGGTGTGTCGGTACCGTGCCCAGCGTCTCATTGCTGCGATCTCAGCCAGGACGAGGCAGCGATTGCCGCGTGTTTCAGGCGGACGCCTCGTTTCGGGCCCTGATTCCTTCCGGGCTCCGTGAGCGCACCGGCGCGGCCGAGGCCGCTGCCCTCGTCGCTGCCTGGTTCGAGGACTCGACTGAATTGGAGCTACTCGACGAGCACTCGGACGAGGTGGGCGATCGAGTTCACATCTCGTACCGGTTCACCGGCATCGAAGACGGCGAGAGATACGTGGTCGAACAGCAAGTGTTCTGCATCGTTGGCGATGACATGATCGAACGCGCCGACCTGCTGTGTTCGGGGTTCAGGGCGGTCGAATCGCGGTCTACGGCGTGACCATCCAGGTCGTCAGGTCATCCCTCCCACAGAGTGATCCAACGAACTCCACCACCTCGCTGTTCTCCCATCCGTTCTCGGTCTGGCCCTGTTCGGCCAGGTGCAGTTGATCGTTGACCTCGTTGACCAACACCATGAGCTCGGTGCGTGTCTCCGCATCTAGCTGCTCCTCGGCCGCCTTGGCTAGGTCTTCCATCTGGTCCAGCATCAGATCAGGCGAGTCGCCAAGGTCTTTTCGGGACAGGATTGGCACCGCCTCCTTGCAAAAGGCGTCGGTCGCGTTGGTCGGCGTTGTCGTGGCTTCGGGTGCAGGCCGACAACAGGACAACGCGCCATTCGAGCGGTACCAGGCTTAGGAAAATCTTCTTCATGTAGGGAGCCCCCCCCGGCTTCGCCGGCGCTCCCCCAACGCTCGCTTCGCTCACTGGGGGAGAAATGTGTTTCGCTCCCGAATGAGTTGACTTACCCGTTGGGCCAGGGGATCGCCCGCTCCTCGGCCAGGATCGCGAAGTGGGCCTGAAGGTCGGTCGCATAGTCGAAGGCACCGGTGTTGCGGAGCCGGATCGCCACTCGTTTGAAGTACTCACTGAGCTGGGTCGCATCGGCGTCGTAGGGCTCCAACCAGGTTTCCCCCAGCACGTCTCCACCGCCGTCGTCGCTGTTGCTTCGGATGAAGAGGTGAATCCAGCCGTAGGAGGAACCATCGATCACACGCTGAGTGGTGGGGGAGCGCCGCTCGTGGGAACAGGCGTACATGAAGCGCTGTAGCTCTTCCGGTGGAAGGGCTACCCCAGGGCGCTCGGGTCGGTGGCTCATATGACGCCTCGACCGATCAGCTTATCCCGCTCACCCTCTCCTACTGGTTCTTGTCGGTGGACTGTTTCGGCGATCGACTCCACCAGATCGAGCCCACGCCGATGAGGACCGCGAGTGAGCCGAGAACAACCCAGGTCGTCTCACCGGTCATCGCGCTTTCGGGCACGAAGTCGGCACCGAGACCCTGCAAAGCCCACACCGCGCCAACCAGGACCAGGACGATTCCAAAGGAAAGACGGGTCTTGTTCATCGAGCGCCGACCCTAGCTCTTGACATGGCGTACCCAGTCTGTGGATAATCGCCACCACATGAAGACGACTTGGACCCTGAAATTCCTCGGCGCTGCTCAGCGCTTCTTCGGGTTCGACTACTTCTATTTCGGCGCCTAGCGCCGATTTACCCACCCCCGCGTTACTCCTGACCTACCCCTCTGACGCAACGCGTCCTGAAAGCAGTGAATGAGATGAGCACCGAAAACGAAAACGAACAACACGAAGACGACATAGCCCAGATCCGAGACGACATCGACCGGGTCGACGCCGAAATCCTCAAACTCCTCGCCGAGCGCAAGGCGTTCAGCCTCCAGATGGCGCGGGAGAAGGGGCTCCATGCCCGTCCCTCCCGGGATATGTCCCGAGAGGAGGATTTGATCTCGGACCGGATCAACTCCGGGATGAGCCACGACCTCGACTCCGGCCTGGTCAACCGGGTGTGGCGGGAGATCATCAACGATTCGGTCCGGGTCCAACAGGAGTTTCTGGGGAGAACCGAGGCGACTCCTGACTCGATCGTCGTCGCCATCCAAGGGATCGACGGCTCCTACAGCCACCTCGCCTCGCAGCAGTTCTTCGACGCCAAGGGAATCACACCGAGCTATGTCCGCTCATCGACATTCGCCGATGCGATTCGCGCCGTGCAAGAGGGAACTGCAGATGTCGCCGTCCTTCCCGTGGAGAACACCACCTCGGGAGCGATCTCGGAGGTCTACGACGTCCTCCTGGACAGCCAGCTCCACTTCGTGGGAGATGTCCGGTTCCGGGTGCGCCATTGCCTGCTCGGCGTGGCGGGTGCCTCGATCGAGGGCTTGCGGCGGATCTACTGCCACCCCCAGGCGGTGACCCAGTGCTCGGAGTTCCTCGCCGGTCTCGATCATGTGGAACTGGTCTACTTCTCCGATACCGCCCTGTCCGGCAAGCGAATCGGAGAGATGAACGATCCGACCGTCGCCGCCATCGCCAGTGAGGAGGCCGCCCGGCTCTACGGGCTCGACATCCTCAAGACCGGTGTCGCCAACCAGGAGGAGAACTACACCCGCTTCGTGGTGGTCGCCGGCCAACCGGCCGAAGTGCCCGAAGGCGTGCAGTCGAAGACCTCGATCGTCATGGCGGTCGGCAACCACCCCGGCGCTCTCATGGATGCCCTGGCGGTGTTCCGCGAGGCGGACATCAACCTCGTGATGCTGGAGTCGAGGCCGATCCCGCACAACCCGAGAGAGGAGCTGTTCTATCTCGACTTCGACGGGAACATCTCCGACCCCGCGGTCCAGTCCGTGTTCGACGCGCTCACCAAGCAGCTCCGCTTCCTGAGGATCCTGGGCAGCTATCCGTCGCGGGACCTCCGTCCCCGGCCGATCGAGCGTGACGTGGCCAGGGGAGAGCCGAAAGGCTTGTCAGCGCTGGCCGAGGTGCCCTCCACCACCGCAGCCCCCAAGGGCTACAAGTTGGGGAGTCGAGTCCACAAACCGCAGAACACCGTGGTCGAGGTCGCCGGTGTGAAGGTGGGCGGTGGCGAAATGATCATGATCGCCGGGCCGTGTGCGGTCGAGTCATGGGATCAGGTCATGGCTGCGGCCAAGGCGGTGAAGGAGGCGGGGGGATCGATCCTCCGCGGCGGCTGCTTCAAGCCCCGATCGTCGCCCTATTCGTTCCAGGGTCTTGGCTATGAGGCGTTGGAGATGCTGGTGGAAGCCGGGAAGGCCTACGGCCTCCCGGTGGTCACCGAGGTGCTCTCACCCGATGACGTCGACGGTGTCGCCAAGAAGGCTGACATCCTCCAGATCGGGGCCCGCAACATGCAGAACTTCTCGCTGCTCAACGCCGCGGGCCGTGCCCATCGCCCGGTCCTGCTCAAGAGAGGGATGAGCTCGTCCATCGAGGAGCTGCTCCAGGCGGCCGAGTACATCCTGGCCGGTGGCAACCAACAGGTGATGCTCTGCGAGCGGGGAATCCGCACATTCGAAACTGCAACCCGCAACACCCTTGATCTGAGTGCGGTGCCGGTGCTCCGTCGTCACACCCATCTCCCGATCATCGTCGATCCGTCACATGCCGCCGGCGATCGGGACCTGGTAGCGCCGCTGGCCCTCGCCGCCCAGGCGATCGGGGCGGACGGGATCATGGTGGAGATCCACCCCCATCCCGAGGACGCGCTCAGTGACGGGCCACAGTCGCTGCGGTTGGATCAGTTCGAAACCCTGATGGATGCCCTCGGGTTCGCCCCGAGCATCGTCCAGGACAGCTAGTTGGTTGGGCTCCCGGAGCTGACCGGGAGCCAGGCCGGCCGATCCAACTCGTGCTGGGTGATCGACTCCTCGAGAGTGAGGGTCATCCCGATCCAGTCGAGACCTTGCAGCAGGCGCTCCTTGGCCGATGGGTCGAAGTCGAACCTGGCCTCGAAGCCGTCTCCGACCACGGTCTGCTGCTCCAGGTCGATGGTGACGGAGGCCGTTGGGTCTTGTGCCATGTCCATCAGCCGACGGACCTCGGGTTCGGGCAGCTCGACGATGAGCAGCCCGATGTTTGCCGAGTTGTTACGGAATATGTCGGCGGTGGAAGGGGCGATCACGGCATCGAAGCCCCAGTCCTGAATAGCCCATGGGGCATGCTCCCGTGAGGACCCGCACCCGAAGTTGCGGCCGGCCACCAGGATCTTGGCCTCACTCCGTTCCGGGCGGTTGGTGATGAAGTCCTCGATGGGTGAGCCGTCGTCGCGGTGCGCCCAGTTGTAGAAGAGGAACTCCCCATAGCCATCGCGCTCGATCCGCTTGAGGAATTGTTGGGGGATGATCTGATCGGTGTCCACGTCGGCCCGATCGAGGGGGAGCATCGGGCCGCGAACCATTCTCACCGGCTTCATTTGTCTTCCCAGTCCCTCACGTCGACGAAATGGCCGGCCACCGCGGCTGCGGCCGCCATGGCCGGGCTCACCAGGTGGGTTCTCGCCCCGCGACCCTGGCGGCCCTCGTAGTTCCGGTTGGAAGTCGATGCCACCCGCTCGCCCGAAGGGATCACATCGGGTTCATGGCAAGACAGCTGGAGCATCCGGCGTCCCTCCATTCGAACCCGGCGGCGAGGAAGACCGCATCGAGCCCTTCCGCCTCGGCTTGCGCCTTGACCTGCATCGATCCAGGGACGACCACGGCGCTGACCCTGGAATCGACCTTGCGCCCCTCGACCACCTTGGCCGCCGCCCGGAGGTCTTCGATTCGCCCGTTGGTGCACGAGCCAAGAAAGACGTGGTCGATCCTGATGTCGGAAATGGCGGTGCCCGGCTCCAGGCCCATGTACTCCAGGGCCCTCACCGTCGACTCGCGCTGTTGGGGATTGTCGAAACTGTCGGGTGAGGGGACGAAGTCGTCGACCCGCACCGTCTGGGCCGGGTTCACGCCCCAGGTCACGTGGGGGATGAGGGATGAGGCGTCGATCGTGACCACCTTGTCGAAGACGGCGCCTTCATCGGTCACCAACGACTCCCATGCGGCGACGGCCGCATTCCAGTCGGCGCCTTTAGGGGCGAACGGCCGGCCCTCGATGAAGGAGACGGTGGTGTCGTCGGGGGCGATCATCCCGGCCCGGGCGCCACCCTCGATCGACATGTTGCAGATGGTCATCCGCTGCTCCATCGAGAGCCCGCGGATGGTCTCGCCGCGGTACTCGATGACATGACGGGTCCCGCCGGCGACGCCGATCTGGGTGATGATCCCGAGGATCAGGTCCTTGGCGGCGACCCCCCACGGAAGCTGGCCGGTGACTTCGACGGACATCGACTTCGGTGGCGACTGCCAGATGGTCTGCGTTGCGAGGACATGCTCCACCTCGGAGGTGCCGATCCCGAATGCAAGGGCTCCGAAGGCGCCATGGGTCGAGGTGTGACTGTCGCCGCAGACGATGACCATCCCGGGCTGGGTGAGTCCCTGCTCAGGCCCGACCACATGGACTATTCCCTGCCGTGGATCATCGATCCCGTACATCACGATGCCGTGGCGGGCGCAGTTGTCGCGTCAGGGCCTCGACCTGTCGCTTCGACAGCGGGTCGAGGATGCCCAGTGCCGACCCGTGGTCGGAATCCCATGGTCGACCGTGGCGAACGTGAGATCGGGACGCCGGACCTTTCTCCCTGCTTGCTCCAGTGAGGCGAAGGCTTGCGGTGAGGTGACCTCGTGGACCAGATGGAGATCGGCATAGAGGAGAGTCGGATCGCCACTCTCAACCACGTGGGTGTCCCAGACCTTCTCGAAAAGGGTGCGGGCCGGGCTCA
>CAVZVJ010000002.1:0-213811 GCA_963778755.1 uncultured Acidobacteriota bacterium | reverse complement strand
GACCCAAGGATGCCACCGACCACCAGAATCCCCACCGCGACGAGTGTGGCCAACGCGGCCAAGCCGGCCATGCCCCAGACTATGAACCGCACCACCCGCTCCGCTTGCTCGGCCCTCGCCGAAACCGGCGGAGCAGTCGCTCCCGCCTCCCGGCGTTTCGCCCGTCTCACCAACGATGAGTGGAACAAGCCAACGAGGGGAAGCGTGGCGATCGTGAACGCATGGGCGATTCCCATCACCAGCAAGAAGAACGCAAATCTCGCCGTCCACTCCCAGGCTTCCGTGCCAAGAATGACCCACTGGTCCCAACTTTGAAGATCTGCCCTGACGATGATGTTCCCGAAGAAAAACAGGTAGAAGGCGATGTCCAACAGAGCCACGAATCGATCCCCGGTCGCCGGGTCGAGTCGAAACACGTCAGCTATGAAGGGCCTGCCGAATCTTCGAAGCGTTGGGCCGATGGTCAGGACGACGGTGACTTGCAGAATCGTCGTAAGCACGATGAGGGCCCATCCAGGAACGATCAAGCGTCCGCTCGGCGCAACTGTGATGGCCTCTCGAAGGTAAAAGGCGCAAGCGATGGCGCCGGCGACCAAGCTCGACCCCACCCAGAGCATGCGACGCCGGTGCCGGAGGTCTTCCTCGAGACTGCGCTCGACTCTGGCAAAGAGGTCAGGGCTGGGCTCGAAATCGTCAGCCCGGTGCAGAGTTTCGATCAAACGCTGCTCGAGACTCATGACTTCTCCCCCAGGATCGATGCCAGGGCCGCCATCCCCCGTTGACAGTGGGTCTTCACCGAGTTGGGAGAGATCTGCAACGTGGCCGCAATCTCCTTCTCGGAGAGGTCCATGTAGAACCGCAGCACCAGGCAATCACGCTGACGGGCGGATAGGGATCGCAGCGCATCGAGGACCTCGGTCTCGCTTTCATTGCGCACCACCTGCTCTTCGGGCTCGACAGGCAGGGCCCGCTCGGTGATGGCGTCCTGATGGCGAAGCGAGAGCAGACCCCGACGATTGTGATCGCGGGCAAGATTGAGGACTATCGACCGCAGATAGGCCGCGGCCTTTCCCGGGTCATCGATCCGATGTGCCGAGTGAAACAGCCGGATGAAGGCCTCCTGAACCAGGTCCTCGGCGGCGGTGCGGTCGTCGGTGAACAGCCGGGCGAGACGGACGAGGGAGGAAGCTTCTTGCTTGTAGAGGCCTTCCATGACGGCGCGACGGTCAAGCGTCTCCGCCGTCCATATCACCGTGTTGTCGAGCGCTTCAGCCCAGTACAAGGTCAGGCCACAGGTGGCGGGGTGTCCTCTTCGAGCTGACGACCCAGGCCGAGCAATCGTCCCACCAACGGCAAGGTCAACACGTTGAGACCATGGAGAATCCCCATGACAAGCAGCATCCCGCCGATCCTGGTCAATTCGGCCTCGAGCTGGGCCCCGACCGAGTCCCAGTCGTTGTGGAAGCTGACTGTGAAGAGGATGAGGGCGAGGAAGATCAGGTAGTAAGCGACATCCATCAGGACCAGATAGCTCTTCCCCGTGCGGGGGTTTCCCCGGAAGACATCGCCGGCATAGCTGCGGCCGAATCTCTTGATCAGCGGACCGAGGAAGAGGACGAGCGCCACCAGGATGACGTTGGTCAACAGTTCGATTGCCCACCAGCTCAAGTCGGTCCGTTTCTCATGTCCGCAGTCATGTTGGCACCTCGGCCGGCTCCCTGGCCGCTTGACGGGACTTCTTGCTCTCCAAGCGGTCGATCAGCCGGTTGGCAAACAGCGAATACCCGAAGCAGACCACGGTGAACATCGGGATGTCGAGCCACGGCCCGGCACCGAGGGTGACCAACTCGTCTCGCAAACCGGTGTCGATCACGAGGAGGGCGACCAAGACAACCGTCAGGAGCGAGGACATCACCAGGCCCGACCACCCGAGGCCCTTCCGCAACATTGCGGAAAACACGCCGCCGATCCCTCCGACGATCACACCAATCAACACGATGATGATCATCGTGCCCCCGACAGAGAATTCGACCCGGCGGATGTCGACGACGGCGACGATCCTCATTACCAGGCGGAATCCGGGCCCGAGTATCAGGACGCCGGCTATCACTCCACTGAGCAGTCCAACGCCAAGAGTTTCGCCAGAGACTTGGTGACAGGCGCCACATCACAAGGAGTACGACGCCGACGACGATGAAAGCGACGGGTCCTGCGAGGGCACCGACCACCAACGAGGCGGGAATGGTGACACCAACAATCACGGCCATCCGTTGCTCTGACTTCGACATTTCTCTCTCCTGATCGTCTCCAGATACAGACGAACCTGGCCCGGGTTCGGGTGACAGCAGCCTCTGGGCCGATCGACCCACAGGTGACTAGTCATGTAGGAGGCATCAAGGACCGTCCTCGTTCCAGACCACAGATTGTTCCGATGTCTTGAGAGACGGATAGATCAAGGAAAGGTTTGGGACAATGGCAACACTCACATCGACATCTGACCGGCGGCAGAGAAGGATGCTTCGGGCAGCCGCTCCATTGGCCGGTCTTCTGATAGCTGCTCTCCTGGTTTGGCAGGGCAGCAACGCCGCGTTCAGCGCAACGACGGACAACACCGGCGACGCCTGGGCGACCGGCAACCTCCTCCTCACGAACAACGGTGGCGGGGCCGTCTACGCCGGCACCACCGCCGCCCTCTTCAATGAGGTCAATCTCAAGCCCGGGAACACCGGGTTCAAGTGCATCACGGTGGAGTCGACTGGGTCCCTCGCCGGGAACCTCAGGCTGTACCGAGGCGCCATCACCGGCACCAACAGCGCTGCGCTCTCGGCGGTGCTCGACGTCACAGTCGATGCAGTGGCGGTGGCGGCAGCCACCAATGTCCAGGCCAACTGCACCGGATACACCGGTGGCAGCGGTGGAGCCCTGTACAACGGGACTCTGAGCGCACTGCCCACCACCTATGCCGGAGCGACCGGGATGGCTGTGGCCGGGGGCACCCAGCGGGTTGCCTACCGGATCGGCTGGACCCTCAACGCTGGCGCAGGCAACAGCGTCCAGAGCTCGAGCGCAGCCGCCAACCTGGTGTGGGAGATCAACTAGGAGTCACTCACACAAGTCCTGAACCATGCCGGCCCCGGCCCCTGGAGTTCCCGGGCCGGGGCCGGCAGCCGTTTTAGGGAAAGTGACCACCAGCACATCATGACCACCATCAACACAGCCCTCGAGGGAACGGCTCCAGGCCAGCCCTACAGCAGGATCCGGCTGACCCTGGGTGTCCTCGGCCGGGCGTGGATGTGGTTTGTCGGAGCATGTCTTCTCATCACCATTTTCCCGATGGCATTCGGATGGCACCCCTACGTGATCCTCACCGGCTCCATGGAGCCCAACATCAAAGCTGGGGACATCGTGCTCTCCTCTCCGGATCCCGACCCCGACCAACTCCTGGGGCGGGTCGTTGTCTTCGACGACCCGAACAAGCCGGATCAGGTTCTCACCCACCGGGTGATTGCTTTCAATGCCGACGGAACCCTCACCACCAAAGGCGACGCCAATCCCACCCCCGACTCGACTCCGGTTCAGATCGAGGCCGTGGATGGCCTGGGACGGCTGTTGGTGCGCTTTGTCGGGTTGCCCGTCATCTGGGCCCGCACCGGAAATTGGGTCCCCATCATCCTCCACCTCGCTCTGATCATCGGCGCGATGGTGGCGGCCGCCCACGACTTCGAGCCCGACGACGACGACCCGGAAGTGCCGGGGACGCCAGCGCCGGTCCCCTCCGGCGGGTGGCTGCGTGAGGTCATCCACACTCCGGCCAGCTTCATGGGTCTCATCGCTCTTGCCGGGATTCTCATGGTCCCGGCGACGGGTGCCGCCTTCACCGCGTCCACAACCAATAGCGCGGACACATGGAACGTCCCCAATTGGTCATACACCACCGAAGTCAACGCCCTCGCGCCATACCTCTACTGGAAGCTGGACGAAACCGGCACTGCCACCACCGCGGCCGACTCCTCTGGCAACGGTCGCACCGGGACCTACAACCCGAGTGGCACTGCTACCGACTTCACCCGTCTCGCCGATGGTGCCCTGGTCACCGACACCCCGGACCGGGCCGTCCAACTCGGCGCCAACGCCTGCATCAACACCACCTCGACGACGTCGATCAATGGCCCACAGGTGTTCACAGTCATCGCCTGGTTCAAGGCCCCGGCCACGTACACCAATGGCGGCAAGCTGATCGGATTCGAGCGGCCCCAGACCGGGGTGGCGGCGCCAACCACCGGTGCCTACGACCGTCACCTCTATATGGATGGCAACGGGCGGATCTGGTTCGGGGTCTACAACGGCGCAGACATCACCTTGAGCTCGGCAGCCGGGCTCAATAACGACCAATGGCACATGGCTGTTGGCACTCAGAGTGCTTCCGGCATGAGGCTTTACATCGACGGGGTACAGGCCGGCACCAACACCAACACCGTCGCCGAGACCCAAGCCGGGTGGTGGCGAGCCGGATGTGGCAACCTCTCAGGGTGGGGGAACGAGTGGGGCGGCGCCAACAACCCGGGCACCAACTCTGCGGTTGTCCAAAACCGGGTCTTCGCATCGTCGCTGGACGAGATCGCCGTCTTCTCGGGCACCGCCCTCACCGTGCAGCAGGTGAGTTTTCTTTACTGGGCCCGCTGAGCCTCGAATCCCTCGTCGGTCGGACCGGCCAACGTGTAGGCCACCGCCTCGTCAAAGCTCATGGCTCTGCCCTCCCGGTACGGGACTGAGGCGTCTCCCGTGAGCGTCTCGAGCCTTGAGATCTCAATCCCTTCAATCTGATTGATCTCGATGTCCACCAGGTCCGTGCCCGAGGCGATCCGCAGTGTCGTAAAAGCACCAACGAGACGCTCGGCGCGAACGATGTCCCCGAAACCCTTGGCTACTGCTGCGATTTGGGCAAGGAAGAGAACGGCGGCAGAGACATCGAGGTGGCCGACAAACAGGGTCAACCCGCGCCGCAGGTACTCCCAACCCTCGTCGAATCGACCGATTTGCTGCAGCGTCGACCCGGTCTCGAACAAGGCCCAACCCAGCCCGAACTCATTTCCAGCCGCGGCGTAATGGTCGGCCGACTTCTTCCAATGAACGATGGCGCCGTCCCGGTCCTCGAGGAGGAAAGCAACAGCATTGCCTCGAGACCATTCGATATCCCCCATGCCCCCGACATCACCAAGTCTCCCGTAGATCTCATCCGCCTCGTCGAGGAGGGCCTCCGTGGCCTCATATGTGATCGTTGGCGCGCCTATACGACCCAAGAACCCGGCCACCAGCGAATAGTTGTAGATCGCATTGGCGATCTCGCGCTCGTCGCCTCTCTCACGCTGCATGGCCAGAACCGTCCCATAGATCTGGCCGCACTCCTCCATTCGCCCCTGCCACCAATGGATGCCGGCCAGTGCCTCCATGGCCTTGGCTCGATAGCCGTCATCCCCACCCGGCAAGGCGAGAACAGCCTCGATTCGACGAAGCGCCTCATGGAGATGGCCTCGCGCCTGCCAGAACCTCCACAAGGCGGCGGCGAGCCGGAGCGCCAGATCGACTTCCTGGTTGGCCACGGCCCATTCCAGGGCCACACGGAAGTTGTCGTGGTCTGACTCCATGACATCCAGCCATCGTCTGCGATCCTTGCGCAGCAGCTGAGGCGCAACCATCTCTGCCATTTCGGTGTATGCCTGGAGGTGGCGGCGGTGGAGCTCTGCGCTCTCCCCGATGTCCTCCAAACAGACCATCGCATACTCCCGGATCACGTGCAGCATCTGGAAACGGGGAGCGTCGTCGGCGTCGACTCTCCTCAACAAACTCTGGTCGAGTAACAGGCTCAGGCCTTCGATGACGTCGATCCCAAGGTCGTTAGCCGGTCCAGAAATCCTTTCGATCTCTTCGAGGCGACCACCACCTGCGAACACCGACAACCGAGAGAACAGCCGCCGGGATGGCTGGTCGAGCAAGTCATAGCTCCAGGTGATGGCACCCTGGATGGTGCGCTGACGCTCGGGGAGGTCGACCGATCCCGAGCTGAGCATCCGCGAATCGAGCCGCTCCAAGATCGTCCCCACCGGAAGGAGCCGCAACCTGGATGCCACGAGCTCGATCGCCAAAGGCAACCCGTCCAGTCGCCTGACCAGCTCCGCCACCGCCGGAGCGTTCTCCGCTGTGATCCGGAAGTCAGGCCGGACCGCGATCGCCCTTTCCATGAACAATGAGATCGAAGCCACGTGAACCAATTCGTCGAGATCGTCGATCTGGCTCAAATCAGCGATTGGAAGCGGCGCTACCGGCATCTCCTGTTCTCCGCTGATCTGGAGAGGGGCTCGCGAGGTCACTAGGAACTTGGACTTTGGCGAAGCCCTCACCAGGTCTGCGACCAGGGGGGCCGCGTTCAATACCTGCTCGAAGTTGTCGAGCACCAGCAAGAGACTTCTTGCCTTCAGATGCTCGATCAAACTGTGCGCCGGAGACTCGTCACGGGCTGTCGCCTGCATCCCGATCGAACTCAGAATCTGGGAGGGGACTACCTCGACATCGCTCACGGAAGCCAAGGCGACGAAGAACACCCCGTCGGGGAACTCGTCGCCCACCTCGGCAGCCACCTGGAGGGCGAGCCTGGTCTTGCCGGTGCCCCCGGGCCCGGTCATAGTGAGGATCCTGGTCCGCTCGAGAAGTCGCAGCGCCTCAGCAAGCTCCATTTCCCGGCCCACGAAGCTGGTGATTTGCATCGGGAGGTTGTTGGGGATGGCATCGAGGGTGCGGAGCTGAGGAAATGCCTCCTCGCGCCCGAGCGCCAATCAATTCGAAGATCGTCTCCGGCTCGGAGAGGTCCTTGAGCCGGTGCTTGCCGAGATCGTGGAGTCTCAGGGTTGGGGGAGGTCGCGCTCGACCAAGATCGCCGTTGGCTCAGAGAGAACGGTTTGCCCGCCGTGGGCGGCGTCGGCAATCCGGGCCGCCCGATGCACGTCGAGACCGACGTAGTCCGCTCCGCCCAGGGCTCCGGTACCGGTATGCAGCCCCATTCGAGCGCGGACCCGCCCGTCGTCGGGCCAGACATGGTTTCCAAGCGAATCCTGGGCGGCTCCACTGGCGAGAGCCGCGTCGAGAGCCGAGCCGAAAACAGCGAAGAAGGAGTCGCCCTCGGTTTTGACCACGATGCCGTGGTTCGATTCGATGGCCCCTCTGACCAGGTCATTGTGGGTCTCCAGCAGGTCGACCCAACGAGAAGCCGAGAGACTGGACGAGCCGTGTCGACCCCTCGATGTCGGTGAACAGGAAGGTGACGGTGCCGGTCGGAAGTGATTCAGTGGGCATTGCCGCAGCGATTAAGGATCCACACCAGAACGCAACATTAGGTGGGCCCGAATCCGACAGTTATTGCAGGTGACCAATCACATGTTGGCCATATGACCGAAGGGTGCCCTCCATGTCGTCGTGCATCAGGTAGATCCCGAATTGGTTCACCCCCATCGACTGCAGGAGCGACAACTTTTCGAGGTGAGCCTCGACCGGGCCGAGGATGCAGAACCGATCCACGATGTCGTCGGGCACGAAGTCGGTCGACGTGTTGTGGGCCCGACCGTGGTGTTCGTAGTCGTATGACTCACGGGCCTTGATGTAGTCCGACAGGACCGGAGGCACTTTGGCCGCATCATCGCCGTACCTGTTGACCATGTCCACGACGTGGTTCCCAACCATCCCCCCGAACCACCGCAGCTGGTCTCGTTGGTGACCGAGGTCATCGCCGACGTAGGCAGGTGCCACAACACACATAGCCACCTCCCCTGGGTTGCGCCCGGAGTCTGAGGCGGCCTGGCGGACTGCGCCCGAGGTCCATTCCAGGATCTGCGGGTCGGCTAGTTGGAGGATGAAACCATCGGCGTGCCGACCAATGATCTCCAGCGCCTTGGGCCCGTACCCCGCAGCCCACATCGGGAGGTCCCACCCCGGCTTGGCCCAAGGAATCGCGAGGGTCTTCCCGTTGTATTCGATCTCCTCGCCCTGCCACCAGTCGTTTGATGACATTCATCGCCTCGGCCATCGTCTCCAGGGTTCTCGGCTGACGGCCGATGTACCGCAGGGCCGAGTCGCCCCGGCCGATGCCGCAAATGGTGCGTGGCCCGTACATGTCGTCGAGGGTGGCGAACAGCGAGGCGAGGACTGTCCAATCCCTGGTTCCGGGGTTGGTGACCATCGGGCCCACGATCACCCGCTCGGTCTCGGCGAGGATCCTGGAATAGATCACGAATGGCTCCTGCCAGAGGATGTGGGAATCAAAGGTCCAGACGTGGGTGAAGCCGAGATCCTCGGCCATCTTGGCCAATTCGACCACCCGCGAAGCCGGTGGGTCGGTCTGAAGCACGACACCGAAATCCATCAGCTGACATCCTGAGTCATGGGTTCAAGTTAGCTTTCGACCCGACCAGGACTCTCGCTTGTGGACGCGAAAACGGCATAATCGCCGCCGGCGCTCACCTAATGACGACTAATCAGAACTCTTTGGAGACTTCCCCTGCCCCGCGTCCTATCCCGGCGTGGTGGAAGGCCCACGACATCATCGTCGGCCTGCTGGCCGGCTTCGGAGTGGGTGTCATTGCCGGGCTGTTCGCTACCAGGCTTGTCGACACCACCGTGATCGTGGCGATTGGCGGGGCCTTGGGAGCGATGCTCGGCGTCTTTGCCCTGGCTCGAAGTCGTCGCCGGCCCGGCGATTTTGTCAACGCAGCGGTGGTGATCGCCTGGATACTCCTGGTCATCTCCGCCCTCTTCCTCACAGCCTTGGCGATGGCCATTGCCAACTTCGAGTGACGCAGTGGGCGGCCGTCAACCAGATCCTTGCCAAGGATCTCCAAATCGTTCCGCTCGAAACTGACAGGGGTCGTCGACGAGACTCAGGATCAGTTGGTCGTTGGCCATCAAAGCCTCATAGACCCCGGTTTGCCCGGAGCACTCCCCATAGATGTTGGTCACGAATATCAGGTTGACCCCGTCTCGAGCCACGAATCCACCCATCACCGGGTCATTGGGATCCGAGTCGGGCGTTTCCAGCACTTGATACGAGCCATCCTCAGTGAACTGAAGAAACAACTGCCCGTTGTCCCAATTGCCAACCAGATCGGACAGGGCGAAATCGTGAGTCGAGGTCGTCGAGGTTGCAACGACCGAGGTCGAGGTGGTGTCGATCACCACGGTCGTCGGCGAGCAGGAGGCGACCACCATTGCGGATCCAGTCACCAATAGCGCCAGACGCCTCCAATTCATCGACGCGACGTTAGGAGCCGAACAGCCCTTGCACCGCGTCGATGATCATCTGCGGCCGCTCCCATGGGATCGAATGGTTGCTCCCGTCGGCTGTCACCTGGGTGGAGTCGGTGGAAAGAGCGGCATACCCGTCCAGACCTCTTGCCAGATCGTGCTCATCTCTTCCGACCTCGCCTCACCCTGACTGGCGATGAACGCGGCACTGCGAAACGTCGTGCTCATGTCGTGCCCGATTACCACCAGTGGCCGATCCCCGAAGTCACCCGAGCCCTCATAGGGGAAGCGGTCCGTGGCGTCGTCGACGTACTTGGTGTACTCGGCGGGGGCGGGGTCAACCAGGACCAGACCATCGACTTGCTCGCCGAATTGGGCAACGAACGCCTGAGCGGTCTGCCACTCCTTCACCATGGGCCACATAGACGATCTGGCGGTCTGCGAGCCCGGACCTCACCGAGCGCGGTCATCAGGTCTGAAGTCTGTTGCTCTGCGCTGCCGGCCGGAGCGCCATCCTGGGCCGCGTAGCTGCCCGAGCGGTCGAAGGAGCAGACCGTCGTGGTCGGCTGAGAGCCCGGCCTGGACCACCGACCATGATCCGGCGCCGAGGTCGACATCGGCATCGAGTATGACCAACGGATCACCACTGCCCGAGCAGTGAAGGCGGAGCTGGCGATCATCGATGGTCACTACCTCGTCAAAGCGGACCTGGAGGTTCTGGAGCTCGGCTCCAGGGTCGATTCGGACCAGGAATCCCGATGGTAGAGGAACAACCAGCAATGACCCATCGGCGTACTGGACCCCGCTCGGCCGCCCGGGGAACGGGTGACGGTCTCCACCTCGAGGGTCTCGGGATTCACCTTGGACAGCGTGTAGTCGTCATAACTGGTCACCCACAGGTAGCCATCGGCGTAGACCGCAGAGTGGGGAAAGCGGCCAACAGGCACGGACGACACGGCCTCTCCATCCGATGTGAACTCATCGATCCGAACCACGTGTTCGTCATCACGTCCAACACCCAGGGGGCTCCACCGCCGTCGACAACCTCTCTCGGCGAGGAGAGGAAGGGACTGTAGAAGGGTGCTGCGCCCTCATAGGCCATGACCTCGAAGGTCAAGTCTTCGGGGTCGACCCTGGCCAGACCGCCCTCGACGACCATCCAGACATAGCCGTCGGCGTAACCGATGAGCGCTCCTCCCACGAGTCCCGTTGGGAGTTGCTGCTCGGCCACGATTGGCGTGGTTGGTGATGACCAGCAATCGTCCATCCTCGGTGGTCCGCCACAGGTCGTCCCCAACCCGAATCCCGGAGGCCTTGGCATCCGGCAGTGAGATCACATCGGTGAGGCCGGTCTCGGGATCGAAACGGAGGATCTCCCCGCCGTTTTCGTAGGAGGCCAACCAGACATATCCCCCACTCACCGAGACGCCTTCGATGTAACCCTCTAGCGGATAGGTCTCCTGGACGGTGCCCGAGGGGAGGTCCACCTGATACAACTCGTGGTCGTTGGAGCTGACCACCCACATGGTGTCCCCGTCGATTGCGGCCGTACGCACCCCGCCCGCGGTGCCCACCCGAATCACATCCTGGACCCCGGGTAGGTCACGCAGCGTGTCTTCGGTGGCTGCATCGACCATTGGCTTTGGCCTCTGGGCGAGGTACACCGGTATGAAGATCACGATCACCAGGGCGAACACGCCCACCCCGACCAGAGTGAGGCGACGACCACCAGGGCGTTGCGCAGTCGGGCGAAGCTTGACCGCCCCGCCTTCGACCCGATCGGCGACCGCGGCGCGAAGTCTGGTGGCGTCTTGGTCGGTGATGCCCGTCGACACGGGGTCGAGGGCGGCCAGGCGATCGAGTAGGTCAGTCACGGGAAACAACTCCTTGAGAGCTCTGCAGCTTTTCGTATTCCTTCTTGAGACGCGCCCGGGCGCGGGAGATGCGCTGGGACACTGCGTCCTCGCTGATGCCGAGAACCACGCCGATCTGAGCGTGACTCGTCTTGTCCCACGCCACCAACCTCAAGATCTCCTGATCGAAGCGCGCAGCTTCTGCAGCGACGCGAGGAGGCTGGCGGTCGTCCTCTTTCAGAGTGATGCGGGCCTCCGGGTTTCTGGCTCGGGATCCCGCTGAGCCGCCAATCTTCCTCCCAGAATCGAGCGTCGGCTGCTCCCGCGACGGTGGTTGCCGATGGTCTTGTAGGCCACAGCCAGGAGCCAGGCCTTCGCTGCCTCCCCGTCTGGAACGGCATCCAATCGCCGCCAGGCGACGGCGAATACGTCAGCTGCGACATCTTCGGCGTCGGAGGGTGCCATTCGCCGACGGCAGTAGGAGAGGACCGTTTGATGGTGCGACCGGAACAAGATCTCGAATCGCTGGTCCGCGGCGGTGGTCACTTGGAGTAGCTCGGTTCTGGACAATTCAGCCTCTTCATGGGCTAAGTGTCCGCTCGAGCCGGAAGCTGACAGGGGTCAGCTGTGTGTGGGGAACCCCAGGTCCACCCCACGGTGAATTGGGTCCGCCCACCTCGAGATGACCACCTTTTGACGGGTATAGAAGTGGACTCCTTCCGGGCCATAGATGGCGTGGCTGCCGAATATCGAGTCCTTCCAACCGCCGAAGCTGTAGAAGGAGAGAGGGACTGGGATCGGGACATTCGATCCCGACCATCCCCACCTGGACCTCCTGTTGGAACTTGCGGGCAGCGTCGCCATCGTTGGTGAAGATCGCGGTTCCGTTTCCGTACGGATTCTCGTCGATGAGGCGGATCGCCTCCTCGAAGTGCTCCATGCGGACGGTGGACAGCACTGGGCCGAAGATCTCATCGGTATAGATCGACATGGTTGGTGTCACCTGATCGAACAGGGTCGGGCCTAGAAGAAGCCGTCCGCGTGGCCGTCGACCACCAGACTGCGGCCGTCGGCCACCAGCGTCGCCCCCTCTGCAACCCCGGCGTCGACATAGCCCCGCACCCGGTCGAGATGCGCCCTCGTCACCAGGGGGCCCATCTCCACGCCCGGCTCGTCACCGGGACCAACCTTCAGCTTCTCGATACGAGCTTGGACACCCTCGATCAGACGGTCACCCGCTTCGCCCACGGCTAGGACGGCTGAGATCGCCATACAGCGCTCGCCGGCCGAGCCATAACCGGCAGATACCGCAGAGTCGGCAGCGAGGTCGATGTCGGCGTCGGGCAACACGATCATGTGGTTCTTGGCACCGCCCAGCGCCTGGACCCGCTTCCCGTTTCGGGTGCCGTTCTCGTCGATCTGAACGGGCGATCGGTGTCGATCCGACGAAGGAGACGGCAACGATATCCGGATGAGCGAGGATGCCGTCGACCGCCTCCTTGTCGCCATGGACGATGTTGAAGACCCCATCGGGCAATCCCGCCTCCGCCAGAAGCTCGGCGCAAAACACCGAAGGCGACGGGTCCTTCTCCGATGGCTTGAGGACGAAGGTGTTCCGCAGGCGATCGCCAGCGGGTACATCCACATCGGGACCATCGCCGGGAAATTGAACGGGGTGATCCCGGCGACCACGCCCAACGGCTGGCGAATGGTGTAGGTGTCGACACCGGTTGACACCTGCTCAGAGAAATCGCCCTTGAGGAGGTGGGCGATGTTGCAGGCGAACTCGACCACCTCCAGGCCCCGCTGCACCTCGCCTAGAGCGTCGTCGATGGTCTTACCATGCTCCGCTGTGAGGAGCTTGGCGATGTCGAGCTTCCTTGCCGCCACCAATTCGCGGAAGGCGAACATGATGTTCTGCCGCAGGGTGAGTGAGGAGTATCGCCAGGTTTCGAATGCCCTCCTCGCTGATTGGACTGCGGTATCGACGTCGGCAGTCGATGCGAGAGGGACTTCAGCCGTCTGCGATCCGGTGGCAGGGTTGTATACCGGACCCACCCGAGTCGAGGCGCCGGCGGTCTGAGTGCCGTCGATCCAGTGATTTATGGTTCGCATGAGGCCTCCGGGTAGTCCCAAAAGGTAGTCGGGTGAAAAATCGGGAACCTGGGACTGTTCCGATAGCGTCAGAATACCGATACCTTTTTGGACAACAGGACCTGTTCGAGCCGGCGACAGGCGTCCTCCATCTTTACCGGCAATCGGTATGACCCTCGACATCACTGCCATACCGCTGGTTGCTTACGCAGTCGGCTTTCAGACTCTGGTTTACATCCTGCTTCCGGGACGCTTCCTGACCAGATGGGCGCCACTCCTCACAGGATCAGTAGGCGCGGCGCTGGTATTGGTCGCCGGCACCTGGTTCGGCTTCGACACGATCGGGCTTGGAGTCCCCGACTTTGGAACGGTGGCCGCCTGGGGAGTCGGCACGGTTCTGTTCATGAGCATGGTTGCCATGGTCATGATGTCCCACCCCCAGCTTCGGGGCCAACTCGCCGACCCACGCATGGCGGCAATGAGCCCCCGCGAAGCGGCTACCCAGATCCTGGTCCGGATCCCGATCATGACCGCCCTTATCGAAGAGGCGGTGTTCAGAGGCGTGCTTCACACCGCTCTGATTGCTCTTTATCCGGCGCCTGTAGCGCTGTGGGCGGGAGCGGCGTTGTTTGGGATGTGGCACGTCGGCCCCGGTCTCGATCAGGCAAAGGCAACCGAGCGCAAGAGTCTCGCAACCGTCGCCCACGTCGCATTGACGGTCACGATCACCACGATTGTCGGCGCCGGCCTGGTTTGGCTGCGCATGGAGACCGGGTCGATTTGGGCTCCATTGGCAGTCCACGCCGGTCTCAACATGACGATGGCAGTCTTTGCCAGAACCGCAGCCCGGGAGTCGCTGCCGGTCTGGGCGCGGTACCTGGTTCCTGCGGCTGAATAGCCCCCCTCGACGCTGCTCACTTCGTTCGCTGGCGTCGGTCCCCCCGCTGCGCAGGGGGACAACTCTCTTTGATGCCCCCCCCCCCCCCTGAAGGGGGGACCGCCTGAGCTTCGCTCAGGCGATGGGGGTTTGGCCTATATCAAATACTGATTGGTGCCCCGGCGCAGGTAGTGGCCATCACCGGCGGTCCCTTGATAGGCACCGTCATGGATAATGGTCTTCCCCCGGCTCAACACCGTCTCCACCTTCCCGGTGATCTCAAGCCCCTCGTAACACGAATAGTCAACCCACATGTGATGGGTTTCCGCACTCAGCTTGTGACTGGCGTTGGGATTGAACACCACGATGTCGGCGTCGGAACCGACCGCAATCGTGCCCTTCTGCGGGTAGAGCCCGAACATCTTCGCCG
Organism: uncultured Acidobacteriota bacterium; assembly: GCA_963778755.1. GTDB lineage: Bacteria > Actinomycetota > Acidimicrobiia > Spongiisociales > ZC4RG35 > JALYNX01. The sequence goes on along the minus strand of CAVZVJ010000002.1, from coordinate 199,269 downwards.
GCGTCGTTGCAGTGACCTCCACGAATCGGTTCAACCCGAGACGCTCCTCGTACACCCCACCGTGATAGATCAACTCCATCCGATGCTCCACACCGGGTAGGCCGTTGGGAATGGCAGCAAAGCTGTCCCGCCCCAATTGCTTCTGGGTTCCGAACTGGGGATGGTCGCCCCAGCAGAACGGGCAATGATCAGTCGACACGATCTGAAGGTCGTTGGTCGCCAAACCTCGCCACAGCGTCTCCTGATGCTCTTCGGCGCGGTCACGCAGCGGTGGTGAGCAGACAAACTTGGCCCCTTCGAACCCGTTGCCCAGGTCGTCGAGGGAGAGAAACAGATACTGGGGACAGGTCTCGCCGAAGGCGTTCTGGCCATCGTCGCGAGCCAGCGTCAGCTCCAATAGAGCCTCCGCTGCCGACATGTGGACCACATACAGCGGGCACCCCGCCAGCTCGGCGAGCTTGATCGCACGATGAGTGGCCTCGCCTTCGAGGATCGATGGCCTGGTGAGACCGTGATAGATGGGGTCGGTGTGCCCCCTGGCCAGCGCCTGCTCGACAAGGACGTCGATGGCGATGCCGTTCTCGGCATGCATCATGATGGTCGAGCCGTTCTCCGCCGCCTTCTGCATGGCCCGGAAGATCTCGCCATCAGTCGAGTAGAAGACACCCGGGTAAGCCATGAACATCTTGAAAGAGGTGACGCCCTCGTCGAGAGCGATATCCATCTCCTTCAGAGACTGCTCGGTCACATCGCCGACGATGAGGTGGAAGCCGTAATCGATGGCGCAGTTTCCGTCGGCCTTGCCCATCCACGCCTCGAACCCGTCCATGAGGTTCTGGCCCTTGGTCTGTACCGCGAAGTCGATGATGGTGGTGGTCCCGCCCCAGGCTGCGGCTCGTGTCCCGGTCTCGAAGGTGTCCGCGGCCCTGGTGCCACCGAAGGGGAGCTCCATGTGGGTGTGAACGTCGATGCCGCCGGGGATCACGTACTTGCCGGAGGCGTCGATGAGCTTGTCGGCCCCGGCCTCCCAGTCATGTGATCCTGGTGCGGCGAGGGCGGCGACCTTCTCTCCTTCGATCAGGACGTCGGCTGTGGTCGTTGCGTTCGCGGTGACAACGGTGCCACCCTTGATGACGGTCCTTGCCATGGCTGCTCCCTTCAGGGTGCGACCAGGTCGCCGTAGGCGTCGGGACGGCGGTCCCGATAGAACGCCCACTGCTGGCGAACCTCGTCGATCAAATCCAGGTCGAGGTCGCGGATAAGCAGCTCTTCCTCGGTGTCGGAAGCCGAGTCACCGATGATCTGGCCCCGGGGGTCGACGAAGTACGACGACCCGTAAAAGTCGGCGTCTCCGAAAGGCTCTTTGCCCACCCTGTTGATGGCCCCGATGAAGTACTCGTTCGCGACCGCCGACGCCGGCTGTTCGAGATTCCAGAGGTATTTGGACAAGCCGCGACTGGTTGCGGACGGGTTGAACACGATTTTGGCGCCGTTGAGGCCAAGTGCCCGCCAGCCCTCAGGAAAGTGGCGGTCGTAACAGATGTAGACGCCGATCTTGCCCACCGCGGTGTCGAAAACCGGATACCCCATGTTCCCCGGTCGGAAGTAGAACTTCTCCCAGAACCCCTTCACATGCGGGATGTGGTTCTTGCGGTATTTGCCGAGATAGGTCCCGTCGGAGTCGATCACCGCCGCCGTGTTGTAATAGAAGCCTTCCTGCTCCTTCTCAAAGATCGGGACGATCAGGACCATCCCCGTCTCCTTGGCCAAATCCTGCATCAGCTTGGTGGTGGGACCGTCGGGGATCGGCTCGGCGTACTCGAAGTGCTCGTTCTCCTGCACCTGGCAGAAGTAGGGCCCGTAGAAGAGCTCCTGGAAGCACATGACTTTGGCTCCTTGTTGCGCCGCCTCACGGGCGTAGTCGGCGTTCTTCTTGATCATCGAGTCCTTGTCCCCGGTCCACTCGGTCTGGACCACGGCGGCTCTGACGACGTTGGGCATTCAGGGTCCTTCCTGACGTGTTGGACGGAAAGCTAGCGCGCTGGAGTGCCCCCCTCGCCCCGACCGGTGGTCGGGGCGGTCCCCCCGCTTACGCAGGGGGACAACCCTCACTTTCGTTCGCTGCTATTCGCCGTTCTCGGTCAGCACGACGTCGCGGCGCTGGTAGCCGGCGCCACTGGTGTCGGCATCGCCCAAATTGGCGATGGCCGCCTCGGCCAGATCGGTCCGGTAGGCGTCGCTCGAGATCTCCTTGCCCTTGAGCTCTTCGATCTGCTCGGTGGCCACGGCGACCGTCTGATCCCAGAGGTCGGTGTTCATCACACCGATGCCGTTGGTGGCCGGGAAGATGAGACCGAGGATCTCGTTGAGCTGCCATTCCTGATGGCTCTGGCCAAGTGTCGAGCCGTTGTCCAGGACGACCTGGACACATTCGTCGAAGTTATCGAGGCAATGGATCCAGCCCTGGAAGGAGGCGGTCAGGAATCGTGTGGCGATGTCCTGGTTGGCCTCTTCGGCGATCCAGTCGGAGGTGACCCACACTGCATCCTGGAGCATCGCCGTCTCGACTTCGTTGAAGTCGATCACGTTGAAGTCCGCGGGCTGGTAGAGCTCACCGGTGTCCGAATTGATCGCCTCCAACACCTGGGCGTATTCGTTGTAGATCATCGCTTCGGCGGCGTCGATGTCACCGTTGAGCAGGGCGGTCATGTTGAAGTCCTGACCAACCAACTCGCCGACCTCGACGTTGAACTTGCTGATGGCGGCCGTGAGCTCGAACTCGTTGCCGAAGCCCCAGTTGCCAACCTTCTTGCCTGCCCAGTCCGCCGGTTCGGTGATCCCCGAGTCGGCGAACGAGACTTCGAGCGTGCCTGAGCGCTCGAAGACCTGGGCGATGTTGACGATGTCGGCGCCACCTTCCCGTGACACCAGGGCCTTGGGCACCCAGGCAAGGGCGAATTCGGCGCCGCCGGTGGCGAGCACCTGCTGGGGCACGATCTCGACCGCGCCTTCGAGGATGGTCACGTCGAGGCACTGCTCCTCGTAGAAACCCTTGTCCTTCGCCACGTAGTACCCGGCGAACTGTGACTGTGCGAACCACTGAAGCTGCAGGCGAACCTGGTCAGGCTGCGTGCACTCTGCGGCCGGAGCGGTCGTGCCTGGCGCCGCTGTTGTGCCTGGCGCCGCCGTTGTCCCCGTTGCCTCGGTGGTGCCGGTTCCCTCAGTCGAACCGGTGCCGGTGTCGGCACCGCAGGCGGCGACGACGATTGCAAGCGCCGCCAGCCACGGGATGTGGCGACGCCATTTGGTAATAGCCAACTTTTCTCCTCCTAGATGGATCCGGAACGTTATCGGGTGTCAAGGGAGCGATGCAGGCGAATCCGAGCCTGTTACGAACGACGCATCGAGACATGCCAAGGCATGAAGATCCGCTCGGCCACAAGGATCAATGAATAGAAGGTCACGCCGATCAGGGACGCCACGAGGATCGCCGCCCAGGCATCCGGGAACTGGAAGAGCTGGGCCCGATTCACGATGTACTGCCCGAGCACATCCTGGGGGCCACCGAAATACTCGGCGATAATGGCTGCGATCAGAGAGAGCGCAGTGGCCACCTTCATGGACGCGAAGAAGTACGGCAGTGCGTTGGGGATCCGCACACGTCGCATCACTTCCACAGGCGTGGCCGCCACCGAGCGCATCAGTTCCAACTCGGCGGGATCCACCTCGAGCAGTCCCCTTGTGGTGTTGATCATGACCGGGAAGTACACGACAACGGCAACCACCCCCGTCTTGGAGAACGGGTTGGTCAGACCGAACCAGTTGTTGAATATCGGCGCCAGCGCAGCGATCGGGGTTGCGTTCAGCGCAATCGCCATGGGAAGCATGCCCTCCCTGAACCCGACCCACCGAGCGGCGGCGAGGGATGTGGCTACCGCCAGGGTGGTGCCGAGCAGGAATCCACTGATCGCTTCGATGAGCGTGTTGAATCCGACACGCCAAATCGTCGAAAAGGTCTCGACGAAGCTCGTCATGATCTCGCTCGGCTTGGGGAGGATGAAGCTTTCGACGCTGAACAGGCGAGTGAGACCCTCCCAGACGAGTATTACTGCGAAGAAGGCGAGGACTGCCGGGCCGTGGCGACTGACGTAGTACGGGATGGCCGATTGTCGGCGGCCTCGAACGGGTGCTCCCCCTTCGAAGGAGGTCACCACCGACGTCTCATGACTCTCCCGAATGATGTCGTCACGTTCGGTCATGGATCGCTCCGCTCCCCCCGGCGCAGGGCCTCCCTGACCTCGGTGATCAGCTCGAAGTAGCGAGGCGCTTCCCTGGTGTCCTCGTCCCGCCTGGTGGCGAGATCAATAGTGATCTCGTTGCTGATCCAGCCCGGCCTCGGCGACATCACCAGGACCCGTGTCGATAGGAAGACGGCCTCCGGTATGGAGTGGGTGACGAAGATCACCGTGGTCTCGGTCTCTTCCCAGATCCGGAGTACCTCCTGTTGCATCAGCTCCCTGGTCATCTCATCCAACGCCCCGAATGGCTCATCCATGAGAAGGAGGGAGGGGTTGAAAGCCAGCGCCCGTGCAATAGCGACCCTTTGCTGCATCCCACCCGACAGCTGCCATGGGTAGTGGTCCGCAAAGTGCTCCAGTTGAACCAAAGCGAGCATCTCATCTGCCTTGGCGGCACGCGCCTCGCCGTCGAAACCCATGATCTCCAGTGGCAGCTCGACGTTCCTTTTGACCGTGCGCCAGTCGAGGAGAGTTGCCGACTGGAACACCATGCCGTAGTCACGGTCGAGGCGGGCCTGCTCCGGTGTCTTGCCGTTGATGATTAGCTCTCCGGCTGACGGTGTGGCCAGGTCGCCAATGAGACGCAACAGGGTCGACTTGCCACAGCCGGACGGCCCGATCAGCGATGCGAAGTCTCCTGGCGAGAGGCGGAGGTCGATCTCCCTCAGCGCCTCGACGGCCTCCTCCCCTCGGCCGAAGACCATCCCGACGCCTCGTGCTTCGACCGCGTGATGCGTCACGCTTGTCTCCTGGACGCCGCAACCAAACGGTGCTCGGTGAGCGTGATCAACCCTACGAAAACTATGCCAGCGAGACCAGCGAGGACCACTGCCGCAAACAGTTTCTGAGGCGCCGCAGCGAACTGTTGGGAGAACTGGAGCAGATCACGCCCGAGGCCTCCCCTGAAGCCGGAAGGAAGCTCACCCACGATCGCACCTATCACGCTCGCAGCCGCTGAAACCTTGAGTGCCGTGAAGATGTAGGGGAGCGCGGACGGCACCTGGACTTTCCACAAAGTCTCCCGAGGGGAACTGGCATACGAGCGCATCAACTCCATGGACGTCGGCTCAGGCGATCGCAGCCCGCGGACCGTGTTGATCACCACCGGGAAAAAGGTGAGATAGGCGGCGATGACCGACACCGTGAGCCATTGCGGGACTGCAAGCCTCCCTCCCCAGATCACGACCATCGGGGCGATCGCGATGATGGGAACCGTCTGTGAGGCCACCACGTAGGGCATGAAGGCCCTCTCGGCTGTGGTGGACCTGACGAAAAGGACGCCCAGCCCAAAACCGATCGCTCCACCGATGAGGAACCCGACAAAGGCCTCGCGGAGGGTGAGTAGCGCCGCCTTCAGCTCAACCCACAGCAGAAGAGGCCCGTTTCGCTGCGCCGGCTTGAAAAGTGCGCCGACGATATCCCAGGTGTGGGGCATGGTGCGGTTGTCGGGCCGGACCGGCCATGTCCACTCCAGGGCCGTCCAGACCAGCTTGTAGCCCTCCCACAGGAGGACAAAGATCACGAGAATCCAGAGGATCGAGAGACCACTTCGGGTGGCACGACTCATACCTCTCGTGGTCATCGGCGCGGGACTCTACCGGCGGGTGTAACCGCACGGCCCGGACATTGGTCTAGAGACTTGAGACAGCCGAGGTTTGTCAAGAAACCCCAAGTCGGTACCGTGACACCACGCATAATGAGGCACTGAATGGCTCGAGATGAGAAATATGAATTGGTGGAAGCTGTCGACGCGGTCGTCGACAGGCTGATCAAGGAACATCAGAATCGGCGGAGCGACTGGTACTTCCACGACTTCGTCCCCTGGGAACGGGGTGAGAGTTTCAAGGAGAAGCCTTGGGACGTCTCACAATGCACAATCTCTGAGAATGCACGCACCTCTCTGGTCCTCAATCTGCTCACCGAGGACAACCTCCCCTACTACCACGCGCTCCTTGAGAAATACATGCCGGCGACCTCGGCATTCGGCTCCTGGACCCATCTCTGGACCGCAGAAGAGGCCCAACACGCGATTGCCATCCGCAGTTATCTGCTCACCTCGCGCAACTGCGACCCGTATGAGCTAGAGGACGACCGCAAATCGACGATGATCAACGGGTATCAGCCGACCTTCGATGATCCGACCGAGATCTTCGCCTACACGGCAGCCCAGGAATTGGCAACAAGGGTGAGCCATCGCAACGCGGGAAAGATCACCGACGACCCCGCTGCCTTTGAGTTGATGCGGCTCATCGCATCGGACGAGAACCACCACTTCATCTTCTACAAGTCGGTGATGCAGGCGATGCTCGACACCCAGCCCTCGCTGGTCCTCGCTGGGATCTTCAAGGCGTTCGACAACTTCCAAATGCCCGGCGCCGCGATGCCCCGCTTCGTGCGTCGGTCGATCGACGTTGCCCGTGCCGGGGTCTACAACCTGCGCATCCACCATGACCGTGTCCTGGTGCCTTTGCTCAAGGATTGGTCGATCGGCGACCTGACCGGGCTCACTGCTGCCGCCGCCGAGATGCAAGAGAAGATCATGGCCCTCCCGGGGCAAATCATGGAGCGGGCGGAGAGTTTCGAGAAGCGGATCGGGATGGCTCCCGCATGAGGCCATTCGCCAGCTCCTAACCTCTCGGCGCCATGAGGAGGGTCGATGTCGAGGAGCGGCGGTCCCGGCTCGGCGCCCGGCACCACCTGGCCCGGCCCGCCGATAGTGCCGTCACCGTGGCCTCGGACCTGGTTGGCCTCCATTCATCCGACCCGGCGACTGTCTTCCTTTCCGCCCGGGCCCGGGTGACATCGCTCAAAGTGTCGGATCTGGAGTCCGATCTCTACGAAAGCCGGTCGCTGGCCCGCGTGCTTGGCATGAGGCGGACCCTGTGGGTGGTGCCAACCGACACCGTTACCCAGATCCACAACTCTTCCACGGTCAAGATCGCCGGTGCGGAGTTGAGACGATTGGCGGGGATGGTCGAGGCCGCCGGGCTCTCCGACGACGGCGCAGCGTGGTATCGCCTGGTTTCGGAGAAGACCATCAAGGCGATTCGGGCCGGGGGCGAGCCGATGGCAGCCGTTGAATTGACCAAAGCGGTGCCGGAGCTCCGGGAGCAGTTCATATTTCATCGATCGGACGGCTCGATCATCGGCCGGTCCGGAGCCTCGACGCGGGTCCTCTTCGGACTAGCCAGCGAAGGCAAGGTCGTAAGAGCCCGGCCTCGTGGCAGCTGGGTATCAGGGCAGTATCGATGGGCAACCGCTGATGACTGGTTGGGATCACCGATCCCGGTCATTTCGAGAGCTGTCACTCAGGCCGAAGTCCTGGGACGGTGGCTCTACAGCTTCGGCCCGGCCTCGGAAGTCGATATCTCTTGGTGGACGGGATGGACGAAAGGAGATGTTCGGACGGCGCTGCAGAAACTCCAAGCGGAAGAGATTGAAACCGAGATCGGTCCCGCCTATCTGCACCCCGATGACCTCGAACCGGCGCTACCCACAGCTCCGTGGGTCGCGTTTCTCCCTTCGCTCGACTCGACCACGATGGGTTGGAAGGACCGCACCTGGTACCTGGGACAGCACGGTGCCCAGGTCTTTGACCGGAATGGCAACGCCGGGGCCACCGTGTGGAGTGACGGGCGAATCGTTGGGGGTTGGTCACAACGTCCGGGTGGCGAGGTCATCTACCGCCTCCTGGAGGCTGTGGGCTCAGAAGTGGCGGCGGCGATCGAAGGAGAGGCCGAGACGCTCCAGACGTGGCTGGACGGCACCACGGTGACCCCTCGTTTTCCCTCTCCACTCGACAAGCTCTTGGCAGGCTCAACACCGAATTAGGTCGTAATGTCCCAGAAACAAGGAAGGAATAGATTGCGCAAACTGATCCTCGCTCTCGCCGCTGTGGCCATCCTGCTCGCCGCCTGTGGTGGCGGCGGCTCGGGCGCCACCACGACCGCCGACGTAACTGGGACCACAGCACCGAGTGATCAGGTTCTGATCACGGTGGACAGTCTTTCTTTTCCTGCTGAGGTGACAGTCCCGGCCGGGAAATCAGTCGCGTGGGAGAACGCGATGCTGGTGAATCACCAAATCGTGTTCGACACCCATGATGGCCAGCCGGCTGGCATGGATCCGATGGACCTGATGGGTGGCGCCACCGTTGAGGTCACCCTGGAGGCCGGGACATGGGCCTACCACTGCGGACTCCACGCCCAGATGGTCGGCACGCTGCAAGTCGGAGGCTGATCTCCCCCTTGTCAATGTCCCCCTGCGCAGCGGGGGGACATTCTGGCTCAGCCCAGAAGATGGTTTCGCCGACGCTCCATGCCCGAGACGATGGCCCAGGAGATCACAAGGGCAAGCAAGACCATCCAGACCCAGCTTGCCTCGATTATCTCTACCGCCATGCTGAACCGGGCCTGGAAGTCGACACCAGTAATCGGAGAAATCGCGTTCACCTGACCGAAGAGGCCACCGTCAAAGTCGGCCTGCAGACCGCGAGCCGTTTGTCGGATGCCGCTCCCGTCGGGCGGCCCGCCCGAGTCGGGAGGCTGCTCGTCGCTGCCTCCGGCGGCCACGATGAGCGTGGAACCGGTGCTCTGGCCCCCGGTGGTGGAGGTGGAGGTGCCGGCCACCGTGGTGCTGGTAGACGAGTTGGGCTCAGTGTTGCTGGTGCCGCCCGTCGATCTGGTTGTGGTCGTGGAACGTGCCGTCGTGGTCGGCGAGTCAGGCCGGGTCGTTGTCGTGGCTTGCCCGCCGTCGCCCTTGGTGCTGGTGGTGGTGCTGGGAGCGGTTGTCGTCGTCGGTTCCTCGGTCATCTCGCCCGAGATCTCGACATTGTCGATGAAGACATCACTGGTCGTGACCAGTCCGGTCACCAGGAATCGAACACGAAGCTGGTTGGAATCGAAATCGGAGAGGTCCAGAGTGACGTGTTGCTCGCCCTCCTGGGACAGATCGTGCTGGGCGATTGTCGTCCAGGACCCACTGGCCTTTGCCTGAACCAGCAGGGTCCCATCGAGGTCCATGCCGGGTATGACCGTCAAGTCGTAACACAGTTCGGGGGACTCGATCACGCTGACATCGGCGGTCCGCTGAGCGCCAATGCCGTTCATAACGGCCCCGGTGATGTTCATGCAGTTCCCGGACTGACAATTGCCCGAAGACACCACGCGAACCGATCCGAATTTCTCGTCGTTGTCGTCGTGGATTTCCGTCCACGGTCCGGACCAGTACAAGGAGCCATCCGAGCCACCCCATCCGATCGAGGCGAACTCGTCCTTGTAGTTGCCGGTCACGTGGGCCACCGCCGGAATCGTCAAGGCAAAGAGAGCCAAGACAACGAGAGGGCCCAGAGCCTTTCTCACGCCGACATCGCGCGGATCACGTCGGCGACAGATTCGTGACGGTCGCTCTCATCGTCGGCAACCTCACCGAGGCCCGGCAGGCTCACGATGAAGTAGGTCTTGCCGACGAAGCGCTGATAAGAAAGCTTCCCTCCGAGAAGCCCGGTCAGCCTCGAGGCCACCGCAAGACCGAGACCGACGCTTCCGGTGAGAAGAGGGGCGGCCCCATTGTGTATGAAGCGCTCAAAGAGCTTCTCGACCTGGTCCTCGGGAACACCCCGGCCGTCGTCCCAAACCTCGATGTCGACGACACCCTCCCCACCGGAGACTTCGATGCCGATGTTGTCGCCACCGTGACGGGCTGCGTTTGAGAGCAGGTTCACGATGACATGGCGCAGACGGGCGGCATCGGTCGAGACCCAGGCCTCGCCGCCGCTCCGCTTGACCTGGAGGCCTGCCCGAAGGAAAGGTGTGACGGCTGACTCGACGACGTCACTGATCCGCGTCGGTGCAAATTCGATCTGCACGCCGGTGCTGTCGATGCGAGCCGCTGCCAGCAGATCGTCGACCATCCTCGTCATCTCGGCCGCCTCGTTAGCGATGATCTGGGCCAGGTCCTTGTTCCCCTGGACGTCCGTGCCGTCACCATCGGTGAGGATCTCGGCAAACCCGTAAATCGAGGTCAGAGGAGTCCGCAATTCGTGGGAGAGACCGGCGATGAACTCGTCCTTGGCGCGGCCGACGGCACGCTCTGCCTCGATCTCGAGATCTGCCGTTATCTGGTGCTCACGGACCGACCGTCTGGCGATCATGCGATAGATGAGGACGGCTGACGCCGGAATCGCAAAGGTCAAGAAGAAGGTGATGAAGTCGGTGTAACGGTGGGCGCCCGCGGTGTTGGCATCAATCTGGGTCTGGATGTCGTCTTGCTCGGCCTGCAACGAGTCGCGGCAGGTCGATGTAGTCGGTTTCGACATCGGACACGATCAGGTCCTTCGCCCTGGCGCTCCCACTCGCGTCGAGGGCGGCCAGCACGGCATCGACAGAACCCAGGTAGTGGGCGAGGAGGGCCGCCGAGACACTTTCGCCCCCCACTTCCTGCAATGCACCGAGGCGGTCCCGAGCTCCTCGGGCCTCGGTCAGGGCGGCAGCAAAGTCGTCGGCCGTCACCTGGCCCGTTTCCTGGAGCTCGGCAAACGTGGTGGCCTGAACTAGGGCGGCCCTGGTCAATGCCGAGGTTCCCAGGGTTGCATTGGCCCACAGCAACGCTCTGGAGTTGTCGGCGACCCGGCCTGCGCTGATCGTGTTGGCAAAGGCGAGACCGACAATGAAGACGACCAGAAGCAAGGTGACACCGACCGCGATCCCGGCGGACCGACGGCGACCTGTTGGGCGTGTGATACGCACCGTCCCCATGCCCGTATATCGGCAAAAACCGGTGCGTTTCTACATAGGCCAATTGGTCTCTTGACATTCCCGCAGTACGCAATACGAATTAGGTACTACGACGCGGGCCAGGCGGCCGGGGCCTCGTCGATCACCGACTCGTATTTGAGGCCCATCAAGATCACTCCGGCCGCCCCGGCCTCACGGGCCCGGGACTCCATCTCGGCAGTTATCTCCCAGCCATTCTTGCGACGGATGTCCGGGGCGACACCCTCCAAACGGCGCTTCAGCCCAGGGGTGGAGGGCACTGCACCGATCGACTCCATCTGCTCCACCCAATCGAGGCTGAAAGGGGGGATCAACATGAGGAACACAGGTGGGTCCCCATCCTTGAGGTTGAGCCGGCCCATCTGATCGCCAATCACCTCAGGATCGAGGACCGGGCCGGCAACGAAAAACTGTGTTCCCAGGTCGATCCGGCGGCGAAATTGCCACTCACGGAACCTGGTGGGCATTCCGACCTCGAAATCGGGGAGGTCTTCTTGGAGCTGTCTGAGATGTTCCACGATCTCGTAATGGTGGGCCAGATGATCGATATGGGGAACCGTGTCCCCGATAACGACCAGGAAGGAGTCAACACCGTTGCCCAGGGCCCCTCGCACCTCGGACTCGATCGCCAGAATGTTGCGGTCACGGGTGGAGACGACCACGGTGGGCTCGACATCCGGTGTGTCGTGGGTGATTCGCGCAGAAAAGGCATACGGAGAGACCCTGATCCGGCCAAACACATTGTCGGTCACGATGACGTGGGTCCATGCCGGCGAGAGGCTTCGATGACGCAGATCGGGGAACTCGGGGGGATTCACTTCCGCGATGCGCAGCCAACGCCCGGCGCTAGTCAGCATCTCTGGTCTCTTTGGGGCTCTTGGCGATGAAGTATTTGGCCTGCGGGTGGTGACAGATCAATGCCGATGTGGTCTGTTCGGGTTGGTATTGGAAGGCCGTCTCCTCCCCGACCTCGATCCCGAGACGATCCGCTCCAAGCAGCCAGGCGACCTTCTCGTTGTCTTCGAGGTCGGGACACGCCGGGTAGCCCCATGAGTAGCGGCCGCCGCGGTATTGCTGCTTGAACAACCCGATCAAGTTCGGCCCGTCCTCCGAAACGAACCCCCACTCCTGACGGATGCGGAAATGCCAGTACTCGGCAAGCGACTCGGCGAGCTCCACTCCCAAGCCATGCAACAGCAGATAGTCGTGGTACTTGTTCTCGGCGAAAAGCTCGGCGGTGCGACGCGACACCTCGTGGCCCATGGTCACGATGTGGAAGGCGGCGTAGTCGACCTCAGCATCCATCGGCCGGAAGAAGTCTGAGACGCAATAGAAAGGCTCTTCCAGCTGACGGGGAAAGGTGAATCGTGTGAGCTCGGTGCTGCGACTCTCGTCGTCCCAGATCACCAGGTCGTTGCCCTCGGAGTTGGCGGCAAAGTACCCATACACCAATTGCGGGCGGAGAAGGTCGGCAGAGCGGGCACGCGCCATCTGGTCGCGCAATATCGGCTGGAGCCGTTCCTTGAACTCGCGGTCGTTCTCCCCCGGCTCCGGCCGGTACTGCCATTGGTTGCGAAACAGGGCGGTCAGATTGACGTAGGGCGTGATGTCGTCGAAGGGGACCCCGCGCACGATCCTCGAACCGATGAACGGTGGCTTGAAGATCTGGTTGTCGGTCTGAACGTGCGGCGAACGAGCCGGCACCTCAACGGGCTCGTCCCCTGCCTTGTGCCACTGGCGCCCGGCCTCGGGCGCCGGCGCAGGCTCTCCGGCGACAATCCGTTGCATTGCGTCGAGACCCACGAACGCGTTCTTCCCGTAATAGAGAGGGCCGGCATAACGAGACCGGAGGTCGGCCTCCACATAGTTCCGGGTGAGGGCCGCCCCGCCGAGGAGGACCGGTACCTTGCCCAGGCCGCGCCGCTCCAGCTCCTCGAGGTTGTCGCGCATGATGAGCGTCGACTTGACCAAGAGACCGCTCATTCCGATGGCGTCTGCCCCCGTCTCCTCGAAGACCTTGATCATCTCCCCGATCCCGACCTTGATCCCCAGGTTGTGAACCTCGTAGCCGTTGTTGCTCAGGATGATGTCGACGAGGTTCTTGCCGATGTCATGAACATCGCCTGACACGGTGGCAATCACGATCTTGCCCCGGCCGCCCGTGTCGGCCTTCTCCATCTTCGGCTCCAGGTGGGCGACGGCCTTCTTCATCGTCTCGGCCGACTTGAGGACGAACGGAAGTTGCATCTCGCCGCTGGCGAATAGATCCCCAACCGTTTTCATGCCATCGAGCAGGAAGTTGTTGATGATGTCCAGGGGCTTGGTCCCGTCGGCGAGTGCGATCTCAAGATCCTCGATGATTGAGCGCTGGTCACCGTCGACGATCCGGCGCGCAAGACGCTCACCAACCGCCAAGTCGTTGTAATCCTCGAGCGTCGTCTGCTCGGTCTTGACGTCTGCGAACAACTCGAGCAACTTCTCCAGGGGGTCGTAGCCTTCGGCTCTGCGGTCATGGACCAGGTCGAGGCAGACCTTGCGCTGCTCGGGGTCCATCTTCGCCAGCGGCTCGATCTTGCCGGCGTGAACGATCGCCGCATCGAGCCCTGCGTCCACAGCTTCGTGGAGGAACACCGAGTTGAGGATCCGCCTCGCCGCCGGATTGAGGCCGAAGGAAATATTCGACACTCCGAGCACCGTCCGCACCCCTGGCATCTCGGCTTTGATCCTCCGGATCGCCTCGATAGTGGCAATGCCGTCCCGACGGAGGTCGTCATCACCGGTGCTCAGCGGAAAGGTGAGAGCGTCGAAGATGAGGTCGCTCGACTCCAACCCGTAGCGCTCCACCGCCAGATCATGAATGCGATGGGCCACCCGCATCTTCCACTCGAGAGTCCTGGCCTGACCCTCCTCGTCGATGAGAAGGCAGATAACGGCTGCGCCGTGCTTGCGCGCCAGTTTGAAGACCCGATCGATTCGGGAGCCCTCAGCATCGCCGTCTTCGAGGTTGGCGCTGTTGAGGACCGAGCGGCCACCGAGCCGCTCTAGACCCGCCTCCATCACCGGCGACTCGGTGGAATCGAGGACCACCGGAGCTGCAACATCGGTGGCGAATGCAGAGGCAAGCTTGATCATGTCCGCCACCCCATCCCGGCCCACGTAATCGACACAAAGGTCGACAAGGTGGGCGCCCTCCTTCACCTGGTCCTGACCGATGGCGACGCAACCCTCGAGGTCGTCGGCAAGCAACGCGTCACGAAAAGCGCGGGAGCCGTTGGCGTTGGCCCGCTCGCCGATGATCATGAACGACGTGTCCTGGTCGAAGGGGACCTGGCTGTAGATCGAGGACGCCGAAGGGATGATCACCGGCTGCCGTTCCTTGACGATGACAGGACGGATCCGGGCTACGACCGCAGCGAGGTGCTCAGGCGTCGTCCCACAACATCCGCCCACGACCCCGACGCCGAACTCGGTCGTGAAGGTCGCCAAATGGTTGGCCAACTCCTCAGGGCCGAGGTCGTACTTCATCTTGCCGTCTTCCACGTAGGGCAGGCCGGCGTTGGGAATGGCGGACACGACCAGTGGTGAGTGTCGGGTGAGATGGCGCAACGGCTCGTACATCTCCGCGGGCCCGGTGGCGCAGTTGAGACCGATCACCTGTGGGCGGAGGGCGCCGAGGGAGGTGAGGGCGGCTCCGATCTCAGTGCCGGGGAGCATTCGCCCGGTCAGCTCGATGGTGACCTGAACCTGAATCGGGAGTTCAACACCCGCCGCCCGCATCGCGACCCGCACCCCTTCGATTGCGGCCTTGGCCCCGAGAAGGTCGAACTGAGTCTCGATGATGAGGAGGTCGACACCACCGTCGATCAACCCTGCGGTCTCCACCTGATAGGCATCGACCAGCTCGGGGTAACTCACCTGTCCCAAAGTCGGGAATTTGGTCCCCGGGCCGATCGATCCGGCCACGAAGCGCGCCCGCCCATCCTGGGCAACGAACTCGTCGACTGCTTCTCTAGCCAGCGTTGCCCCGGCCGCTGCGATCTCGTAAGTGCGGTCCTGGAGCCCGTACTCGCCGAGTGGGATGGCGAATGCGCCAAAGGTGTTGGTCTCCACGACATCGACGCCGACCCTGAGGAAGGAGCGATGAAGCTCCCGGACTACGTCGGGCCTGGTCACATTGAGCAGTTCGTTGCAACCCTCGAGGAATGGGCTGCCAAAATCATCGGCAGTCAGCCCAATGGTTTGGAGATTGGTCCCGGTAGCGCCGTCAAACACCACAACACCCGCAGCGAGCGCGTCGAGATAGGACGTCATCGCTTGGTCTCGATACGGCTACAACAGGGTTCGTCTGTTGGGCTCAACGGCAGCTCCTCGGTTGTCTCTCGAAACGCCTCGTGAGCGCCGAGAGCCGGAGCCCTACGGCAACTCATCGTTCCAGGCATTGGCACCGTGCTTGCGCCGGTTGCCGCGGTATCACAGGGCCTAGTCCCTCAACCGCTCTAGATGAGCGCTTCGCAGCACAGATAATAACCGCCGTCTGTGGGGAAATGACAGCTGTTGCGAGGCGAAGGCCGCTGATCCGCCCCGGGTCCAGTCCTTCCATCTAGGGTCTTACCGGAAGGACGAGGAGTTGCCATGTCGGAGCTCTCGGTGAGTCGCGAGGTCGCGGTCACCCCCGAAGCATTGTGGGATCTGATCACAGACCTCGACCGGTCACCCAACGTGATATCGGCTGTGACCTCAATCACGCGCCTCGATGGCGGGAGTGGCTTCGGTGTAGGCACCAGGTGGCAGGAGACGAGGCTGATCTTCGATCGTGAAGCCACCGAAGTCCTTGAAGTCACCGCGATGGACCCAGGCCGCAGTTATACGGTCGAGACCGAGACTGACGGAGCCCACTATCGGTCGGTGATCAGTGTCGAAGCGGCGCCGGCGGGAAGCATGATCACCATCACTTTCGGAGCAGAGTCCGCAGGCGCGGTCTCAAAAGTCCTGGCGGGGACGATCGGCAAGCTCTTCGAAGGCGGCACTCGAAAGGCCCTGGCGCAGGATCTGGACGACATCGCTGTGGTCGCCGAAGCCGCAACCTGAAGCCGCTCCGGCGTTGACGTACGGCGCAGGCTCGGATACCTTGACCAGGACATGAGTGCTGTTTGCATCACTACGACCATGACGACGGCTATGCAGCCGTGCGGCTCGGTCGTGTGATCAGCACCCACCAAGACACGACAACGAGATCCGCCCGGCACCGGTGCGGATCTTTTTGATTCAGACCGGCGCCGGGACTCTCACCAACAGAGGAATTCAATGAGATACGAACCCGGACCCAGGGCCAACCGCGGGCGCCGACCATGAAGGTGAAAGTTGGCGTGCTCGGCGCCGGCACGGTCGGGGGTGCGCTGGTGCAGAGGCTTCTTCTCGACCGGGACCAAATCCGGGAGAAGGCAGGTGTCGACCTCGAGTTGAAGATCGTCGCCGTCAAGCATCTCGACAAGCCGCGGCCCTTCGAGCTGCCCCCGGAGCGGATAACCGATCAAGCAATGAGTGTTGTCAGCAGCCCGGGCGTCGACGTTGTGGTGGAAGCCATGGGCGGTTTGGAGCCGACCGGTGAGCTGCTCCTCACTGCCCTCCGATCGGCGAAACCCGTGGTCACAGCAAACAAAGAGCTGATCGCCACCCGAGGAGAGGAGTTGTTCGAGGCCGCCAATCGGAGCGGGGTCCCTCTCATGTATGAGGCCGCCGTCGGTGGCGGGATCCCGGTCATCCGGCCTCTTGCCGAGAGCTTGGCGGGAGAGCGGATCGATCGAGTGAGCGGGATCGTCAACGGGACAACCAACTTCATCCTCACCGCTATGACCCAAGACGGCCGGAGTTTCCAAGAGGCACTCGATGAAGCCACTGTCCTTGGCTATGCGGAGCCCGACCCTTCCGATGATGTGTCAGGCCGGGATGCTGCGTTCAAGACAGCGATCCTGGCGCGCCTCGCATTCGGGGAATGGGTTGCCCCATGGCAGGTGGAGTGCCAGGGAATCGAGGATCTGAGCCGGGCGGATATCGAGGCTGCCGCGGCGTCAGGCCAGGTCATCAAGCTGATCGGCGTCGCCGAGCGGGTCGGGGACAGCGTGTCGACACGGGTTGCTCCGATCGCGCTGGACGCCGAACACCCGTTGGCCGGCATCGATGGCGTCACCAACGCCATATATGTCGAGGGGCCCGCCATCGGGCGTCTCCTCTTCACCGGCCCCGGGGCCGGTGGCCAGCCAACAGCGTCAGCCCTTCTCGGGGACTTGATCCAGGTGGCATCCCGCCGCAACTGGCAGAGCAAGGCTCCTAGCTATCGGCGCCCGCGCCAGGTTCTACACCGGTAGTCCCAGCCCGGCGACGCCGTGGCTGACCCATCGTGAAAGGCTGGCCCGGTCGAGGCTCGACTCCGGTATGCAAACCCACCCCTGAATCTGACGGCCAGCGAACTCGAGGGAGATCATCGAACTGATCGTCGGGTCGGTCTCGGTCTGACCAATATGAAGACAAAGGCCATCCTCGAGAACCGCTACCGCCATCCTGTCGTCGACGAAGAATCCAACCCCGGACATCACATTCCTCTCAGTGACGTCATCGAGGGGTGACAGCTGAGCACGGACCTGTTCCACCAGGTCCTCGGAGTAGGGCATGGCCCGAATCTATCCAGCGCTCAGTGGTTCCAGGAAGACCACTGGGATTTCGCGGTCCGTCCGTGTCTGGTACACGGCGTAGTCGCCGTATGCCTCGACGACCAGAGGCCACCAATGGGCACGTTCCTCGTCGTTTGCCGTCCGGGCTCGAGCACGTGAGTGCCGTCTCGAGATCTGAACCTCGACCGAGGGCTCATCGACCAGGTTCAGGTACCAGGCAGGGTGTCGGTCCCTCCCCCCGTAGGAGGCGATGACGACCCACCCCTCTCCGTTTCGCAAATAGAGCAGCGGCACGGTGTGGGGGAGGCCAGAGTGGCGGCCGGTCGTGGTGAGCAGCAGCATGTCGTTGTTCACCAATCGGCGCCCGATCATCCCACCGGTCATTCGGTAGAGGACGCGATGCATCCGTGACCTGCGGCGAACCAGTTCGTCCCTCATTCTCGACCACCCCGATCGATCCGGGTTCCCCCACACGATATGTCGGCACCAGAAGTCGTTTGACACTGCGCCCTCACCGTTTGTATGTTTAGTGAACTTTCCATGTCTGATCTCGAGCCCCGCCGGGGCCAGCCCGACCGCCCCCACCGCCCCAAGGCCACCAAGCACGACTCGCGGCGCTCGAATCTGCAGACGACCCTCGATCTCGTATCCGAGCGGCGTGCCACCTCACGAGCCGAGCTCTCACGACTGACCGGTCTCACCAGAGCAGCCGTTTCCAGTCTGGTCAGCGAGTTGATCGACGACGGCCTGCTGCGGGAGATGGGTCAGGGAACCTCGGCAGGAGGAAAGCCACCCACTCTCCTCGCCTTGAATGCGGGAGGACGCGACATCGTTGCCGTCGACCTCGGTCATCGGCCTTTTCAAGGGGCGCTGGTCGACCTCAGCGGGCACATACGGTGGCGACTCGACTCCCCGGCCACCGACGTGACCGGTCAGGACGCCGTCGACATCGCCATCGATTTGATTGGGTCCCTGCTCGATGAGGCACAAGCTCCGATCCTCGGCATCGGAGTCGGCACGCCGGGTGTGGTCGACGCCGGGGGCATGGTCCTCGAGGCGGCGAACCTCGATTGGCATCGCCTCGATCTGGGCCAGGCGATCGCAGCCCGCTTTGGAGTCCCAGTTTCCATCGCCAACGACGCCCAGGTCGCAGCCCTGGCTGAGTTACGGAGACACCCGGGTGCAGGCGAAGACGTGTTGTTGGTCAAGCTGGGAAGGGGAGTCGGAGCCGGTGTCGTACTGGGATCCAGGCTCCACCGCGGCGAGACTTCGGCAGCCGGGGAGATCGGGCACATCCAGGTCGTCCTCGACGGGGCCCGATGCACCTGCGGGAACTTCGGCTGTCTCGAAACCGTGGCAAGCGTTCCCGCCATCCTGCGCAGCGTGGGGGCCGACCCCGACCGTGATCCCTGGGATGCCCTCGCCTTGGCTCCGATTGTGGGTGAGGAAAGACTGCGCAATGCCCTCCGCGACGCTGGGCACCATCTCGCGGGTGTCCTCGCCCACGCCGTCGCTCTGCTCGGCATCACCCGGATCATCATCGCGCCCGAGATTCGCAACGCCGGTGAGGAACTGATCGACAGCGTCCGGCAGAGTCTCAGCGGCCGGGTGTTGCCTGCGACTGCAGGGCTGATCGAGGTCGAGCTCTCGACTCTTGGAGGCGATCTCGTTCTAGCCGGAGCTGCTGCCGCGGTACTCACCGATCGCCTTGGTGTGGTCTTGCGATGACCAGCACGATCGGTATCGACGTCGGTGGGACCTCAACCGAAGCGGTCGTGGCGGACGGGCAAGGTGCGGTCCTCACCAGCTCACGGGTGGCCACCAGAACTCCCGGCCCGGAGGCGGTTCTCGCCTCCATCGACTCTGCAATCGAACAACTCGACTGGACCCATCCGATCGACGCCATCGGAGTCGGGATGCCGGGGCAGGTAGACAACGCCGCCGGCACCGTTCGCCTGGCTGTCAATCTTGGCATCGATGACGCCCCCTTCCCCTTGGCCAGCCGCCTCTCCGCGGAGCATGGCCTGCCGGTACTGGTGGAAAACGATGTCAGGGCGGCCGCATTCGGGATATTCGAGAAGCTCCGCCAGTTGGGAGACGAGCCCGGAGACCTCGCCCTGCTCAGTCTTGGCACCGGAGTGGCTGCGGGCGTGGTCATCGACGGAGCAATTCATCGTGGCGCAACGGGCATGGCTGGTGAGATCGGGCACGTGGTGGTGGATCGAGCGGGCTCTTTGTGCCGCTGCGGGCAAACCGGCTGCCTGGAAACCGTGGTCAGCGGGCCCGCCATCTCCGCAGCATGGAGGGACAGCGGCAAGAGCGCTCCGGCGTCCTCCCTTTTCGCCGAGGCAGCAGCCGGAGACTCAACCGCCTCAAGTCTCGCCCAAGAGGTCACTTCCCATCTCGCCACTGCCATCCATTGGCTATCGGCCGCATACGACGTCGACACCATCGTGCTTGGCGGGGGGCTTGCCGAGGCCGGCCAACCGCTGCTCGACGCGGTGCGTTACGCTCTGGTCAGGACTGCAGGGTCCTCAGACCTTGCTACGCGAACCCTTGATCCGAACCGGATCAGGCTCAGCCCGCCCGGTGGACCGCATGGCGCCCGGGGAGCGGCCCTCCTGGCCGCCCGAACATTTGATCTTGCCCTCGCGACCGAAAGCAAACCAACAGGAGGAGAAATATGAAGAAACGGAAGTGGTCCATCGCCCTCGTGGCTCTGGCAATGCTGCTCGCAGCATGTGCCGGATCGAGTGGCGGGTCCACAACGACGGCCGGTGGATCCGCAGGATCCACAACGACCGCCGCACCCGCGGAAGGGTCGACCACGACAGCGGCAGGCTCGGCCGGTGCAACTCCGTACGAGAACCTGAACGCCGCAATGGCGGGCGATTACACGGGGACCAAGGTCGAGATCGTCGCCCAGTGGGCGCCGGACGGGGCCGAGGCAACGTCATTTGACCTTGCTCTCCAGCCGTTCCGGGATGCCACCGGGATCGATGTCACCTTCAATCCGACCGTGGAGTACGAAACCGCACTCCAGGTCCGTGTCGATGGTGGCAACCCACCCGACCTGGCGCAGATCGCCCAGCCCGGAAAGATGGCGCAATACGCCGACGCCGGCTCGCTGGTAAATCTGAGTGACTGGTTCAACGTGGACCAGCTCAGCCAGGATCTGGTTGGCGGATTTGTCGAACTCGGCTCACACAACGGAGACCTCTACGGCGTGTATTACAAGACCGACGTCAAGTCGATCGTGTGGTACCCGATCCAGGCCTTCGCTGACGCCGGCTACGCGACGCCGACCACATGGGACGAGTTGGTTGCCCTGAGTGATCAGATCGTCGCCGATGGCAGCAGCCCATGGTGCATCAGCATCGAGAGTGACGCGGCCGACGGCTGGGTCGCCACCGACTGGATGGAGGACATCCTGTTGCGCACCGCGCCGCCGGAGACCTATGCCAAGTGGTGGAACCACGAGATCCCGTTCAATGACCCGGCAGTGTTGAACGCCGCGGGGATAATGCATGACATCTGGTTCACACCGGGTTACGCGTATGGCGGCAGCGCCTACATCAACGCGACGCACATAACTGCTACCCAGGATCCGATGTTCGACGCGGCCGGGCCCCAATGCTGGATGCAGAAGCAGGCAGCGTGGATCCCCGGTTTCTGGGGTGCGAACAAGGACACCACGGATCCCACCCAGTGGCCCAACAAGCCCGGTGAGGACGTGGGGTTCTTCTATCTCCCGCCAATCGACGAGGCATACGGATCGCCGGTGTTGGGCGCCGCTGACATGTTCGTCATGTTCAACGACCGCCCAGAGGTTCGGGCTCTGCTCGAGTTCCTGGCGACACCCGAATCCTCAACGGCCTGGATCGAGCGGGGTGGCTTCGTGGCCGCCAACAAGAACGTTCCACTCAGCGAGTACACCACCTACCCGGAGACCGAACTGTCAAAGATGGTGGCAAATGCAACCACCTTTGGCTTCGATGCCTCCGACCTGATGCCCGCCGAAGTCGGCGCCGGCACCTTCTGGTCAGGGATGGTCGATTGGGTGTCTGCCAACGGTGAAGGCACCGAGGCAATATTCCAATCAATCGAGGACAGCTGGCCGACCGGCTGACCCCCCGAGTTGGTAAGGTCCCCGGCGGAAACGCCGGGGACCTTTTCCACATCTGGGAGTCGATTTGGCCGAGGCAGTAGAAGCCCCAACAGTGACCGAAGACACTCGTCGCTGGACGGCTATCCGCGACGTCGCTATCGGTGCCGTGGTGATTCTCCTGATATGGCTCGGCCTCCGAGTGCTCCGAGACCCTGAAGCCT
Organism: uncultured Acidobacteriota bacterium; assembly: GCA_963778755.1. Classification (GTDB taxonomy): domain Bacteria; phylum Actinomycetota; class Acidimicrobiia; order Spongiisociales; family ZC4RG35; genus JALYNX01. The sequence goes on along the minus strand of CAVZVJ010000002.1, from coordinate 177,201 downwards.
TTGCCGGGATGGGGCCGCTCACCGGCAAGCTGATCCAGGCTCTGGTGGCCCTCGTCCTGGGAGTCGCCGGCATCTGGGCACTCTTCATCGTCGTCAACTCCCTTGTCGAGCACCTGCCGGTTCGCGCCGCCGAAATCGTCCGACCATGGGTATTCGTGTTGCCCGCCTTGGCGGTGGTTTCGGTGTATTTGATCTACCCGGCGATACGGACCATCGTCCAGAGCTTTACGGAGGTCCCCGAAGGCGGTGGGCTTCTCACCAATTATGCGAACGCCTTCACCGACCCCGAGGTACAGGTGGCGTTGCGCAATAACGTCATCTGGCTGTTGATCGCCCCTGCTGCCTCGGTGGTTATTGGCCTTGCTTTTGCTGCCTTGGCGGACCGGGTAAAACACGAATCGCTGGCCAAGACCTTTATTTTCCTTCCCCTCGCGATCTCGATGGTTGGAGCTTCGGTGATCTGGGGGTTCGTCTATGCGTGGAGGGTTCCGGGGACGTCGCAGGTGGGCCTGATCAACGCGGTGATCCAGTGGTTTGGTGGTGAGTCGATCCCGTTCATGCAAACCATCCCTTGGAACACCTTCGCCATGATCGTGATCATGATCTGGCTCCAGGTCGGCTTTGCCATGGTGATCCTCTCGGCAGCCATCAAAGGCGTGCCGGTCGAGTTGACCGAGGCGGCCCGCATCGATGGGGCATCCGAACTGCAGAACTTCTTCAGAATCCTGGTGCCCTCGATCCGGGGCTCCATCATCACAGTCTTCACCACGATTGCCATCGCCGTGCTCAAGGTCTTCGACATCGTCTTCGTAACCACCAACGGGAACTTCGACACCAGCGTGGTGGCAGTGCGGATGTATCAGGAGATGTTCCGGTTCCGCAACTTTGGCCAGGCCACGACTATGGCAGTCATCCTGTTCGTGGCCGTGGTCCCGATCATGGTCATCAACGTCCGCAACCTCCGGAAACAAGGGATCGGTTCATGACGGCTCGAGCAGAGAGGGCGAGCGGAGGGACCAGCCAGGCTGGGTGGGCGGTCAGGATCTCGGTTTTCCTCATCGTCGTGATGTGGACGATCCCCAGCCTCGGGCTGCTGGTCAGTTCGTTTCGCCCTGCGTCACTAGCCAACTCGACCGGGTGGTGGACGGCGTTTTTCAACTCGGGGTGGACACTGGACAATTACATCGATGTTCTTGGGCGAGGAGGGATGTTCGATGCATTCGTCAACAGCCTCATCGTCACCATTCCGGCCACCGTCATTCCGATCACTCTCGCCGCCTTTGCCGCCTACGCCTTCGCCTGGGTCAAGTTCCCGGGCCGGGCGTTTCTGTTTGCGATCGTGGTGGGGCTTTTGGTGGTGCCTCTCCAGATGTCACTCGTGCCTCTGCTCCAGATCTACCAATCCACCGGCCTGACCGGCTCGTTCCTGGGAATTTGGCTGGCCCATACCGGGTTCGGGCTCCCCCTGGCGATCTACCTGCTCTACAACTACATATCGCAGTTACCCAAGGACATTTTCGAGTCGGCCTATATCGATGGCGCCACCCCATTCACCGCTTTCACGCGTCTCGTACTCCCCCTCTCATATCCGGCCCTGGCGGCGTTTGCAATCTTCCAGTTTCTCTGGGTGTGGAACGACCTCCTGGTGGCTTTGGTGTTCTTGGGGTCCACATCCGATGTGTCGGTCCTCACCATCCAACTCTCCTCGCTGGTTGGAACTCGGGGCGAGTCAGTTCACCTCCTGACCGCGGCGGCCTTCGTGTCGATGTTCCTCCCGGTGGTCGTATTCCTTGCGTTGCAGCGCTTCTTTGTCAGGGGCCTCCTCGCCGGCTCCGTCAAGGGCTAATCGAAGCCGGTCCCCTTTAGAAGAGGGGACAGGAAGAAGGTTGTCCCCCTGCGGAGCGGGGGGACCGTCCGACCGTCAGGTCGGGCGAGGGGGGGCCGGCGGTCTAACGTCCGCTTATGAGATTCGGAGCCTTTGTTCCCCAGGGTTGGCGGCTCGACTTGGTCGGCATCGACCGCTCGGAGCAGTGGGCGGCGATGAGCAACGTTGCTCTAGCGCTGGAAACGGCCGGTTTCGAGTCTGCCTGGGTCTACGACCACTTCCACACCGTCCCGACGGCCCAGGAGGAGACCTACGAGGCCTGGTCTCTGATGGCGGCCCTCGCCGCGGTGACCGGCCGCATCCGGCTCGGCCAAATGTGCACCTGCAACTCCTACCGCCCCCCTTCATATCTCGCCAAGGTCGCCGCCTCAATTGATGTCATCTCCGGTGGGCGGGTCGAGATGGGGATCGGCGCCGGTTGGTACGAACAGGAGTACCTGGGGTACGGATACGAGTTCGCCAAGCCATCGATCCGCCTCGCCCAGCTCGAAGAGGGTGTCCAGATCATGCGGCGGATGTGGACCGAGGACGTCGTTCACTTCGAGGGTCGCCACTACAACCTCCATGGCGCGATCTGCAACCCCAAGCCATTGCAACAGCCGCACATCCCGATCTGGGTAGCCGGCGGAGGCGAGCAGCTGACCCTCAGGACGGCCGCCCGCCATGCCCAATACACCAACTTCGGAATCGATCTCGACTCGTTCATCCACAAGTCAGGTGTCCTCCAAGACCACTGCAAAGCCGAAAACACCTCGTTTGAAGCGATCGTAAGGTCGAAGAACTTCAACATCATTTGTGCCAACACCGAGGGCGAGGTCGAAGACAAGCTTGCCTGGCTCAAGGACAAGTATCTCCGTTACGTCCCGGAGAACCGGGCGCAGGGCCAGGTCGACGAGTTCCGCCGTATGTCAGGCACGCCGGAGCAGATCATCGAGAGGCTGGCGGACTGGGAAGCAGCCGGGATGACCTACGCCATCGTCTACTTCCCGGACCCGGCCTACGACCAGAGCGGCTTTCAGTTGTTCGCCAAAGAAGTGATCCCCGCCCTCGGCTCAGTGCTGGACTGACTTCGGCTCGGTGCTCGGGTCAGGGAGCCCGGGTCGGGGCACTGCGACCTCCTTGGCGCGATCGAGCTTGCGGGCTTCGGGATAGAAGCACAGAGCGAGCAACCCGACGAAGCCCCCGGCCATCATCAGTGAGGGCTGCACCCCGAACGATGCTGCCAGTAGGGGCGCGAAGGCAAGGGGTAGGAGGTGGGCCACCTCGGAGTGGACCTGGGAAACGCCGGTGATGCGTCCAACGAGATCGTCGGGCGAATTGATCTGGATCATGGTCCTGAGGAGCGGGGCCATAGTTCCAATCACGACCCCCCACGTCATTCCGGCCGCTACAACCACCGGAAGCCGGTCGGTGCCGATGTAGAGGAGGTCACCAACGGAGTTGAGCGCGACCAGGACCACCATCGTGCGAGCCGTTCTGAGACGGGCCGGCAGCCGCGACGAAATCAAAGTGCCGGTGACGAGCCCGATGCCGAACAACGAGTTGACCCATCCCATCGTTTCCGGTTGCACCCCAAGGACGTCCCGATAGAAGAGTGGCTCCAGCGCGCTGAAAGTCCCGAAAAGGATCCAGACCAGGGAGCCGAGGATCAGGTAGAAGCGCAGGCGCCGGCTCCCGTAGGAGAAACGGAACCCCTCACGCAGCTCTTGAATCCCATGAGACCCTTCCCGATCCTTCTTGGCCAGTTTGCGGACCTTCACCGGGATCATCAACACCGCAGCGATGGCAGAGGTAGCGGCATCCAGGACGAAGATCCCATTGAGGCCGACGGTGATGGTCATCAGTGCACCGAGGGCAGGGCCGACGACGAAGGCCGCCCAAGAAGCCCCCTCGATATAGCCATTGATTTTGGCCAGCTGCTCCGGATCGTCGGTCAGATATGGGGCAAAAGATGCGATTGCGGTGTAAACCGGGGTTCCGACCAGGCCGAGGGCGAAGGTGGCCATCACCATCGTGGGAATCGTGTTGGCGAAAACCAGCGAGAGCGCCACCGGGATGAAGAGCAACTCGCCCCAGATCAAGACCCGGCGCGGGTCGTATCGATCGACCAGAACTCCAGCTATGGCCGACCCAATCAGTGATGCCAGGCCAAGAGCCGCCATAACCGCGGCCACGCCCGAAGCCGAGGCGTCCAATTCGAAGGCGGTTTTGCCCCAAATCCCGACGAAAAAGGCCGCCTCTCCCCCGACACGGGAAATGAACCGACCGGTGACAACCCGTCTGACATCTCGATTGGCCCACATGGGCGGTCACGGTACCGCCGGGACCGTCAGATCAGACTCGAATAGTCCGCTTCGAGCCTGGTCCAATCGAGCTTGGCCATGAACCCCCCGAGGCTCAACGCGACGCTGAGCGCAGGCAGGTCATTGAACGGCGGTGGGACGAATTCCGGCTGTTCGACCAGGCCCTCTTCTTCAAGCTGGTGGAGAACCGCCATGTCGAGGAGGTCGACCTTCCCGCAGAACAGGAGTGGAATGCGGTGCGCCTTTCCGGTCTGAATTGCGAGCCTGACATAGAGCAGCGTCAGGACCAATCCCTTGCCGTAACCGAGGTCTTTGGTGAACGGCCCGGCGTCGGGCAGGCTGCCTCTGAAGATCCGATGGGCCGCAGACCACGTCTCGTCTTCGCTCAAACCGTCAGTGCGCAAGGCCTCGAAGACCTCGACGAAGCTTGCCCCCTCGGTGGCCATCTTGATGCCCTCAATGCGATGCATCAGCTTGGCCAACCTCCGGGGATGGCTTCTCATGTTGATCATCTCGGTGAGGACCGCCAGACCCTCCTGGGTGACCGTGGAGCGGGGCGCCGCCTTCCCGAGAAAGGTGCAGACCGGCTGGGCAAGGCCGTTGAGAGTGGTCCCAACGTGCACCCACCCCTCGTGGGCCTCCAACAGGTCGAGGTCGCGCTGCGAGAAGAACCTGTCCTCGTGGAGCTTGATGTAGTCGGCGCCGGCCGCCGCATCGGCCGCAATCCCGTCGTCGGCCTTGACGTCGATCTTGCCCGGGCCCATAGACTTGTCCAGCTGGGCCTGAAGGATCCCCACCGCAGTGGTGCCGTCGATGGAGCGCTCGTCTTCCATCTCCATGATCTTCCCGGCCAGCCCTTCGAGAATGTGCCTCATTTGCCCGGCCAGATCAGCGATGGTGGGCCCTCCCGCATGAAACACGTCATTGGGTGTGCCATAGAGCAGACCGCTGAGCTGGGCGAACTGCTCGGTTCCCCGGCTCTCAAGCAAGTCGACGACCTGGAGATACTGCTCACACATGAACCGCATCATCACCGAAGCCGGCGCCACGGGGCCCAGACGGGACAGGATCTCCCCCTGGATGACCCTGAGCTCGGACCGGGTCGCAATCGGGTCGAGGCGGATGTCCTTCGCCTCGTAGTAAGCGCGATCGACCTTCGGTTGCTCCTTGAACCCTGAGTCGAAGAAGCCCTTCCTTATCTCATCGTCCCAGTTGATGGCGCTTAGGACTCGTATCGGGCGTTGTGCCTCAACGATGCGATCGGAGAGCTCTTTGATGGTCTGGCTGTAGGCGTCCGCCTCACTCAATTATCTGACTCCTTGCTGGTACGCCTCGGAATCTAGACGGACGGGTCATAGCAACAGATCCAGGGCCATCTCGGCAGCGGCCTGCCCGCTGCGAATCGCTCCATCGATCGAACCGGAGCCATTGGTGTGCTCGCCGGCGACCACTATCCGACCCCAAGGATGCTGAAAGACACCGAGAAGGCTCCGCTGCCCCGGACCGAGCACGGAGTAGCAGCCGCCAGTGAGGGGATCGGCGCTCCAATCAAAAGCGGTCGGATCGCCCAATAGCTCCACTTCAGGAACGGCCTGGCGCAAACGCGTCGCCGGATCGGCCATCAGAGCCTCAGCTCCCGGCTTTGAGCCGGCGAAACCGGTGACTGCGTTACGGATCGATCCGTCGGCGGCGAGGCCGGACCAATACCAGGCGGGAATGTCGGCGTCCTGACGTCGGAACAGAGGCGGCGGCGTCTTGGTCGCCATGGCAACCTTGGCCGCCGACCCCATTCGGAGCGCCTTGAGGGCAGGGCCCACGACTGACGGAGCCGGGTCGAGTTCGAATCGCTGCAGGACCGGCAGCGGGACAGCCAATACCACGATCTCAGCCGCGAGCTCATCGCCGTGGGTGGTGACGATCAGGCCGCCCCTCCTCTGGGACACAGAAAGCACCTCAGATCCGAAACGGATGTCGAGGCCCTCTGCCAACACCTCGGCAAGGGTGGCGTTGCCGCCAGCGATCCGGTAGTAGGAGTGCTCGCCAAATCCATAGTCGGGGCCGACCTCGGTGGCCGCCACCTCTTCGAGGGGAGCACCCATCGTGCCTTCCAGTCGAGATCGCAGCACGAGTGATGCCGGGCTGCCGTCGGCCAGTGGGGTCAAGAGGTCGGCCGCCGTCATGTTCTCCAAAGTGGCTGTTGGGGTGGTCGCGAGCAGGTCGGCAAGCACACGATTCACTCTCTGGTGCTCGACAAGCGGGATCGGTTCTCCCCCAACTGGATCACGAGTCACGAAGTCGATACCGGGATCGACAAGGCCCACCCCGAGCCTCGACGCGAGGGAAAGGACGGCCTCCTGGCCGGATGCAATCCACTCGCCGCCCATCTCGACGATCTCACCGTTGTCCAGGGCAATCGACCAGACCCTGCCGCCGACACGGTCCCTCGCCTCGAGCACGGTCACATCGCAGCCCGCATCGGCCAGGGCGCGAGCAGCCGCGAGCCCGGCGAAGCCGGCACCTATTACCGCGACCCGGCTGGAGGGCGACATTCGTCCGACAGTAGACGGCCCTTTCGATCCCGGCCCGGCACCAAGGCCCAGCGGTTACCCTCCCGCCGTGCCAGAGCCGACACCCGAATACCCGGTCCGGATCGATCGCCGGGTGTTCGTTGAAATGGGGGATGCAACCCGGGTCGCACTGACCGTATACCAGCCCGATGCAGACGGCGATGGCCCTTTCCCGGCTGTGGTCGAGTCGCTGCCGTACCGCAAAGACGACGACTGCACAGCCCGGGACTGGTCGACATACGCGTATCTGGCAAGCCACGGCATCGCAGGGGTTCGGGTGGACATCCGGGGAACCGGCGCTTCGAACGGGGTAATCGACAACGAGTACACGGGTCAGGAGCAGGCCGACACGCTGGAAGTCATGCGATGGCTTGCCGCCCAGGACTGGTGCACCGGGAATCTCGGGATGTGGGGCATCTCATGGGGAGGATTCAGCTCCCTGCAGACCGCGATGTTGCGTCCCCCCGAGCTCAAAGCGATAGTCCCGATGCACGCCACCCATGACCGATTCGCGTCCGACGTGCACTACACGGGCGGGTCGTTGCATGCCGCCGAACAGGCCGATTGGCCAACTTCGATGGTGGCGCTCAACGGGCTCCCCCCGGACCCGGACATCGTGGGTGAGGGCTGGTTCGAGGAGTGGATGGAGCGGCTGGAGCGCACACCGCAATGGCCATTCGAGTGGCTTCACCATCAAAGGCGCGACGCGTATTGGCTTCATGGCTCGCCGTGTGCCGACTACACCGCGATCCAGTGCCCAACTCTCTTGATAGGAGGCTGGATCGACGGCTACGTGGACGGGATGCTTGCGCTCGCCGGGCATCTCACCTGTCCGACGAGGACCGTGATCGGCCCCTGGGGCCATTACCGGCCCGCCACGGGGGTGCCGGCGCCCACCCTCGACCACTTTGATCTCATGACGCGCTGGTTCGAACACCACTTGCGAGGCGATCAAAACGGGATCATGGACCTTCCCCAGGCGGCGGTTTTTGTGCGAACCGAGCCGCCATATGACGGTGCTCGGGCCACCGGGTATTGGCGGGCGGAGCCGTCATGGCCACCCGACGACCGCACCGACCTCGAACTCAGACTCGACGAGCTCGAGCACAACGAGCTGCAATGGAGCGGGCCGCAATGGGTCGGCAGTCACGCCCCGGCCTGGGACCGCGCCGGGATCGGCAGCCAGAGCTCGACGGCGGACGACGCTGCGTCGCTCTGCTTTGAGACTGCCCCTCTGACCGAGCCGATCGAGATCCTGGGCTCACCGGAGGTGGAAGTCGCTGTGAGTTCGGATCGCGCCGTGGGGGTGGTCACCGCACGCTTGCTCGCCATCTCCCCCGAGGACGCCACGCATCTCATCTGCCGCGGCAATCGCAATCTGGCATTTCCGACCGATCTATCAACTCCGGTCGTCGTCAAGCCGGGGATTCCAATGACGGTCCGCTTCCCTCTTCTGGCAGCTTCGGCGGTGATTCCCCGTGGCTGGCGACTGCGTCTCGCCCTCGCCGGCGCCGACTTCCCGGTGGTCTGGCCCCCGGGTGAGCGGTTCACCCTTTCCGTCAATCCGGAAGCATCCAGGCTCTTGTTACCGGTGGTGCCTCACCGCCCGCCCGCCCGCAACCTGGACTGGCCGGAATCGGCTCCCCCACCGCCCCCGCCCACCTTGGCCTCCCACCCAGATCGGACCTGGACCATCAATCACGAAGGGAACACGATCGAATTTCGCCGCGACATCGCGAGCAGGGAAGAGCAGCCAGAGCGGGCAGACCTGATCTATGACTCACGACAGAACTGGGAAGTGACGGTGGCCGATGACGATCCCGCCAGCACGCGGGTCTGGTCCCAAAACGAAATTCACCTGGAACGACCCGGCTGGAACGTAGGGACGATCGGCTCTCTGGAGATGACCGCCGACGCCAACACCTTTCACCTCGAGGTGGAACTGAAAGCTCTTCACGACGGGACGGTGATCTGGGAGCGCCGCTGGGAGGAGGAAATCCCAAGGGAATGGGCCTGAGACCGCCCACCTGGTCGAAACGGCGGCTCAGGTAATCTCACCCAGGTGATACCCACCCTGGCCCGCGATCGGTATGTGGCGCCCGAGTGGTTCGCCCTGGAGCAGGACAAGGTGTTCGAGAGCCAGTGGTTCTGTGTTGGCCGCAGCGAGGAGATTCCCGAACCTGGTGATCATCTGGTGTGCCAGGTGGCCCGTGAGTCCGTCATCGTCACCAGGGCACGCGACGGCAGTCTTCATGGATACGTGAACCTATGCCGTCATCGCGGCTCAGTCCTCAGCGAGGCCGAAGGCAAACCTGCACAGGTCGACTTGGGGCCGACCGGCACGTTTCGCGGATCGATCCAATGCCCGTATCACGCCTGGACTTATTCATTCGACGGTCGGCTGCGTGCCGCGCCGTTTCTCGAGGAAGACGACGGGCTGCGCAAAGAGGATCTTCCGCTTCATGCCGTCGGAGTCGAGACATGGGGAGGGTTTCTTTGGGTTCATCTGAACCCGGAGGCCGCGGCGCCCCTGGCCCAGCAGTTCCAGGGAACGGAGGCGTATCTCGCCAACTACCCGTTGGACGATCTCCGCACCGTGGTGAGAATCGTTTACCCGGTGGCCGCCAATTGGAAGGCCATCGTCGAGAACTACAACGAGTGCTACCACTGTGGGCCTGTGCACCCCGAACTGGTTGAGCTGGTCCCCGCCTTCAAGAAGCGAGGTGGCTCGGACCTCGACTGGCAAGAGGGAATCCCGCATCGCGAAGGGGCCTGGACCTTCACTTTCAGCGGAACCACGAACCGACAGCCTTTCCCGGGGCTCTCCCCGGAGGAGGCGGAGCGTCACAAGGGACAGCTGATCTATCCCAATTTGATGCTGAGTCTCTCCGCCGATCACGTGGCGGCATTCACCCTGTGGCCCCACGCCGCCGATTCGACGACCGTCGTGTGCGACTTCCTCTTCCACCGCGACGAGATCGGCCGCTCGGAGTTCGACCCAGAGGACGCAGTCGAATTCTGGGACATGGTCAATCTGCAGGACTGGCGAGTCTGCCAGTTGGTGCAAAGGGGCATGGGATCACGAAGGTTTACCACCGGCTTCTACGCCCCCATGGAGGACTACTCAATGGACATCAGGCGCTACTTGGGTGATCTCGGGCTGCAGTGACCGATCGCCGTCTCATCGTCCTTGGCGTGGGTGGAATTGGGAGCGCCGTCGCCTATTGGGGATCGCGGGTGCTCGGGGACTCCGTGCTCGCCCTGGAGCAGTTTGAACTGGGTCACGGCAACGGCGGGTCCGAGGATCACAGCAGGATCATCCGCCTTTCCTATCACACCCCTCAATACGTGGAGTTGGCAAAATCGGCATTCTCCGCCTGGGAACAGGTGGAGGTCGAGTCCGGCGAGCAATTGATCCTGCGCACCGGGGGACTCGACCTGGCGCCGGCTGGCGCCTCAATCGGCCTCGACGACTATCGGTCCTCTATGACCGCAGCCAACGTGCCCTTCGACGAGATGACGGCCGAAGAGGTAATGCGTCGTTGGCCGCAATGGAAACTCGATGACCACGTGACGGCCCTCTATCAGGACCGTTCAGGAATTGCGATGGCCTCCCGAGCGAACGCGGCACATCGCAAGCTTGCCCGAGAACACGGAGCCACGATCATCGAGAGTGCCGAGGTGACAGCGATCAAGGAGACCGGAGGCGAAGTTGAGGTGGTGGCCGGTGGTGTCGCCTATCGGGCCGAGAAACTGGTGATCGCGGCTGGGGCCTGGACCAATCGACTCCTGTCCCATCTCGACGTCGAGTTCCCACTCGAGGTGACCCAGGAGCAAGTGGTGTACCTCGAGCCGATCGATCCCATCTCTTTTCACCCGAGCCGGTTCCCGATCTGGATCTGGATGCACGAGCCGAGTTTTTATGGATTCCCCATCTTCGGCGAGCCGGCAGTCAAAGTCGCCTGGGATCGATGCGAGATCGTGACCGACCCCGATCAGCGCAGCTTCGAGCCCCGTATCGATGTCAACGAGGCGATCACCGGTTTTGTGACAAGCCATCTACCTGGCGCCGCGGGCAGGATCCACCTCGCCAAGACCTGTCTCTACACCCTCACCCCGGACCGGGATTTCGTCGTCGACCGGGTGCCCGGATGTCAGAACGTCTTCACCGCAATAGGCGCCGGCCACGCCTTCAAATTCGCCTCTCTGATCGGGCGGATCCTGGTGGATCTAGCGCTCACCGGTGAAACCGACCTCGACATCGGCCCATTTGCGGCCGACCGGGCGATTCTCACCGAGAAAGAGCCTGTCCGCAGCTACATGGTCTGAGGGCAGCGCTTGTCGCCGGCCGAAGTCTCGCGCTAGTGGTGCCCCCCTCCCCGCCTCCGGCGGTACTCCCCCCAACGCTCACTTCGTTCGCTGGGGGGAGAAATGGGCCGGTCGGCCGGTGCTGCCGCCCCCCACGAACCTTTAAGTGGGCGTGGTTCCTTGACGATTCTCTTTGCGATGGACACCCTGGCCACCAAACGCCGGCGAGTTGACTTCGCCCTCAGCGACGCCGAACGGCTGGCCGCCCTAAATGAGTTGTGCGCCGCTCTCTACGAGTACGACTCCAATGAGGCGGTCGAGGTAGCCAACGAAGCCCTGAGACTGGCCAAAGAGACAGGCGATGCCCTCGGGCAGGCGTGGGCCATGCACAACCGAGGTTGGGCCTATAGCTCGCTCGGACGGCTCGATGAGGCGCTTGACGACCAGTTGTCGGCGCGAGCTCACTTCGAGTTGGAAGGCGACATGCAAGGGGTCGCCAACTCTCTGATGGCGATCGGCGACCTGTATGGCGACGTTGGCGACAGCGCCACCGCCCTGGAGTATCTGGAACGCGCGGCCGCCCCCTTGAAGCTGGTCAACGATGAGCTGGGGATGGGTCTCCTCACCAACCTCACTGGTATTGCCCTGAGTCACGAGGGAAGACACCGGGAAGCTCTCGACATCTTCGAACAGGCCGAGGTGGCCTATACGTCGCTCGGAGACACCCTTCGAATCGGCACCGCCCAGATCAATCAAGGCTTCGAGCTTCTGCTTCTCGCCAAGGACGCAGAGGGCTCCGAACGCGAAGCTCTCATCGAACGGGCCAGGGACCTTGTCTTCAAGATTGTCCAGAGGGGGGAGGAGTTGGGTGAAGACGGTCGCCACACTCTGGCCTATGGCAAGTCGCTGATGGCCCAAGTCCACGCCGCAGCCGGGCACCGCAGCGAGGCCTTGATCTTCTCCGCCGAGGCCGAAGCCACCGCCAACGCGGGCGGCCTCGACCAACTTTCGATTGAAATTGCGCTCGACCGGGCGGGATGGCTGATCGAGGCGTGCCGGCTGGACGAGGCTGCCTCGGTGCTCGATCAAATAGTCGCCAAGAGCGAGAAGATCGACATGAAACGTGCCATTGCCAAAGCGGCGGCGGTGCGGGCAGATCTTCTCGAAGCCCTTGGGGATCACGCCGGGGCCCTCGTCTCCTATCGAGAGTTCCACCGCCTCGACGGGGCCTTGCACAACGACGAGGCCGAGAAACGAGCCCGTCTCAGCGCCACACGCTTCCAGGTGGAGCGAGCCCGACGCGAGGCCGAGCTGGCCCAGGTCCGGGTTTCGGAATTGGAGGCCCTCGACCACGAGAAGAGGGACTTCCTCGCCAGCATCAGCCACGAGTTGAGGACTCCCCTTTCAGCGGTTCTGGGCTTCGCCACCGAGCTCGCAGAGTCCTGGGATGGATTTGAGCCGGCCGAGGCTCGCTCCCTGGTGAGGCTCATCGCCAGCCAGTCGGCCGATATCTCGAGCATCGTCGATGACCTCTTGACGGTCACCAGACTCGAAGCCGGGACCATGAACATCTTCCTCGGCCACGTCGATGTGACCGCCCACTTGGCGGATATGGCAGAAACGGCAGGCCGGGGCGCTTCACGGGGGATCGCGTGGGAGGGCGATGTGACAGTGTGGGCCGACCCGACCCGTCTCACCCAGATCGTTCGCAATCTCATCAGCAACGCGATCCGCTACGGCGGTGAGCAGATCAGGGTCGTGGTTGGCACATCGGCCAGGTCCGGCGTCATCGAAGTCCGCGACTCGGGCGGGCCGATACCGGCCTCCAGGGCGGAGACCATGTTCGAGCCCTTCGATCACTCCGACAATGGGGGGCACACCCCGAACTCTGTCGGCCTCGGGCTGGCGGTGGCGAGAAGTCTGGCCCGAGTCATGGATGGCGACCTCACCTACGAGTACGACGGCGAGTCGGTGTTTAGGCTCACACTTCCCCTGGCGTAGCCAGGGGAAGTGTCGCAAGTCATAAGTCCCAAGTCACAAGCCTGAGCTTGAGACCTGAGACTTGAGACTTACGACTGGAGAACCGCCCAGCAGGCTGCCGCTGACTCCGCCCCTACAGCCACCGGTCCCGGATCATCGGTCGAACATCTGGCGGCCACCTCGGGAGAAAGGGTGCCCGACTGGAGCAGAGGGCATCGAGGGTGAAACCGACACCCTGACGGGATATTGGCGGGGTCGGGGATTTCACCGACGAGGATCTGCTGCTCCATCTCCTTGGTCTCGGGAACCACTGAGAGCAAGGAGCGGGTATAGGGATGTTTGGGATCACTGAGGATGGCTTCGGTAGGGCCGGTCTCCACGATGCGCCCCAGATACATCACTGCAACCCGATCGGCGATATTCCAGGCCAGACCGAGGTCGTGGGTGACCACAAGGATCGAGAGCTGGGTCTCGTCAACGAGCTGACGCATCAGAGCCAGAATCTCCCCACGAATCGATGCGTCGAGACTGGCTACCGGCTCGTCGGCGAGGAGGAGACGCGGCTCCATGACCATCGCCCCCGCGATCACCACCCTTTGGCGCTGACCGCCTGATATCTCATGCGGGTACATCTGGAAGAACCGCTCCGGTGGTCGCATCCCCGCCCGGGAAAGTGCCCGGGCCACTCTTGCCTGCTCGTCGTTTGGTTGGCCGTGGATGCGCAAACCCTCAGCAACGATCTCGTAGAGGGTCTGCCGGGGGTTGAGCGCACCCGTCGGATCTTGGAACACCATTTGCACCGCTGGGTTCTGGAAGATGGTTTGGATCTCCCGCCTCGTCCTCGAATCGATCGGCTTTCCTTCGACCCGGATAGTGCCGGATGTCGGCTGCTGAAGGCCTTGGATGGCGCGAATCAGGGTGGTCTTTCCCGAGCCTGACTCCCCAACCAGGGCGAGGACCTCGCCGGGCTCAACGTGGAGCGATGCTCCGTCGACCGCTCGCGCCGGGCCAAAGTCGACATGGAGATTCTCGACCTCGACGAGTGGGGTCACACCAGGATGCATGCCGCGCTCCTGCCCTCTCCGGATACGCGCAAGGCAGGCTCCTCGATACGACAGGCGTCTTGAGCGAGGGGACATCGCGGGTGGAATGGGCACCCCTCCGGAAGGTTCCCCGGCGTGGGTGGGTCTCCGCCGAGACCCGACGGAGCCATCCTCGAGCTCTGATCCCCGATCGTGGGAAATGCTGCGGCTAGCGCCCTGGTGTATGGATGGGAAGCGTCGGCAAATACATCGAAGCTCGGCCCCATCTCCACGATCCGTCCGGCGTACATGACGGCCAACTCGTCGCAGGCGTAGGTGAGCACCGAGAGGTCATGCGTGATGAAAAGCAGGGTGAGGTCACGCTCCTTCTTGAGATCGTCCAGAAGCGCCAAGACCTGGGCCTGCACCATGAGGTCGAGCGCCGTGGTTGGTTCGTCCGCTATCAGAAGCAGTGGATCACAAGCCAACGCCATCGCGATGAGAACCCGCTGCCGCTGACCTCCGGACAACTCGTGGGGATAGGAGTCAGCCCTGGCCGCCGGAAGTCCTACCCGTCGCAACAGCTCGACGGTCCGTGCCCGTGCCTCGGTAGCTGAGCTCGCCGTCTCATGAATCAGCATCGGCTCGGAGATCTGATCCCCCACGGTTTGCACCGGATTGAGTGCATGCAGTGCGCCCTGAAACACGATGGCTCCCGAAGTCCAGCGCGCGGCCCTCAGCCCGCCCGGTGACAATGTGAGCACGTCCTGGCCGTTGAGAGTTATCTCACCGGTGACCTCGGTCTCCGGCGGCAGAAGCCGGAGCAGTGAGTTGGCCAGAGTCGATTTGCCACAACCCGACTCACCGGCAAGCCCGATCGACCCGCCTTTCTCGAGATCGAAACTCACCCCACGCACCGCAGGCACCGTGCCGCCCGACGTGTGATAGGTGATGTTGAGATCCCGTATTGAGAGCATCGGCTCGCTCATCAGCGGCCACTGAGCCTCGGATTGGCGATCTCCTCCAGGGTGCGCCCGATCAGCGTGAAAGCCAGGACGACAAAGAGGATCCCAAGACCTGCGGGCATGAAGTACCACCAGGCGTTGCGAGCAACCGCCCCATTGGTAAACGCCTCCTCCAAGGTCTTCCCCCAGGACGCCGCAGTTGGGTCACCCAATCCAAGGAAAGACAAGGTTGTCTCGGTCAGGATCGAGATCGGAACTGCCAGGGTGGCGTTGGCCAGAATCAGCCCGCTCACGTTCGGAAGTATGTGATGACCGACGATATGTGAGCCGCTCGCTCCGAGCGAGCGCGCCCGATCGACAAAGAGCCTCTGTTTGACAGTGAGCACCTGGGCCCGCACCAACCTCGCAGTCGAGGGCCAGGAGGTGATCCCGATGACAAAGATGATGTTCCATACGTTTCGGCCTAGGACCGAGGCGAGGACGATGGCGAGAGGGAGGAATGGGATGACCAGGAACCACTCGGTGATCCGCATCATGACCGCGTCGAGGCGGCCGCCGACGAAACCGGAAACGATTCCGACCACCGAGCCAATCAAGATCGTGAGCACGGTGGCGGCGAGCCCCACGAACAGGCTCACCCGGGAGCCCCACACGAATTGGGCCCAGACCGAGCGACGGATGTGATCGGTGCCAAGAGGGGGGAACACCGAAGGCGGTCCCCACTGCGGGTTGCCCGCCGCCCGGGCATAGACCGGGTTGAGCTCCTTGGCGTCGGCTAGCAGTGGCGCCGCCAGAGCCATCAGGATGAACAGGAGCAGGACGGCGAGCCCGATCATTCCTTGACGCGAGCTCCGGAACTGTTTCCAGACCCGTCCCGCCGTGGCCCGACGACGCTGCATTGCGATGCTGGCCATGGTCAGTCCACCCTTGGATCGAGCCAGCTGTAGGTGATGTCAGCGATCAGGTTGAAGAAGATGACGGCCGCGCTGAACAGGAGGAACAGACCCTGGAGCATCGGGAGGTCGGGGCCGCGGATAGCGTCCGCGGTCGCCTTGCCCAAACCGGGCCAGGAAAAGACGGCCTCGACTGCGATCGCCCCCGAGAGCACGAATCCGAAGTTGATCGCGGTCAGGGTGACCACCGGCAGCAGCGCGTTGGGCACCGCGTGGCGATTTCTGACTACAACATCCCGCAAACCCTTGGCCCGGGCCACCGTCAGGTAGTCCTCGCCCATCACGTCCAAAAGTGAGCTTCTGGTGACCAGGGTGTACTCCCCCAAGTAAGCCAGGGTCAACGTGAGCGTGGGCAGGAACATGTGGTGAAGCTGATCGAGGAGCAGCGGCAGCCCGGTTTCGTTCGCACCGGCGTCTGTGATTCCGCCCACGGGGAACCACCCAAGGACTACAGCGAACAAGACCAAGAGGATCATGCCCAACCAGAAGTCGGGCATCGAATAGAACACCATCGTCCCCGAAGTGATGCTGTGGTCCTTCCAGGTGTTCCTCCGCCACGCGGCGATGACACCGCCAAGAGTTCCGATCACCGCCGACAGCACTGCCGAGACACCGACGAGCGCCACCGTGGCCGGGATCGCGGCCACGATCTGATCCCACACCGGCTGGCGGGTCTGATACGAAATCCCCAGATTGAGCTGAGCCGTCTCCTTCAAGTAGAGAAGAAATTGGGTCCCGATCGGCTTGTCCAACCCGAAGGCGATTCGAAGGTTGTCCAGTGTCTCGGCGGGAACGTTCCGCCCACGGAACAACGAACCGATGGGATCGGTCTGGACCACGCGAAACAGGAAGAAGTTGAACACCAGGACGAAGACCAGGGTGAGCAGCGAGCCCAAGACCTTGCGCAGGACGAGGCCGCCTCGCCCCTCGCCGCGATTCTGTTCGCTGGCCAGGCGGCTACTCCCGGTCGTCGGCCGTGGTGGAGCGTCTCCTCATCGCCAGGAAGATGCCGCCGATCACACCAACTGCCACTACCACCCCGCCGATGATCAGGAGATTGTTGCTCGACTCGCCTCCGGCGCTCCCACCGATCGGTCTCAACAGGACGTAGCTGGGCGAGGTGTTGGAGAAGATGACTGCCCCAATGTCGGCAGGCTGCTTGACCCAACCCTCGAAGGTGTCGGTCCTATAGGCCTGCAGATCCGGGCTGACGTACATCGGGATGTAGACCGCGGCATCGTGGAAGAGGGTCAACATCTCGTGGACGAGCTCAACCCGTCGCTCTGGGTCCAACTCCTGGTTCTGCTCCACATACAGCTCGTCGTACCTGGGATCGCTCCAGTTGGCGTCGTTGTAATTGCCAACCTCGGCTGCGGTGAAGTAGGAGAGCATCGGGTCGGGGTCGACGAACGGTGTCCAGCCCCAGAAGAAAGTGTCATATTGACCTGTGGCGATCACGTCATAAAGCGCGTCCTGGTCGTAGGACGCAATATCGACGCCAATGCCAATAGCCTCCATCCAACCGACGAAGAGGTCGCCAATCGTGGGTGCCAGGTCACCGTCGGTGTTGACCGCATGGCGAAGGACGATCGGAGTCCCGTCGGGCATTTCCCGGACCCCGTCGCCATCGGTGTCCATGTACCCGGCGTCGTCCAGGATCTGGTTCGACTGTTCAGGGTCGTAGTCGAACACGTCGTCCGCGGGGATCTCGGGTATCCATTTGGGGTCGGGGGAAGGGCTCAGGGTCTCCAACGGAGCGGCATGGCCGAACCAGAGATCCTCGATCACGGCCTGCCGGTCGATGGCGTGCGCGATCGCTTCGCGAACCTTGATGTCGAGCAATGCCGGATGGGGCTGGCCGTCGGGAAGTGCTCCACCATTGATCGCGAGCTCATCGAACCCTCCCTGCTGACCGGCCACAACCTCGATGTTGGGGTCGGCATCGAGCGTGTCCCAGGAACCGGCGGGGAAGCCGTGGATGACGTCCAATTCACCCTGTTGGAGGGCGGCAACCATTGCATCGGGGTTCTCAAAAAGGCGGTAGACGATCCGGTCGTAGGGCGGCTTCTCGCCGTTCCACCCGAAAAAGCTCGGGTTGGCTTTCATGGTCACCGACTGGCCCTTGGTGAAGTTCTCGAGCACGAACGGGCCGCTTCCCACACCGTCGACGGCTGCATATTGCATGGCGGCGTCGTAGTCGGTGGCGACCGGTTCCCAAATCTGAGGCGGAACCAGGTACATGTCCAAGGTGGGCAACTTGGGATCGGGGACCGCGGTTGTGACTTGAACTGTCAGGTCGTCGACGGCGGTCGCATCCAAGTTGGCGACCGTCGCGGTCATGTTGTCCCAGCCCTGATCGTGGGACGTGTTGATATTCCACACTACGTCCTCGGCGGTGAGCGGCTCACCGTCAGACCAGACCAGCCCCTCGCGGAGATGGTAGGTGTAGGTCAGCTTGTCATCCGAGACATCCCATGACTCGGCAAGCGAAGGAATCGTTGCGAAGTCGGCAGCTGCCTTGTCGGTGAGCGCCATGTACTGAAGGTTCCACACGTCATAGCTCGGCACCGAGTAGTTGAGACCGGGGTTGAGCCCATCCCAATCTTGGGTGATGCCGACACGCAAAGTGATCCCATCCCCCTCGTCTTGAGCCGAGGCAATGGGAACGACCGCGACTGCCAACAACATGGCGACGACCAATACAAAGACACGTTTCATGACGGCTGACTCTCCGTTCAGTGTGACCCGGGGGAATCTATATCCGGTTTCGGACCGGTGTCGCCTCGAACGGTGTAACTCGTCAATGGGGATAGGCAGCTAGGGCCCTTTCTATGACCGTTAGCGCCTCCTCGCGGGTTCGCCATCCGATCACCGCGGTCTTCTTTTTCTCCAGTTCCTTGTAGACCTGGAAAAAATGCTCGACCTCGCTCAACACATGCGCTGGCACGTCGTCGAGATTCTCCGCATCGGGCCACATCGGATCCCCCAACGGGACACTCAGGACCTTGTGGTCGGCATGGCCTTGGTCCTCCATGAGGAATACCCCGATTGGGCGGACCCGAATGCGACAGCCGGGAAAGGTCGGCTCGCTGACCAGTGCCAGGATGTCAAGAGGGTCGCCGTCCTCGGCAAGGGTGTCGGGGATGAACCCGTAGTCAGCCGGATACCGGGTGGCGGTGAACAACATCCGGTCGAGGAAGATCTCCCCGGTCTCGTGATCCATCTCGTACTTGTTGCGACTCCCCTTGGGGATCTCAACCACCATCGTCACTTCCATGGGAAT
Source organism: uncultured Acidobacteriota bacterium (assembly GCA_963778755.1). Classification (GTDB taxonomy): domain Bacteria; phylum Actinomycetota; class Acidimicrobiia; order Spongiisociales; family ZC4RG35; genus JALYNX01. The sequence goes on along the minus strand of CAVZVJ010000002.1, from coordinate 157,935 downwards.
CACCTCAGATGAAGGCTCTTTGACCAGAACGAGCTCAAGTCACGGAGCGACCGGGACTTCTGCCTGCTCCACCACCGGTATCTGGCGGCCGTCGCCACTCGCGGAGATGACCCAGAATGAGCCCTGTTCCCGCGACCAGTCATCGAGGATCGCAGCGGAGACCGGGCTGGCGGTGCGCTCCAGATGGGATTCGATCAGTACTCGTATGTCGTCCAGGTGGGTGTCGGAGGGACGACGGGCGGAAGGGGCGGTATCGGCGAGCATTGCCTTGAGGCTGAGGGCCGGGTCCCAGACATAGGCGACGCCCCCGGTCATGCCGGCTGCGAAGTTGCGGCCGACCTCCCCCAGCACCAGAACCTTTCCACCGGTCATGTACTCGCACCCATGATCCGAGCATCCCTCGATCACGGCAGTAGCGCCGGAGTTGCGAACTGCGAACCGTTGACCGACCCGGCCCGCGAGGTAGATCTGGCCGCCGGTGGCCCCATAGAGAACGGCATTGCCGGCTGCATGAGGAACAGATTCCCCGGGCCGGCGTGGTGAGACCGAGATCAGACCGCCGCCCATCCCCTTGCCCAGGTAATCGTTGGCGGTCCCTTCGATGTGCATTTCGACGCCCCGACATAACCAGGCTCCAAAGCTCTGACCCGCGGTGCCGGACATCTTGACGACGATGGTCCCATCTGGCAGGCCCGCGGCCCCGTGTCGGGAAGTGATCTCCCCGGAGAGACGCGACCCTATTGCCCTGTCGACATTGCGGATCGGATACGCAAGCTCCACCGGCTTCATCTCGGCGATCGCATCGCGACAATCGGCGACCAGCCTTACCGAGAGGCTGGACAACCCGATCTTGCGATACCCCTCATGTTTCTTGCCACCCTTAGCGGCCACCAACATGGCCGAGAGGTCGGCGGACAATGGGTGCTCGGGGTCGATCGGGCGCAAGAGGTCGGCGCGACCGACCAGCTCGGCGATCGACCTCGCCCCGAGGGCGGCTATGTGGCGGCGAGCCTCCTCGGCAAGGCGACGGAAGAGCAGGACCACCTGATCGGCCGAACCGGTGAACTTGGCCCGCAGATCCTCATTCTGGGTGGCGATCCCCACCGGGCACGTGTTCATATGACACGTCCGAACCATCTTGCAGCCGAGTGCGAGAAGGGGCAGGGTGCCAAAACCGAACCGCTCCGCGCCGAGTAGGGCAGCCACGATGATGTCGCGGCCCGTTCTGAGGCCACCGTCGGTCTCCAGGAGCACGCGTGACCTTTGCCCATTGGCGGTGAGCACCTGATGGGCCTCGGAGAGGCCGAGCTCCCACGGCGATCCGGCGTGCTTGATCGACACCAAGGGGGAGGCCCCAGTACCGCCCTCGGACCCTGAGATCGTGATCACATCGGCGTCGGCCTTGGCCACCCCAACGGCAATCGTTCCCACGCCCGGTTCGCTGACCAGCTTGACGGAAACCCGGGCCGTCGGCTTGAAGGCCTTGAGGTCGTAAATCAACTGAGCGAGGTCCTCTATCGAGTAGATGTCGTGATGAGGTGGAGGTGAGATCAGGGTCACCCCGGGCTCGGTGTAACGGAGACGGGCGATCTCGGGCGAGACTTTGTGGCCGGGAAGCTGTCCGCCCTCCCCGGGCTTGGAGCCTTGCGCCATCTTGATCTGAAGCTCATCAGCGGAGTCGAGGTAGGCAGGGGTCACTCCGAACCGCCCCGACGCCACCTGCTTGATCGCCGAGTTCTTGGGTGTGCCGAATCGAACCGGATCCTCACCACCCTCGCCCGAGTTGGAGTGCCCACCGATCAGGTTCATCGCCTCTGCCAGGGCGACATGGGCTTCGGAGGACAAGGCACCAAGGGACATAGCGGCCGTGGTGAAACGGCGCATGATCTGCTCCACCGGCTCCACCTCATCGAGCGGGACCGGGTCCCTTTGGACAAATGTCAGGAGGTCACGAACCAAGGCCGGTTCCCGGTCCGAGATCATCTCGATGTAGCGGTCCCAGTCCTCCTGATCACCTGAGCGAACCGCCTTCTGAACCGCAAGGACAACCATCGGGCTGGTGACATGAGTGTCGGCGCCGCGACGGTGCTTGTAGAAACCACCGGATTCGGTGACCCCGCTTGAATACGCCTCGTGGCGCTGCAGGGCCTGTCGAGCCAGTTCCTGCAGCCCAATTCCACGGAGCCGGCGGGGTGCATTGCGGAACGCCTTGCGACACACACCCTCGGAAAGACCGATCACTTCGAACAGTTCCGAGCCGCGGTAAGCGGAAAGCGTGCAGATCCCCATCTTTGACATGATCTTGAGCAGACCGCCCTCCATCGCCAGGCGGTAGTTCTCCTGGGCCGGCACCGGATCGACATCGATGGCTCCAGAGGCTGCGAGGTCTCGAGCGTGCTCGATTGCCAGATAAGGGTTGACGGCGGAGGCTCCGAAGCCGACGAGGCAGGCCAGGTCGTGCGGGTCGCGTGGCTCACCGGAGACCACAACTAGGGAAACTGAGCCGCGCACGCCCTCGTCAATCAGGTGGTGATGCACTGCGCCTAACGCGAGAAGCATGGGGATCGGTGCCCGGTTGGCGTCCGTCTCCCGGTCGGAGAGGACCAGGATCGTGGCCCCCAGCTTCACCGCCTGCGCAGCCTCCTCGCAGATCTCGTCGAGACGAGCCTCCATTCCTTCCGGCCCCGCCGACACCGACCAGGTGGTCGCGATCCAGTGCGAGAAAAACCGAGGGTCGCCGGAGCGCACTATCGACTCCAGCTCGGCGTCGGACAGGATCGGGCTCGCCAACTCGATGAGATGCGCCTGTTGAGGAGTGTCCTCGAGCAGTGGTCCTCGGCGCCCGAGCTGGATCCGAAGCGACATCACCAGCTTCTCCCGGATCGGGTCCATCGGAGGATTGGTGACCTGGGCGAACATCTCGTGGAAGAACTGGGTGAGACGTCGCGGCCTGCTCGATAGGACCGCGAGACCCGTGTCGTCCCCCATGGAGCCGAGAGGGTTGTCCCCTCGCGCCATGTCGGCGATGATCAGCCGCCGCTCCTCGGCGGTGTAACCGAACACCCGGCTGAGCGCTGCGGCGTCGAATCGGTCGTCGGCCAGATTGTCGAATGAGGCCTGGATACGCAGCGTCTCGGTGCTCACCCAGTCGCCATATGGCCGGGACGAAGCCAGGGCAGCCTTGACCTGGTCAGAGTGCAGAACCTCACCGGTCTCACCGTCGAACACAATCAGCTCGCCAGGCCCGAGCTGTCCGGTGGCAATCGCAAGAGCTTCTTCTTCGGGGCATACCCCGGCCTCGGAAGCCACCAGCACCACCTCGGGGGTGACCGTCCAACGAGCCGGGCGCAAACCGTTGCGGTCCATTCCCACGAGCAGTGAGGAGCCGTCGGTGGCTGCAATCGCGGCCGGGCCATCCCAGGGCTCGGTGAGGAAGGCGTGATACGCATAGAAAGCGGCCAGATCGGGGTCGAGATCGGGCACGTTCTCCCACGCCGCCGGCATCAGCATCTCCTTGACGTGAGTCAGCGACCGCCCACTTTGCATCAACAGCTCGAAGACGTTGTCCAGGCTGCCAGAGTCCGAGATGTTGGGCTGAAGGAACGGGAAAACGTCAGGCAGTCGCTCCCCCCACACCCCTGGAGTAGCAGCCTTCTCCCTGGCCACCATCCAGGAACGGTTCGATTGGATGGTGTTGATCTCCCCGTTGTGGGCCAAAGCACGGAACGGTTGTGCGTTGTCCCAGGAGGGGAAGGTGTTGGTCGAGTACCGCTGATGGAAGATGGCGAATGCCGTCTCGTAGTCGGGATCTCTCAGGTCCCAATAGAAGTCCGAGATGTGCGAGGCCGTGAACAGCCCCTTGTAAATCACGGTTCGGCTCGAGGCCGAGGGGATCGACAGCCCCGAAGTCGCTGTGCGTTCGATTCTCTTTCGGGCCAGGTACAGGCTGCGTTCGAACGCGGGTCCGGCCTCCGGGCCGGTGACGATCGCCTGCTCGATGAGGGGAAGCACATTTCGGGCGTGGGCGCCGAGCATCGAAGGATCGAAGGGCACAGATCTCCAAAACAGGACTCGCATCCCTTCAGACTCGATTGCCTGGGTGACCACGGAGCGGGACGCTGGGGCATCGGTAGGAGAGAGAAAGCACATCACCACGCCGAGACGCTCCGGGGAAACCTCGAGTCCGTGGGCACTGAGCTCCCGGCTGATGAGACGAAGCGGAATCTGGGTGAGGAGACCGGCGCCGTCGCCGGTTCCGTCCGCCGCTCGCGCCCCACGGTGGTCCAGCCGTTCCAGGCATTCCACGGCCAGACGTGTCATTCGGTAGGAGGGAAGGCGATCGAGGGCGGCGATGAACCCAACGCCACAAGCGTCACGCGGAGGGCCTTGATCAAAGAAAGGTGCCGTCATTGCTCCCTCGAATTGGGGGAGCGATGAAGTTTAAACAGGAATCTCTCTGGCGAAGCCAGAACAATTCCTGTTGTACTCAGTACTTGGTACTTAGTACAGCCAGGCGTGACAAAGCTTCACTCAACGTCGCCTCGTCCTTGCAAAATGCGAATCTGACCAGCGAGGCCCCATCCTCGGGCCGGTGATAGAACACTCCCGGTGGAATCGCCACCACCCGGGCAGTCTCCGCGAGATGACGGCAAAAGGCCCGATCGTCGGCGAACCCGAATCGGGAATGGCCGGCCATCATGAAATACGTGCCTTGGGGCATATAGACCTCGAAACCGGCCTGGTCCAGGCCCGCTCGGAGAAGGTCCCGCTTGGCCAAATAGCTGGAGCGGAGCTCTTCGAAGAGTGAATCGGGTGCACCCAGTGCTGCAACGGCTCCGTGCTGGACCGGTGTCGGGGTGGTGAAGGTCATGAATTGATGGGCCGCCCGCAGCCCGGCCGTCAGGTTCTGCGGGCCAATGCCCCAACCAACTTTCCATCCGGTGAGTGAGAACGTCTTTCCCAGAGAAGACAGGGTGAGAGTCCGCTCCCACATCCCGGGGAGACCTGCCAACCGGATATGGGGAACCCCATAGACCATCTCCTCGTAGACCTCGTCGGAGATCGCAAACGCATCATGCTCCCGGCACAGGGATGCGATGGCACTTAGCTCATCGATGCTGAACACGTGACCCGTTGGATTGTGTGGATTGTTGAGCACGATGGCTTTGGTCCTGGATGAGAAGGCCGACTCGAGCTCTCCTAGGTCGAGGGCAAAGTGCGGCGGGCGCAAAGTGACGTATTTGGGCACCGCACCGGTTATTGCCACATGCACCGGATAAGAGTCATAGAAGGGCTCGATCAGGATCACCTCGTCCCCCGGATTGATCAGACCCAGAAAGGCGGCGGTGAGGGCCTCGGTGCACCCGCAGGTGACAGTTATCTCGGTGCCGGGATCGAGCCCTCGCCCCAGAAGTGGCCCATATCGATCGGCGATTGCGGAGCGCAACTCGGGGATTCCCGGGCTCGGCGGGTATTGGTCGTGTCCTCCTTCGGCCATCGACCTTGCCGCGGCTTCCTTGACGAATCTTGCACCATCCCAATTGGGAAAGCCCTGGCCGAGATTGATCGCCCCGTACTCCTCGGCGAGAGCGGTCATCTCGCTGAAAACGGTGACCCCGAACGGCGCAAGGCGGTCGGAAACCATATGTCTCAGGTTACGAGGCGCGGAGATTCTGGCTTGAGACCTGAGACTTGGGACCTGAGACCTTCCTCAGCCGGAGACCTCCCACACCCTCACCGTCCAGAGCAGACGACTCCCCCGCTCGGTCAACTGGATGACTTTCGCCCGCAAGAGACCCAATACCGCCGGCTGCTCGGCCAGTGACGAGGGAAGGGGGATGCTGCGCTCGGAGAGTTGGCGGATCGACCCGAACAACGATCTCGCCTTGTCGAGGATCGAGTTTTCGTCCTGCAGGGTCCCCGTGGGGAGCAGCAGTTTTCCGCCGCGGCGGAGAATGCGCTTCGCCTCGTCGAGCATCCTCATCGGGAGCTCGGCGCCGCTTGGTCCCCCTGAGAGCCCCGAGGGAAACCAGCCGGACACCTTTGCGAATTCGTCAGGGATGCCGGAAACGTCCCCGATCACCACATCGGCTTCCACGCCCTCAGGGATGGGGCCAAACATGTCGCCTTCGTAGAAAGCTGTGCGGTCACTCACGCCCTGTGCCTCGGCGTTTGCGGTCGCAATCTCCACCGTTTCGGCGGCCGCGTCGACTCCGTAGACCATCTTCGCCCCGAGCTTGGCGGCGACGATCGAGAGAACACCCGAACCGCATCCGGCGTCGATCACCACCGAGCCCGGTTCGATCACCATCGAGTCAGCGAGAAGCGTCGAAATCGTCGAGGGGCGGAAGGTATCCGGTGCCACTTGCAGGTCAAATGGGCCGCAACGGCCCTTCCAAACGATGGTCTCGGTGGTCATGTCAGTTAGACACTATCCGATCGGAAAACGTCACCACGAAGTGGGTCATTTGCGGATAGATATTTGGCCGGAAATGAAGTCGCGATACCAATGGCCGCTGGCCTTGATGGTCCGTTCCATGGTCTCCAAATCGACCCGAACGATGCCAAACCGCTTGTCATAGCCAAGCGACCATTCGAAATTGTCGAGCAGCGACCAGACGAAGTACCCCCTGACATCCACCCCCCGCTGCAAAGCGGAGTGGACAGTTTCGATGTGTCCCTCGAGGTAGGCGATCCGCTCCGGGTCAACGACCGACCCGTCGGCCAGCACCACGTCGGGATAGGCGGCCCCGTTCTCACAGATGTAGAGCGGGATTTCCGGATGCTCCCGACCAACACGCTCCAACATCCAGAGCAAGCCTTCGGGCTCGACACCCCAGCCCATCTCGGTGAGAACGCCAGGCGGCCGGGCGACTCTCGCCTCCCAGGATCCCGGCCAGGCGCCAGGGGCTGGCTCCCCGGCAACGTGCTCGACATGGTTGACGTTGTAGTAGTTGACCCCCAGGAAATCGATCGGCTCCACGGCTCGGGCCAGCTCCTCGGTGTCGATCTGGTCATTCACCCGATAACGGTCGATATACCCGAGTATCTCCTCGGGATATCGACCGTCGAACACCGCCCCGGTGAACAGCCGATTGCTTGTCGCATCCACCGAGGCTGCAGCAAGCTCGTCCTCCGGGGAGTCTGAAACCGGCCAGGCCGGTATCAAATTGAGCACGATCCCCAGTTGGTCGTGGTCGTGGCGGTTGGTTGCCCGCATGGCGCGTATCCCTGCATGGTGGGCAAGCATCAAATGATGGGCCGCTACGAACGACTGTCCGGGCTCGCGGATTCCAGGCGCATGCTCGCCGGAGCTGTGGCCGAGGAAGGCCGAGCACCAGGGCTCGTTCAGCGTCGCCCACATGGCGATGAGATCCCCGAGGCCCTCCTTCGCGACGGTCGCGTACTCCGCAAACCAGTCGACGGACTCCCGGTTCAGCCATCCGCCACGGTCTTGAAGCGCCTGGGGCAGATCCCAGTGGTAGAGGGTCACCATCGGTGTGATCCCAGCCCCGGTCAGCTCCTCACACAAGCGCCGGTAGAAGTCGACACCGGCCTCGTTGAGGCTGCCGGTGCCCTGAGGGAGGATCCGGGACCAGGCGATCGAGAAGCGGTATGCACCGATCCCGAGTTCTGCCATGAGCGCCACGTCGTCCGCGAACCGGTGGTAATGGTCGACCGCCAGGTCGCCAGTGTCACCGTTGTGGGTACGACCGGGAGTGTGGCTGAAAGTGTCCCAAATCGACGGAGCGCGCCCGTCTTCGACCACGGCTCCTTCGATCTGATATGCAGCGGTGGCAACACCCCAAAGGAAGTCGCGTGGAAAGTCCGATGCGTTGGTCATCTGCCCTCGTTCTCGTGGCTGCCCCCGGAGGCTATTGCCTAAGCCTCGCCTAGATAAATCCCATAGAGCCTTTGGGCGTGCATGGCCGGGTCCCGGTAGTACTCATCTGGTGTGATGTCCAGATCGAGGGTTCTCGCCGGCTTGGACACCAGGGGCCTGGTCTCCGCAAAGCGTCGAATCACCTCGGCATGGGGTTTCAGACTCCCGTCTGGTCTCACCAGCCCAAAATGACGCTCGTGCTTGGCGCCCGCCGGATCACATGGCGGGCGATCCCAGAGGTCCTCGACATAATCGGCGAAGCACCACATGAACGAACCGGTCGAGCCCACGTCTACGAGGCGAGGGAGGACCTCGCCCACGTAGTCGGCGAAGACCTTCTCCCCGGCCATGAACTGACTCCGGGGCGACCCATAGGCAGTCCATTCCCAAATCACCGATTCCTCCGAGTCCGGGGATGTGCAGCCTCCCCACTCCTCGGCGAGGCACGGCTTTCCGCTGAGGGCAGTGACCAGAGCGCACAGATAAGGCACGAAGTCAGGGTCCAAGGGATCGCGTGCCCAATCGACATACATGGGGTAGCCATGCATCACCGCGACATCGCTCTCGGCGAAGACCTGATCGACTCGCAGTCCGTTGTCGACAAAGAGGTTGGCTGTGTGCAGCCCGGTGGTCACGGGATGATCAGGATCGAGGTCGTGAACCAGGTCCGTCATCTCTCGAACCCAATTCCGGCCGGCCGCGGCATTGTGGGGATGCGCAAATAGGTCGGGCTCGTTGCCCAGGTTCCACATCCAAATGGCCTCATGGCCCCGGTGGGCCTCGACGACTGTTCTCAAAAGGAGGCGCTCCGCATCGAGGGCAACCGGGTCGTGAAACATGTTCCGGTAGGCGCTGTTGACGATCTTTCCCCCGCTGACCACCTGCCGAACGTGTGGCGAAGCGTGGGCGACGGAGCCGGGGTCGAGCAGCCAACTAGGTGACCAATTCGGCCCGCTCATATGGCCGGTGAAGAACGTCACATCCAGGCCAAGCCCTCGTTCGGCCGCGATGTCACAAACGGTGCCGAAGTCTTCCAGGCACTCGCGTGACACCACATCGGGCTCCGGCTGCCAATCGTCCCAGAGCAAGAAGAGACGGACCACGCTCATCCCGACCGAGGCGATGACATCAAACTCGTCGGCAACCTCGGCGGCGTCGAAGTCGGACCACCAATACATCGCCTTGCGTCGGGGCCAGTAGTTGACTCCGAGCAGGAACGGATCGGAGCCGAGGGTCTCTGTCATGTCAGCCCGTCGCCGCGATCCCCTCGAGCACCGTTGCGACGGCATCAGGCTCGGTCATCGAACCAGTGTCGACTCTCAGGTCAGCGCACCTCGCAAACAGCGGATCCCGCTTCGCCAGCCTTCGCGCCTCCTCATCGGTGACCTCACGGCGGTGCGTGGCCGACGATCGGCGAAGTCGCAGAGTCTTGTCCTCCGCATCGACCCACACGCAGCGGGCGTTTTGGAGAGCGTCTCTGACCATCGGGTCCTCGATCACGCTGGCGGCCGCGGCGATCACGACGGGGTACTCCGAATTGAAGGCATCCCAGAAGACTTGAAGCTCCAATCGATGCAGTGCATCGACCCCATCTGTGTCCGCGATTCGGGCGCCATCGCGGCCGGTCAAAGCTCGGATCTGGTCATCGGAGTCGAAGAAGCCCAAACCAAGGCTTTCCGCAATTCCCTTCCCGACAGTGGTCTTTCCCGCAGCCATAGGACCGATGATGACTATGTGCTCGGTTGAAGGGGCCATTGGACGACCCTATACGCGGTGTCCCTGTTCACGTCTCGCTGGAGGAGGCCCAGATGTTGAGAGATCCGTCGACCGCATAGCGATCGATATCGGCCAACTCCTCATCGGTGAAATGCAGATTGTCGAGTGCGCCAAGCAGATCCTCGATCTGCGACCAGTTCCTGGCCCCGACCAGTGCCGACGTCACCCGCGGGTCGCGCAGCACCCAGGCCACCGCCATCTGGGCCAGGGTCTGACCCCGGTCTCGAGCGATCTGGTGCAAGCCCTGCACCCGAGCCAGGTTGTCCTCACTGAGCATCCTCTGGTCGAACGAATCCCCGATCGTCGCCCGCGAGTTCTCCGGCACGCCATTGAGGTACTTGTCGCTGAGCAGACCCTGCGCCAGCGGTGAGAAGACGATGCACCCGATTCCTTCCTCACCAAGGACGTCGAGAAGACCGTCTTCGATCCAACGGTTGAGCATCGAGTAGGACGGCTGGTGAATAAGACAGGGGGTGTCCATGTCACGGAGGATGGTCGCCGCCTCCCAGGTCTTGGCCGGGCTATAGGACGAGATCCCGGCGTACAGGGCCTTGCCCGCATGGACCGCACTGGCGAGGGCTCCGAGCGTCTCCTCGAGAGGCGTCGAAGGGTCGAAGCGGTGCGAGTAGAAAATGTCCACGTAGTCGAGACCCATGCGCCGCAGACTCTGATCCAGGCTGGCAGTCAGGTATTTGCGAGAGCCCCACTCCCCATACGGACCGTCCCACATCAAGTAGCCCGCCTTGGTGGAGATCACCAGTTCGTCGCGGTAGGGGGCGAGGTCGGCCGCCATGACTGAGCCGAAATTGGCCTCGGCGGAGCCGGCCGGCGGTCCGTAGTTGTTGGCGAGATCGAAGTGGGTGATGCCGTGGTCGAACGCTTGGAGAAGCATTTCACGGGCATCGTCGGAGATCGAATCACCACCGAAGTTGTGCCAAAGCCCGAGCGAGATCTTGGGGAGATCGAGACCACTTCGCCCACAACGGGCGTAGGTCATCTGTTGGTATCGAGCTTCATCCGCGGTATGCAACCTCATCTCCGAATTCGATGGCCTTGGACTATCGCAGAAAGGACCGGTACGACGTCAACCGCAGCTATGCCAGACTTGCCTTGTGGGACACATCGTCGTTGGAATCGATGGCTCTGATCCGAGCCTCCGCGCCCTGTCCAAGGCCATCGACGAGGCGCGGCTGCGCGGCGCGGATCTGCACATCCTCCACGCGATCGACCTCAGCCCTGCCCTGCTCCATCTTCCGGACGACGTGACAGTCGACACCCGGGATATGGCGAGCGAACAGCGAACCGTTGTTTGGGAGTCGGCGCAACCACTTCTGGAGGACGCCGGCTTGGCGGTGGTGCGCGTCGACCGCGACGGCTCGCCGGGCAGGGCACTGGTCGACTACTGCGCTGAGATCGAAGCGGAGCTCGTGGTAGTCGGCACCCGTGGCCTGGGCTGGGTCAAGAAGCTCCTCCTCGGCTCCACTGCCCAGGATGTGGTCCACAGCGGCACGTGCGACCTACTGCTGGTGCGTTGACCGTTCGGCGTTGCGAGTCGAGCGCATCCGTTTACCGTATTCCGTTAACCGTTTACCGTCAGAATCGGTTCACGGTCACGGTTCACGGTCAACGGCCAACCGATTTCTTGATCGTCTCGTAGATCCGGTCCACCGAGGGGATCGCCAGATCCTCCAGATTCTCCGCGGCAGGAAGGGGAATGTGAGGAGTCGTGATCCGAATGACCGGGCCATCCAGGTCCCAAAACGCTTCCTCGGCGACGATCGAAGCCACCTCCGCTCCCCACCCGCACAAGCGCGGGTTCTCTTCGACAGTGAACAGCCAACCCGTCTTCGCCACCGAGCTGAGGATGGACCGGGTGTCGAGCGGGACCAGGGTTCGAAGGTCGATCACCTCGGCTGAGACCCCGTCGGCAGCGAGACGCTCGGCAGCCTCCACAGCGCGGGGCACCATGAAAGCGAGAGCGACGATGGTGCAATCGGTGCCCGGCCTGACGACCCTGGCCTCACCCAGCTTGCCCACGATGTCGGTGTCGGGCATGTCGGCTTTGGTGGCCATCAATGACTTGTGCTCGAAGAAGACGACCGGATCGGGGTCGCGGACCGCTGCCGCCATCAGGCCCACAACATCTTCAGGTGTCGACGGGGCAACCACCTTGAGCCCGGGAATCATCATGCACCAGTTCTCAACACTCTGACTGTGCTGTGCACCGAAACGCACCCCGCCGCCGTTGGCAGTTCGGATCACCACCGGGATGGTGAACTGACCACCCGTCATGTACCTCGTCTTCGCCATCTCATTGGCGACCATGTCGAAGCAGACGGCCAGGAAGTCGGAGAACATGATCTCGGCGATCACTGGCACGCCGGTCATGGCGGCCCCCATCGCCGCGCCCAGAATCGCCTGCTCGGATATGGGAGTATCCCGGATCCGTTTCGGCCCGAATTCATCGAGGAGGCCGACGGTTGTCTTGAAGACTCCACCGGCGCCGGCGATGTCCTCACCCAGCATGACCAGGGTGGGATCGCGCCGCATCTCCTGGGCGATTCCGCGGGCAACGGCCTCGCGATAACTCAGTTCCGCCACGATGCCCCCCCGTCCGCCCAGACATCGGTCATCAGGACCTGCTCCCCTGGCCGCTCCCCCGCCTTGGCGAAGGCGGTCGCCTCTTCAACTCGATCCGTTACCTGATGGACGATCTCGGAAAGCCTGGACTCGGCAACCCCCAGGCGAAGCAGACGCTGGTGGTAGGTGGGCAGCGGGTCGTGGGCCATCCACGCCTCGACCTCCTGCGCTGGACGGTATTTGCCGGGATCGGCACGGCTGTGACCGCCGTGGCGATACGTCACCGCTTCGATCAGCGACGGCCCGTCGCCCTGGCGAGCCTTCTCCAATGCCAGCTTCGCCGTGACGTAGACCTCGTCGGCATCGTTGCCGTCGATGACAACCTGCTCCAGGTCGTAAGCCGGAGCCCGACCTGCAGCCGGGTTACTGGCGGCTGTCACCAGATCGATTGGTGTGTACTCCATGTAGAGGTTGTTCTCACAGACGAACACGACCGGGAGGTTCCAGATCGACGCCAGGTTGAGCGCCTCGTGGAATGCCCCGATGTTTGTGGTCCCGTCTCCGAAGAAGGCAACTGCAACCTGATCGGTCCCGCGAAGTTGGGCTGACCACGCCGCACCGTTGGCGACGCAGAGGTGGGCGCCGATGATGGCGTAGCTGCCCATCATCCCGTGCTCGACCGACGTGAGGTGCATCGAACCACCCTTGCCTCCGAGGATCCCCGTGTCCCTCCCCAGCAACTCCGCTAAGACCGGGCCCAGCGGAGCCCCTCTGGCGACGGTGTGAGCGTGGCCCCGATACGTGGCAAAGGTGTAGTCATCCGGGCGCATCGCCTTCGCGACTCCGGTGGCGATGGCCTCCATCCCCAACGAGAGATGGCTGGTCCCCTTCACCAGATTCTGCATGAACAGGTCGTAGACCCGATCCTCGAACTGACGGAGCACCTGTTGCATCTCGAACATCTCGATCCGGGTGTCGAGATCGATGTCGAGCCTGTCGTTCTCTGGGTTGGTTGGCGTCGGGAGCCGGGGAGGTCGCTGGGCGTAGTCGTAGAGCCCGGCGTCGACCTCAGTACTCATTCGCCACCATCAACTCCTCGCACGGGAACAAGGTGGTGATCTTTGGCCCTTCGGCGGTGACCACCATCATCTCCTCGATTCGCGTGCTGCCGAGCGGCCGTCCGTGGCCGGGGCGTAGGTCTCGAGGGCGAAGTACATACCCTCTTTGATCTCGATCGGATCGTCTAGCGAGTTGAGCCTGCTGATGATCGGGCGCTCGTGGAGACCGACTCCGACCCCGTGACCGAACTGAAGCCCGAAGGCGTCCATCTCGTCGACAAAGCCAAAGTCTTCGGCCCGTGGCCAGACCTTGGCGATCATGTCGGTGGTGTTGCCCGGCCGGACCAACTCGATGGCCGCGTCCATCCACTCCCGTGACTGCTTGAACGCATCGCGCTCGGCGGTTGTCGCCCGCCCCACGACGAAGGTGCGGTAGTAACAGGTCCGATACCCGTTGTAGGCGTGAATGATGTCGAAATAGGCCTGGTCACCTGGTCGGATCAACCGGTCGCTGAACACGTGGGGGTGCGGGCTGCATCTCTCGCCCGCGATGGAGTTGATGGCTTCGACAAACTCAGAGCCCATCTCGAACAACCGGCCATGGGCCAGGGCCACGATGTCCGATTCCCTGATTCCGGGCTTCAGCGTCTCGTATATCTCGTGATACACGCCGTCCACCATGGCGCTGGCCTGGGAAAGAAGGACGATCTCGTCCGAGCTCTTGATCTCCCTGGCCAGCATCATCGCCTGCTGGCCGTCGGTCACTTTCAGCCCTTCCTTCTGCAGGGCAAGGAAGACCGCGGTCTCGGCCATGTCGACTCCGAGGAGATCGTCGATAAGCCCTTCATCACGGAGCACTGCCCCGATCTCGGCGGCCGCACGGGTATGCAGGCCGGAGCTGGGCCCAATTGCGCCCTGGAGCCCGGTGTTCCCTCCAATCGAGTTCTCCAGGTCATACAGGTCGGGCAACTGGCGTCGGTGGGCCTTGGCAGCCGATCCGAAGTCCCAGATTCGGGGACGGCCCTTGCGGGTGATCAGGGCGAAGCGCTCCCCCTTGTTGAAAGCCCAATAGCCGATCTGCGTCGCAGTTGCATAACGGATGTTGGAAGTCTCGAAAAGGAGGACCGCGCCCAGATCGTTGGCCTCGAGTTGCTGACGGACCCGGTCCAGGCGGTAGGAGCGAAGTCGGGGAAAGTCGACACGATCCTCCCAATCCACACCCATGACCCCTGGGGCCGGGGTGGTGGCTACCGGAAAGTCGGTCATGGTTCTCTCCTCCTCATTCGTATCAGTTCTTCATCCAAATTCCGAACCGCGACCCTTCGGAAGGCTCGTGAACAATGAACAGTCACACTACACACCCCTTCCACCCGTCAACCCGGCCAGCTGCGGTCTGAGCAGCCCCGCAATATGGGCTCCGATGGCGAGACTCGCGGTGGCTCCGGGCGACGGGGCGTTGAGCACATGCAACGTTGCCCCGACTTCTTCGATGACGAAATCGTCCACCAAGCGGCCATCACGGCCCATTGCCTGCGCCCGCACCCCGGCACCACCAGGACGAAGGTGCTCGCTTCTGAGGGTGGGGACCAGTCTCTGGGCAGAACGGGCGTAGAGGGCCCGCGATTTCGACCGGAACACCTCCGCCCCACCTGTGCGCCAGTGTTTGCCAGCCAGCTTCCACAACCCACCCAGTATCGCCATCTCCCTGACGTCTCCCCACTCGATCGGAGCCCCCCGATAGTGCTCTCGCCCCAGGGCAAGCACCGCGTTTGGGCCAACCTCGACCGAGTCATCGACCCGCCGCGTGAAATGGACTCCGAGGAATGGGAACCGGGGGTCCGGCACCGGATAGACCAGCCCGTTCACCAGATGAGCAGCCTCAGGGGCAAGGGTGTAGTACTCCCCCCGGAACGGGACTATCCGCACATCGCTCTTCACGCCGGCCAGGGACGCCACGCGGTCCGACTGCAACCCGGCGCAGTTGACCATGATCCGGGTTCGGAGTTCCTGGTCGCCAGCGACTATCCGCGCTCCATCGACTACGTGGTCGATTGCAGTGACGGCGAGTCCGGTACGCACCTCGGCGCCGTTTCGTTGAAGTTCTGCAGCAAGGTGATCGGCGACCGCCGGAAAGTCCACTACACCGGCTTCGGGCACGTGAAGCCCTTGGAGCCCGGTTGCCGCCGGTTCGACCTCACGAATTCCAGCGCCGTTGAGCCGACGCAGCCCGGTCAGCCCGTTGGCATGTCCCCGCCGCTCCAACTCGTCGAGGGCCCCGAACTCGGCCGGATCTGTGGCGATCACCACTTTCCCCAGTCTGCGAAAAGGGATCGAAGCCTTCTCACAGAACCTCTCCAGTTGAGCTCGACCCTCCACACACAGCCTCGCCTTGAGGGAGCCGGGCCGGTAATAGAGACCTGAGTGGGCGACCCCGCTGTTGTGACTGCTCTGATGGGCGGCTATCCGGTCCTCCTTGTCGATAACCACGACGGAGGAACCCGGATACTGGTCCAGGACAGCCCGGCCCACGCTCAACCCCACCAACCCGGCTCCGACGATGCAGACGTCGTACCTCATCTCTCCCCCCAGCCCTCAAATCTTGGGAAGTTTGAAGCCGGACTTTTCGATGACGTAGTCACGTGATTCGAGGGCCATCCGGCGCACGGCCGGCCAATCGACGTGGAGGAGCTCCCCGTTTCTCTTCATCACCCGCCCTGCGATGAAGACCGTGTCTACGTTCGAGGTATCCATCCCTGCGACAACTGCGGTGGCCGGGTCATTGAGAGGAGTGACATTGATCCGGTCGGTGCGGAGCAAGATCACGTCGGCCTCTTTGCCCGGCGTGAGGGTCCCGACCTTGGATTCGAGGCCATTGGCCCGAGCCCCCTCAACGGTGGCGAACTCGAGCACATCGCGCACCGACACCGGCGATTTGCCGTTAGCGGTGCCCATCGCCCGCTGCAGCCCGATGACGGATCTCATCTGGTTGAACAGGTCCCCGGGCACATTGGTCTCCACGTCCACACTGAGGCTGGGGCGCAGTCCCCGGTCCAGGAACTTCTGGATCGGCGGCATCCCGTGACCCATCATCATCTCCACCGGCGAAGCCAGGGACACCGTCCCACCGGTGTCGACGATCATCTGAATCTCGGTGTCATTCAGGGTCGTGCAATGGATGTAGGTGGTGTCGGGTCCGAGCAGACCGGCCTCTCCCATCTCCTGTACCTTGGAATCCTGGCCGTAGCTTCCGACACCGACGTGGGTGGTGATCCTGGCCCCAGTCTCCCGGGCCAGCTTCCAATGATCACGGGACACTTCGAAGTCGGTGAACTCGGGACCGGGAGCGGCCAGCGCCAAGGTGAGCATCTGGTCCTTGGAGGAGAAGTGCTCTGTGGCGGCGCGGACAAACCAGCTCGGCTGACGCTCTTCCCACTTCCCCCACCAGGGGAACCCGTAGGCGAAGACTCCCCGAAGCCCTGAATCTTGGAGCGCCTTGACCACCGCGTCGGTGTGAGCGGGTGACGCCTGGATGTGAGACCAGTCGAGGAGTGTTGTGATCCCGGCATCGATCGCTCCGAGAGCCGAAACAAGGTTGCCGATGTATGCGTCCTCAGGTCGGAAGGCCGGCGCCAGTTTGTGAAGGACGAAGGAGATGTAGCTCGTTCGCCCCTCCAGCGGAACATCGGTCCCAATGTTGCGGAGGAGGCCCTCCCAGATGTGCCGGTGGCTGTCAACGAATCCCGGCATCACGATCATCCCTGTGGCGTCGATCAGCTCCACGTCACCGTTGGCCAGCGCTGGGCCGACACCAACGATCTTGCTGCCTTCGATCAAGACATCCCCGGTGCTGAAATCGCCGACATTGGGGTCGAGACTGAGAACGGTCCCTCCCTTGATCAGCTTGCGGCCGGTTGGAACCACCCGGAAGTCGGTTCCCGCCGGATAGAACGTTGGGAGCTCGGAAACCTTGACCGGGCGGCTCGCCAGGAACACCCGACGTGCGCGTCGATAGTTCCTCTTCACCAATTCCTTGATGTCTCCCACCTGGAACAAAACGATCCCGAGCAGCACCAGGACCCCAACGATCATTAGGCCATCCGTGTTAGAGAGGCCGAGGTAGGGCAGCACGGTGAGGACGACAGCCAGCAGGATCGAGGCGACGAGTCCCCCAACGAAGGTGGCCCGGCCCCCGGCGAGCGAAGCCCCACCCAGGACCGCAGCGGTGATGCTTGCCAGGGCATAGGTGGACCCGACCTGTGCGTTCCCGGTCGGGGCTCGGGCCATCACGAAGAATGACGCGACGGCAGCAAGGCCCGCGGAGAGGATTAGGGCCCGGACCCGAACCCAATTGGTCCTGATGCCACTCCGCTTGGCGGACCGCTCGTCGAAGCCGACCGCTCTCACCTCGAGACCCTTCCCCGAAGCATGGAGCCAGAAGTCGAGAAGGCCGGCAGCCACGACGACGCCGATAAATGCGATTGGAATCGGCCCGATGCTCGTGGTCAGCGTCGACACCAGGTCGGGGCTGATGATCCCCTGGGCAGTTGGCCGCAAGGTCAGCGAGATCCCGTCCAGGATGCTCAATGTCGCCAGGGTGGCGATGATTGAGGGGATCTTCACCCCGCGAATGAGCCCGGCATTGATCAGGCCCAGGGCGACACCACTCCCCAATATCGCCAGCACACCAATAAGGATCTCAGAACCGGTCGACTCGGCGCCGATCAGAAACGAGGCGACCACCACTCCAAAGCTGATCATGGCGCCGACCGAGAGGTCGATGTACCCCACCAGGAGGGCGTGAGTCTGGGCGAAGGTGGCGATGATCAGCGGAATCGCAAGGATCAGAATCTGGGAGACATTCGTGACATTGACGAAGCCAGGGAATCGCGACTCGGTGTACCAGACCAGTGCCCCGAGGAGGATGATCTGAAGTGCGACGGGCATCCAGAGACGCACCTTGACCACCTTGCGCCATTTGTTCTTGTCCCGGGCGTCACGGATGACCTTGCGCACCGCCAGCCTCGTCGAGTCCATGCGCCCGGTCATTACAGGGAAGCCGGCGTGGACTTGGGCATGGCGATGCCGAGGGGCGACCTACCGGCCTTGGACAATCCAGGACCTCGGACGATCGCCTCGATGATTCGCAACTCGTCGAGCTCGTCGCCCGGTATCTCTTCGACGATCGTGCCCCGGGACATGACGAGAACCCGGTCGCAGAGACCGGAGAGCTCGATGGGGTCGCTTGATTTGACGAGAAGGGCAGCCCCGCCATCAGTGCGTGCGCGAAGGGCCTTGTAGATATCGAAACGAGAGCCGACATCAACACCCTGAGTTGGCTCATAGGCCATGATCACCGCAGGTTTCTTGAGGAACGAACGGGACACCGAGACCTTTTGCTGGTTCCCGCCGGAGAGGAATTCGACTGGTTGTTCCAAGGACGGGGTTCGGATTTCCAGCTGTTCGATCAAATCGTTGACCGTCCGGCGCTCAGCTCCCCTTTTCATGAAGCCAAGGAAACTGAACCGTCTGAGGGTTTGAACAGTGGAGTTCACCCTGACACCAAGCACGGGCATGAGGGCCTCTTGCTTGCGGTCGCCGGGAAGAAGCATGACACCGGCAGCTACCGCCTCGTGGGTAGAGATCAGGCTCAGCACCTCGCCGTCACAGACAACGCGTCCCGCTCGCGGAGGCACTCGGCCGGCGAGACAGTCGAAGAGTTGTGGCTGGCCGTTGCCCTCTGCACCGGCGATACCGACGATCTCACCGCTCTCCAGGGTGAAACTGACCGGCCCGAACGACTGGCCCTGAAGCCCGTCGACGACCAACACCTCTCGTGGCTCACCAAACGTTGGGTGGGCCTGCGGGAATGCCGCCTCGAAGGGCCGGCCGACGATTAGCTCGACCAGCTTCGACTCGGTCGTGGTCTTTGCGTCGAAGGTGCCCTGAGTCTGACCGTCACGGAGAACAGTGACACGGTCTGCAACCTCGAGTACCTCTGGCAGGCGGTGACTCACATACACGACACCGATGCCACGCTTTCTGCATGCAATGACAGTTCGGTGCAAGGCCTCGACTTCGTCAGGGCCCAGGGCGGTGGTGGGCTCATCGAGCAGAAGCACTTTGGGATTGGAGACCAAGGCCTTGGCGACTTCGAACATTTGGCGCTCCGCCAGTGTGAGGAATCCGGCAGGGGCATCGGGGAAGAGCTCGATGTCGAGGTCGAACTCGGCTAGCAACTTGCGGGCCCACTTCTTACGGCGCCAGAACGGCGGGCGCTCCTCGGGCGGAGCCGCGAGAAACAGATTGTTCTTGACCGGCTCGGCCTGGATCAGAGAGGTGTCCTGATAGGCCATGGCCAGCCCCAGGTTTCGGGCCTGAGCCGGGGAATCGGTGCGCAAGGGCTTACTGCCTATGCGCACCGTTCCCCTGTCGGGCTCTACGAACCCGCTAGCAATCCCGAGGAGGGTCGACTTTCCGGAGCCGTTCTCACCGACGAGGGCATGAACCTCGCCGGCGCGGCAGTCGAAACTGACGTCGCTGAGGGCTCGCACCGCCCCGAATTGGCGATACACACCACTCAACTCGAGAACCAGGTTCCCGGAAGCTGACCCTCCGTTGGGACTGCTATCCGTCATTAACCGGCAAACATCAACTGCAGAACCGAGTCCGGAACCAATGAGGTTCCCGACACAACCGGGTTGACCCGGTCCGGGTTGCAGTCGCCCGTGGTGACCTGCCGCATCACATGCGGGACGACGACCTCAGCAGGGATGGTTGCCCCAGCGAGGGACATCATCGCCGCGGTGACGCCGGTCCGTGATTGGAAGTTGCCACCAGCCGAGTACCAGATGTTGTAGGTCGGCTCAGCACGCTCCGCCCAGTCGCAGAACAGGGTCTGCTCGTCGGTGCGCAACGCCACGCTGAGGTTCTTCACCGGGATCCCAAGCTCGTCGTAAGCCTGGAGGGCGGTGTAGAGACCGTCCGAGTACTCGTACGTCCACCCCTTGATCTCGGGATTGGTGGTCAGCAAGCCGCGGACCGCCTCGAGAGCGTTGGCGTTCACCCAGTAGGTGTCGCCAGTGGTGGTGTTCTCATCCGGCGGTGGGTTCACCAATTGGGACCCGCCGTCGGCGAGTGTCGTCACCGCACAGCGCTGCCAGCCGAGGGAAAGGGCGTTGCCCGGTGTTCCACCGAGCATCCCGACCTCGCCGCCGCCCACGTTGTCGTTGAGCACGGTGGCAAAGCTGGTGCCGAGTGCACACAGGTCCTCCCCAACCACGGACAAGTAGTCCTGACCGGGAACGAGCGCGCCTTCCTGGTCGGGAAGACCGACCCAACCGGCTGAGAACGACACGTAGGGAATCCCCGCGTCGTGGGCTTCCAAGAGCACAGGGCTCAAGTAGGTGCCCCAGTCCGGGTAGCCGACGATGAAGTCCACGCCACTGGTGATCAGGAAGCGGATGTCGTTGACCGCTGGGTCACCCTCGAAGTTCGCCGCGGTCGAGATGATGCTCCCGATCTCGGGATAGCTCAGCGCCTGGAGGATGGCCTCCATGTGGCTCACCGCCCGCCAGACGTTCACGGTGTCGCCACCGCCGTCGGCATAGCCCATCACCACGTCACCACCGGAGCCGGTGTCGCATTGCTGGTTGCTCCAGCACTCCATCGCCTTGTCGATCGTGGCCTGATCCAGGTCCTGATTGGCACGGGCGATTGAAGCCAGAATGATGTTCCAGCTATCCGCGTCCGAAGGCTCGACATCACCGAGGGCCTTGGTCACCAGTGCCGGGTCGGCAGCGGTTGGGTCCTCGTTGTACGCCGCCAGCGGGTTTTCGCCGCCGGCCGTCGTGGTCGGGCCCGCTGAGGCGGTGGTCGTTGTCCCGGCCGCCGCCGAGGTCGACGTGGCCCCTGCCCCGGTGGTTGTCGTGTCCTCGGTGCTGCTGCCACAGGCGGACACGACCAAGACCAGGACGGCCAGCAGGCCGATGATCTTCGATCGTTTCATGTTCCTCCTCTATTGGGCGGACTGCCCTTTAGGTTCTTTGATTGATGTCGACTCGTCGGGTCGCGAATCTCCTTTCTCAACTGATCCCGAGTGAGCTGTTGGTCGTTTCGTTTTCGATGCGTGTCGGTTTTCGTCGCTCGCGGAGCAATTGCTCCACGCCTTTGATGATCCGATCGCCCGAAATCAACATCCCCCCGATGATGACCAGACCGAAGACGACGAACTGCAGGGACGTGGGCAGTCCCAGCGTTCGCATCATCTGGGTGAGACCGGTGAGGAAGATGGCGGCAGCAAAGGTGGAAAGCGGGCTCGCGAGGCCGCCGGTCAAGGAGGCTCCGCCGATCACGACTGCGGCGATCGGGCCCAGGAGATACGGGGTCCCGATGTTTACCCCCGGATTCCGGAGCAGTCCCGCCAAGGCCACCCCGGCAATGGCATAGAGGACGGCGGCCATCACATAAGCCGAGATCTGGTACAGGTTCACCCTGACCCCTACAACTCTGGAGGCGATCGGGTTCGCTCCTACGACCTGGAACCGGCGCCCACCCGTTGTGTACCTGAGGCCGACGATGACGATGATCGTCAGCACGACACCCATCCAGAAGATGGGGCTGACACCAAGGATGCGGGTCGAGGTCCAATCGGAGAGGCTGGTTGGCACCGCGCTCTGCACAGGAAATGTCGTGCTGTAGCGATTGACTACCCCGAGCACGACCTGTCCCACTGCGAGCGTCACGATCAGAGCGTTGAGCTTCAGTCCGCCGATCAGAATTCCGTTGACAAGACCGATCAGAGCGGCGACCCCGATCGCAGTGGCGATTGCCACCCCGATTCTCTCATCAGACTGATCGCTGACTCCAACCATGATCACGGCGGCCAGGGTCAGCGTCCCCGGGACACTGAGGTCGATCCCTCCCGTCATGATTACCAGCATCTGGCCCAGGGCAGTTATCCCGAGCAGTGCTCCAAAGGGAGCGATCGCCGCCAGCGCGACCCCACTCAGAGTGGCGGGCGCCCAGATCGCGGCCACGATCACCAATAGGAGAAGAGCGAGATAGACCGGCAAGTAGCGGGAGGCGACGACAAACGAAGTCAGCGCCGACGAAGGTGCTCGTGTGGTGGTCATTGTGAATGCCCAACGGTTGCGAGTAGCCCGGCGGCTGCGCCCACCCGCTGCTGCGCCGCCGTTGCAAGTTCAGTGGCCCTTCCGATGTCGCCCTGAAGGACGCCCGCACGTTTGACTGCGTTTCCGGCGACGAAAACCCAGTCGACGTTCGATGTGTCCATCCCCCAGACGACTGCGCCGATCGGGTCGTTGATCGGGAAGATATTGGGACGATCGGCCCGGAGCACGATGAGATCGGCCTGAGCCCCTGGTGCGAGTGCCCCCACGGTTTCACCCAGGCCGGCGACCCGAGCCCCATCGACGGTGGCGTAGCGAAGCACTTCTCGGGTGTTGAGGAGGTTAGGTACTCCTGCCTTGCCGGCAAGTTTCAGTTCGAACAAAGTCGCGTGTTGGATCGAGATCACTGCCCGCATCTGGGCAAACATGTCTCCCGGTGCCATCTGGTCGGATCCGACCCCAAGGCCGGGTCGGATGCCGCGGTCGATGAGCCTCTGGATAGGAGGGCTCCCCGCACTACCCGACATCCCGCTGGTGGGCGTCAACGAGACCCGAGCCCCGGAGGAGGAGACGGCGTCGAAGTCGGAGTCGCTGAGGTGGGTGCACTGGATAAAGGTGACGTCCTTTCCCAGCATTCCGTTTCTGGAGAGATCGCCGACGACTCCCTGCGTGCTGGTGTCATGCCCGATGTGGGTGTGGATCCGGAGCCCATGTTCTCGAGCCTTGGCCCAATCTTCGGCAATCTGACCAAGGGTTTCTGCCATGGGGCTCGGCATGCCCGCGCCCATGGTCATGAGCGGGTTGGCCATATTGGATTGGGGCGAGGCCAACGAAAGGGCATCTCGGCCGTCGGTCCATTCCGGGGCCGCCGGGACAAGCACAGATCGAATGCCCGCGTCGGTATGCGCCTGGGTTGCCGCCTCGAGATACTCCGGGCCCGGGCTTATGTCGGACCAGTCGACCACCGTGCTGATGCCCGCCTCGATCGCCCCCAGGAGGCCAATCAGGGTGGCGGCGTAGACATCATCGGGCTGGTAGTAGGGCCCGTACACGTCGGGCGATATGGCGTCGCCGAGATTTCGGAACAACGACTGCCACACATGGCGGTGGGTGTCGACGAATCCCGGCATGATGATGGTGTTGCTGGCGTCGATCACCTCGGCATCGCGAGCCCGGAGCCCGGGACCGATTTCGGCCACGATGTCGCCGTCGATCAAGACGTCGGCCTCCAAGAAGTTGGTTCTGCCGAGGGTGAGCACACACCCGCCACGGAGAAGCGTTCGAGACTTCATCCGGCGCTCCCGATCCCTGCGCTTCCTATGTCCGACTCAATGGAGTGACCGATGAGAGGCGAAGCGAAAACTCCGGTGAAGGCAGCGGCCGATAGTGGGGTGTTAAGGCCACTCACTGATAAGTCACACTACACAAATCACACCCGGTTCAGCCCCACAAAACACGTCGTCGAAGCCACCGATCCGGCCGATTCTGGGACGCACATCAATCGGTGGCGGCCAGGGCCTCGGTCAGGTAGGCCCAGTCCCTTCGGAACCGGTAGCTATGGCGGGCCGGCGGCTGAGGCGCCTGGGTCTCCAACCATCGGACCGGGCCCTGACCGACGTTTCGGAACTCGTGAACACAACCGACACCTGCCCAGGCGACGTCACCCGGCACCATGTGGTACTTGGCTCCATCGAATCCAGCCTCGACCTCCCCTTCGAGGATGAGATACGCCTCCTCGAGTGGATGGTCATGGGCTCCGGCGAAGCCTCCCGGCACGTATTGCACCATGAACATCGTTGACAGGTCCGCTCCCAGGTCGGAGTCGATCATCATCTTCACCGAGATCCCGCTGTACACGAGCAGGGCGGTGCGCATGCTTGCGCTGAGCGACAGACGGTCCTGGGTCTGCATGGCCGGATCCATGTTCTCGGGGTCTATGTGGCCGAAGCTGCGGGTCCTTGGGTCACGCACATCGATGCGCCGCTCAGTTCCTGGGGAGGGCGCCTCAACGAAATAGGTGTCGAACTCGTGGCGCTCGCGAGGGAGTGGGGCCCTCATCTCGGCAAAGCTCGCAACCGTCTCACTCGGATTGCGCAGAGAATGGGCCACGCCGACCGGAATCAGGCCGTAGTCGCCGGGCGCGAGCTCGAAACTCCCCTCGGGGAGGTCGACAACGAGACCCCCCTCGATCACATAAAGGGTCTCCTCGAACGAATGGAGATGGCCCCCCACCACCCCTCCTATGTCGAGCCGTGATACCTGGAAACCCATCTGGACGCCACCGGCTGCCTCATTCACGATTCCATCCCCGAAGTAGCCCTGGCTCCGCCCCTGAAACCCACCCGGAACCTGATAGTCGTGATCTCCGGCTTTCTTGACGATATGCGTCGACATTTGGCTCCAATCAGCTGACCGATCAGTGACACTACACACGCCCACGCAAAGGGATGTAGGCTTGCCTTCCCGGCCGGTCAGGGTCGGAGATCCGGAGAAATAGGACTCAAAAGATGGAAAACGGCAAGGTCATCGTGGTGGGTGGGACCAGCGGCCTCGGGCTCGAAGTGGCTCGCCACTACGCCAAGGGCGGGAGTGAAGTGGTGATCACTGGCCGTGATCCCGACCGCACCGCCGAGATCGCCTCTGGAATCGGCGGGAGCGTCACCGGTCTCGGATTCGACATGACCGACCCGTCCCTTATCGCCCCGGCTCTGCATGGAATTGGGCCTGTGTCTCGACTGATCCTCGCCGCGATCGCTCGGGACAACAACCTGGCCAAAGAGTATGACCTCGATGCCGGCACCGAGCTGACAACCATGAAACTGGTCAGCTATGTCGAGGTGATTCACGCCCTCGTCCCCCAATTCAGCGACACCAGCTCGGTTGTTCTCTTTGGAGGGAGGGCCAAGGACCGGCCCTATCCCGGCTCGATAACCGTCACCACCGTGAATGGCGGGGTGAGCTCGATGATCAGAGCTCTGGCGATCGAGCTTTCACCGATCAGATTCAATGCGCTCCACCCGGGAATCGTCGGTGACAGTCCGTATTGGAAGGACAAGCCACTCGACGCGGTGTTGGCAAGGACCCCAACTCAGCGTCTGGTCACCATGGAGGATGTGGTCGATGCCACCGTCTTCCTTCTGGAGAATCGGTCCGTGAACGGCATCAACCTCTACGTGGATGGTGGCTGGCTCCTGACCTAGGGAGACCGGCGCCTATTCTCGCCCGCAATGGAAAGGTCCCCGATTGACTGAGGAGCTGGAGGGAATCGGTGATCGGCTCCGTGATGAGAGGACCAAGGCCGGAATCAGCCAACGCGAGCTGGCCCGTCGCCTCGGCCTATCCCCCAGTCTGATCTCGCAACTCGAAAGCGGTCTTTCCAAGCCTTCGGTGGGCACCCTGTACGCAATCGTCACCGAGCTCGACCTGTCGTTGGACAAGCTCTTGCGCGGCGCAGACCACTCTCCATCATCCGGGACACCCGGCAGGCAGGCTGTCGTTGCCAATGGAGGGCCTAGTCCGCTGGTCCATCCTGATGAACGTGAGGCCATCGATCTCGCTTCCGGTGTTCGTTGGGAGCAGCTGAGCCGTGATACCGACCAGGGAATCGACTTTCTCCATGCGGTCTACGAGGTGGGGGGCGCCTCGACCCCGGACGAGTCGTTGATGCGCCACAACGGCAAGGAGTACGGGTACATCATCTCAGGTCGTCTCGGAATCCAACTCGGCTTCGATACCTACGAGTTGGAGCCGGGTGATTCAATCGGTTTCGACTCGACCCAGCCTCATCGCTTGTTCAACATCGGCGATCAGCCGGTTCATGCGATCTGGTTTGTCGTAGGCCGCACCAACGACCACCGGACTTCGTCCTAAAGAGGCGTTCTTCAGGACTCGACAGCCACACGGGGACGACTGACGCCGACTCCCCCGAGGGTGTCCGCCCCGTAGTGATCGATCTCGGCCTGGATGTCGAGACGTCTCGCGGTTGGGGCGGTGTCCTCGTCGA
Organism: uncultured Acidobacteriota bacterium; assembly: GCA_963778755.1. GTDB lineage: Bacteria > Actinomycetota > Acidimicrobiia > Spongiisociales > ZC4RG35 > JALYNX01. The sequence goes on along the minus strand of CAVZVJ010000002.1, from coordinate 131,508 downwards.
GAAGATCCGCCGGGACCAGCCAGCTGATCTCGAATTCGATTCCATCTGGGTCGCGCCCGTACAGGGCCTTCGTGCTCCCATGGTCCGTCGCACCAACCAGGGCGCCCGCATCCGAGAGCACCCGTGCCAAACGCGCCAGGTCGCCGAGCGTGTCGACCTCCCATGCGAGGTGATAGAGCCCAACCGCACCACGGCCCGCCGGGGAGTCCGCAGCGGCTGTCCCGATCGAGAACAGACCCAGGTCATGGTCGTTGGTCGACCCTTCAGCCTGCAGGAACACAGCGCCCGGGAATTCCAGCGGAAGACGGCGGAAACCGAGCGCCTCCGTGTAGAAGGACGCCGATCTGTCGGCGTCGCGCACATAGAGCACGGCGTGGTTGAGACGATTGATAGGCATGACAGTTATAAAGGTTTGCCGACCGTCGCTATTCCCCCGATGCGAGGCAGCTCAGATGTCTGCACCGACATGGACGTTGACCCGAACGGGCGAGCCGGCGCCGGTCAGCATTTCTGCAGGACGGCCACACGCACATTGGTAGCGGACCACGATCCCGTTTTCGGTGTTCTCGATGCTGTCAAGACTCGAGGTCCAGATGATGACCTCGCGGTTGAGATGGTCACAGTGAGCGAGAAACATCAGTCACCTCCACTGGAGCGGACGAGCGGTTTCGACCACTCTTCTTGTTTCGCTTTGGGGCGCCCTGTCTGACCAGACGAGCCCTATCGCCTTCGCGCCGACGCTGATCCAGGATGTCCTGGGAGATCAGATATGCAGCGTAGGGAGTCATCACCATCTCCTGTTCCGTAATGAGCATCTCTCTTTACGGGCATTACATTACCGGAGAGGTTGTAACTAGTCAAACCTATTTAATTCATTACACCCAGGTTTGGTCAGCGAGCGGCGGCCTTCTTGTAGCGCGAGACCGCAAGCGGGACGAACACCAACAGGAAAATGACGATCCAGATCGTCGAAGCCAAGACCGCGTTCTGTAACGGCCAGGCGTCAGGTGGCGGTGCGAGTGGATTGGTGTTGCCGAACAACTCGCGGACCGCCTGAGTCACCGCCGAAACCGGGTTCCACTCGGCGAACGTCTTCAGCACCGGAGGGAAGTTGGTGATAGGAACGAAGGCATTGGAGATGAAGGTCAGTGGGAAGATGACGATGAACGAGGCGTTCTGGACCACCTCGACACTGCTCACCGACAATCCGACGCTGGCCATCATCCACGAGATGGCGTAGGCAAACATGAGCAGTAGGGCGAAGCCGCCTACCGCCTCCGGGAACGAGCTGTGGATCCTCCAACCAACCAGCAAGCCGGTCAAGGCCATGATGGTGACCACCAGGAGATTGTTGAGCAGGTCACTGGTGGTCCGGCCGATCAAGACCGCAGATTGGGCCATGGGCAGGGAGCGAAAACGATCAATGATCCCCTTCTTCATGTCGTCGGCGAGCCCGGCGCCGGTGATCGTGGCGCCGAATACCACGGTCTGGACGAAGATCCCAGCCATCAGGTAATCGGTGTAGTCGACGCCTGGCACCACGATCGCACTGCCAAACACATACGCGAACAGCAGCACGAACATGATCGGCTGGATGGTTGAGAAGACCAAGAGGTCGGGGAGCCGGGTGATTTTGAGCAGGTTGCGCTTGGCAACCACCGCTCCATCCGAGAGAGCAGTCATGACGGTCATGCGTCCACCACCTCCTCAGCCACGTGGCCCGTCAGTGTCAGGAAGACGTCATCCAGCGTGGGACGGCGCAGCGCGAGGTCGAGGGGGCTGATCCCGCGGGCGTCGAGGCCGCGAACTGTCTCGATCAAGGCGTCTCCCCCAGCACCCACAGCCACCGCCAGATCCCGCGCATCCTCATCGACCGTGACCTGGCCGACCCCAACCGACGACAACACCTCTCGAGCTGGTGCCACGTCGGTGACGCTCTTCACAGTGAGCTCGATTCGCTCCCCACCCACCTGCTGCTTCAACTCCTCGGCCGTGCCCAATGCGATCACCCTCCCGTGATCGATGACCGCGATCGAGTCGGCCAGGCGATCGGCCTCGTCCAGGAAGTGGGTGGTCAGGAGCAAGGTCGCCCCTTCCTTGACCAACTCCTCGATGACCTCCCAGAGGCTGAGTCTGCTGCGGGGGTCGAGACCGGTGGTCGGCTCATCGAGGAAGATCACTTCGGGACGAGCCACCAGAGCGGCCGCGAGGTCGAGACGTCGTCGCATACCGCCCGAGTAGGTCTTGGCCTGACGATCGGCCGCTTCGTCGAGGTCGAAACGGTCAAGCAGGTCGAGGGCGCGTTCCCGACTGGTCCCCCGGCCCAAGTGATAGAGCCTTCCCACCATTTCCAGGTTTTCGAAACCGGTCAGATTCTCGTCGACCGCGGCGTATTGGCCGGACAGTCCGATCCGCTCGCGGAGCTTGGCGGCGTCGGCTTTGACATCGAGCCCTGCCACGGTGGCTTTGCCACTGGTGGCTTCGAGCAGGGTGGTCAGGATCCGAACCGTCGTCGTCTTGCCGGCGCCGTTGGGGCCGAGCAGGCACATGACCGATCCCTCCGGCACCGCCAGATCGAGGCCGTCGAGTGCGACGACCTCTCCGTATTCCTTGCGAAGTCCCTCGGCGAGGATGGCGTTGGTCATGAGGGCGGGAGAGAGTAGCTGACGTTGGAGGGCGCCAAATCAGGATTTACTCACAACTCTCGAACCGGTGACCTTGCTCGGCTCGACGACGCGACGTGCCCAGCAGCCACCTATCTGATAATTTGGCGCGTTGTCAATGTCCCTCTGCAACCCTCGGTGAATCCGGTGATGGGCCCGTCAGAATCAAATTGGATCGCGTAAGACACGCAAGATCAATCAACCAGGAACCCCGAGATCAGCTTCAAGGACAATCCGCTAACAGTATCGGTCGCCTGTCGTGCCCCTTTCGGGCACAGGATTCGACACAAACCGCGTGAGAGAGGCGACGGTGAGTAGTCGTCCCATTCGCGGTTCTTGGACCAAGCGAAGGCTGTTCGGAAGACCACTGGCCACCAGTGAGGAAGACCACCAGCTCCTCCCCAAGCGATTCGCCCTTCCCGTGTTCGCCTCCGACCCACTTTCGTCCGTGGCCTATGCGACTGAAGAAGCGATGCTGGTCTTGGCGCTGGCCGGAACGGCCGGCTATGCCTATCTGACCCCGGTTTCGTTGGCCGTGGCCACCCTGTTGTTGATTGTCATCGTGTCATACCGACAGACGATCAGGGCATACCCCGATGGTGGTGGGGCCTTCATCGTCGCCAGCGAGAACCTCGGAATCAGGACCGGAGCGGTGGCTGCTGCGGCCCTCCTCACCGACTACGTCCTCACGGTCTCGGTTTCCGTCGCGGCCGGTGTCGCGGCCATTACCTCCGCCGCCCCCGGTCTCATCTCGTGGCGTGTTGAGTTATCTCTCGGCTTTGTCGTGTTTTTGACTGTTATCAACCTGAGAGGGGTCAGGGAGGCGTCACGGATCTTCGCCGCTCCCACCTATCTGTTCATTGTGATGGTGGGGATCATGCTCGTGTTGGGCTTTGCCAAGTGCCTTGATGGAGTTTGCCCCAAGGCGGTCTCGTCGGGGGTCGAGCTCGAGGCCGAGTTTGGCGTGGTCGGCCTGTTCCTGATACTCAGGGCTTTCGCTTCAGGGTCCACCGCCCTCACTGGTGTCGAGGCGGTCGCCAACGGAGTACAAGCGTTTCGCGCCCCCAAGGCGCAAAACGCCGCGAGAACACTGGCCATCATGGGCGTGATCTCGATCACCATGTTTCTCGGGATCTCGACACTTGCTCAACTCTTCGATGTGCGGATCTCCGAGGACACGATTGACGAGTACGGGACTGTCATCTCGCAGATTGGGAGGGCCACTTTCGGAGGCGGGATCGGTTTCTACCTGCTTCAGGTCTTCACCGCCGCCATCTTGATCCTGGCCGCCAACACCGCTTATCAGGACTTCCCACGACTATCGGCGATTCTTGCCCGATCGAGACTGATGCCCCGCCAATACCTGAACCGCGGTGATCGACTCGTTTTCTCAAACGGGGTGGTGACCCTGGCCTTCGTTGCGTCGATCCTCTTGCTCATCTTCCAGGCCGAGGTCAGCCGGCTCATTCAGCTGTATGTGATTGGCGTATTCACGTCGTTCACCCTCAGTCAGACAGGAATGGTGAAGCACTGGCTCAAGACCAAGGAGCAGGGTTGGAGATGGTCGGTGGTGATCAACGGGATTGGGGCCGTTACCACCGGGATCGTCCTCATCGTTGTGGCGATAGTGAAGTTCTCCCACGGAGCATGGATCGTGATCCTGCTCATCCCGCTTCTCGTGGCTCTGATGACCGCAATCCGCCGCCACTACCTGGGTGTAGCCGCCCAGTTGAAGCACATCCGGGTCGACGCCAGACCGAGGCCGACTCGTGTCATGGTGCTTGTGGCGCATCCAGACGAGCGAACTGATAGGGCCATCCAATACGTGTCTGTCATCAACGTCGAGGCGGTCAGTTGTGTTCATGCCGAAGAGGCGGGGTCTGACGATCTCGTCTACACCTGGGACAGGGTGCACCCCACGTTCCCGCTCGAGATCCTCCCGGGAGAGCACGAATCGATCTCTCGGAGGGTCGTCGAGCGGGTCAGACGGGAGCGCAACAGCCATCCCGATTCCACGATCACCGTCGTGCTCGGAGAACAACTCCGCACCCGAAAATCCATCCTCAGCCCCTTCTCCCACCCACACAGCCTGGCCATCAAGGCTCGTCTCCTGTTCGAGCCCCACATCGTCGTGACAGACCTGAACGTGCTCAAGCGCTCTCGACGCAGCCGACTCCCCCGCATGTCGATCAGCCACGTCGAACAGGTCGTGCTGATATCGGATATGACCCGACCCATCCGGGAGGCTCTTACCTATGCCCAGGGATTGGGGACGCCGACCACTGCCATCCACATCGACGTCGACAGCGCGCAGCGTGAGCGAGTTGAGCACCACTGGCAACTCTCGGGATACGAATTCCCACTCGAGATCGTGGCGAGCCCCTATCGAGAGATAGTCGACCCCCTCGTCAACTACCTCCGAGAGCGACGCCGCACGGCGCTCCCCGGGACTCTCATCTGTGCGGTGATCCCGGAATTCGTCGTGCCGGGACGGATCACTCAGCTACTGCACAACCAGACCGGGCTCACGATCAAGGGCATCCTTGCCGCCGAGGTCGGGATCGCGGTGACCAGTGTCCCCTTCCATCTCGACCCCGACTGGCGTCTGGCGCGCCAGAAGTCACCGGTTGAGGCTTCCTCGGCAGATCCCGACGTCACCCCTCCTACGCCCGATCCAGAACGCCCCGACTGACTGTTCGAAGCAGGGCTACCTGCTGCCAACCAGCCGATAGCCCAGTCCCGGTCGTGATTCGATGGCGTTGGTGAGACCGAGCGAATCGAGCTTGCCGCGCAGACGTCGGATGTAGACACGGACATACTCTTGCTCGGTCCGGTAAGCCGGGCCCCAGACCTGATTGAGGAGGTCATTGGTCGCGACAAAACTGTCGGCAAGGGCCATTGCCTTGAGCAGATCGAATTCGGTCGGAGTCAGCTTCACCGATCCAGTTCCCGCGGATGCGGTCAACTCCGCCCCTGACAGGGTCAGTTCACCAAGCGTGATGGATTTGGTGCCCGACTCGGTGCGACGCAACGCCACCCTGACCCGTGCCAGCAGCTCCGCCGCCGAGAATGGCTTGGTCACATAGTCATCGGCTCCGGCATCGAGCGCGGCCACCTTCACCTGCTCCTGAACGTCACCGGAAAGCACTATCACCGGGGTCGAGGTGTGACTGCTGATTGCCGTCACCAGGTCGATTCCGCCACCAGGCATGTGCAAATCGACGATCACCAGGTCGGGATGCACTCTGGGCCAACGGTCGAGTGCCTCTGTCGCCGAACTCGCCGTGTGTACTTCGTAGCCTGAGGCCTCGAGCAGCATGGACACCGTGGCGAGCAGCGCAGGGTCGTCGTCAGAGATGAGAATGGTCGGCAAGAATCGCCATTCTGCCAAGCAATTCGGCGTGGTTACTGATCGTCTCCGAGCCCGATCACGAGGACGTCGACATCCACGAGCCCGGAAACCACCTGATCGATGATGTCGCCTCCACGAAGCTTTTCCCAAATGGTCCGATGCGACGGGCCCATTATGACCAACGTGGCTTTCAGCTCCCTGGCTGCACCGATGATCTCGGTTGCCACTTCCCGGCCACCGCCATCCCGGAATACAACCGTAGCCCCCAAATCGCGAGCGACTGCCAGGGTCCGTTTGATGGGTTTGGCTTGGAGCGGGCTGAGCCGATCAAGACCAACCGTGAGCACGAAGAACTCGCCCCGCGAGGCATTGGCCAGGCGGAAGCCGCGGCGCACCACTGTCTCACCTACGTCTGTCTCATCGACACAGGCCAGGATCCTTTCTGTCGACCGCCATGGTGACTCGATCCCGTGAGCGGACATGTACTGGCCAAGCTCACGCTCGACGCTCCGTGCGGTCCGCATCAATGCCAGTTCGCGAAGCGCGTTGAGGTTGCCCGGCCTGAAGAAATGCTCGAGGGCTCGCCGCGCCGACTCGGACGGGTAGACCTTTCCTTGCTCCATGCGCTCTATCAACTCGTCGGGCGACACATCGACGAGGATGAACTCATCCGCAGCATCGAGCACCTCGTCTGGAATTCGCTCTCTGACCTTGACGCCCGCAATCGATTCGACGACGTCGTTGAGACTCTCCAGGTGTTGGATGTTGAGAGTTGTCAGGACGTCGATGCCGGCATCGAGAACCAGATTGACATCCTCGTAGCGCTTCTCACGAGGGCTACCCGGGGCATTGGTATGGGCCAGCTCGTCGATGACGCACACCTCGGGAGCTCGAGCGAAGATCGCGTCGAGGTCGAGTTCCTCGACCCATACCCCCTGGTACTCGACGACCTTGCGCGGCACCACCTCGAGCCCGTCGAGAAGGATGGCCGTGTCGACTCGACCATGGGTCTCCACAAACCCGACCACCACATCCCTGCCCTCCTTCTGGAGGAGGTGGGCGGCCAGGAGCATGGCATAGGTCTTGCCAACACCGGGAGCGAAGCCGAGGTAGACAGTCATCCAGCCACGGCCGTCGGGTAAGTCTCCTGCCGCACGGGCCAAGGCCCGGGCCACTTTGCGATCGCGCTCCCCGTCGGTGCTCAATCTGGTATCTGGTCCAGAGCCAGATTGAGCTTGAGCACGTTCACATAGCGGCGCCCAATCCATGATTCCACGTGCTCGTCGATCAGGGCCATCACCGCGGCCTCATCGATACCACGGGCAGCCGCCACCCTCGCAACTTGCCAGCGTGCCGACGCAACCGAGATATGGGGATCGAGAGCCGAGCCCGAACCGGTCACGAGGTCGACCGGAACTCCTTCGCCGTTCAAGGCGACCCCGTCGGCGATCGACGCAACCAGGTCCGGATTCCGCGGGCCGAGGTTGGATGGATATGAGAGTGATCGCGTATTCACATCGAGTTCTGGATCGGAGTTGTAGCCCGAAGCCGAAGGTCGTGGCCAGAAGTAACCGGCCCCCTCAAATGGCTGGGCCAGAAGCTTGCTGCCGATGATCACGCCGTCACGCTCGATCAGAGATCCACCAGCCTGATTCGGCCATATGACATTGGCGACCCCGGTCACAGCCAGCGTGTAGCCAAACCCGAGCAGCAATATGAACACCGCCATGGCGACGAAGGAACGAAGTACTTGGGTCATCAGAACCACCCCGTCCCATTGAGCACTACATCGATGGCCTTGATCCCCACGAATGGAACCAACAGCCCGCCTACTCCATAGATGAGCAAATTCCTATACAGAATCGAGGCTGCACCTCTGGCCTTGGTTCGGACTCCACGAAGCGAGAGCGGCACCAGGGCCACGATGATCAGGGCGTTGAAGATGACCGCCGAGACGATCGCCGACTCGGGTGTGCCGAGTCTCATGATGTTCAGCGAGTCGAGCGCAGGCAGCACTGCGGCGAACATTGCGGGAATGATGGCGAAGTACTTGGCAACGTCATTGGCGATCGAGAATGTGGTGACCGCGCCTCGGGTCATCAGCAGCTCCTTACCGATGCGGACCACCTCGATGATCTTGGTCGGATCGGAGTCCAGATCGACCATGTTGGCTGCTTCCTTCGCCGCGGCGGTTCCGGAGTTCATGGCGAGCCCAACATCGGCTTGAGCCAGTGCCGGTGCGTCGTTGGTGCCGTCACCCGTCATCGCCACCAATCGCCCTCCGGTCTGCTCCTTTCGGATCAATTCCAACTTGTCCTCAGGTGTCGCCTCGGCCAGGAAGTCGTCGACTCCTGCCTGTTCGGCGATGACTGAGGCGGTGAGGCGATTGTCACCGGTGATCATGACCGTCCTGATTCCCAGGCGACGGAGCTGGTTGAAACGCTCAGAAAGACCGGGCTTGACTGTGTCGGAAAGCTCGATCACACCGAGGGCCCTTCCGTTGGCGGCAACGGACAAGGGAGTGGCTCCGCGCCCAGCGGCGCGCTCCGCGAGATCTTCCAACTCTGCAGGCGCATCCGGTGCCAGCTTGCGAATCGCGGTGCCCGCGCCTTTCCAAGTCTCACCACCTGAGTAGCGGACACCTGACAGACGCGTCGAAGCCGAGAACGGGACGAACTCGTCACCAGGCAGAGACTCCCCCATGACGCCCTTTTCCCTGGCAAGCGCCACTATTGAGCGGCCTTCCGGTGTTTCGTCGTCGTATGAGGTGCGGGCGGCCGCTTCAGCGAGCTCCCGTTCTGATACGCCGGTTATGGGCCAAAACGCCGACGCCAGCCGGTTGCCAAAAGTGATCGTCCCCGTCTTGTCCAGGAGCAACGTGTCACAGTCGCCCGCCGCCTCAACGGCCTTCCCAGAGGTGGCCATAACGTTGAACCTTGTCACCCGGTCCATCCCGGCGATTCCGATCGCCGACAACAGGCCACCGATGGTGGTCGGGATCAGGGTGACGAACAGTGCAACCAACACCACGGGATCGGCGGGGCTCTCAGGCGTCACCAGAGTGGTCACCGGGAACAGGGCCACACACACAACCAGGAAAACCAGTGTCAGACCGGTGAGGAGAAGCGACAGCGCTATCTCGTTGGGGGTCTTCTGACGATTGGCGCCCTCGACGAGGGCAATCATTCGATCGAGAAACGTCTCACCCGGGTTGGCCGTGATTCGGATCACCAGCCAGTCGGAGGTCAAGGTGGTGCCACCCGTGACCGAGGAGTGGATGTCGGTGCCTGGCTCTTTGAGGACCGGCGCCGATTCTCCGGTGATCGCCGCCTCGTTGACGAAGGCCACGCCCTCGACCACCTCTCCGTCACTGGGAATGAGCTCCCCGGTTTCGATTCGGACCAGATCTCCTGCCCTAAGCGCAGTCGAGTCGACTGTCTCGAATCCGCCTTTGACAACCCGGCGGGCCGACGTCGATGCCCTGGTCGCCCGCAGACTCTCGGCCTGAGCCTTGCCCCTGGCCTCGGCCAAGGCCTCGGCGAAATTGGCAAACAGCACCGTGAACCAGAGCCACGCTGTGATCCAGAGAGAGAATTCCACTCGTGTGGCGGAATCTCCATCGATCGCACGCACGATCGCCATGATCGTGGTGACCACCGCCCCGATCTCGACGGTGAACATGACAGGGTTCTTGTAGAGACTTGCGGGATTCAGCTTCAAGAAAGAGGCCCTGATCGCGCTGCGAACCAACTCTCCTTTGAATACGCCCGGCGTGCTCAGGTCGCGTCTCGATCGCCCTGGGACCTTTCGAACTGATTGGGACTGACTGCTCACGGCGTTAACGCTCCAAATCTCAAGTATTCGAACCTCATCCGCTCAGGGCCTCCACAAATGGCCCCACCGCTAGTGCGGGGAGATAGGTGAGGGCTCCCACGATGACCACGATCGCCAGGAGCAGCACCACGAAGAGGGGCCCATCGGTTCGAAAGGTGGCCTCGGTGGTGTTTCCGCTCGCCTTGCGGTTGGCCAAGCGGCCCGCCAATGCGAGGACAGGTATCAGCGTGAAGAACCGCCCAATGATCATCGCAATGCCAACGGTGATCGCGTAGAAAGTCTGACCGGACCCCAGCCCGCCAAAGGCAGAGCCGTTGTTGTTGGCGCCGGAGGTGAATCCATAGAGGATCTCCGACCAGCCATGGGGAACTGGGTTGTAGATACCGGCTCGACCGATCGAGGTGCCGGCGGCGATGCCGGCAAGGATCAGGACCGCCATCTGGGGAGCAATGGTGGCCACGACAGCGAGTTTGACGTCACCGCCTTCGATCTTCTTGCCCAGCCACTCCGGGGTGCGGCCAACCATCAACCCGGCGATGAACACGGTGAGGATCACGAAGACCAGCATCCCGTTGAGCCCGACACCAACTCCCCCGAAGACCACTTCGCCGAGCATGATGTTGACCATCGGGACGGCACCGCCCATCGGAGTGAACGAGTCGTGGGAGGCGTTTACCGAGCCGTTGGAGAGGCTGGTGGTGACTGAGGCGTAGATCGCGCTCTCGGCCGTCCCGAAACGGACCTCCTTGCCCTCCATGTTCCCGCCCGGAGAATCAGCCGAGGCGGTGATATCCGCCCCTGAGCCTTCGGCCGCCCCAGCATTGGTCTCGTTGACGATCGCCCCCACAGTCATCACGACGAAGATCAGGGTCATCGCGGCGTAGATGGCATATCCCTCTTTGGGTCGGCCCACCATTCGCCCATAGGCGAAGACGAAGCCAGCTGAGATGGCGAGCATCGCAACGATGATGACCCCGTTAGACAGGGGGGTCGGGTTCTCGAACGGATGTGCCGAGTTGGCGTTGAAGAAGCCGCCGCCGTTGGTGCCAATGTCCTTGATCGCGATCTGGCTGGCGGCAGGTCCCAGGGGTATCACCTGATCGGCGCCCTCGACCGTGGTGGCTTCGACGTACGGATCGAAGGTCTGGACCATCCCCTGGCTGACGAAGAACAATCCGACCACAAATGCAATCGGCACCAGGACGTAGAGGTTGGACCGCACCAGATCCACCCAGAAGTTGCCGATCCGATCGGTGCTGCGTCGGGCAATACCTCTGATCAGGGCGGCCGCCGCTGCCATCCCGACCGCTGCCGACACGAAGTTTTGGACCGAGAGCCCAGCCATCTGCGACAGATACGACATCGTCGATTCGCCGCCGTAGGCCTGCCAGTTGGTGTTGGTTACAAAACTCACCGCGGTGTTGAAGGCGATCCACGGCGGAACGCCAGGAAGACCTTGAGGGTTGAGCGGAAGCGAGCCCTGCGTCCGCAAGAGAATGTAGAGGACGACGAATCCGACAGCATTGAAAGCGAGGAGGCCGCCGGCGTAGGCCTTCCAGGTGTGTTCTTTGGTCGGGTCAACCCGAAGCACCCGGTAGATGCTGTTTTCGAGCCACCCGAACCAACGCTGGCTGCGGCGGTTGGTCCCGGTATAGACCGCGGCGAGATAACGACCGAGTGGGATCGCCAGCGCGGTGACCACCACCACGTAGAAGGCCAGCAGGAAAAAGCCGGTTCCCATCAGAATTTCTCCGGCTTCCAAAGGGCAATCACCAGAAAGATGGCAGTAAGCAGGCTCACGATGAGCAGCAGCCATTCACCGGCTCTCATCAGGCCCTCCGACAGGCTTCATATAGGCCCCACAACACCAGTCCACTGGCCAGGGACACGAGCGCAACCAACAGATCGTCCATTTCTTGTTCGCTTTCTTGACTAGATCTCGGGCGGCTGCTCACCGTTGACCAGACGGAGCAGAGAGTCGATCGGGAACGGCTTGGGCAGGATGAAGGCCCCGGGCCGGTGTCTGATTGTTGAGGCACTCATGCCCGCAGAGGTCACCACGACGGTCGAAGGCTCGATGGCCAAGCGATCGAGCTCATCCAGGAGAGCCCATCCGGTCCCGTCCGGGAGGTCGATGTCGACACACAACACGTCGGGTGTCGCATTTTGCACGGCAGCGATGGCCGCAGCGCTGGTTGAGGCAAGCTCGACATGATGACCCGCGGCAGACAGGACGTCGACGAGGAGCGAGCCAAACCGCGGATCGTCCTCGACCACAAGAACACTTCGTGGCTCATTCATGGATTGCCCGTCTTGGAATGCTCACCGACATCGTCGTTCCGGTTCCAGGACTGGAAACCACCTCGATACTTCCGCCGTGGGCGTTGACTATCGACCGGCTGATGGCAAGGCCAAGCCCGCTTCCGGGGCCCGACCTCGAGCCGCGAGTGAAGGGCCTGAAGAGTTTGTCCTGTTCCTCGCGAGTCATTCCGGGACCGTGATCGGTCACGGCCACGATCACTGAGCCTTCCTCGGGACGAATGGTGACAAGAATCGGAGTTTCCGGAGTGGAGTAGCGGGCAGCGTTGTCGATGAGGTTGGTCACCACCTCGAGCAGGCGCACCGGGTCTCCGTCGACGCTTGCGATACCGGTTGAGTCGACCTGGATCTCCCTCCCGGAAGCGAGATGAACTCGGTCGGCAGCGTCGCGGACGAGGTGGGTGACGTCGACATGCTCCTGGCTTAACCGGAATGCGCCACTCTCCAGTCGCGATAGATCCAGCAGGTGGTCGATCATCCCATCCAACCGATCGACCTCCCCATCAACGGTCTCGAGCAACTTGTGGCGTTGCGCTTCCGTCAGGTTGAGGGTCGGCTCCAAGGCAGTGGTGACCGCCACCTTCATCGATGCCAGAGGGGTCCGAAGGTCATGGCTGACCGCTGCCAACAGTGCGTTCTTCGCCTCATCCCGAGCCTGGAGCTTTTCGGCCGCTTCAGCCGCCCTGAGCAGCTCCATTTGCTCGGACACCCGGCTCAGCTCGGAAGCCGCAAAGCCGAGAATCCTCCGATCCTGATCGGTGATGCGGGTGCCAGGTGGGCTGGCAACGAGGAGGACACCCGAAGCGTCGACGGGTAGCACCAACACCGGCCTGTTGTCTGATCGCGCTTCAACGGTTCGCCGCTCGTCGCGAGCCACGTCCGCCGACTCTGCCGGTACCCAATCCGGGATCTGTTTCCCGGGCTCGATCAGCTCCAGGAAGGTCCCATCCGGCATCGCTTCGCGAACGACACGGGCGATCACGTCGATCAACTCATTCGAGGGCACGTCGAGAGCCTGTGAGACGAGTCGGAGGCGGAGCCGGCTCAGTGCGGCGTCACTGGTTTGCCTGCGGGCGAGGGTCCGCCCGGTTCCGATCAGAATTGCCCCAATCACCGCCGCGGCAAAGAAGGCCGCCAGGTTGAGGACCAGCGGAGCGGAGGCAATTTCGAACGTGTAATAGGGGGGCACCGTGAAGAAGTTGTATGCGAGAAAGGCGATGAGTGCCCCGCCCAACCCCACGGCCATTCCGGCGTAGGCGGCGATGAGAAGGACGACCACGGTGTAGCCGGCGCTGATAGCCCCAAACGCCTCCTCACGAATCGGGATCATCAGCAACGTCACGACCGCTATCGCCGCAAGGCTGACCGCCACCGAAACCGCCCAGGAGGGCTCGTCCGCAAGAAGGAGGCGCTCGATCCAGTTTCGCCTCGACGGTTCGCTGGCATCGTCGGGTTGGGATCTCCCAAACGGCACAGCCTCAGCCACGGCGTGGAGAAGGCCCTGATGGTCTAGCGGCTTGCGGAACACCGGCAGATGAGCCCAACGTTGCGGAGGGGCCACGTCGACCGCTGTGATCAGGGCCACCCGAAACGGAGGATGGGGGCTGGGAATGCGATCGAGCACGTCCCACGCAGTGCCGTCCATGAGTTGGACGTCGAGGAGTGCCACTTCGACCTCTCCGTCACCGAGGCGCCCAATCGTGTCCGCGACACCCGTCGCTCGAAACACCGAGTTATGAGTGGCCCGGAGAGCCTCCTCGAAGGTGTCTCCAACCACAGGGTCATCCTCGGCCACCAAAATGCGCACAAGGCAGGTGTACCGGGAAACAAGGCAATTGATAAGTGAACAGAGAGTGAAAAGGAGGGGCCATGTGGCCCTAGGAATGCTGACCGCGTACCTGAAGCTAGACGTCATTAGGCGCCTATACGATGTCCCCGACAAGCCCAAGGAGCCTCAGATGCGCATGCCCGAAGATCTGGAAGCCGCCTTCAACCGTCAGGTCACCATGGAGTTGACCTCGGCCACTGCCTACCTGCAGATGGCGGCGTTCTTCGCCAACCGCAACCTGGTGGGTATGAGTGGGTGGATGCGAGCCCAGGCAGGCGAGGAGCGAGTCCATGCGGATCGCTTCTTCGACTTCATCGTCGATCGCGGGAACACGGTGCACCTCGGCGACGTCCCTGCACCGCGGTCTGATTTCACCGGGCCAGAGGAGGCATTCGAGGCAGCACTCGATCAGGAGCGCTCTGTGACCGAGGCCATCCACTCGCTTTACCGTCTCGCCTCCGACCGGGGTGACCTGGCGAGCTTCCCCTTCCTACAGACTTTTATCGCCGAACAGAACGAAGAGGAGTCAATGGTGCAGACCATCCTCGATCGGCTCAGGCTGGCGGGTGGCGACTCGGGCGCAATCTTCCTACTTGATCACGAGCTGGGGACGAGAGGGGCCGATCAGGAAGCATGAGGTGGCAAGCATGAACTGGGCTCGGGTCTTCTTTGGGTCGCTGGTGGTCGCGGTCGGCGTGCTGCTGCTCCTCGACAATGTAGGCGTGCTTGATGCCGGGGACGTGATCAGCACTTGGTGGCCATTGGTCCTGATCATCGCCGGGCTCCTGGCACTGGTCGCCAATCCCCGTCACTGGCAGATTCCCCTGATCGTCGTCGTGATCGGCACCGCCCTCCTGCTGAGAACGCTTGGCGTTGTCGACTCGCTGGATCTCGTCATCCCCGCCCTACTCATCATGATCGGTGTGTTCGTGATATTCGGGAGGATCCGGCCGGGTCGAGAAATCTCCGACAGTGATCGAATTTCGAGCTTCAACATCTTCTCGGGGACCGAGATCGCGTCCCACTCCGCAAACTTCAAAGGTGGCAATGTCGGGGCCATTTTTGGAGGAGCCGAGATCGACCTTCACGATGCGAAGCCCGCCGCGGGTGCCGCCCTCGATGTCTTTGCGGTCTTCGGAGGGGTGGAAGTCTCGGTTCCCGAAGGGTGGCATGTCGTTACTCGCGGATTCCCGATCTTCGGTGGGTTCGAGAACGTAACCGCCAAGGAACGGATAGACCCCGATGCCCCGACCCTCGAAGTCCACGCCACAATCCTGTTCGGTGGGGTCGAGATCAAGCATTGACCGGCCAACATCAACCGCGGACCTCGCCGCCTACCCTCTCGATCGTGAAGCAATCACTGGCAATTCTGCTGTTTCTCGCAGTCGCTGCCTGTACCAGCCAGTCGGCTGTCAAAGAGCCGCTCGCCGGGTCGACCCCGGAGGTGATCGAGGCCCTCGGAGGCTCGCCCTGCCCTGACTCGGACTTCACCTGCGTGACCATCGAGATGCCTCTCGACCACTTCGACAGCTCCGATGATCGGACCATCGATGTGACCTTTGCAATCCTGCCGGCCACCGGCGAAAGCAAGGGCGCATTCGTCACCGCCACCGGAGGGCCGGGAACTGCCGGGATCATGTCGGCCGACTCCTACACCTCGGCCCTCGACGCGGCCATCCCCGAGCAGTTCGACATCGTGTTCTTCGACCAGAGAGGTGTCGGGATGTCGGGCGGGCTGACCTGCCCCCAGGCGGCTCTGGATCTGTACCTGGGTGATGCCGATCCCACGACCGAGGAAGGTCAGGAGTCCATGGCGGCCACCGCGGAAAGCTTCGCCTCGGCCTGCGTCACCGAAATGGGTGACCCGGAATCGCTGCCTTTCCTCGGCACGGCCCAGGTGGTGGAGGACTTGGAGGTGTTCCGCCAGACGTTCGGCTTCGATCAATTCGTCCTATATGGAGAGAGCTACGGGACGCAGCTGGCCCAGACCTACGCCGCCGCCCACGGCGAGCACCTCGATCGACTGCTGCTGGACGGGACAGTCGATCTGACCTTGGACGGATTCACCTTCTATGGACAGCAGGCGACGGCGTTCGGCCAGACCCTTCAGTCGACCTTCAACTCCTGCGAGGCCGACGACTCGTGTCTCGCCGACATGGCAGAGGACCCGGGCACCGCGTACGACACCCTTGCCGCACTGCTCTCCGAGGGCCCGCTGATCGTCGACTTCCCGATCGCCGACGGCACGACCGCGGAGCGTGCCTTCAGTCTCACCGATCTCGAAGTCGTCGCCAGCGGCCAGATGTACAGCGAAGGCGATCGGATGCTGTTCAACCGGGCCCTGGCGGCCCAGTCGGATAGGGGGGACCTGGTTCCCTTGTTGCGCCTGCTCTATCCCAACCTGGGCACCGACCCCCTCGACGAGAGCATCATCGAGGACCCCTCGTGGTCGGACGCCATCTACTACTCCGTGGAATGCCAGGACTACGCCTTCCCCGGTGACAGCGCTCAGGAAGTTGTCGACTCCTTCTTTGAAGCTGGGGCTGATTTCAACAACCTGCGCCTGGGCTCGATCTTCTACGGGGACCTTCCTTGTGCCTATTGGCCGGATCGGAGCACCATCGTTGAGCGACCTGAGCCTCTCGCCGCCGAGGGAACGCCGACGATGGTCCTCGGAGCCACCGCTGACCCGGCGACTCCGTTCTCGAACGGGGTCTCGGTGTGGACCAGGCTCGACGACGGCTTTCTGATGACGCAGGGGGGAGGCCCTCACGTGATATTCGGTCGGGGCAACCCGTGCCCCGACGAGGACACCACCGCGTTCATCCTGGATGGGACCAAGCCGTCGGTCTCCACCTGCGAGGGCGTCGTCGCCGACAGCTATCTCCCCCTTATGCCGGCATCGATCGACGAATTCGAGGACGCCGAAACGATGTTTGACGCTGTGGATTGGGAGATCACCTACATGCCGGAGTATTACTACTGGGACGGCGTCGATGACTCCGGGGCCGGGTGCAACCTTGGCGGCAGTGTCTCCTTCGTCGCGACCGACTTGGGCTACCACTTCGAACTGGTCGACTGTGCCCTGGCTGATGGGCTGGTGCTGAACGGCGCCGGAGACTATGTCTTCGACACCGACAACTTGATCCTCGAGGTGACGATCGGATCCCCGGACTGTTCGTACTCGTACGAGCGAACAGGGGCCGATGCCGGCGTCGATGACCGCTGTCCGACTGACTCATTCGAGGCATGAAGCTGAGCGAGGAGCGGTCCGCGAAAAAGGTCCAACTGATCGGCCCGACCGGGCTTCGCGCCGAACTGAGCAGCTATGGGGCCCGGCTCACCAGGTTGATGGTCCCGGACGCCGAGGGTCGGACCGTCGATGTCGCCCTCGGCTTCGACACCATCGCCGAATACGAGAACCACAAGAACCTCTATTTCGGAGCCACCGTTGGTCGTGTCGCCAATCGGACCGCCGATGCGAGCTTCACCCTCGACGGCGTCAGTTACTCGCTGGCCGCCAACGATGGTGCCAATCACCTCCACGGCGGCGCCGTTCGCAGTTTCGACCAAGTGCTCTGGGAAGTCGGCGAGGTCGACACTGAGGAGTGCATCCGTCTCCTTCTCCCGTATCAGTCCTCACCTCGAAGAGGGTTATCCCGGTAATCTCGACGTTGGCGTCACCTACAAATTGACCGTGGACGGCGGGCTCCGCATCGACTTCCAGGCGATCACCGATCGACTCACGCCGGTCAACCTCGTCCACCACACCTATTGGAACCTCGCCGGCAGCGATAGCGGACAACCGGTCGACCACCACCTTCTCACGATGTTTGCCGATCGATACACCCCCACCGACGACAAGCTGATCCCGCTCGGCCCCCACCAGGCCGTCGACGCGACACCTCTCGATTTTCGGTCGCCGACAGAGGTCGGTCTCCGAGCCGACTCATTGGTCGCCGCACCAACGAAGGGTCTCGACCACAACTTCGTGCTCTCGGAGTGGGACGGGACGTTGCGCAGGGCCGCTGTTCTGGAAAATCCGTCCAACGGTGTGGCAATGGAGCTGCATACGACGGAGCCCGGAGTGCAGGTCTATTCCGGCGGCCACATGACACCGACGGTGGGGAAGGGCGGAGTCCTGTATCCGACACGGGGCGGGATCTGCCTCGAAGCACAGCATTTCCCGGATTCACTGCACCACCCCGAGTACCCGACCGTGCTCCTCGAGCCAGGCGACACCTACCGCCAGACCACTGAGTACCGGTTCTCCACCCGCTGACTACTCCTCGGCGACCGCGCTGGTGACCGGTGTTCTGGAGGCCACCACCTCGGCCAGCGACTGGCCGGGGAGCAGGGGAGCATGACAGGCCGCCAGGTGGTCCTTCGAGTGGGCGCGCAATTCGGGCACTTCCTCGGCGCACAGATCGAATGCGATCGGGCAGCGGGTGCGGAACACACAACCTGAAGGCGGGTTGGTCGGGCTCGGCAGGTCCCCCTCGAGAACGATCCGGTGCCGTGTGCGTTCGATCGTGGGATCAGGGATCGGGACCGCCGACAACAACGACTGGGTGTACGGGTGAATCGACCGGTCGTAGACATCTTTGTGGTCGCCCACCTCCATCAGCTTGCCCAGGTACATCACAGCGATGCGATCGCTGATGTGCCTCACCACCGACAGGTCGTGGGCAATGAACAGGTACGAAAGGCTGAGCTCCTTCTGCAGATCCTCGAGGAGGTTGAGGATGCCGGCCTGGATCGAGACGTCGAGAGCCGAGACTGGCTCGTCGAGGATGATCAGCGAAGGTCGAAGACTCAGGGCCCTGGCGATCCCGATTCGCTGCCGCTGCCCGCCAGAGAACTCATGGGGAAACCTCGTCGCATGATCGGGCGACAGCCCAACCAACTCGAGGAGCTCGCCGACGATTGCCCGATGGTCACCATGCACCTTGTGCACTTCAAGCGGCTCGGCGATTGCCGAACCAATCGTCATCCGAGGGTCGAGCGAGGCATATGGATCCTGGAAGACGATCTGCATCTCCGAGCGGAGCTCACGCATGTCTTCGCGGCCCAATGTGGTCATCTCCTGGCCGCGGAATCGGATCGACCCAGAAGTCGGCTCGAGAAGGCGGAGAATGCACCTGCCGACCGTCGACTTTCCCGAGCCGGATTCGCCCACCAGCCCCAGGGTCTCCCCTGGGTCCAGACTGAAGGAAACACCGGACACCGCGTGGACAGTCTGCTTGATGACCTTGGTTCCCACGCTCTGACGGACCTCGAAGAGCTTGAACAGATCAGTTACCTCGAGAAGTGGATCGCTCAAGCGCTCACCTCCGCGGCAATCTCCTCGACCCGGATACAGGCCGTCTCGATAGAGCCAAAAGGCCTGAGGTCCGGGATCTCCCCGGCGCAGATGTCGAGGGCGTAGGTGCAGCGGATGCGAAAGGCACACCCACTTGGGGGCCGCATCATGTTCGGTGGGGCTCCGGGAATCGGAATCAGCCGGTCGATATTGGCATCCGGCAACGAGGTCAGGAGCCCGCGGGTGTAGGGATGGGTCGGACGCAGGAAGATGTCGTGGGCCTCGCCGCGCTCGGTTACGCGGCCGGCATACATCACCTGCACCCGGTCCGCGATTCGAGCCACCACACCAAGGTCGTGGGTGATGAATGCGACTGCGGCGCCCAACTCGTGTTGCACGTTTTGAATCACGTCGAGGATCTGGGCCTGCACCGTGGTGTCGAGAGCTGTTGTTGGCTCGTCGGCAATCAGGATCTCCGGTGAGTTGGCGATCGCCATCGCGATCACAACCCTTTGCCGCATACCGCCGGAGAACTCGTGGGGGAACTGACGGGCTCGAACGTCCGGCTGGGGGATCCCCACGAGATCGAGCAGTTCCACCGCCTTGGCATCTGCCGCGTCTTTGGAAATCTCCTGATGGGCAAGGATCATCTCGACGACCTGGGCCCCCACCCGGTGCACCGGGTTGAGTGCGGTCAGTGGGTCCTGGAAGATCATGGCGACCTGCTTGCCGCGCACCCTGCGAACCTCGTCGGGCGGCCGGCCCACTAGCTCCTGACCGGCAACCTTGATCGAGCCGGTGACAATCGCCGACTTGGGAAGAAGGCCCATTACCGCCAGAAACGTGACCGACTTACCCGATCCTGACTCCCCCACGACTCCCAGGAGCTCGTGCTCGGCGATGTCGAAGCTGACACCCCGAACCGCCTGCACCAACCCCTCCTGTGTGGGGAATGATACGTGTAGGTCGCGGACCGAGAGGACCGGCTCGGTCACCCAGTGGTCCTTTGCTCCTGCTTCGGATCAAGCGCATCACGGAGCCCGTCACCCATGAAGTTGATGCAGAGGATCGTGATCAGCAACACCATGGCCGGGAAGAACACCAGCCACCACTTGCCGGTGATGACTGCCGTCCCCGCGTCCGAGAGAAGGTTGCCCCACGAAGATTGGGTTGGATCCAGCCCGAATCCGAAGAACGACAGTGTTGATTCGAGGGCGATGGCACCGGCCACGATGAAAGTCATCGAGACCACGATGGGGCCGATGGTGTTGGGGACCAGATGCTTTGTGATGATTCGCCGGTCACTGGCACCGACCGCCCGGGCGGCTTCGACGAACTCCTTCTCCTTCAGGCTCAAGACGACCCCGCGCACGATTCGGGCGGTGGCCGTCCAGGACACAAGCGTGATCAGCGTCACCATCAGGCGTTTCGACCCCGGTTCACCGAGCACCGACGCCGCCCACGGCTGTTTCTCGGGGAGAAGGCGCATGATGATCAGGATCACCAGCAGGGGAAGCCCGATGAAGAGGTCGGTGAATCGCATCAGCGAATTGTCGATCCTCCCTCCCCGGAAACCGGCGAATGAACCTATCGCAGTGCCGATGATGCCAGCCGAGATGGCGCTGGCGAGCCCAACGAAGAGGGAGACTCTTCCTCCGTATAGGACCCGCGAGTAGAGGTCCCTCCCAATAGAGTCGGTCCCGAACCAGAACTGTGAGTTGGGTGGGACCAAGATCTCGTTGCGAAGTCCGCCATCGGCGGACTTGATCGCCTCATTCTCGCCATAGGGTGCGACCCAGGTTGCAAACACACAGGCCAAGGTGATGATCAGCAATACGACGCTGGAGATCATCGCTGCCCGATGGCGGCGATAACGGCGTATCGCAAGTTGCCGTGGGGATTTCGACTCTACGGGTATGCCTTCGAGCTCGTCCAGTCCCGGGACCACCGTGGTGTCGGGCCGGGGCGCGGCGATGTCAACCAAGGCGAATCCTCGGGTCCAGCCAGGCGTACGCAATGTCGGCCACCAGGTTGAAGATGATCACCGAGCTGACGATGATGAACATCAGCGGCATGATCTGAGGGAAGTCTCCGTTACCCAGGGCGGTAATGAGGTAGTCGCCGGTGCCTCGGACCTCGAAGATGCGCTCGGTGATGATGAGACCACCGATGATGGCCCCGATATCGATTGCCGCCACCGTCACCACCGGGATCATGGCGTTGCGCAGGGCATGGTGGGTGATCACTTTGCGCTCCGATATTCCCTTGGCCCTGGCAGTGCGCATGTAGTCGGACTCTTTGACGTCGAGCAGTGAGGCGCGCATATACCGGCTATAGACCGCAATGATTTGAATGGCGACCACAGTCACCGGG
Source organism: uncultured Acidobacteriota bacterium (assembly GCA_963778755.1). GTDB lineage: Bacteria > Actinomycetota > Acidimicrobiia > Spongiisociales > ZC4RG35 > JALYNX01. Next base: position 109,837 of record CAVZVJ010000002.1, on the reverse strand, counting down.
AGGATCATGTGTTTCATCCGCAACCCGAGGTCGAATCCGACATGGCCGGGGGGATAGATCCCGGCCACGGGTAAGAATGGCTGATCGAGATGCAGCCACTCAGTGATCATGATCGCAAAGAAGACTTGAAGCAGCACCGCCGACACGAAGGGCGGGATTGATATCCCGACGAAGGCGGCTCCAGTGGCTGCGGTGTCAAACTTCGAATACTGGCGCAAGGCAGAGATGATGCCGATGCTGAGGCCAATCGTGATGCCGACGAAACTGGCAGTGAGGCCGAGAATCAGGCTGTTGACCATGGCCGCCTTGAGGTCGGGCCACACCGGACGATTTCCCTTGATCGAATTGCCCCAATTCAGGGTGACAAAATTCTTCAGCCAGCGGACGTATTGCTCGGGAGTAGACCCGATCAGACCATGAACTTCCTTGTACTCCTGGATCATCTCCGGAGTGGCATGGACGTTGATCCGCACGTAGCTCGCCACCGGATCGGTGGCTGATTTCACTGCCCAAAACGTCAGAAATGTGACGATGAGAAGCACAGGGATGGCCCATAAGGCCCTAAGGGCGATGAACCTTGCCATCTGCCTCGTCCCTCCGATTGTCTATCAGTACGGGTTTGGGGTGCCCGACGAGCGGGCACCCCAAACAAGCTAGTTGATTTACTCGTTGACCGTCACTACGGGGTCGCTCGCCATCAGGTTGGTGAGAGCGAAGTTCCCATCGGCCGTGGTGTCCCAAACGGCCGGGTAGATCGGGAACATTGCAGTCCACACCATCCACGATGAGTTGGCGCATTCCGTGATCGGGTTGATGCAAGCGGGCCATTGCTCGGCGCCAACGATGAGCTCGTTGGTGTCCGACAGCGACTTCCACAGCTGAGAGCTGTTATTGAAAGCGCGGTAGTTGGAGGCATCTACCCCGGGGGCGTCGCCCTCGATCCGATCCGTACGCCAAGCGGCGATGTTCGGGAACTGGAACAACGGCAACATCACATGATCGTCGACCAGAGCCTGGCCAATCTGATGAATCAGGTCGGCTCGCGCTGTCTCGTCGATAGTGGTGTCGGACTGGGCCATGAGGGCGCTTGCGTCCTCGTTGCACCAGAACACGGAGTTCTGACCCCGGTTCTCGTTATCCGGGCTCGGGACCGCATCACAGGACATGATGCCGGTGACGCTCGGGTCCGGAGACGCCGTATTGATGTACATCCCCAGGTCGTATTCACCAGCGGGAAGCCGCTGCTGGAACACGGAGGCGGCGTCACCGTTGTCGGTGACGACGTTGAACCCTTGCTTGGCGAACTCGGGGATCATCAGAGCCTGGGTCGCGGCACGCCGCGGGTTCGGCTCATTGACCATCCACTTGATCGTCGGAACCACTTCGTCCAAGGCCCAGAAGCCATCCGCGTTCTTGACCCAGCCGGCGTCCGTGAGGAGCGCAGCAGCGCCCTCGGGATCGAAGCTGTCCGCGAACTGCGTGTTGTCACACCACGGACCCACGGTCGGCACCCAGAGCCCACACTGCAGCAGTGGAGCACCGGGGAAGATCGGATCGTAGATGTTGGCCAGGATCAGATCCCGGTCGACCGACTTGGAGAAGGCCTCTCTGAACACCGGATCCGCGAACGGGCCGTTGTGGAGAGATCCCTGCTGGAAGTACAGACCCTCATAGTTGGTGCCATAGCCAGGCACGTACTTGATGTTGTCTCCGGCGAGAGCATCGGTGATGCCGGCGAAAGCCTGTGGGAAGATGAAGTCGACTTCACCAGCTCCCAGGGCAGCAATGCCACCATCATCGGTTCTCGGGACCTGCACCAGACGGGTTGCCAATGGCTTGTCATCGCCCCAGTAGGCCGGGTTAGGCACCAGGATCGCCTGATCCAGACTCCAGGACTCCATCATCCAGGGGCGACCCGACAACGGTGCGCTGTCCAAGAAGTCCGCGGAGACGTCGTTGCAGTCGGCCACCGCACTCGCGGGGATGATTGCATTGAACAGGCCCTTGTACGGCGCATACACGGTCGAGAACTCGACTACGACCTGCTTGTCACTCGCACCCTGCTCGACCGAAATCATCTGGTCGTAGCCGACGGTCGAGAGCGACCCAGGAGTCTTCATTGTCGCGTTGTACGTACAGATGAAGTCCGCCGCCGTGATCGGTGTCCCATCGCTCCATACGGCATCAGGGCTGATGTCATAGGTGATGGTCATCGCCGACGTGGATGGGACCCCCGTGGTGGTGGTTGCGCCAGCCACCGTCGTTGTCGTTTCCGCCGCCGGAGCACTGGTTGTCGTGCTGCTGGTGGTGTCTCCCGCACAGGCCGCTACGACCAGTGCGAACACGAACAACAGGAGGAGCCATCGCGGACGATTGCTCATTCTCTTCATTGATTTCCTTCCTGCTTTCAACTGAATCGGGGCTCGCCCGATTTTTGCTGGCGACCGTTTGGCCGCACCGCAGCGCAGATCACTGAGGTCTTCCCAGGAACTCGCCGCAGGCTCCCGAGTGTACCCCAAGGCGCGCGGGTACGGCACGTCAGGATGCACAATGAATTAGTCGTCTCCGGGACACTTTGAACCCCGGAAAACGAGAGTCAGCCCACGTCAGGGCTGTCAGCTAACGGAGCCCGGTTCTTCTCGTCACGCCACGCCAACCACTCTCCGGCATCTTCAACGTTCCAGTTCGGCCCCTGGTAGCCGAGAGTGAACTGGGTGAACCCCATTTCGAGATAGGTCTCGGCATCCTGGGCCAGAACCCGCTCTTTGTCCTCGGGCTCGAGACCGATTCCCCACTCGATCTGGTGCGGGTCGCGGCCCACCCTGTCACACCATCCGAGAAGGGCAGCGACCTTCGGCTCCAACTCAGATGGGTGCTCGGGAAACCCGGCGTGCCATCCATCGGCGTGCTCGGCCACCATCCGCAAGGTCTTTCGTTCGCCGGTGCCCCCGACGAGTATCGGGGGTCGTCGCAACGGCCCCGGGTTCAGCTTCTCCCATCGACGCCTGATCCTGGGGAGGGCGATCGCGAGGTCATCCAAACGGGAGCCGTCCGTGCCGAACTCGAATCCGTACTCGGTGTAGTCGCGTCGGAACCAACCGGCGCCGATTCCGAAGACCAGTCGGCCCCCGGAGATGTGGTCGACGGTGCGAGCCATGTCCGCCAGGAGATCCGGGTTCCGGTAGGAATTGCAGGTGACGAGGGCGCCGATCTCGATCGATGAGGTCTGCTCCGCCCATGCGGCGAGCATGGTCCAACACTCGAAATGGGCTCCGTCCCGTTCGCCGTAGAGGGGGAAGAAGTGATCCCAGTTGTAGACGAGATCGAACCCCAGCTCCTCGGCCGTGCTCACTGCATGGCGCAGACCCTGATAACCGCCGTGTTGAGGGTGCAGTTGGGCTCCGATTCGAACCTTTTTCAATGGCCATCCATCCGTTCGGCCCTGCCAGGATAAGTCGACCATGTCGACCCCAATCATCGAGGATCACTCCTTCGAGGAGTTGATCGACCCCACAGTCACAGTCGAGCGTCTGGGCGGCGACTGCGTCTGGGCCGAGGGCCCTGCGTGGCTACCGGACCACGAGGCCGTGATCTGGAGCGACGTGCGAAGAAATCGGATCATGCGTTGGACCGAAGCCGCCGGAGTGGAAGTCGAGCAAACCGATGTCGAGTTCACCAATGGCCGGACGCTGGACCTCGAGGGAAGGGTGGTGGTCTGCTCCCAGGGTCACCGCCGTATCGAGCGGGTCGAGCACGATGGGACCATCACACCATTGGTTTCGACCTATCAGGGAGCGAGGCTCAACTCCCCGAACGACGTGGTGGTCAAGTCAGACGGCAGCATTTGGTTCAGCGATCCGCCCTACGGGATCCTCACCAGCGAGGAGGGCCATGCCGCCGAGCCCGACTTGCCGGGTTGCTACGTGTTCCGGTTCGACCCTGCGACCGGGGACACGACCATCGTCACCGACCTCCTGGTGCATCCCAACGGGCTGGCGTTCTCGGTTGACGAGTCTGTCCTCTATATATCTGACAGCTCGGGGGCGGTCGATCCGGCGGGCAATCATCACATCATGGCTTTCGATGTCGAGAACGGTTCCGAGCTGCACAATCCCCGGGTGTTCGCCGAGATCACCCCGGGACTACCGGACGGATTCCGTGTGGACCGAACGGGCCATGTGTTCACCAGCGCCGGAGACGGGATCCATGTCCTGACCGAGGAAGGCAATCGGATCGGGAAGATTCCGATTCCCGAAGTGACCAGCAACTGTGTCTTTGGCGGACCGGACGGGACCGATCTCTTCATGACCGCCACGACCTCTCTGTATCGGGTCCGCACCCGGACCACCGGGGCCCCCCGCCCGTAATTGCGGCCCGCAGAGTTCGTATGTGATCCCTGTGGGCCGCAATTACGGTGCGCTGTCGGTCAGGTGGTGGCAGTCGTTGCAGTCGTATCGGCGTTGGCCGCCGCGTCGTCGCAGTTGTGATCAGCCGCGGCCGAGCCGGTCGTGTCGTCGGTGGTCGCCGTGTCGTCGGTGGCCACCGTGGTATCCGTCGTGGCGGCGGTTGAGTCGTTGACCATCGTGGTGGTCGTCTCCTCTTGCGCCTGAGCCACCCCAGGTGATCCCAGTACCGCCCCGAGACCGAGGCTGGCGATCAGAGCCGCCGATGCGGCCAGCGTCTTGACCGTCTTGCTTTGCGTGTGCATCTCTACTCCTTTCATCAGATGCCAGGTCGATCATCCGGCCGGCAGCTGGGTGCGGGCTGTGAGTCGGCGCTGAAGTCGCTCAGAACCAATGACGGTTGGGTGCGTTGCCATGGATAACCTCTCGCCCCATGGACCACATCACTTCGGGCGCCGTCGAATGGAATCCGCAACCCGCAGAGCACTTCACCGGGAAGGCGTGGATGGGGGTTCTTTCCCAGGGTGAGGACCGGGTCCTCAATGCGATCACGGTCACCTTCGAGCCCGGAGCTCGTACTCACTGGCACTCTCATCCCGAAGGCCAGGTCCTCTACGTCACGTCGGGGAATGGGAGGGGAGGAACGGAGACCGGGGAGATCGTCTCCTTCTCTCCGGGTGACGTCATCTATTCGAAGCCTGGCGAGCTTCATTGGCATGGCGCAGCACCGGACTCACCGATGAGCCACCTCTCGCTCACGACCGGCGGAGCGACCCTCTGGGAGTCGAGACCGGTCTCGGCCGAGGAATACGGCGGCTGATGACGTCGCTGCAGGTGCCAACATGGATTCGATGAAAGACCACGAGTTCGGTTTCACGACGAGAGCCGTCCACGCCGGTCAGCGCCCTGATCCTGAGACCGGCGCCCGGGCGATGCCCATCTACGCAACAACATCGTTCGTCTTCGACGATGTGCAGCACGCTGCGGACCTGTTCGCGTTGCAGAACTACGGGAACATCTACACCCGGATTGGCAACCCCACCACGGCGGCATTCGAGGAGCGAATGGCTTCGCTCGAGGGCGGTTTGGGGGCGGTGGCGACCGCCTCCGGACAGGCGGCCCAGCTCATCTCGATCCTGGCTCTGTGCCAGCAGGGTGATGAACTCGTGGCCTCGCGATCGCTGTACGGCGGGACCTACACCCAGTTCGACGTGACGCTCCGGCGCATGGGCGTCGACGTGACCTTCGTCGACTTCGGCGACCTCGACGCAGTGCGAGCCGCCATCACCGACAAGACGAAATTGCTCTATGCCGAGACGGTCGGCAATCCCGGCGCCGACATTCTCGACATCGAGACGATCGCCACCCTGGCCCACGACAACGGAGTGCCGCTGGTGGTGGACAACACCTTCGCCACTCCCTATCTCTGCCGGCCCATCGAGCATGGGGCGGACATCGTCGTTCACTCCGCCACCAAGTTCCTCGGCGGCCATGGTGCCGTTATCGCCGGAGTGATCGTGGAGAGCGGTCGCTTCCCATTCGACAACGGCAAGTTCCCGACCCTGGTCGAGCCATCACCCGCCTATCACGACCTCCGCTTCTGGGAGAACTTCCGTGAGTACGCCTATTTGACCCGGGCCCGGGTCGAACTGCTCCGTGACATCGGAGCCTCGCTATCCCCCTTCAACGCCTTCATCCTGCTGCTTGGTGTCGAGACGCTCTCCCTTCGCATGCAGCGCCACGTCGAGAATGCCAAAGCGGTCGCCGAGTTCCTGCGCAGCCGGGAGGAGGTGGCGTGGGTCAACTTCCCGATATTCGATGACAACCCATGGACGGAACTCGCCAAGCGGTATCTACCCAAAGGGCCCGGGGCGGTGTTCACTTTCGGGCTTCGCGGCGGGTTGCCGGCCGGCGTCCGCTTCATCGAGACCGTCGAGCTGGCATCGCACCTGGCCAACGTGGGTGATGCGAAGACCCTGGTCATCCACCCCGCGTCGACAACCCACCAGCAGGTACCCGTCGCCGAACGGGAACGAGCCGGTGTCGGCGACGACATGATCCGAATCTCCGTCGGCATCGAGGACATCGAGGACATCCTCTGGGATCTCGATCGAGCGCTGGTGGCCTCCACGTGACCCTCACCGATCCTGAGGCAAGGGACCGGCTTCGAATCATCCTCGGAGCACGCACCGTGGCGCTGGTCGGGGTGTCCGCCAACCCCATCCGCTCCTCCAACTTCGTCGCCAGTTATCTGGTCCGCACCGATTTCATCACCTACCCGGTGAATCCGATGTACGACGAGGTGCTCGGTCTGAAGTCCTACCCCTCGCTTCGGGACCTGCCCGAGCCGCCCGACATCGTCGACGTCTTCCGCAAACATTCGGAGATACCCGCCGTGGTCGACGAGGCCATCGAGGTGGGAGCCAAAGTCGTTTGGCTTCAACTCGGGCTGCGCCACGACGAGGCAGCCCGCAAGGCAGTCGACGCCGGTCTCAAAGTCGTCCAGGACCGCTGTCTGAAGATCGAGCACGCTCGTTTCGCCGGAGGGCTCCATCTCGGTGGCTTTGACACCGGCGTCATCACCTCGAGACGGCGTCGACCCATCGGGTAGGGCGATTGCCCGTGCGTGATAGGCTCGCCCACCTTCCATCGAGTTCGAAAGGTCTGGCGTGGGCAACGACTTTTTCACCGAGGTGACCGGTCCGATTCCGTTCGGCGGTCTCGATTCGACAGAACCGCTCTCTTTCAAGGTCTACGAGCCCGATCGGATGGTTCTCGGCAAGCGGATGGAGGACCATCTGCGAATCGCTGTCTGCCTGTGGCACTCGTTCAATTGGCCAGGCTCCGACGTGTTCGGGATGGGCGACATTCGATCGACCGTGGCTCGGCTCCGACGTCGACCCGATGGCAGGCAGCAGCGAGCAAGGTCGAAGCCGCCTTCGAGTTCCTCTCCAAGCTCGGGATCCCCTATTTCTGTTTCCACGACCGCGACGTGGCCCCGGAGGGCGCTTCGTTCAAGGAGACCAGGTCGAATCTGGAGACGGTGATCGACCAGATCGAGGGGCACATGTCGCGGACGGGCCTTGGCCTGTTGTGGGGAACCGCCAACCTCTTCAGCCATCCTCGATACGCCGCCGGGGCGGCCACCAACCCTGATCCGGATGTATTCGCCTATGCCGCAGCGCAGGTGAAGCTGATGCTCGAGGCGACCCACCGGCTTGGTGGCGCCAACTACGTGCTCTGGGGCGGGAGGGAGGGGTATGAGACCCTGCTCAACACCGACCTGGCTCGGGAGGAGACCCAGTTTGCGCGGTTCCTGGAGATGGTGGCCGAGCACAAGCACCGGATCGGCTTCACAGGAACCCTTCTCATCGAGCCCAAGCCCCAGGAGCCGACCAAGCACCAATACGACTACGACTGCGCAACCGTCCACGGCTTCCTGGTTCGCCACGGTCTCGACGGCGAATACCGGGTCAACATCGAGGCCAACCACGCCACCCTGGCCGGTCACAGCTTCCATCACGAGGTGGCCTATGCCACCGCCAACGGCATCTTTGGCAGCATCGACGCCAACCGCGGCGACTATCAGAACGGTTGGGACACCGACCAGTTCCCCAACTCGGTGGACGAGCTCGCCCTCGCGCTCTACGAGATCATCAGCAGCGGCGGGTTCACCACGGGGGGATTCAACTTCGACGCCAAACTGCGCCGTCAGAGCATGGATCGGACCGACCTGTTCCACGGCCACATCGGCGGGATCGACACCCTCGCCCGGGCGCTGCTGGTCGCCGCCGACATGATCGAGAACAAGACTCTGGAGGGCCCGCGCACAAACCGCTACGCCGGGTGGACCCAAGGGATTGGCGCTTCGATCCTGGCAGGCGAGGTCAACCTGGCAGGGCTGGAGGAGAAGGTTGCCTCCGGTGAGATCGATCCGACGCCCACCTCAGGGCGTCAGGAATTGCTCGAGAACCAGGTGAATCAGCGGATCTGGACGACCAACAAAACCTGAGGTCGCCTATCCCCAGGAGGTCTCGGTCACCGGCCGCATCGCCACTTCGAGAATCCGGTGGTTGCGGGGACGGGTGAGCACGAAGAGCACCATCTCGGCGACGTCCTCCGAGGTCATCATCCCGTCCAGTTCCGGCATGCCCGCATAACGGCCGCGTCCCATGGCGAAATCCGTCGCCACACCCCCCGGGCAGACATTGGTGCAGCGAACCCCCTGTTCACGCAGCTCGTGATCCATGGCCCGGGTAAAGCCGACCTGCCCGAACTTCGAGGCGCAATAGACCGCCTCATAGGGAAGCCCGCGCCGACCGGCCTCACTGGCGAGGGTCACGATGTCGGCGGCGTCGCTCTTCAGGAGGTAGGGAAGGGCGGACGCGCACCGCGTAAAGCGTGCCCTTTGAGGTTGACGTCGATCATCTCCTCGAGATGCTCCGGATCCAGATCCAAGAACGATCCGTAGGCGCCAACACCGGCGTTGGCGACGAGGATGTCGAGCCCACCGAAGCGATCGACGGCGGCGGCCGCGATCGAGTCGAGAGCCGCCGGGTCGCGGACATCGCAGGGCTGGGCGATGGCTCCCTCGATGCCTAGGTCATCGCCGCTTCGAGAAGCAAGGGCGACCTTCGCTCCCTGAGCAACCAGCCCGTCGAGCCACCGCGGCCCCTATCCCCCTGCTCGCGCCCGTGATGAGCGCGACTCTTCCTTCGAGATCGTTCATGAGTTCCTCCAACTCTCAGCGGTCAGCCGTGGAGCTGTTCCAGCTCCTTGGTGGTGACCTCCTCGGGCAGTTTCCCGATGATGATCATCGCCAGGACACGTCGTCCATAGTGCACTCGCCGCGGTTCACTGTTCCCACCAGTCTTCCCTGGAGCATGACAGTGATCCGGTCTGATAGGTCGAACACGTCGTGGATGTCATGGCTGATCATGATGATCCCGATCCCCTCACGCTTGAGCTGTCTGATCAGCTCCCGCACCTGCTCGGTCTCGGCTGGGCCCAGCGCCGCAGTCGGCTCGTCCATGATCAGGATCCGGGCATTGAAATGAACAGCGCGGGCGATGGCCACCGACTGCCGCTGGCCACCGGACAGCGACGCCACCGGTGACTTGAAGTTCTGGAACTTCGGATTTAGCCGTCCCATGATCTCCCGAGTGGCCTCTTCCATCGAGGAGTCGTCGAGCGTGTTCCATTTGGTCGTCAGCTCTCTGCCAAGGAACATGTTGCCCGGGGCATCGATGTTGTCGGCAAGGGCCAAGGTCTGATAGATGGTCTCGATCCCGAAGTTCTTCGCATCGCGAGGGCTGTTGATCGTCACCGGCTCACCGTCGATGAAGATCTCGCCGGAGTCGGCCTTCTGGGCTCCGGACAGCGTCTTGATCAGTGTCGACTTGCCGGCGCCATTTCCGCCGACCAGTCCCAAGATCTCACCCTCGCCGAGTGTGATGGTCACATCCCTCACCGCATGAACCCCACCAAACGAGACGCTCATATCCCGCATCTCGACCAGAGGAGGTTTGGTGGTCGACGGGGTGGTCATCGATCGTGCCGCCCTTCGCCTGTAGATGGTGTCGATCGCCACCGCCGTCACCAGAACGATTCCGACCACCACGTCCTGGAGCGGGGCGTCCACCCCAACGAGAACCATGCCGGACTGGAGCGACTGCATGACGAGGGCCCCAAGAACTGCTCCCGGGATCGTCCCGATCCCACCTGCAAGCGCGGTCCCACCGATCACTGCAGCAGCGATGACATAGAGCTCACTCTGGGTGCCGAGACCGCTGACTGCGGCGTTGAGACGGGCGATGGAGACAGAAGCCGAGATCGCAACCAGGATCCCCATGGTCATGAAGGTCCTGACAATGGTGCGCTTGGTCTTGATACCTGCCAGGTTGGCGGCCTCCGGGTTTCCACCGATCGAGAAGACATAACGGCCGAAGCGGAGCCGGTTGGCGACGAAGCCCATGACCAGGGTGACCCCGATGAGAATGAGGACTGGATAGGGAATGCCCAAGGGGATCTGAAGACCACCTTGCGGCCACGGTATGCCTTGTTCGGCCGCTACCTCCCGAGCGATCTTCTCAGGCAAGTAGTAGCTGTTGGTGACCCAGACTGCGGCGAGAACAACCCCACAACCGAGGACACCCGAGGGTCACGTCCAGCCACATCGGGCGAAGCCGGAAGCCAAATTTGCGGCGGCGTCGACGCCCGAAGATGAGAAGTGCGATGATCCCCACACAGGCAACCCCGCCGACGATCCAACTGCCCGTCTCCCCAAGCGATCCCCGGGACCCACCTCCCAGAAGCTGAAAGGTCAAGTCCATCGGGGCGATGGTCCGACCGCTGGCGGTCAGCCAGGCGAACCCGCGCCAGACGAGCAATCCGCCAAGGGTGACGATGAAGGAAGGGACGCCGACGTAGGCGATGATCGATCCTTGGAAGGCGCCGATCGTCGCGCCGAGTAACAGCCCGGCGATGAGAGTGATCACCCAGATCCACGGGTTGCCGAGGCCCATCAAGGGTGGAAGCCATTCCCCCTGGAGCATCGCCATCACCATCCCGACCACCCCGACCATCGAGCCGACCGAGAGATCGATGTTGCGGGAGACAATCACCAGCACCATCCCGGTGGCCATGATCCCGATCGCGGACGTCTGCACCGAGAGGTTCCAAAGGTTGCGGGGAGTGAGGAAGGTGCCCCCAGAAATGATGTGAAAACCGACCCAGATCACGAGAAGGACGAGGATCATCCCGACCATCCGGGTATCGATCTCGTTGTCCCGCAGGAAGGACCCAATTGACCTGCGTGGACCCGCTTCGGGGGTCTCTAACTGTGCCGGAGGAGCCTCTACCACGCTCATGACTTCACCACACTAGGCAAGCGGAAAGCATTTGCGCCCCCGGAGTCTCCGGGGGCGCAAATGCGTTGTTTCGAGTTCGCTTCAGTTGCTCTTGATCACGGGCAGGCGTCGACGCTTCCGGCGGTCACACCCTCACAGAGGGTGGCCTCGTCGATCCATCCTGCCTCGACCACCAGGTTGAGGTTGTCGGCAGTGATGGCGAGCGGGGTCAGGAAGATGCTGGTCATAACTGGGCCATCGTTGGGGGCCTGGAAGTCGACCACACCTGCGATATCGCCAATCGCGGCGCCGCCAGCCAGAGCAACAGCAGCCTCACCGGCCGCCTTGCCCAGGTCACGGGCATCCTTCCACACGGACACCGACTGCGTGCCCAGAGCGACACGGTTGAGGGCGGCGAGGTCGCCGTCCTGACCCGAGACGGGCACGGTGCCGGCGAGACCCTGGGCCTCGAGGGCGGCAACCACACCGCTTGCCATGCCGTCGTTCTCAGAAACCACGGCATCAATCGCGTTGTTCTCCTGGGTCAGGAACTGCTCCATCTCGGTCTGTGCGTTGGCGGGGTCCCAGTTGTCGGTGTAGGTCTCACAACAAATGGTGATGTCGCCTGCAGTTACCGCGTCCCCAATCACCGACTCGATTCCCTCACGGAGGAAGTCAGAGTTGGCGTCGGTTCCATTGCCCTTGATGATGGTGTAGGTACCGGTTGGCACCTTCTCGAAGATGACTTCGGCCATCAGCTTGCCCACCCCGACATTGTCGAAGGTGATGTAGAGGGCTCCTGGATCAGCGATCAAGCGGTCATAAGCGATGACCGGGATTCCCTGCTCCAAAGCAGCGGTCACCGCGGGCTGGATCGCTTCCACGTTCTGAGCCAGGATGATCACGACATTGGCGCCATCAGTGATCAGCTGCTCAACATCGGCAATCTGCTGCTCTTCCGAGGATCCGGCGTCCGCAGAGAGGTAGTCGCAACCACCAGCCGCGAGGGCGTCCTTGATTGCGGGTTCATCCCACTTGGCCCATCTTTCCTCGTTGTAGTTGTTCCACGACATGCCGACGGTGCAATCGCCGCCGCCAGCCACCGTGGTGCCACCGCCAGCTGCAGTCGTCGAGCTGGTGCCTTCATCGCCGCCACAAGCGGCGAGAGTGAGCATCAACACTGCAATCAGCGCAATGACTCGTTTCGTCATCAGGTTTAGTTTCCTTCCTCCTCTGGATGATGTCCCCGAACGGGACCCGCGTACTGTAGCCACACCTGCGCGAAGCGACTCACCAAATCCATGACGAACTTGAAAACCGGATCAAAGACCGAATCGAGTCGCCGAGTCCCCTCCTATGTGTGGCTGGCGGCAGGCGTCATCTCCGGATCCCTGCTTGTCGTTGGGGCCGTCGCTCTGGTCACAGTGGTGATGGATGCCGGCGGCCCCCCGGACGCGATGCCCGCTCCCCGCTACATCGAAGAAGCAACGGCAGCCGGAATCTCTCATGTCTATGACGGCGAGTTCACATTCTTCGTAGGCGGCGGCGTGGCGGTGTTCGATTGCAACCAAGACGACCTTCCGGACCTCTACTTCGCCGGCGGAGTCAACCCCGCAGCCCTATATGTCAATGAGAGCCCGGTCGGTGGCGAACTCGAGTTTGAGCAGATCGATGCGACGACCACAGACATGACACAGGTCACCGGGGCCTATCCCATCGACGTAGACGGCGACGGTCTGATCGACCTCGCCGTCTTGCGTGTTGGTGAAAACGTGATGTTGCGCGGGCTCGGCGGTTGCCAATTCGAACGAGCCAACGAGTTGTGGGGCGTGGATGGAGGCAGGGAATGGACAGCCGCCTTCAGCGCCCAGTGGGAGGGCCAGGCGGCTCTGCCCACCCTGGCCTTTGGCAATTACGCCGCACTGACCGACAGCGAACGAGCGGATGGTTGCTCCGACAGTTTCATATTCAGGCCAGGAGACGAGACGAAGTACGGCCAGCCGATCGCCCTTTCCCCGGGATGGTGCACCCTCTCCATTCTCTTCAGTGACTGGGACCGGTCGGGTCGCCGCGACCTGAGGATGACCAACGACCGCCACTACTACAGCGACGGGGAGGACCAGTTGTGGCGGGTTGAGCAGAACCAGGCACCGCGTCTCTACACCGAGGAAGACGGCTGGCAGACAATGCGGATCTGGGGGATGGGTATCGCCAGCTACGACCTGACAGGTGACGGCCTGCCTGAGGTCTTTCTCAGCAGCCAGGGAGACAACAAGCTGCAGACGCTCGCCGACGGGGCCGACCAGCCGAACTATGTCGACATCGCCCTGGAACGCGACGCTAACGCCCACCGCCCCTTCGCGGGTGACGACACGGTTCTGCCTTCCACTGCCTGGCACGCCGAGTTCCAGGACGTGAACAACGACACCTTCATCGACTTGTTCGTGGCCAAAGGCAATGTCGAGGCGATGCCGGAGTTCGCAGTTGACGACCCGAGCAACTTGATGCTGGGTGGACCGGATGGCACCTTCACCGAGGGCGCCGAGGCGGCAGGGATCGTGAACTTCGCCCGAAGCAGAGGGGCAGCCCTCGCCGACTTCAACCTCGACGGCCTACTCGACCTGGTGGAGGTCAACCGCCGGGAGAACGTCAAGCTATGGCGTAACGTCGGATCCGGAGACACCGACCAATCGGCGCCGCTTGGCAATTGGGTGGCCATGCAACTCGAAGAGCCCGGACCGAACCGGAACGCCATCGGCTCTTGGATTGAGGTCAAGGCTGGCAATCAGGAGATGGAGCGAGAGCTGACCATCGGGGGCGGGCATGCCGGTGGCCAATTGGGTTGGGTTCACTTCGGGCTGGGATCGGCTACGAAAGCCGAGATCCGCGTGAACTGGCCCGATGGGGAAAAGGGGCCATGGATGAGTGTTGATGCCAATCAGTTTGTGATGATCGAGCGGGGAGACTCCGAACCTCAGACATGGATACCGGGGCAAGGATGACGGCCTGATGAGCAGGGCAAGGCTGTCGGAGGTCGCGCTGCCTGACTTCGGGATGCCGGACGCCATGCCCGAGATCCCACCACAGATCTATGAGCAAAGGCTCGCACGGCTCCGCGAGCGAGCCGTCGAGCGCGGTTACGACCATCTCGTGGTGTATGCCGACCGGGAGCACAGCGCCAACCTTTCTTATCTGACGGGTTTTGACCCCCGCTTCGAAGAGGCGGTGCTGGTGGTGGGCCCGGCAGACGACCCGGCGATCCTGGTCGGGAATGAGTGCTACGGGATGGCAGGGGCCGCTCCCCTGACCATGCGTCGCCATCTCTTCCAGGACCTCAGTCTCCCCGGTCAACCCAGGGATCGCTCCCGTGCCCTGCCCGAGATCCTGGCCGAGGAGGGCGTGCACCGCGGAAGCCACGTCGGGATGATCGGGTGGAAGAGCTACGCCGACCGCGAGCTCATGGAGGTCCCCGCGTTCCTGGTGGATGTTCTCCGTCGCTTGACCGGTCCGACCGGGACAGTTGAAAACGTCAACGATCTGCTGATTGGCGCCGGGAACGGGCTGCGAGTGATCAACGAGGTCGAGCAACTCGCGGCCCTGGAATATGCCGCCTGCCAAACCTCGAACGGGGTGCGACGACTGCTGGCCGGGTTGGAGCCGGGCATGACCGAGCAGGAGGCAGTCCGACTCCTGGAGTGGAACGGGATGCCCCTCTCCTGTCATTTGATGCTCACCGCCGGGTCTAGGGCAACATTGGGCCTGCTCAGTCCGGGTGATCGTCCCATAGAGCGAGGCGACCGATTCACTGTGGCCTTCGGGATTTGGGGCGCGCTGAATTGCCGGGCCGGGTTCGTGGTGGAGGACGCTCGAGAGTTGCCGGTCGAGATCAGGGACTACGTCGATCGCTTGGTCGGGCCCTACTTCGATGCCGTAGCCGAGTGGTACGGAGCGATGCGGATCGGACAGAGCGGCCGGGTGTTCCAGGAGATCATCGACCGCCACCTCGGCGACCCGTTCTTCGGGATCTTCCTCAACCCGGGCCACCAGATCCATCTCGACGAGTGGGTCAACTCGCCGATCGCACCCGGCTCACAAATCGAGCTTCGCTCGGGGATGGCTTTCCAGGTCGACATCATCCCGGCGACCGGCACCGACTACTTCACCACCAACATCGAAGACGGGATCGCACTCGCCGACCAGAGCTTGCGGGCCGCCTTCGCCGAGCGTTACCCGGATGCGTGGGCAAGGACTCAGGCCAGACGTGACTTCATGGCCAACGACCTCGGCATCGAGCTGCATCCCGACGTATTGCCGTTCTCCAACATCCCTGCCTATCTCCCACCGTTCCTCCTACGACCCGACCGGGTGATGACGCGTCGCTGGTTAGAGATCGTAGAAGGGCGCAGGCTCAGGCAGGCCTTGACGCCGCAAGGGCCGGGGCTACCTCGGTGGCGAAAAGCTGCAACGTGCGGAGGTCCCAGGGGACCACTTGAAAATGGCTGACCCCAGCCTCGACAAATGGCTGGAGACTTGCGATGGCGTCCTGAGGAGTAGGTCCGTGGACGATCTGGTCCACGTCGTAGTCCGGAAAATCGGTCAGCTCGACACCGACAAAGCTCTCAACGTCTTCGGGAAAATTCACATAGGCGCTGACGCTGATGGTGATCTCGTCCACGGGGCGGCCAAGCTCGTCGAGACGGGCGAGGAGATTGGCATGGGGTGGGTCGAATACGTCGAACCGGGCGTCCGAATTCCACCCGTCGGCATACTCTGCGGCGAGACGCACCACCCGCTTGCCGCTACTGCCGATGACTATGGGGATCGGTATCGAGGGCACCGGCAGGCAGTACGCATCGGTGATCGAGTAATGCTCGCCATGGAAGGTCGCCGGCCCGCCCTCCCACATCAGGTGCAGGATGGTCAGAACTTCGACTAGCTGGTCGACCCGCTCCTTTCTTGACGGGTAGTCATACCCATAAGACAGGTATTCCTCCTCGTGCCACCCGGCGCCGATGCCGAGCACGAGCCGCCCTGAGGTGAGGCATTGCAATGTCGCGGCCATCTTGGCGAGTAGGGCCGGATTCCGATATCCCTGGCCCAACACCAGGGAACCAACCTGAAACCTGTCGAAACGCCCCGCCAGAAAACAGAGACGGGTCCAACACTCGAGCACCGGCGAATCCCCGAACTGGAGATGATCGCTGGTCCACAACGTCGTGAACTCTGGTCCCAGCACTTCGACACACCGTGTCGTACCCATCGACAATCGTCGCACTGTCGCTTCTGTCATATGTGTCGTCGGGCAGCCAGGACAACCCAAATGTCACGGTCACGATCTTCCTTTCGGACTTCAGGAAGGCGGCAGCTCTTCGAGGATGAGCCAACGATCCCCCGCAACCTGGCTCAAGACGAAAATCGTATCAAATGGCTTGCTGGTCCGAGCCTGCTCCACACCGACGCCGTTGTAGGTGACCTCCTCGACAACGCCGGCAGCGTGGAACGCAATGCTTGCGCCCTGGCCGCCCTTGGTCTTGGCCACGGAGGCGTGGAGGATGTCAAAGGTGTATTCAGGGACAACGATCTCTCCCGTGGCGACCGAGTCGTTGATGTTCCCCAGGGTTGCGATCAGCCGATCGCCCCCGACCGCGCTCGGCAGCAGGCTGGAATCCCTGGTGCGCAACGCCTCGCCTTCGATCATCAGGTTCTCCGCAAGCACGGTCGCCATCTCCTGGGTGCTGATGTCGGTCTTGAGGGCGGCGACATCCGGATCCTCGGTGACGAGAGGTATCGACGCCGGGTCGACATGCGGAGTGAAAACTGAAGATCCGGTGGTCGTGTCTGCGAGCGCCGCTTGGCGAGCGGGAGCTCCCGCAGCGACGATTCCAAAGGCGACGGCCATTGTCGCGGCACCGAGGATCGCTCCCCGGAGAAACACCAACCTTGGCCGAATCTCTCCCCCGTTGGATGTGGTGAGCCGATTGACCAGAGCCGGTGACAGCGACCGCTTGGCTCGTGGTTCCTCCTGAAACACCCGGTCAAAGACGAGGCGGAGCGGGCTCAGCACCACTAGACCGGCCAACAGCCCGACCTTGGTCCCGAACTCCGTGGTTTGTGGGGCCATCAAAAGGGTGCACACCGCGGCGAGACAGATGGCGAAGGCGACCCGCCCGGTTGGCCTGGCGGGGATGGTCTTGGGGTCGGTGATCATGAAGAAGAGGAAGATGAGCAGTTCGGGGGATCCCATGACCACCCACCAGAAGTTGGCACCGCAAACCGGCTGCAGGGACCACGACGCGCTGAAGCAATGACCGGAGGCCGCCAACAGCCCCAGACCCGCGGCCAGGGTCACCCAGAAGGTCGCCGCCATCGCGAGGAGCCGGAGGCGGGCAGTGATCAGCAGCCCTCCTGTGATGATGATGATGTACGCCGCCGCCATCCATGTGTTCAGGGGTGCCCACCAGAAGTCGAGTGGTTCGATGACCGTGCTTCCCAAGAGAATGAAGGCGGCCACCAGGCCGATGTTCGAGGGGTTGAACACGTGTGAGCCCCGGAACCTGATCACGTACTTGGTGAGCAGGGAGATCCCGGCGATGGCGGCGAAGTAGTACCAGCCGAACCAGGTCCAATGGTCACCGCGCTCGGTGCCCACTACCCGCAAGATGAGAGCCACTCCGCTGCCCGTCAGCATGGCGCTCGCCGGCCAGACGAACTTACCGGTTTGCCGGAAGGTCCAGACCAACTCGATCAAGAAACAGGTGACGATGGCAGAGAGGATCTGCGGTATCGAGACCCGGAATCCCAACGCAACCTGTCCCAGTACGTGGATCGAGATGATCACGGCGGCCAGGTGCAAACGGGGATCCGCCAGGCTGGGAAGGACCACCGGGTAGCGCTTGGAACCGAGACGGACGGTTCTCGGGGCTGGAATCGTCAAGGTCGAGAGTGCTGACGGTTTCCATGTCGGCATCGAAATTACCGTGCGGGATTCACAACGGGCCAGACGCGGGATTTCGGGAACTCAGTCGCCGAGCGAAACGTCCAACTGGCGACTAGCTTGCCGGTGACGATTGAGCGAGGGAGAAGGGAATGACACGGTTCATCGCACTCAGGGCCGCTTGGGCCATCCCGGTGCTCCTCATCGTCACCTTCCTCACGTTTTGGGCTGTGAAATCAGCCACCGACCCGGTGGCGAGTTACGTGCGGATCAACGTCCATGCCACTCCGGAGATGATCCAGGAGTACAAGGAAGTCCACGGGCTGATCGGCTCCACTCCAGAGCAATACGTCCGCTGGCTCAAGAACTTCTTCACCCTCAATTGGGGCAACTCGATCAAGGGGAATCGGCCGGTCTGGCCCGACCTCAAGGCAGCCATGGGGACCAGCATCGTTCTCGGCCTGTGTGCCTTTGTGGTCGGCAGCACGATCGGGATCACAATCGGAATCGTCTCGGCCCTCCGGCAGTATTCGAAGTTTGACACCGCAGCCACTGGCGCCGCCTTCGTCGGGATATCCATCCCACCCTTCGTTTCAGCGGTGCTGCTTCAAGTCTTCTTTGCGATCATGATCACGCAGTGGCTCGGCCTCGATAAACCGTTCTTACCCGTGGCCGGGACCTATCCCCCCGGCCATGTCGGGTTCGACCTCGGGCTGCGGATACAACACATGATCCTCCCGATCACGGTGATCGCCATCCAGACCATCGCCATCTACAGCCGGTTCATGCGGGCCTCACTGCTCGACGTCAAAGACTCCGAGTACATGCGCACCGCCCGCTCCAAAGGGATCTCGGAACGGAAGGTCGTCATTCATCACGCGCTGCGCAACGCCATGGTCCCGGTAGTCACATTGGGTGCCCTCGAGGTGGGAGGCATCATTGGCGGTCTGATCATCACCGAGCGCATCTTCGAACTTCACGGCACCGGCGATTATCTGCTCACTGCCCTGGGCAACGGCGACTTCCCCCAGATCATGCCGCTGATGTTCGTCATTGTGGCTTCAGTGATCCTGTTCAACCTCGTGGCCGACATTGCCTACGCCTGGCTCGACCCCCGAGTTCGACTCGCCTGACCCTCTCCACGTCGGATTCCCACCGGAGTTCCTGACGTTTACCATTCATCCCAATGGCCGAGGCAATGCCGAAGAACGCCAAACCGGGCGCAATGCCCACGGGGAAGTACCGGTCCTACCCGGAGATCAGCCTTCCTGATCGCACCTGGCCTGATCGGAGGCTGACTTCCGCCCCGCTGTGGTGCAGCGTCGACCTCAGGGACGGCAACCAAGCCCTCATCGAGCCCATGGACCCGGACCGTAAGCGCCTTCTCTTCGACTGCGTGGTCGATATGGGGTTCCCCGAGATCGAGGTCGGTTTCCCGGCCGCCTCGCAACCAGACTTCGACTTCATCCGCCAGATCATCCAGGACAACGTGATCCCCGATCACGTGACGATCCAGGTCCTAACCCAGGCGAGGCCAGAGTTGATCGAGAGGACCTACGAGAGCCTGGTCGGGGCAAAGCGAGTGATCGTTCACCTCTACAACTCGACTTCGGAACTGCAGCGACGCGTCGTCTTCGGCGCCGATAAGGCCGGGATCGTCGACATCGCGGTGAAAGGGGCAGAGCACTGCCGGGCGCAGGAGCACTTCCTTCCCGGCTCCGAGATCCGCTACGAGTACTCGCCGGAGAGCTTTACCGGGACCGAATTGCCCTTCGCCAAGCAGGTGTGCGAGGCGGTGATGGATGTGATCGAGCCGACTCCGGAGCGACCGATCATCCTCAACCTGCCGGCGACGGTCGAGATGAGCACCCCCAACATCTATGGCGACATGATCGAGTGGTTCCATCGTGAGATAAGGGACCGGCCATCGGTTGTGCTATCGCTGCACCCCCACAACGATCGGGGCACCGCAGTGGCCGCCGCCGAGTTCGGATTGATGGCCGGTGCGCAACGAGTCGAAGGCACTTTGTTCGGCAACGGAGAGCGGACCGGGAATGTCGACGTGGTCACCCTCGCCCTCAATCTGTTCAGCCAGGGCGTCGACCCCGAGCTCGACATCAACAACATCAACGAGTACCGGAGAATCGTCGAGCACTGCAACCAGTTGCCGGTACACCCACGCCACCCCTACGTCGGAGACCTGGTGTACACCGCGTTCTCCGGATCTCATCAGGATGCGATAAAGAAGGGCTTCGAGGCAATGGACCGGACCGGTCAGACGGTCTGGGAGGTCCCCTACCTCCCGATCGATCCCCGGGACGTCGGCCGCACCTACGAGGATGTGATCAGGGTCAACTCCCAATCGGGCAAAGGTGGTGTCGCCTATCTGCTCAAGACCGAACAGGAGCTCGAAATCCCCCGCCGCCTCCAGATCGAGTTCACGAGAGTCATCCAGGGCATCACCGACACCACCGGCCAGGAGATCACCGCAGCAGAGATCTGGACCGAGTTCCGCCGCCACTACCTGGCCATCCTCAAGCCTTTCGAGTTGCTCGGCTTCGAGATCGCGCGTGATGCGGAAGTGGAGAATCGAACCGACGATCACAGCCACCGTTCGATACAACGACGAGGAGAACGTGATCCGGAGTGAAGGCGGTGGCTCGATCGAGGCTTTCGTGAATGCCCTGAGGAAGGACCTCGGGGTGAGTTGCCGGGTCCTCGACTACCACGAGCACTCGATCGGAGCTGGGACCGACGCCCAAGCCGTCTGCTACGTCGAGCTGGAAGTGGGCGAACGCACCTTGTGGGGCGTTGGCATCAACTCCGACACCACCACTGCCTCGCTGCAGGCGATCATCTCCGGAATCAACCGCGCTGCCTGAGCGAATAGGAAGCCACCACCATCGCCGCCTCGATTCACAAGCGCGTCGGCTGGTTGGGCATCGCCTTCGCCGTCCTGCTGCTGGTCTCAGCCGGAATGGTGAGCGCCTCCCCGGTCTGACGTCCCCCTCGCCGAGATCGGAGACTTCTACAGCGCGCACTCGTCTGTGATCCTGATCGCTCAGGCGGTTGGGCTCGTGGCCACCGTGATCTTCGCTCTTTTCATATCCGGCTTGGCAAAGCTGGTTGGCGATGCCAGGGTCAAAGTTGTGGGCTTGGTGGTGGCTGCAGCCTCAGTTCTCACTGCCGTCCCGCTGATCGTCATGTCGTTCCAAGGGTCCGACCCCAGCCCGACAATGGTCACCCTCACCGATCTCACAGACGCAGTGCTCTTCCTGGCGATCGCCGTTCTCTTCGGTCTGCTCGCTATGAACGAGACGCTTCCAATGTGGATCCGCGGGCTGTCATTGGTCGGTGCCGGGCTGACTTTGGTGCGGGGCATCCTCGGTTTCATACCGGTCTTCAGCACCCTCGACTTCATAGCCCCGCTCAGCTTCGTGATCGTGGTTGTGGTGCTGTCCGTATGGGCATTTCGCGCCCCGTCCGGCGAGCCCGCAGCCGTCTGACCGACCGGTTTCAGGCCATGGTTCTCGTGCTGAAGTAGGCCTCGAGGCGGTCGAAGGCACCGATCCATGCCGTTCCGGCAAAGAAGTCCCTCATCTCCTCGTCGGGGAAGCCGGTCTGGATAACGGTCATCAGCGTCTTGCCGGCCTGCTCCTGAAACGTCACCTCGACGTGGGTCTCCAAAGTCAGCCCATCGGGCGTGCTGCCACTCGAGATCGACACCAGGCGATGCGGCCGATCCACGACCTCGAAAACGTTCGTCTCCCGGAACATTTCGTCAGGCGAGAACCCCCAGACACTCACCCACTTTCCGCCCACTCTGAGGTCGACCTGGTTCTCAACGATCATCTCCGGGTTGAGGATTGTGAACCAGACCTGTTGCGCCTCGGGATCGGTATAGGCGTCGAACACTTCTTCGGGCGTGGCTGCGATCAACCGCTCCACCTTGAGCTCGTATGTCATCTTTTGTCTCCCTTCTTGGTTTCGAGGTAGGCCTCGATTCCGTCGAGTCGGTGCTCCCAATGGCGCCGGTACATCTCGATCCAGCCCACCGCGTCCTCCAACCGCTCCGGGCCGAGCCGGCACTGGCGTGTTCTCCCGATCTTCTCGGAAGTGACGAGGGACGCCTCCTCGAGAATCTGCACGTGCTTCTTGAGACCGGTGAGCGTCATCCCGAATGGCTTGGCTAGCTCGCTGATCGAAGCCGGCCCACGCCCCAACCGGTCGAGGATTTCGCGACGGGTGGGATCGGCCAGCGCCGAGAAGGTCCGATCGAGGACTTGATACTGAACCATTCGGTTCACTATATGACCGGGCAGGCTTGACGTCAACCTGACTGGTGGTCTGATTCGGTTCCCCCTCCGGCGCCTTACCTAGGCTCTCGGGTCATGGCGAGTCAGCCGGTCGTCGAACTGGCACCAGGGGTGTGGCGGATTCCGCTCATTGGTGACTGGGTCAACGGTTTCGCGCTCCGTGATGGTGACGGCCAGGTGACTCTGATCGACTTCGGTCTCAAGCGGTCGGCCAAGAAGGTGCTCGCCGCATTGGATTCGATCGGCTCGGGGCCAACGGACGTCACCAGGATCCTTCTCACCCACGCCCACCCCGACCATGCCGGAGGTGCGGCCGAGATCGCACGACGGACCGGTCATGAGATGGGTATTCACGAGGCTGACGCCGACTATCTGGCCGAGGGGAAGTCGCCGCCACGCGATACGTCACTATTGCTGGGAAGGATGTTCAACCGCATGGGAGGCGGAGAATTCGAACCCACTCCCGTGGGGGAAAGGTTGACCGACGGCCAGCTGCTTCCTGTCTCCGGCGGGCTTCGGGTGATTCACACCCCGGGGCACTCCCCCGGTCATGTCGCATTTCTCCACGAGCCGTCCGGGGTGCTGATCACCGGCGACTCGATCTTCAACGTGCTCGGCATGCGATGGTCGGTCGCGTCGTTCTGCACCGACTTCGCGATGAGCAAGAAGACGGCACACCGTCTGACCGAGGTCGAATACAAGGTGGCCGCCTTCACCCACGGGCCTGAGATCCGGGACAACCCGCGTGTTGTCATCGGAGCCTTTCTCGCGAAGCACCCGGCTCTGACACCGGAATCCCCCAGATCATGAGCTCGTCACCGCATGTCCGTTGAGCGCGACATCCGATTGGTTCTGGTCTCCCAGGCGGTCCGCGCCTTCGGATATGGATTCGGTTCGGTGTTGCTGGCCTCGACCCTGGCGGCACGTGGCCTCTCGGCAGTCAATGTAGGAGTGGTGCTCGGCGCCCTGGTAGCAGGGACTGTCATTGCTCAATTATCGATCGCCCGATGGGCTGACGGCTTTGGGCGGCGTCGGAGTTATCAACTGCTCTATCTGGCGCTGGGGATCGCCGGGTTGGTCTTCGCCAGCACCGCGCCGCTGTGGGCCTTGGTAGCCGTGGCCCTCACGGGTGCCCTTTCGGCCGAAGTAATCGAGTCGGGCCCGTTCACGACTCTCGAGCTATCCATGTTGTCAGGCCGCCTCGATCGCAACGCCCTCGCCACCGGATTCGGTTGGTACAACGCCATCGCCACCGCCGCCGGCTCCTTGGGGGCACTCTCCGCCGGGCTCCCGCAACTGGCCCGGAACATCTCGAGCGGCGAAGTGCCGGACCGGATGTGGTTCCTCATGCTGGTCCCGATCGCACTGACCGGGGTGCTGATTGCCCGCCAGTTGAGTGATTCGGTGGAAGTGACGGAGGAGAAGGGAAAGCCGGTGCCGCTTGGCCGGTCCCGGCGTGTCGTCACCGGTCTGGCCGGTCTCTTCGGCCTGGATGCCTTCGCCGGTGGGTTCGTGGTTCAGACCTTCATCGCCTTCTGGCTGATTGATCGATTCGGCGCAAGCACAGCCACGGTGGGGCTCATCTTCGCCGCCATTGGGGTGGTCCAAACGTTGTCGTTCCTGGCCGCACCAATACTCGCCCGTCGCTGGGGGCTCCTCAACACCATGGTGTTCACCCACCTCCCATCCAACCTCCTCCTGGCGTCGGTTGCTTTCGCGCCAAGCCTCGGAGTGGCGGCGGCGCTTCTCTTCGCCCGCTCATCGCTTTCCCAGATGGACGTTCCGACGAGGCAGGCATACGTCATGCTGCTCGTCACCCCGGAGGAGCGAACCGCGGCGACCGCCTATACCAATACCGCCCGCTATCTGGTGCGCCCGATCGGGCCGCTGGTGGCCGGGATGACGGTTACCACTGTCGCGGGGGCGCCGTTCCTGATCGCCGGGCTCCTCAAGAGCGTCTATGACTTGGTGCTGTGGAGATGGTTCCGGACCATCCCCCTGGCAGCGGAAGAGACTGCGAAGGACTGACGTCGACGCAGTGGCGTCCATAGGATGCCGGGCATCGATGGTCGACTCGAATCCTCCACCCCCTAAGAAACCACGGTTTGGCGCCCTCGGCGTGCTGCGTTTTCGCCGCTTCGAGCTGAGTCCGAAGAAGCGACGGCTGCGCAGGGGAGTCGCCGTTGCCGATCTCCGCGCCATTGCCAAACGGCGCCTCCCCCACGGTGTCTTCGACTACATCGATGGCGGCGCCGAGGATGAGTTGACGTTGGGTGCGAACACCGAGGCGTTCCGCCGTGTGACCTTCCGACCTCGAGTCCTCCGCGACGTCTCAGAGATCGACACATCTTCAACTCTGCTCGGCAAGCCAATTTCCATGCCGCTGGTCCTGGCCCCCACCGGTTTCACCCGGATCGCCGACCCGCAGGGTGAGCTAGCGGTGGCGAGGGCAGCCGAGCGAGCCGGAGTCCCGTACGGCCTGTCGACGCTCGGGACCAGGTCGATCGAAGAGGTCGCCGCAACTGGCTCATCGCGGCTCTGGTTTCAGGTTTACGTGTGGCGAGACCGAGGTCTGGTCTCCGATCTCGTGCAGCGTGCAGCGGAATCTGGGTACGAGGCGCTCTGTCTCACCGTGGACGCCCAGGTGTTCGGCAAGCGAGAGCGTGATGCAAGGCGAGGCTTCACCGCTGCCGCCCAAGCTCGGCCCGTCCACCCTGTTCGACGGGATCGTTCACCCTGGCTGGACCTGGCAATTCCTGACCTCAGAGCCGATCGTGTTCGCCAACGTTGTCGGCGCCGATGTCGGGCACGGATCAGAGGCGATCACCCTCGCCGAGTATGTGGCCCAGCAATTCGATCGCACCCTCTCCTGGAAGGACGTCGAATGGCTCCGGAGCATATGGAGCGGGCCGATCGTCATCAAAGGAATCCAGACTGTCGCCGACGCAGTCATTGCCGCCGACGAGGGCAGTTGAGGCGATCGCGATTTCGAACCATGGCGGGCGCCAGCTCGACTCTTCTCCGACCCCGCTCGACCTGCTCCCATCGGTGGCCGATGCAGTGCGTGGTCGCACCGAGATCATCTGCGACGGTGGAGTGCGGCGAGGCAGCGACATCGTCAAGGCGCTCGCCCTGGGAGCAGACGCCTGCATGGCGGGCCGCGCCTATATGTATGGGCTCGGAGCTGCCGGCGAAGCGGGCGTGGACCACGTCCTCAACCTGCTGTCGACGGACATGAAGCGGACAATGGGACTGATCGGCTGCACCTCGATCAAGGACATCGGGCCCGAATACGTCTCCTTCGAGCCCCGCTGAGCATCGATCAACCCTTAGCCCGACGACGGGCGCCCTCGACGACGAAGCCCAGGTCCCGCTCGCCCTCGCCGTCGGCGACAAGCTGTTCGACGATCTCCATGGTGCGCTCGAGTTGTGGCATCGGAACCCCGAGGGTCTTGGCGTATTCCAAAGCAAGTCCGAGGTCCTTGCGGGCAAGGCCAAGTGTGAACATGACAGGCGCGTCGTCCGGGTTCAGATACTGGGGCGTCCGATACTTGACCAACGGGGCCCCAGCGGCGCTTCGGGTCAGGATGTCGAGGGCGATCTCCGGCTTGACCCCGGCTCGCTCGGCGAGGATGACACCTTCGGCCACGGCCTCATTGAGCCCGTACAGAATCGAGTTGACTGTCAGTTTCAGGGCCGCCGCCGACCCGGCGGGACCGACCGGAACCGGCGTCCCCATAGCCTCGAGCACCGGTCGCACCTGCTCGAACTGGGGATCGGTGCCACCAACCATGATCAGAAGCTGTGCATCCCTTGCCGCCGGCGTGCTCCCCGAGACCGGGGCGTCGACGAGATATGAGCCGGCCGCTTCCACCTTCTCGCGTACCAGTTTCACGGCCTCGGTCCCGCTGGTGCCCATGTCGATCGCGATCGTCCCTGGAGTCAGCCCTGAGAGCACGCCGTCGGCCCGGGTGTAGGCCTCGATCAGAGCGTCCCCGTCGGCAAGCATCGAAACCACGAAATCCGAGCCGTCGGCCATCTCCTTCAAGCTCGGCGCCGCCCATCCCCCGTTCTCGGCAACGAACTGCTCGGCCACGGCTTGGGTGCGGTTGTAGACGCGCATCGGAAACCCGGCCCGGGCAACGTTGGCGGCCATCAAGCTCCCCATCCGGCCCAGACCGATGAACCCGACGGTCGGCCGATTTACAACACCATCTTCGGAAGTCATTTGAGGCTCTCCTCTCAAAACGGCTGGGTTAGCGTCCCTGGCATGGTGGCAGCTTGAGGGCAGCGGTTTACCACGGCCCCGGTGACGTTCGATTCGAGCAGATGGACGATCCTGTCGCCGGTCCGGGGCAGTTGCTCATTGATGTGGCCACGGTCGGGATCTGCGGGACCGACGTGGCCGATTACGTGAATGACCCGCACTTCTTTCCAATCTCGCGAACGCCACCCTCATAGCGGCCACCTGGGACCGACGATCCCCGGCCACGAGTTCTCGGGAGTCGTGGCAGAGGTGGGCGCCGGCGTGGAGGGCTTCGCCGTCGGAGACCTGGTGGCCTCTGGAGCCGGGGTGTCCTGCGGGGTCTGTGCTCCGTGTCGGCGAGGCGACACCAACATGTGCGACTCCTATTGGACGGTGGGCCTCCACGCCCACGGAGCGATGGCCGAGAAGGTGGCTGTGCCTGCCTCTTGCTGTCTCAACCTCGCTCCTTCGACATCGCGCCGGACATTGCTGCTCTGGCACAGCCGATGTCGATCGCAGTTCACGCCGCTCGTCGCGGTCGTTTGAGCCCTGATGATCTGGTGCTGGTCATGGGAGTGGGCGGGATCGGAAGCTTCCTGACCTACTGCGCCTCCGCACAGGGAGCTGAAGTCATCGCGGTCGACCTCGACCCGGGTCGCCTCGACATCGCCGTCGAGCCCTTGGCGCGAGCACGACGTTGAACGCCTCAGAGCCTTCGGAGCTCCTGAAGCAGCTCGATCGACAACCAAATCTCGTCTTCGAATGCACCGGCGCTCCCGGACCTCTTGAGATGGCGGTGAGGGTGGTCTCAGACAACGGCCGAGTGGTGCTCGTTGGTCACCAACCGAAGCCATTCGAGTTCGACTTCAAGCTGCTCACCTTCGGCGAGAAAGAAATGATCGGGACCATGGCTCATGCGTTCGGCGACGGACTTTGCCGACGCAGTGGAACTGTTGACCCGACGCCCCGAGATTTGGTCTCACCTGGCGCCGACTGTCTACCCACTCGAGGACCTGGTCACTACTGGCCTGCAACCGATGGCAGAGCACCGTCAAACACAAGTGAAGATCCTGTTCGATCCGTCCCTGAGCGAGCCGAGGCCGCTCTGGCCCGGGCCCTTATCCTGATCCCATGGCGTATAGCCGTGACCTCGCCGACGAGATCCGGAATCACATCGGTGATCATCCCGGGCTCAACGAGAAGGAGATGTTCGGAGGCATCGCCTTTCTGATTGGCGGGAATATGGCGGTTGGGGTCACCGGGGACGAGCTGATGGTGCGGGTCGGCAAGGACGCCCATGACGAAACTGTCGTGCTGCCCGGCGCCCGAGTCTTCGACCTCTCCTCTCGCCCGATGAAGGGCTGGCTTGTGATCGGCGCCGACGGGATCTCCAGTCGTGATGACCTCGAAGCCTGGATCGAGCGCGGGGTCCGTTTCGCCGAGAGCCTTCCCTCCAAATAGCTCAGACCTCTTTACGGCCAACGAGACCGCCACTTTCCAGCACGGGCTCGAGATGATGAAGGATCCCCGGAGCGCACATGGCGGCGTGGAAGCCGTATCCGCGGTGGTGCACGTCGGACAGGTCAGCGCGGACTCCCGCGTTCACAGATTCACCACCGGGTCAGGCATCGTACGGCTCGACCGTGATCTCGGTCGCCTTGATCGAGACCCACACCGGCGTGCCTTCGACGAGATCGAGAGCACGTGCAGCCTCGTCGGTGACTTCGACAGCAAGGACGAGTGGGTCGCCGGTCCTCAGCCGAGCACGTTCGCCAAGGTGCTCGACAAGGTCGATGGTCGTCTTCCAGGAGTTGCGCGGGCTCCCTTCTGGCTCCCGGAGGTGGACGGAAATGGCGGCCGGGCGAATCGTCGCCAGAACCGGACCGGAGATCCGATGATCGGCGATGTGGAGCACATGGGCGCCGGTATCGACAACACCGTCATTGGCAACGCCGGACACGAGGTTGGAGCCTGCGAGATCGGCCGCATAGGGAGTGCGGGGCCGAAGCCGAATGTCTTCCGCAGTGCCCGCCTGAGTCACCTTGCCCTCCTCGATGACGTGGATCTCGTCGGCGAGGAGGAAGGCTTCGGTGGGATCATGCGTGATGACCAGGCGGGGCCCGGGAAACCCCTCGAGATGCTCCGCCAAAGCACGGCGGAGTTGAACCCGAGTGGTGACATCGAGAGCGGAGAGAGGCTCGTCCAATAACAGAAGGTCGGGCTCGGTCACGAGGGCGCGGGCTAGGGCGACCCGTTGCGCCTGGCCGCCAGAGAGATCGCCCGGCTTCATCCGTGACTGTCCGCCCAGCCCCATTCGATCCAGCCACTCGCCAGCTCGGGCCTGCGACTCGGACCGGTTCACTTTCCGGCTGCGAAGCCCGAAAGCCACGTTGTCGAGAACGGTCAAATGTGGGAACAACAGATAGTCCTGGAAGACCACACCCACTCTGCGCGCTTCCGCCGGGACGAAGAGACCCTCGTCCGGATCGTCGACGGTGACTCCCCCGAGCGTGATCCGCCCTGAGTCGATCGGAAGTAACCGGCCAAGCAGCAACCGCCGTGGACTTGCCGGCGCCATTGGGCCCAAGCAACGCCACCGTGCGACCCGATGGAATCGACAGAGAAAGCTCGAGTTGGAACGAATCGCCGCGCCTGACCGAAAAATTTGCGTCGAGGCCCTCTCGCGGTCACAGGGCTTTCCACCATCGATCTCGAAGCGCCAACAAGACCGCCAGCGAGACAATCACCATCATCAGGCTCAAGACGACAGCCGTGTCGCGGTCGCCTTCCATTGCCACGAATACGGCAAGGGGCAACGTTTGCGTGCGCCCTTGCAAGTTGCCGGCGAAGGTGATGGTCGCCCCGAACTCTCCGAACGCTCGGGCCCAGGTGAGCACCAATCCTGCGATCAAAGAGGGAGCAATCATCGGCAGCGTCACCCGCCGCAGCACCGTCCACCTCCCGGCTCCGAGAGTTGCAGCCGCTCCCTCGTAGCGTTGATCGAGGTTGCGCAAGGCGGCTTCGACCGTGATTACGAGGAAGGGCATTGCAACGAAAGTGTTGGCGATCACCACCCCCCAGGTCGAGAAGGGAAGCAAGAGCCCGGTCGCCTGATGCAACGGTTCGCCGATGAGCCCGCGACGACCCAGGGCGAAGAGAAGCGCCGCTCCCCCCACCACAGGCGGCAAGACCAGAGGAAGGGTGACCAGGCCGCGGGCGAGGGCGCGACCAGGAAAAGCGACCCTCGCCAGCAACCAGGCAAGGGGTATGCCGACGATGGCGGCGATCGCAGTCGCGGTCAGAGACGTGATCAAGGAAAGGCGCAGAGCATCGGTCACCACCTCCTCGCCCAAGAGCTCTGGAAGGTCAGACCAAGGCACCCTGGTCAGCAACCCCAGGAAGGGCACCAGGAACAGGGCGAGGCCGAGTGCTCCCAGGATCACCATGAGGATCGGGGGGTGCCCCAATCCCCGCCTAGCTGGAGGCTTGCTCGTCACGGTCCCGAAAACCCGAAATCTCCGAGGATCGCCTGGCCCTCGTCGGAGAGGACGAATGCCACGAAGGCAGCAGCCGCATTCGGGTTTGGAGCATCGTTCAGGGCCACTATCGGATAGCTGGCGACCACATTGTCCTCTTCAGGGATGTCGATGCCGTCCACGGTCCCACCGGTGGAGAGGACGTCGGTCACGTACACAATCCCTGCGTCCAACTCACCAGCCTCGACTCTTGGTCAGCAATGCTCGCACATCAGGCTCGTTGGTGTCGATGGAGGGTGTGACGCCAGCTTTCTCGAGCGCCTCACGGGCAAAGTCGCCGCACGGAACGTCCCTTCTCGCACAGTCCGATCAGGAGATCCTCTTTGGCGAAGTCCTCGAGACCGGTGACCCCGGCTTCGTTGCCCTCGGGCACCGCAATTTGGAGAAGGTTGGTGGCGAAGATCTGTGGCTCAGACGCAGCATCAGCCTCCACGACCTGGTCCATGTTCGAGGTGTTGGCTGATGCGAACACATCCGCCGGGGCGCCTTCGATGATCTGCTCACGGAGGGACGAGCTGCTTCCGAAATTGAGCACGACATCGACTCCGGGGTTTGCGTCCTCGAAGGCAGTTTCCGCTTCACCGAATGCATCGGTGAGCGAGGCTGCGGCAGACACCAGCACCTCGCCCTCGAGGCCGGAAGCTGTGGTGGTGGTGTCCCCACTCGATGAGCTACAGGCCGCGATCGTGAGAACGATTCCGACCAGAAGAGCCATTCTGTATCTGGTCATGAACGAAACCTCCATTATTCTCTCTGTGACTAGTTAGCTAGTCGCAGGGAGAATACGCTATCGGGCGACAGCTATCTACCGTTTGCCCGCAAATGGGTGATCCACAGCTGTCCCTCACCGAGTACGCGGTGCTTGGGGCTTCTCGCCGAGGGGCCGACACATGGGTTTGCCATCTCTCGAGACCTCGCCCCCAGCGGGGCGGTGGGACGAGTGCTCACGGTGCGGCGACCCTTGACCTACAGGGCCCTCGACAGGCTGGTCACGCTTGGGCTTGCTGAACCACTTCACACTGAGCCCGGCGACGGGGGTCCGCAACGTCTGATTCACAAGGCGACTCCATTGGGAAGACGCCGCCTGAAAGTCTGGCTCGGCGAGCCAGTGAGACACGTCCGCGACATGCGTGTTGAGTTCCAACTCAAATTGGTGTTGTTGCAGCGCTCGGGAGCATCACCGCTTGCCTTGATCGGGAAACAGCGACGGTTGTTGCAACCCACCCTCGTCGCCCTGGAAAGTATCCCGAAAGACACGCCCGACCTTCTCGAATTGTGGCGACAGCACAATGCCGCCGCCACCGATGGCTATCTCAAAGCTCTTGAGGATCTATATACCGACTGACCGAGCAAGGGACCTCAGCCGCCGGAGAACGCCGCCACGTCCGCCTGCTCGGCCCATTCCTGGAATCGTTCGGCCGAACACTCGGTGGCCAAAGCCGACATCAACGTGCTGACCGCCGTGAGCTCGCCCATGGTGAGGTCGGACATGGTGCCTCCCCGATCGATGTATTCCTGCATGGCGGCAATATCGGTCTCACAATCGCCGGAGACTGTCGCTCCCCCTCCGTCGCCGACGCTAGCCATCAAGCTGGCGAGCCACGCGAAGTAGGCGGCGGTTCCCGGAGCATCACGTTCGGCCATTGCCTGCATCGCTGCAATGCTCTCCTCGCTGGACATGTCTAGCTCGGGGCAGTTGGCGGTCTCTGCCTCGAAGGAGTCGCTGATCGGCTGCAGCTGCTCGGACAGGGCATCGAGATCGTTCATCGTCGAGTTCTGGAAATCGATGTCCTGAATGATTGGCTCAATCGCCTGCAGGAAATTGCGGAAGGCATCAATGCACTCCGCGGGCATGTCCTCGAGACTCGCCACTCCCGGGTCGTCTTCGCTGGGAACGGTGGTGACCTCGACAGCCTCGGAAGTTGTCACCGCGTTAGGGGCCGTCGTGCTTCCTCCCGAGTCGGCCCCTCCACAGGCAGCGATAAGGAGCAGCACCGAAACCAGAGCAATCATGCGGGACATCTTCACGTGAACCTCCACCAAGTCTTGTTGTCGAACCCGGGACCGGATTCGGGTCTGTGATTCACACTACCCGCCTTTGCCGCAGGGAATGTCCCCGTGGTAAGTCGGTCAGCCGCTTCTGGCGGTTCGCTCCGTGATCAAACGCTGAAGCTCGGCGAAGACCCCAGGCATAGTTTCGGTGAGCGCCGTCAGCTCAGGGCCGTAGATGACGATGGCCTTGACCGGCGAGGTGGCAACCACGGTGGCAGTTCGCATGTGAGTCTGGAGTACGCCTATCTCCCCCACAACATCGCCAGGGCCGAGTTGTGCAATCACCGATCCGTCGATCTGCACATCGGCGGTCCCGCTCTCAATCACGAACAACTCGTAGGCCAGTCGCCCCTGCTCGACGATGTTGGCCCCCTCGCGGAGGTCGACCTCGTCGGCGTGGCGTGCAACCGCCTTGAGATCCTTGCGTGAGAGCTCGGCAAAAAGGGGGACTGATCCGAGCCGACTTGCATCCACTGTCGATCGCACTTTCCGTTCGAGGAGCCGGAGGCTAGCTCGCGGTCGACTCAGGATGCCGGGGGTGCGGGATACTTCCAGATGAGGTTTCGAACCCGAATCGGCTCGCTCATGCCCTTGGCCTCGATCGCGACTTCATCACTGAACTCGAAGCCGTCGCCGGCGACCTCTGTCGTCGAGCTGGACACCAGGACCTCGTCGCCCGCGGCGGCCGAGGCCACCCGTGACGCAGCGTGGACTTCCGTGCCCACCAGGCCACCATTCGACTCCAGGACTTCGCCAGCATGAACCCCGATCCTGACCCGAGGTGCGAACCCAGACTCCTTGCGATGAGCCCGTAAAACGACCTGGATCTCAGACGCACACTTCAACGCTTCCTGTGGCGACTGGAACGAGACAAAGAACCCGTCGCCCGCGTGATCGATCTCCGAGCCGCCGTGGGTCTGCAGCAGTCCACGAATGGTGCGATCGTGCCACGAGATGAGATCAGCCCAGGCCTCATCCCCGATCAGGCCGATGAGCTTCGTCGAATCAACTATGTCCGTGAACATCATCGTGGTTAGTGATCGATTCACAACCTGATTGTCGGACAGGACGGCAATCGTGGAAATACGCTCCAATTCGGGATTGGCGCCGAGTCGTTCGAATTCTGTTCTCGCCGCTGTGATCTCGAGCGATCCGAGCGCGTCGGACCCCATCTCCATCAAGACCCGACCCAGGTCGCATCTGGCCCGTGCTGCCTCATAGGGCATTCCCCAAGAAACCAACTTCTCAACGACTTCGCGCAATGGAGCCATGGCATCCGAGAATCGCTCTTCCTTCGCCGCAATTCGCCCCTGAGCCTGCAAGGCAAAGACTCCAAGCAGCTCGGACTGATACCGCTCTCCGATTTCGCCGAGTTCACCTGCCAGAACTTTCGCATCGTCGACCATGTCGGCGGCAAGGGCGATCTCGATCGCAGGTGGAATGAGCTTTGCCCTCGCAAGGTCGGCGCCCGTCCCGGCCAACGCCGATTCAATCATGGCCCAACCGCCCAAGATGTCCCCGCGAGTCAGTGACAACATGGCAAAGCCCGGCATCGGGGCCAACCCGAGTGAATGCGCTTTCCGGAATTCGCCCTCGGCGTCGTCGAGGTCCCCCCTGTTGAGATGGATCATTCCCAATTCATTGAATGCCTGCGCCTGATAGGGGCGGATGTCGGCGAGATCGTCGGCAGCGCGGTTCGCTTCACTCTCAGCAGCCGACCATGCGCCGCGCAGGCGCATGAACTCCGATCTGTGAACCCTGCACGCGCCCGGGAAACCGCCAGCATTTCCGATCGAGTCACACCACCGCGTTGCCTGATCGCTCCACTCGCTCGCACTCTTGTAGTCCGCCATCGAGGCAGTGACCTCGATCATGTTGCACAGGATGCGTCCCGTCGTCCTGGGGCGCAGCTCTCCGGCGACCACGCTCACCATGGCGTCTTCCATCATTGCCATCCCGTCGTCAATGGCTCCGAGATAGACCGAGAACCGCCCCCGATCATGGAGTCCGAGCATCTCGAGGTCTTTGTCCCCGGTGCGGGCCCCGATCGCTTCGACTTCGCTCACCAGCTCGAGCGCCTGCCCAAGGCCCTCCGTGGATCCAGCGGCGAGCATTGCCTCCAGTCTGCGGAGCTGACCCAACTCCCGGGTTTCTTCAGCGCCCTCCAACCATCGAGCAGCCCGTCTCATCCACCCGTTCGCGATCGAAGATTGGAGTCGCTGGGCATAGCTCTCGGCCACGTGGATGGCGACCCGTGCTGCGTCGGCGTTGCGGTCGAAGGACGAATAGAGGTTCGCCGCTCTCTCGCCTGCCGCAATCGAATCGTCGATATGACCAACCCACCACGAGGCCTCCATGAGCGCCTCGAGGTGTTCCGGGGGCGCATCCGGGTCTGCGAGCAGGAGTCGGAGCAGCTGATACGCCTGGCCCCAGTCATTTCTGGCCATTGCGTCCAAGCCGTCTGTGAGGTCCGATTCAGTGAGAGCCACCGCTCCGCCTCGACTTCCTGCTGGGACGCCGGAATCTATCAACCGATGCCGTTAGCGGCTCAACCGAGGCTCTGGATACCCCTGCCACTGAACTCCAAGAGCACTCCAAGAGCAGGGCCATACCATATCCACTTGCCACCAATTCGGTGGGCTCTGTCTCGAAGGGAGATGTGATGAGCAGGCGCAAATGGATAGCTGTGCTGCTGGCCGTCATGCTGACCTCGATTTCGAACGTGGCACTGGCCATGGGCGGATTCGGTCCGTGGGGCCAGGCACAACGGGTTCAGGACCTTCCTGGCACCGATCCAGCGTTCAATACGGATGGGTTCTTGGACGGGTGCCCATTCATCAGCCCTGACGGGAAGATGCTGTTCATGGCATCGACCCGACCGGGCGGGCTGGGCCAGATCGACATCTGGGTTTCGATTCGGGCCAACAAGTCAGACCCGTGGGGACCGGCCCACAATGTTGGTGCTCCGGTGAACTCGGATCAGGAACCGACTTCTGCCCGACGCTGGCACGCAACGGCAAGTCGTTCTACTTCGTCAGTAATCGGGCCGGCTATTGCGGCACGGCCGCCAACGCCGACATCTATGTCACCAAGCTGAAGGACAAGGGGGCACTGCAACTCGGTGATCCCAACCGTCCGGCATTCGCCCCGGTGAAGCACCTGGCATGTGACGTCGACGGCGGGCCCAACAGTGGGTCCGACGAGGCGAGCCCGTTCCCGCAGCGTGACAAGAAGAATGGCTTGTTGCTGTACTTCTCGAGCACCCGGACCGGCAGCGGCGACATCTATGTCAGCCGCTCCCACCATGGTTCGTTCCAGGTGGCGACCCAGGTCCCAGGCTTGAACACGGATGCAGTCGAGGGTCAGCCCAACGTGCGCAAGGACGGGAAGGAGATCTTCTTCTTCAGCAACCGCCCGGGAGCGCAGGGCAACGACATCTACTCGGCCACACGTGCATCGGTCACCGACCCCTGGTCGGCGCCGGCGAACCTTGGACCGCTGGTGAACAGTGCGGCCTCGGACACTCGGCCCAGCCTTTCCTCGAATGGGAAGACTCTGTACTTCGGTTCGACCCGGACCGGAGCAGGCGACATCTACGTGACCACTCGAAACTGACCGTTCGGGTTGCCTGGAGAAAGGGGGCGGGCCCGGCCCGCCCCCTTTCTCCATTTCGGACCGGCCTCCAAGAAAGTCACAAGGTTGCGTCCAACACCATCGGGTTGGCTCAGACTCGAGTTGAAAGGAGACCGAAGATGAGGCGTCACCGGTACTTGCAGAACACAATTGGCCTGACCTTGGTGGCGGCGCTGCTGGTCGGCTGCCAGTTACCAGACCGAGGAACCGATGCGCAGGGCCATCGGCAACGACCACAGCCCACGCACCACGGCCCCGTCCAGTCCCACCACCAGCGTCCTGGACTCCCCAGCCAGTCGAGAAGTCGATGACGAGCGTGGGGGTGATCGAGTGGTACAACTCCCCTGGATACCCCTATCCGACATCAACGCCGTTTCGTCTCGACGGGACCTATTACGCCGAATCCGAGCATGGCTGGTGGACCTCGCCCGATGGTCTCGCATGGCGTGAACTGGCGTCCGCCCCAGATGTCGTTCCACCGGAGTTCAGTTCCGAGGGGTCAAACTTCGAGATGTTCGAAGCTCGACGGTGAAACCTGGGCGACTCTTGCTCCCACCATCGGGGCGATCAGGCTCTTTCACCGGCAAGGTGAGGACTGGGCGGAAGTGCCGGTCACCACTCCCCAGCCTCCACCCGGAATCGAGTTGGTGAAGGCCAATCGGGGGGCGATCCTGGTGAACGGGATCCCTCGCAGAATCGCCGGCGAGACCTTCCCGGGCGTAGGCGCACCCGCTTCAACCGTCGTGACGCAGGGTGACCAGTTGATGACGGTGCCTGATCCCAACGGCAACGGCTCG
Source organism: uncultured Acidobacteriota bacterium (assembly GCA_963778755.1). Taxonomy (GTDB): domain Bacteria; phylum Actinomycetota; class Acidimicrobiia; order Spongiisociales; family ZC4RG35; genus JALYNX01. Next base: position 73,072 of record CAVZVJ010000002.1, on the reverse strand, counting down.
GGAATGGTTGCGCTGAACAACGCGGTGTACGGGGTCTCGGTCGAAATCGAAGGCCGCGGCGCCTCCGGATTCACCGTCTGGCGATCGGAGGACGGTGTCGAATGGGCGCCGGTGGACCTCCCGGAAATGTCCCCGAGCAGGCTGTCCTGGGCCTACCTCACCGCCGGGCACGGCCGTTTGATGCTCTCGGTTGGGGCCCCCCAGGAGATCTGGAGTTCCCCTGACGGCGTGGAATGGCAGCCAGTCGAAGTAGCCGGTGTTGGAGGCATGTCAGGCCCCACTCCACCGCTACCGACCGATTTTGGGTGGATGATCGTCAACCACGGTGAACCACTTGGTTATGGGCAATTCAATCTCAAGCAGTTCGCAATGCTCGTATCGCCTGATGGTCTGAATTGGCAGAGCGTGGGAGTTCCCCGCCTTAGTGGGGGCTATATCTGTTGCGGACGGAACGAGCTCACCTTCCAGGATGATCTGTTCGTTCGCTATTCGGATATCAACGGCGTCAAGGTCCGGGTCGGCAAGTTCACTGAATAACTACTGGATTGACCAAACCGGCTGGTCGGTCTAAGCCGCACTTCTCCGCGGTTTCTCCGCCGCCTGGGTCGCCCGTTTTGCAGACGGGCCCATGGAACCTATCGAAGGCGGCGTTCCGGCCAGGAAGCGACCGCCTTCCACGCTTGTTCGATGGCGGCCTTCAAGCAGATCACAAGAGTCCTACCACCGCGGTCAGGTTGATAGGGAGGGATGGAAAGCAGAGACACGACCAAGCGGCGACACCTTCCGACGGCGATCTTGTTCACAGTGGGGATGGTCATGCTCGCCGGATGTCAGGACAACGCCGAAGCCCCGATCACATCCGCGTCGTCGGCCAGCGTGACGACAGCAGTTGCTACGAGTGAACCAAGCACCGTGGTCCCGACGGACAAGCCGATGACATCCGCTTGGACCGGTCTGGGGAAACTCGAATGGTTCGCGTCACCGACCTATCCGGGCAGGGTGGCAAGCTTCGAGATGTCGGTGACAACAAGGTTGCAGATTGACGGCCGTTACTACGCGAAGTCCGATGGTCGTTGGTGGATCTCAGCAGATGGGATCGAGTGGAGCCGCCAGACCTCACCCCCGCCCTCGACTCCGACCGAGTTCAATACAGAAGGCTCCAATTTCCAGGTCTTCGAAGACGAAGGCGAGACGTGGGCCATCGTCGATTCAACCAATGGCCGCCTGAGACTGCTCCACAAGGAAGGAGCCAATTGGGTCAAGGCTTCGGTGACGTTGCCTAAGCCTCCTCCCGGACATCGAGTTCGTCAAGTAGCTACCTGGGTGCAATAGGTGTCCCCCACGCTCGGATATACCGCCACGCCAGCATGAACGACTGGGCCGTTGTGATCCGCGGTGGTGAGCCCATGACCGTTCCCGCTCCAAGTGGGAAGGGTTCGGGAATGGTCGCTCTCAAAGGGGCGATCTATGGGATCTCAGCTGAAATTATGAACAGCGCCGCCGCCGGATTGACCATGTGGCGATCCGAGGATGGGACCAACTGGGAGACCGTAGAGCTCCCTGAAATGACAAGTCTGTCTTGGGGCTATCTCAGCGCAGGACACGGGAGGCTCATGCTCTCTGTCGGGGCACCACAGGAGCTGTGGACCTCAACCGACGGAGTCGAATGGCAACCGGTGAACACCCGATGGAACTTTGTTAGCCCATGGTCGCCTACACCACCGCAACCAACAGATTTCGGATGGATGATCACGACACTGGGTGAGCCATACGACGACGGGCTGTACAACCCGGACACCTTCAGACTGCTCGTTTCCTCCGACGGATTGGACTGGGAGCAAAGGACCGCCCCAGGTCCTCCATCGGGCTTTGTCGCAGGCCCGCCGACACCACTCGACTACCAGGGTGGCCTCTTCGTCCGACGGTGGAATTTCACCGTGCCAACTGTCTGGACGGGCCGCTTCGCTGAATAGCGGCGCCTAGCAGGGAAAGGCCTCAGTCATGAAGATCGCACGTCGTCTCGAGAATCCACTTGCCTGGGCCGTGGTGATGGTGTCATTGATCGGATGCCAGACTCGAGATGGGCGAGCCGAGGAACCCACACCGTCGACGCCCGCTACAACGATTGTCGTCGTCCCGGGTATGCACGCAAAGCTCGGCGTCGCTACCTCTGAGACGAGCCTCGGAACCATCGAATGGTCCTATGCCCGGGGATACCCCTACGGGGCGGCCTACGTGTTCAGGTTGGACGGAGTCTTCTATGTAAATCACCGCCAATCCTGGTGGACGTCCGCCGATGGAATCGTCTGGAGCGACCTTGGATCACCGCCAGACGCCGCCCTTGCGGAGTTCACCGCCGGGGGGGTCGAGCACGAGTTCTACGAGGTGGACGGCGTGACCTGGGTGACTCTCAGGTCAGATGATGGGGTCAAGGTCTTGAGCAGACACGACGGCAAATGGGTTGAGTTGAAGGATCCACTGAACGCACCGCCGCCTCCACCGGGCTCCCCTGAGATGAGGCGTCGAGTAGAACCGGTTTCCACAGACTTCGGTTGGATGAAGATGACCTTCGGAGGTCCCTCAGTGTTCAGACCGAACAATCTGAGTTTGTATATCTCAGCCGACGGAGAGCACTGGGAGGCAGTTAACGGGATGCCTCGACTACCCGACTCACGGATGCTTCCCGTCCCCCTGCCCTTCACGTATCAGGCCGGCCTGTTCGTCCGTGAGCTTCCTGGCTACAGGGTTCTCATCGGACGATGGCAGAAATAGTCCGACAACTAGCGTCGAACGTCTTCCAAGCGATCTACAAGCCAGACATTGAAAACTGAGCGACATGGCCGAAACGGCGCGTGACGAACCGGTCTCCGCGAACATTGAGACCGTGGAGTATCGGATCCTTGGTCCGCTCAGTGCGGTCCAGGACGGAGAGAGCCTGGTTCTCGGTGGGCGACGACAGCGCATGGTCCTGGCCGTGCTCCTTGCTAGTACCAACCGCGTCGTTTCCCGTGACGCTCTGATCGAGGCGGTTTGGGCGGGCGAGGCACCGGACGCGGCCAAGGCGACCCTGCACAGCTACGTCTCACACCTTCGTGCGGAGCTGGGCGAGGAGCTCATCAGCCAGGGAGACGGATACAGGGTCGCCGTCGATTCCGAAAAGCTGGATTCCCTCCGCTTCGAGAGAATGGTCGACGATGCAAGGAATGTCCTGGCGTCCGATCCAGCTTCGGCTCAGACTCTGCTTCAGCAAGCTTTGGACCTCTGGTACGGGGAGCCCTACGGAGATCTGAGCGGGGAGCCGGCGCTCAGCGCTGACATCGCCCGGCTCGAGGAAATGCGTTTGATAGCGGTCGAGTACCGGATCGAAGCCGAGCTTGCTCTCGGCAACCACCGACGAGTGATCGGTGAGCTGGAGACCCTGGTTCGGGAGAACCCCTTCCGCGAGCGCATGGCGGAGATGCAGATGCTCGCCCTTTACCGATCGGGGCAGCAGGCCGACGCCTTGCGCGCCTTTCAGAAGACGAGGACTCTCCTCGGGGAGGAACTGGGCATCAACCCGTCGCCGGGCCTCCAGGACCTCGAGCAACGGATCCTGGAGCAGGACCCGACACTGGACGTCAAAGTCGACGCCACGGTCGAGAAGATCCACGAGGAGGAGCACACTGATCTCGAACCCGTAGTCGGCGCCAATGTGCGAGGCTTTGAGTTGAGAGAACAGATCGGGATCGGCGACTACGGGGTGGTCTATCGGGCGTTCCAGCCCTCCGTCGGGCGTGAGGCCGCCATCAAGTTCATCCGACCGGAATACGTGAACCGGGCCGACTTCATCAGGCGCTTCGAGGCGGAGGCGCAAGTCGTCGCCGAGTTGGAGCATCCCCACATCGTCACCCTTCTCGACTATTGGAGAGGGCCGGAGGGGGCCTATCTGGTGATGCCACTGCTCAGAGGTGGGAGTGTTGCCGACACGCTTCGTCACGGGCCCTGGGACCTGGCGCCGGTGCTCCGTCTCATAGAGCAGGTTGGTGCCTGCGGTGTCCTATGCACACCGCCACGGTGTGATCCATCGCGACATCAAGGCGGCCAACGTCCTCCTCGACGACGACGGCAACGCCTATTTGTCTGACTTCGGAATCGCCGCTCGCCGGGCGGACCAAGAGGGGGCACCTGTGACCACCTCTCTCGCCTATTTGCCTCCCGAGGAAGCGAGGGGGGAGCCGCTGACCACCCGATCGGACATCTTCAGCCTGGGAGTGCTGGCCCGGCACTGTCTGACGGGTACCCCCGGCTCCGTGGAATCGAACGGACATCTTTCCCCCGAGCTGGTCGAGGTGTTGACGAAGGCGACCGACGATCAGCCAATGAATCGATACGAGCGGGCAGACGACCTCTTGAGGGCGATTCGACGAGCGGTCGGAGCCGACGTGGTGGCGGTTGCAGATGTCGACCAGCCCCCGCCCCAGGCTGCTCCCCCGCGCAACCCATACAAAGGGCTCCGGGCCTTCACCGAGACCGACGCCATCGACTTCTACGGACGCGGAGCTCTGGTCGACGAACTCTTGCGAGCTCTCGCAACCAACCGACTGGTGACAGTGGTCGGGCCCTCTGGAAGCGGGAAGTCCTCGGTGGTTCGGGCCGGGCTGATCCCGGCGCTGCGGTCTGGTGGCCTGCCCGGCTCGCGAGGATGGCTCTTCACCGACATGTTCCCGGGGTCATATCCGTTCGAGGAGCTGGGAGCAGCCCTGTTACGGGTGGCGGTGGACAACCCTCCGGATCTGGTCGACGAACTGGTCTCCGATGAGCGAGGGCTGCTTCGGATCTCCAAGCAGATCCTTCCCGGGAGCGACAGCGACCTGGTGTTGATCATCGATCAGTTCGAAGAGCTGTTCTCGTCCGTGGCGTCCGAAGGGACTCGCCGCCTATTCCTCGACGCGCTGACCACCGTCATCAGTGACGATCGATCCCGGGTTCGGCTGATTCTGACGCTGCGAGCAGACTTCTTCGATCGACCACTCGAGTATCCCGCCTTCGCTCAGGTGATGAGAAGCGGAGTGGTCCCGGTGAGTCTTCCCTTCCGAAGAGGGTCTGGCCCAGGCGGTCTCCGGGCCGGCGAAAAGGGTTGGCGTCGACCTCGAGCCAGGGCTGGTCAACCATGTGCTTCGTGACGTCGCAGGCCAGCCAGGCAGTCTCCCGCTCCTGCAATACGCCTTAACCGAGATGTTCTCCCAGCGACAGGGAAACCTGCTGACCGTCGAGCTCTACAAGTCGACTGGTGGGGTCCTCGGGGCCCTGGGCCGACGGGCCGACGAGATATACGACTCGCTGTCTCCGGCGGGCCAGGTGGCCACCGAACAACTATTCCTACGTCTGCTAACCGTGGACGAGACGGCGGGAACCACGAGACGCCGCATCCTGCAGAGCGAGTTGAGAAGCCTTGCCATCGACCAAATGGCTCTCGACCAGGCACTCCAGCAGTTCGGCGCCTTTCGACTTCTGTCGTTCGATCTTCATCCGGTGACACCGGGGCCCGACCGTGGAGGTCGCCCACGAGGCTCTGCTCACCGAATGGGGGAGATTGAGCTCGTGGGTGGAAGCCAAACGTGGCGATCTCACAGTTCAGCGGAGCATCAACGCGGCCGCGGGGGAGTGGGCCGAGTCGGGCATGGAACGCGAGCTATCTTGCTGCGGGGGGCCCGTCTCGATCAGGCCGAGCGATGGCGGGAGGAGAGCGGGATCGCCATCTCCGGGAGTGAGGCCGACTACCTGTCCGCCAGCGTGGCGCTCAACCAGGAAGAGAGCGCACGCGAGGCGGCGTAGGCGGCGTGGTCTCCTGGCGGCGTTGGCCGGCGCTCTCGTCGTCGTCGGAACCCTGGGTGGTTTGGCTCTCAGCCAGCGCAATCAGGCGGACCGTGAGGAGGTTCTCTCGTTGGTAGGGAGCTGGCGACCGATTCCGTAGTCGTCCTGGACACCGACCCCGAACTGGCGATACTCCTCGGTTGGAGTCGGCCGAACGAGCCCTCGCTGCGGGCCTGGAGGTCCCGCAGAGACGATGGCGGCGTTGCACAACGCGGTGCAGGTCGTCCCGCGTGGAGGAGCGGTGGATGGTGGCTATCGACAGGTCGAGGTCTGGTCGGCCGGAGAACTGGTCGCTACCGACAACCGTGGCTCCCCTAAGGAGGCCTCGAAGAGGTTTCGATTGGGATCTCGACAATGGGAAGATTCTCATTGGACTTGCCCGGCCCGGCGAGGTGATAGGACTCGCCTGGAGCCCCGATGGGCGTCTGGCGGTCGGCTACCTGGCGGGGCCGAATCGACACGCCGGTCTTCATCATCTGGGATCCGACTAACGGCGAAACGAGCTTCACCCGTATCCGATCGGGTTGCCTCAGGACGAGCACACTTCACGAATGGCCTGGTCCAGCCCGATGGTGCATATCTGGCGGTGACGGTCTCCAACTCCGACCGTCCGTTAGTGGTCTGGGACACGTCGACGCGACGAGACTGTTCTCGCAAGCCCTTGGACGACGTCGACTCCCCTCACCAATTGGACGTGGCCTTCCTCGACAACAGGACGTTGCTGGTGGCCCACGGTCGATGCCGACGAAGTCGTCTCCTACGACGTCCCGAGTGAACGAGCAAGACCGGATGCCACGATCGACTTCGCACCCCCACCGGTTGGCGCGTGGATCGGTCAAAACAACCGTCTGATCACTGCCGACGAGGCCAGGGATCGGTGGCGGCCTGGAACCTGGGACGGAAAACCGTGGTGGAGCGAATCCGATGAACCTCTGACGACTGATATCCCGGCACTCGATGTCGCCGATTCGGGGTTGGTGCAGTGTCGGGAAACGATGGCAAGGTCACGACTCCTCGAGACCGAGTCTCTCTCCAATGTCGGGACTCTGGCCGGTCATGAAGGCATTGTGTTTGACGTGATGTTCAACTCTGATGGAGAGCATCTCCACAGTGTCAGCACCGACGGAACTGCCCGAACCTGGGATGTCACACCAGCCGGGCCGCCGCCCGTGAATCGACCGCTTCCGCACCCCGACGACGTCATCCAGATCGACGTATCGGCCGACGGCAGGCGGAATTGGCTGTCCAAAGTAAGGGCGGATCGTTTGACCTGATCGACGTCGTGACCGGCGAAGTTCGAGCTCCCTCGACCAGATCAGGCTCTCGATATCCGCCCGACGGTGCCGGATTGGTCCGTAATCTGGCCAGCTACTCGATGGCGACGCGTTGGATACGGCGACCTCGTCAACCTTTCGCGATCGACGGACCTTCCCGACTGCATTGGTACCCGAAGAGCTTCAACCTCCGAGAAGGATGACTTGCTCGTTGCTCTACCCGAAAGCATGTGCGCGACGACCCATCTGTTGGTCCGTGAGCAGTTGCGACGACCCAGCGTGGTCGGATCGATTGGAAAACCGGCGTCGAATTGCTGGACTCGCCCGCCAACTACCTCAATGAAGCGAAATTCAATCCTGGCGGCACCTTCGAGGCCGGTCGCTATCTGGCGATTGCGGCTGGTCCACACGATAACTCTTCCGCTGCCGCCGCCTTGATCTACGACATGTCGACTGGAGAACTGTTATGGGTCCGGTGTTCCCAAACACCGTCTCGATCGCCTTCGACCCTACGCGGGCGATACCTGGCCGGAGGGGAAATGGACGGCGGGGACGCCTGGGTCCTCGACATGGTGGCGGTTCTCGAAGGCAACTCACCGGAGGACTCGCTCATCTTCAGAACCCCGCGGAGACGACGTCTTCTGGCGGGTTGCGATCAACGCCGACGGGGTACTTGCCACCACATCGGCACGGTCGCTTCGGCTCGTGGGACGTGTTCGAGCGGGTCGATGATCGCCGAACCCTATGTCGGCTCCAACGCTCCCCCGGTCAGCACCTTCGGCCCTGAGGGCGATTATCTGCTCTACGGAGACGGCGGGATTCGCACCTTCAACTTCGACCCTGAACCGCTCATCGAAGCTCGCTGAAACCAGAGTCACGAGGGATTTGACCCCCGAGGAATGCGAGCGATACCTGGAGACGGCCTGCGAGTCTGCCGACTGATCCGCCCTCGGCATAGTTCCAAGCCGTTCACAAGCGGCTTTCCAACGTGATCGGGTCGTATCGCATGCAGCTGAAAGGAGCTGCACATGCGAAATCGATCCGCTATTTCTAACCATCCTCGGAACCCTTTTCCTGACGTTGATCCTGGCCGGATGTGAAACCCAAGCGACAGACCAAACGACGGCAACGGCGACCACGACCCCGCCGGCGGTGGCGGAAACCACCACAGCCATACCCACGAACCCTGGTGCGATCGATCTCGATCAGGAGCCGGACCAAGCCGGGTACCCGTATCGCGTCGAGGTTTCCCCGGATGGTTCACAGGTTGTCGTCTTTTCCACCGAGCCGAACATGGTTCGGGTGTACGACATTGGCTCCGGAGAACAATTGCGGGACTTCGAGAATCAAGATCTCCATTGGGCGACACGGCGAGGCGTTGAGCTCTGACTGGAGTCTGGTTGCGATGGTTGATGCGGAAGGCGGTGGTTGGGTCCGGGACTTCGAGTCGTTCGAGCCGCTGTCCGCAGCAACTGCCGGACTGCACCATCCCCAAGGCCTTCAGCCCCGACGGGTCGCTATTGGTTCTCAGCGGAGGTGACGATCCTGAATGTCGGGGTCGGGTGATCCAATGGGCGTCAGGCACCGAGGTCCTCGATCTCGGAGGGCGCTATATCCACGACGCGGTCTTCAATCCTGGCGGCGCGGAAGCGGGTCGCTACTTGACGATCGTGGCCAACCCGTCCGCGGATTCAGAAACCACTGTCAGCGAGATATATGACATGTCGAGCCACACCTTGATGAGCGACACCGGTCTCGATCAAGGGCTGAGGCTGGCTTTTGATCCGACCGGGAAGTACCTCGCGATGGCCAACCTCGACGGAACTGCTTTGGTCCTCGATTTCGACGCCCTTGTGGGCGGGGCGACGGTGGAGGAGGCGACGGTGCAGAAGTTGTCGGCGCATTCCGAAATCGTCATCGACATCGCTATGAACGGCGATGGCCTCCTCGGTACCTCATCGCCCGGATCGGACCGACTGTGGGACATCCAGACCGGCGAGATGGTGGCAGACCAGACCCTGGATCCCGAATTCTGGACGTTCCTCGCTTTCATTCCCGACGGAGAGCTGTTCTACACGAGCTCGCATAGCGAGGTCAGCACCCTGACCCCCGAGTGATCAGCAGTCGACGGCAACGGCCAGCGCCGAGCAAACCTCATGCATTCGCTCGGCGCTGAGCCGGCCTAGACGTTCCGTTAATACGCCCACGGAAACACTCTCGACCGAGTCGAGGTTGACGGCCGACCGGCGTGGGATCGGGTCTTCGCCTGCCTCGAGAACGACTTCGCTCGGTAGCCCTCGAACGTTGGTCGTACAGGGAGCGACAAGGGCCCGCCGCAGTCTCGGAATGGCCGACGTTTCTGGACAGGACCACGACCGGGCGGCGTGAGATCTGCGGCAGCTCGCACCACCAGACCTCCCCCCTCCTCGGCAGGTCCATCACGACGAGCCAGCTGCCTCACGGAACGACTCGAGGTCGCCCCATTCGTCCGGCTCATTCAGCGGATGGCCGTCGTATGCCACGTATGCGGCGTTGATCTCTTCCGCCTGGTGAGCGGCCAACAGAGCGGTCAATGCCGCGTCAATCAGAGCCGCATCGTTCATCTGTAAACGTGCCTGCCTCGCAGCGCGAAGCAGGCCTTCATCCACCGTGGTGCTTACCCTCACTCTTGCCATGGCACAATTATGCCACAATTATGGCATACGTCAACGAGCCTTGACTATCCCCGGAAACACCCTTCGCCTAAGGCCGGTCGGACGAAGCGATCGTCACATGGTCGAAGGGCCCATCCTGGCCGATCGCCGTCAGTTCGATCCGATCCTCGGATATCTCGAGGTCGACGAAGTGCCGAATCGAGACAGCAAGTTCGATGAAATCAGCGTCACCGGTGGGTCTGGTGCCTGAACCACCGCCCGACACGACGTAAGTCACGCCATTGATCGGCATCGTGCGCTGGTAGTCGTGATCGTGACCGGCAAGGACCAGGTCGACTCCGTACTTTTCAAACAACGGCACCCATCGATTCTGGATCTCTTCCGTGGAGCCGTGAAAACCGACTGAATATGCGGGGTGGTGCATCGCCACAATCATCCACGGCGTGTCGGCGCCATCCAGGGTCGATTCCAGCCAGTCGGTCTGAGCCCCGCTCTGCACGAGGTTGGAGTCCAATCCGATGAAAAGGGCCGGCCCAATGACAGTGGAGTACCACCGCCCAGGCATACCCAATGCTTCGACTTGCCCATCGGCGTGGCCCAGCAACACGTCGTGATTCCCCAACACCGGCAACACGACGGTTCCGTCGTCGAGAACGCCGCTAAACGGGCGGAAGACCGTTGCGTCGAGGCGAGCCGGATCGCCGGCCGGGTAGACATTGTCGCCAAGCAGCACCAGGGCGTCGTAAGGATCCCCATTTACGGTCGCTGCAACCAAATCGGCAATCGACTGCTCGCTCACGTCGCCGGTTCCCACGTCGCCGAGCACCGCCAAACGTACCGATTGGCCTCCGAGACCGGGGAGGGCTGGAGGAATATCGGCTACAACGCCGTCAGCGCCAAGAACAACCACCGGGGTTGAACGCATCGCCACCAAGGCGACCACGGTCACCACGCCAACCAACAGGATTGCGATGATGCCGAGACCCTTACGGCGCCAATTGGCCGGGTCGTCGGGCGGAGTGCTCATCTCGTGCTCACGACAAGCAAGATAGGGGCACTCGAATCCTTTGAAGACTCCTCAATCGGGCCGGTGCGCCCTCCCACCCTCTGTGGATGGTGGGAGGGCGCATCCTGACGGCTCAGTCCGCTGCTGTGTGAGTGAACTCGAACGTCTGCTGGTGGTCGAACTGGTCGTACACCCTGACCTGGATGCCCTGACCAATTGGCGATCCCTCGAAATAGACCCTCAGTTCCCAGCCACCGTCACCGTTGACTTCGGCCTCACCGCTGCCGTATTCGGACACGACATGGATCACTGAACCGGGCTTGCCCTTTCCGTAGAAGACATCGAACGGAGGGCTCTCGGCGCACTGGCCGTAGGCCTGATGAGCCACGAATTCCCAGTTGACCTCGCCCCCGCCGCCGTCTTTCGGTGGCTGCTCTTCGTGATCCTTGGGCGGCTCTTGCCCGTCCTTCGGCTCTTCGACCGGCTTGAACACCACGGTGACCGAATCTTCGCCGACATCGCCGGCGGCATCCTTGGCCCTCAGTGTGACGTGATTGGTCCCGGGTGACAGGATGAGGACGATCCGCCAGTTGCCGGCATCGTTGACATCGGCCTCATGCTCACCGGCGAACACCCTCGCCCCGGGCTCGCTGGTTCCCTCGAAGACGACCTTCTTGGTCTCGAAGACCTGACCCTCGGCAGGATGAAGGATCTGGATTGCAGGAGGGGTGGTGTCCATTTCCGGCTCGTCTTTGTCGGGTGGCCCCGCCGGCTCTTCCCCGGCTGGCTCTTCGACATCCTTGGCGGGCTCGTCGTCGATCCACCTCTCTTCATGGCCATCGACGACGGCCGGGTCAGGCTTCTCTACCTCGACCACCTTCTCTGCCTTGACAGTGGTGAGCGGCGACTCGGCCCTCGTCTGGGCGAAGGCCACTCCTGACCCCACGATCAGGCTCAACCCGGCGATGAATGCCAACCATTTGCGCATCAGTACGAACCCCCTGGCTCAATCTCGGTTGCCATCCCGCCTGCCCCGTGCCAATTACACGCATCTGGGGTCAATCCGGTTTACGAGCCCTCAGGTAAACCTTTCAACCTGCCGATTCGTCTGAATCGTGACGGCACGGATTCGGAGTCAGACGGTTTCCAGTGGCACCACCGCAGCGATCGTCGTGGAGGCCTTTGAGAGCTTCTACGAACGCGAGTACCGAAAAGTGGTAGCCCTGGCCTACGCCCTTTCTGGCAGCAGGTCAGGTGCCGAAGACCTCGCCCAGGAGGCCTTCATCGCGGCTCACCAGCGATGGGACCGAATTGGGGCGTACGAGAAGCCCGACGCCTGGGTGCGACGGGTGGTGGCGAACATGGCGATCTCAGCATTTCGAAGAAAGACCGCAGAGCGCAAGGCTCTGGAGCGTCTCGCCGGCCAGACGCCGATCGAGCTCCCCATGCTCGAGCCCGAGGACGAGCAATTCTGGAATCTGGTTCGAGAGCTTCCAACCCGTCAGACCCAAGCGATCACACTGCACTACCTCGAGGATCGCTCCGTCGCCGAGATCTCGGAGATCCTCGGCTGCAGCCCCAACACCGCCAAGGTCCATCTATTCAGGGGCCGTCAGGCCCTGGCCGCCCGTCTCGGAGTGGAGGTGCCAAATGAGTCGTGATCTCGACACCATCGCCCGCAGGGCCGCCGAGAACCTGAAGGCCGCTGTGGAATCGGCACCGCTTCATCATGGATCGGCCCCGGTCCCGGTAATAGTGCGACGTCGACCCAGCCTGCGTCTGGCGCTGATCGCGGCTTGTCTGGTGCTCGGCTCCGCAGTCGCGGTGGCTCTGGTTGCGGAGCCAGCGCCCGAGACGCCACCGGTAACCACCCCAACAACGACTTTGCCGGCACCTTCGATCTCGTTGATCGAACCTGGTCTGTTCCTTCGGCCGATCGAGCCAGCCGTGGTGACGACCAAGGCGCCCACGGTGACCACCGTCCCCGCAGACCTCACGCCGCCACTGCTGGAGATCATCTCGCCGAGCGACGGTGCAGAAGTCCACAAGGCCGAGGTCACCGTCGTCGGAGTCACGGAGCCAGGGGCTGTGGTCAAGTCCGGTGAGCGAAAAGCCAATGTCGATGTGGATGGCTCGTGGTCACTGACCCTCAATCTGGTCAAAGGCTCGAACCACATCGAGGTCATGGCCCGAGACGCCGCGGGCAACACCACCGGCGCGGGGATCACGGTCACCTACGCGGTTGTCGAATCGACCACCGCAACCACCGTCGTCAAGGAGCACGCCGAATTCGTGGCCAGCGCCACCTTCGGTGTGTGCGCCCTGACTCCGCCCTACGACGTGTACTACGGCAAGGGTGAACCGGGGTCGACGGTGTCGGTCCAATCCGAGTACGGCTCGGGAACCGTCGTCGTGAATGGCGAAGGGCAATGGGAGATCCATGTGTTCTTCCCTGAGGCACCTGCCGGGCAGGCGTTCGTGGTCAACGTCTCCGACGATCTGGGTCGGGAAAGGGTTTTCGAGTTCAAGTATCAACCCGAATAGGTGGACTGAAGCTCGGCGTCAACCGACCGATAATCCAAGAGACCCCGTAGCGGGGTGTCATCATCGATCAGTCGACCCCGACGGACAGAGAGCCTCGAATGAATGCCAGTTCGCATCGCAACAGATACGCGCGCCTTGGAGCAGTGTGTCTGACGACTGCCACCCTGGTCATCGGATATGCCCTTCCCGCATGGGCGATCATCCCTGAATTGTCGGCGACCATGAACAACCCGAGCCCCAATCCGGTGCCCGCCGGGTCGACCGCCACGGCCACGGCGACGTTTTCACTATCGGCCGACAGCGGGCCGATCACTGTCGGTATCGAGTTCCCGGACACCAGCTTTGGCACCCTTCGCCTCGACCCCGCAGGGACCAGCTCCCAGCTGACCAACTGCGTCGAGGGGGCGACAACCGTCACCTGTGATTGGGACGGACAGAGTGTGAACAGCCCGCAGACCCTGTCGGTGTTCGTCGACGTCGGCGCCGCCGTGAACCCTGGTTCGGGAGCCAACATCAGCGCCATCGCCAGCTCCGCCAGCGAAGCGGTGGCGACCTACAGCACCAACGGCCTCCAGGCTGCGCCTCCCCTGGGGTCAGTCACCCTCTCCGGCACGGTCATCACGGTAGGCGGTGCACCGGTGAGCCCAAGCCTGCATCTACGTTCTAACCTCGCCGCCATTCGTGATCCCGACGATGACCGACTCGGCGGGGCAATGGCAGGTCACGGGCCTCCCTGACACCTACTCATTCGCCGTGGGCGTAATCCCACCGTTCGATCTCGGTTTTGGGCCATGCGCCAACAACGGACCGCCACCCGTCCCCGCGCCCGGCGCATTGCAGCCAGTGTTCATCGGTGACATCTGGGTCGACCTCTCCGATCCCAACCTGGTTGGCGGATTGCAGGATCCCTTCACCTATGCGGTGAACGCCGGGGCCACTGTCTTCACCGGGACGAACCTGGGTCTCCAAGCCTGTCTCAGCACCGCTCCCGGATCAGTAGTCCCCCGTCCGCCATGTATCGCCGCCGTCACCACCACGACCACTCCGGCCACCACGACGACTGCGGAGATACTTCCGGTCACCGGGGCGAGCGCGTCACCGTGGGTGGCGGCCGGTTCGTTGCTCCTGATCTCTGGGCTGGTTGCGCTCGCCGTCGGCGGTCGGGTGAAGCGTCCCGACTGATCGATCTGGACTCAGGTTCCCCACTCGGGCGGCGGTGTGTGCGGCCCGACCTCTACCTGCCAGTACTCGCGGAGGCTTCGACAGAGGCCGTCGTCGTTGAACTCCAACAACAGGCACCCGGGCAGTGTGATTTCCGTGCCTTCACTACTCATCACCGTCCAGAACTCGGCAGCCACCCGATTTCCGTCGACGAACGGCTGGCCCATCTTCACCGATACCCCTTCCTGGGTGCTGGTCACTTCAGACCAGTAGGAGAAGACACCTTCCCGACCCTGGTAGGGATCCTCGAAGATGTTCGATCGATAGGTGGCGTCCTCGCTGAACAATGCGGCAGCGCCGTTGGAGTCCTTCTCCTCCCAGGCCCGCCGGTAGCTCTCCAACCAGTTTTCCAGATCGATGGCCATTGCGTCTTCCTTATCTCTCACACCCTGAGGCTGTGTGCTGGGGCTTCCTTTTTCGGGTCGACAAACGGCAAGGAGGCGACCACAGCCATCAATTCCGCACCGTCTTCGGTGACCACGTCGAGACGAGTGCCTGGGTCCGATAGCTCGATCGGAACCCACATGTATCCGATGTTCTGCTCAAGCCCTGGAGACCAGCACCGCGTCCGTGACTCTTCCTACCTGACGGCCGCCGGAGAACACCGGCCAGACCTCGGACAACTCCGCTCGCAACTCGTCGCCCTCGAGGAACATGCCAACCAGCTTGCGATCGACGCCGGTCTCCCGGAGACGCTCCAGCGCATCCTTGCCCAGGTAGTCCTGTTGCTGGGGCTCGACCAACCTCTCCATCCCGCTGACATGGAACGGGGTGTCGCCGAGAGTCATGTCAGACCCGTAATTGAAGATGCCGGCCTCGATCCGACGTGCCTCGCAGGGGGCGATCGGCCGGATCCCGAATTCCTCACCCGCATCAGCAACCGCGTCCCAGAGATCAGCGCCCCCACTTCGGTCGAGGATGTTGATCTCGAACCCGGGGATCGCCGTCCAGCCGGTGCGGCTGACCACCACCGGGATCCCATTGATGTCGAATTCCGCCAGCCAGTAGTACTTGATGTCATAGATCGTTGGCCCAACCAGCTTCTCAATCGTCTTGGCCGCCAAAGGCCCCTGAACCTGCATCGGGTGAACATCCGGCAGGGTGACGTCGACATCGAAACGCCCGGCGGCCACACCCAAGGCGTAGAGCCCGGCGTCGGAGTCGGCCAACTGCATCCACCACCGCTTCTCGGCGACGTGGAGGAGGACCGGGTCGTTGACGATCCCACCGTCCGGGGCGATCACCGGCATGTACTTTCCCTGGCCGACCGCACACTTGGTCAGGTCACGGCACGTGATGTAGTCGATCAGTCGATCCGCGTCCTTGCCACTCACCTCCACAGTGCGCTCGACCCCGACGTCCCACATCGTCACCCCGTTGACCAGGGCCCAGTACTCGACATCCGGGTCGTCGTAGTAGGCCGGCAGATACATGTGGTTGTAGATGTCATATGCGGAGCAGCCGGCGGCCAGGGTCGACTTGAAGAAGGGCGACTGCCGATACCAGGGTCCGAAATAGAGCGTGCTGCTCTTCTCCAACATCTCACTGCGTTCGTTGGCCAACAGGCTCCTCCTCGTTTTACTGAACCGCCGTTCAACTCTATCGACAACCGCACCTACCAGTGCTGGGACCGAAACGATGCTCATGAGCCGTCAACTTCGGCCGATAGCATCGAAAGATATGGACGTGTCCCTCGTCGCTCCCCCACTGTGGATGGAGTTGACCGCGATCGTTGCCGGCGCGCTGGCCGGTGCGGTCTTCGGGGCGGGCCGCGGCCTCGACGCTGTTGGAATCGGCGCTATGGCCGTCGTCGGTGGCCTGGGAGGTGGGGTGCTCCGAGACATCCTGCTCGGTACCCGTCCTCTGGCCCTTGGCAATCCCGCCTATCTCTACACGGTTATCGCTGCGGGAATAGTTGGAATGTTCTTCGGGTCGTTGGTCGACCGTCTCCGAGTCCTGGTGGCGGGAGTCGATGCCCTAGCCCTCGGCCTGTTCACCACTGTTGGAGCCTCACGGGCGTTGCTGTTCAACCTCCCGCCGATATCTGCCGTGATGCTCGGAGTCGTGACCGGGATTGGAGGGGGTCTACTACGGGACGTGCTAGTTGGCGACTCACCACCGCACGCATTCCGAAGAGACGCTCCATACGCATCCGCGGCGCTGGCGGGCGCTTCCCTTTATACAGGGCTCGTGATATGGACCGACCTACCGGGCAACCTCATTGCTCTGGCGAGCATGGGACTCGTGGTCCTCATCAGGGCCATCGGCGTATGGCGTGGCTGGGTGACACCAGGCCCGGTCGACCTAACCCCCCACAGGAGATCCGGCGACCGGTCGACCCGAACCTCCCGGAGTGACTAGCCGCCGGAGCCCAGAGTCTGCAGGGTGAGCGCCTGGGCCACGATCAGTCGCTCGATCTCATTCAGATCGACACTCTCGTTCGAGGCATGGATCTTGGCCAGGGCGATGTCTTCGGCACCCCAGAGGATCACCTCGGCATTCGGGCTGATGCCCTGGAGGCGGGCTACCAGCGGTATGGATCCCCCGCTACCCATCTCCCCTGCATCAGTGTCAAACGCGGCTCCCATGGCAGCCATCGCCGCCTTGACCGCCGGGCCGTCCATCCTCGCTGAGAATGGGTAGCCAACCCGGACCTTCTCCACCTCGACCTCGACACCCCACGGCGCCACCCTCTTGAGGTGATCCATGAGCAGGCTGAGCTCGTGCTCTGAATCGGCGCCCGGTGGGACCCGCATCGATATCTTGGCTGCGGCTTCGGGGAGCACCACATTGGCGGCGTCCTTGACCGTCGGGGCGTCGATACCGATCACCGAGGCTGCCGGTCGGGACCAGAGGCGGGCGCCAAGGGTTCCTGAGCCGATCAGTTCGGCCCCGTCGACCATGCCGGCGGCGGTGCGGAACGCGTCCTCCTCCATCTCGGTTCCGGACCATTCGAAGGCAGCGAGGCCGGGAACCACGGTGTCACCAGCATCGTCGTGAAGCGTGGCGAGGATGTGAATGAGGGCGAGCAGAGCATCGGGAGCAGCGCCACCGAACAACCCTGAGTGTGCCGGGAAGTGCAGCGAACTGACCTTGACCGTGCATACAACATTGCCCCGCAGCGTGGTGGTGAGAGCGGGCACTCCCGCCGCCGGGTTTCCCATGTCAGCGATGACATAAGTGTCCGCCTGAAACATTTCGGGATGGGCGTCGACGAACGGGCCGATATGGCTCACCGTCTCCTCCTCGCCCTCGATCACAATCCGCAGGTTGACCGGGAACTGCCCCTCGAAGACACCCAGAGTGCCGGCGTGGATGATGACACCACTCTTGTCGTCGGCGGCCCCCCGCCCGTAGAGCCGCCCGTCTCGGATCTCAGCAGTCCAGGGGTCGGTGTCCCAACCCGCCTCCACGGGTGCCGGCTGCACGTCATAGTGGGCATAGAGAAGGACGGTTGGCGAACCGGCCGGGCCGGGGATTTCGCCATAGATCGCGGGCTTTCCCTCACCGAGGTCGAGCTCGCGGACACCTGCCCCGTAGCGATTCAGAAGGGCCATCGCGGCCTGTCGCATCTCAGTCACCGGCTCCACCGGATATCCGGGGAAGGAACAGGAGGCGTGGCTGACCAGATCCTTCAGGTCCTCGGTGAGCTGTGGCATCAGGGCCTTGGCTCGTGATCGAATTTCGTCGGCGGTCAACATCTCCTACTCCTCAGTTCACTACGCGGTCCCGGCCGTTTCACGACGCTTCCGCATCGCACTCCACACGTACTCCAATATGGCCGCAAGGACGAGAACGACGACCATGGCGACGAAGGTCTCAGGTGCGTCCTGGAGTGTTTGGATCCCGAAGACAACGAGGACAACCAGAGTCGACACAATGGCCAGCCAGATGATCAGAAGGCTGGAGCCAGTTTCGGCCCGTAACCGCAGCCCGGCCAAGGCGACCATGAGGAAGATGACCAAGGCGACCACGCTCCCGAGCGAGGCTATTGCGCTCAGATCGGCCAGGACCGCGAGGAGAAGGATCGCCAAAGCCGAAATGGTCAATCCCACCGTGCTTCCGAACCGGCCCCGCTTCCCGAAGATCGGCGGGAACTGACGGGTCTTGGCCAGCGCCGAGGTCGAGCCGACCGCCCCGTAGATGTTGGCGTTGACCGAGGTGAAAGTGGCCAACAAGGCGGCGATGGCCATCATGGCGAACCCGGCGTCACCGAGAACCGGCCTGGCTGCCTCGGCGAGGGCCGTTTCTCCGTACTGAATGACCTGATCGACGGTGAGCGTCCCGAACACACCAATCGAAATGAGGATGTAGAGAGCCGTAGTGATCCCGAGCGCGATATAGGTGGCTTTAGGGAGGTCGCGTTTTGGATCGGGAAGGTCCTCACCGGCATAGCTGATCACCGCGAACCCGAGATAGGCGAAGAAGGTGAGGGCGACACTGGAAACGATGTCGAAGGCCGGCGGATAGAGGGAGGTCGAAAGCAGCGCCGAGTCCATCTCCCCCAAGGTGACCACGATGAACACCGCGAACACTGCCAGGAGGATCACCACGATCAAAGACTGGATCTTGGAGATCGCCTCGGCGCCGAGGATCTGGATCGCCGCCACCACGACAATCACCCCGGCAGTGAAGAGATTCGCCGAGGTGGCGGAAGCTCCTTCACCGATGAACAGAGCAACCGCATAGCTGCCGAAGGAGACAGCGACCATGGCGGTGATGATGATGGCGGCGAAGTAGAGCAACCAGGAGAACACCCCGGCTAGATGCCCGGGTCCGTAGCCCTCCATCAGATAGGTCACCAGTCCGCCCCTAGAGGGGTAGCGCGCCCCCAGCTTGGCCACGACATATCCGAGCAGGGTTGCCACTACCCCTCCGAGCAGGAAGGCCAACCAGGTGGCATTGCCGGCTACTGCACCGGCCTCACCGAGCAGGGCGAAAATGCCTGCCCCGACCATGGCGCCGATCCCGAGGGAGGCAGCTCCCCGGACGCTCATCCGGGGAGCCGTTACGTTCTCAGAGGTGGTCATCAGGCTCTCTCGATTAGTAGAAGATGACGCCGATCAGGGCACCAACCACGACTGAGACGACGGTCATGATCAGCATCGGGACGAAGAAACTGTGATCCAGCAACTTGGTCCCCAACTTGGTCGACCCGGTCAGGTCGAAGTTGGCTGCTGCGATCTGAGTGCCGTTGGCGGGGAGGGTGTACACGCCACCAAGCGCACCACCCCACATACCGGTCACCAAGCCAGGGGCCAGCCCGGCGGCAAGACCGATTGGGACGATGGTCCTGGTCGCCGTCGACTGGCTGGTTGTCAAAGCCGCAACCAAGAAGATGGCGAGGGCGAAGATCCACGTCGCGTTGTTGACCCAGCCGCCGATCGTGGTGACGATGAACTCCTCATGGGCGGCGATGAAGGTGGCCGTCAGCCAGGCGATTCCGAATAGGGCGATCGCCGAGACCATGCCTGCCTTGAATACTGAGGCCTCAGGCACTTGTGACACGTCGGGCCGGGCCACCAGCATGATCAGGACACCAACGCTGAACATGACCAGCTCGATGGTCGTGGTCATGTCGATCGGAACCGCTTCCCCTGCGGGGCCGAAGGACGGCCGCAGATCGGGGAACAGACCGAAGATGACGATGACGACCACGCCGAGCAGGAAGATGATCCCCGCGTTCCGGCCTTCCTTGGTTGCCGTCAACTCGATCTTCGTGCCGGACGTCCCGGGACGAGGCAGCTCCCCAGAAGAAATCTTGGCTTGGATTTCCGGATCTTCGTCGATGTCAAGGCCCATCCGCCCCACGAACAGAGCGGTGACGATGATGCCGATGATGCCGGCCGGGATAGTGATCGAAAGGATCTGCGCCAGGTCGAAGTTGTAGGGGGCGACCGCGGTCAGGGTCAACATCGCCGCCATCGCCGCCGAGACCGGTGAGGCGGCCAGGGACATCCCGGACTGCACCACCGCAACAGTCAGTGGGCGCGAGGGTCGGATGTTGTTCTGATACGACACGTCGTAGATGACCGGAAGCAGCGGGTACATGATGTTGCTGGTCCCCGCACCGACGGTGAAGGCGAAAGCGGTGAGCGGCGCAATGAGAGTGATCTGCTTGGGGTGGGCTTGGATCACACCTGCAGCCACCTTGACCATCCAGTCGACGCCGCCTGCCACCTGCATCATCGAAGCCGCGGTCACCACCGCCAGGATGATGAGCATTGCGGAGATCGGCGGCTCACCCGGTGCTTCCTGGAAGACGAATACGAGGATGGCGACACCGAGGCCACCCCACAACCCGATCCCGACACCACCGGCGCGGGTACCCATCACGATGGCGCCAAGCACCACCAACGCTTCCAGGATGAATATGGCGTCCATTTGTCTCCTTTGGAATCAGTCCGTGCCGCAGACGACGTCGAGTCGCTGCTTCAAGGCGTCATATGCCGCTGCGGTGCTGGTCAACGAGTCCTCCATCAGGGGCTTCGCCACGGCGAGGCTCTCGTCACCGACATCAAATACCACCACTCTCAGATCCTCCAACGCCAGGTTCAGATTCGACACCGCCTGGTCGTAGAGGCCGTCCGACGCAGCCTGGAACTGGTCGAGTTGGGCCATCACATTCTCCACGATCGCCAGCGCGTCGGCAGCAGTTGCCGTCTCAGGATCCAGCTCGTCGACCTGAGCCACTGCCTGTTGCAGATCCTTGTATTCCCGACAGAGATCCCTCTCCGCGGCATTCCCACATGCTGCGAGGGTAAGAGCGAGCGCCGCGAGGGCGAACGCCCACTTCTGTCTTCTGAGGTAGGTCATGGTGCCGCTCCCTCCTTCACTCCGGGTCCTGAGTGGCGATCGTCACCAGGATCTTGCACGCGGTGACCATATCTTCGATGGCGATGTGCTCAGTCGTGGCGTGCTCGTCAACCATGCCGGTAGCCATGGCCACACAGGGTATGCCTTTGGCATTGAAGAAGTTGCCATCGGTCCCGCCACCGCTCTTTCGAGGCACCACCTCGAGACCCAGCGAGCGAATCGCTCGGGCGGCCTCCCGATAGGGCTTGTCCGATTCCTCGATGTGATAGGTCCGATAGATCTCCTCAGCCTCGAAGTCAACGGTCGCCCCGTGACAGGATGCAGCCTCCTCGAGGGCGTTTCGCATCGCATCGAGTTGCTCATCGAGTTTCACCTGGTCGTGGCTGCGAGCCATCCCCTCTAAGACCACTTCACCGGGCACGATGTTTCGAGCTTCTCCTCCGGAGATGGTCCCAATATTCGCCACGGTCTCCTCATCGATGCGACCCAGGGGCATGGCAGCGATTGCCTCAGCTGCGACCTTGACTGCATTTATGCCCTTCTCGGGCTCCACACCGGCATGGACCTTCTTGCCGTGGACCGTTGCCGTTATGTAAACAGACGTTGGCGCCCAATAGGTGATGGCACTAATGGCGCCCGCGGTGTCGAACACAAACCCGTGGGTGGCATTGAGTTGGCTGACATCCATCTGACGAGAACCAACCAGACCGCTCTCCTCACCAACGCTGATCACGAATTCGATGCTGGGGTGCGAGGCGCCCGGATCCTCCTGGAGCAGCGTCAAGACCTCAAGGCAACCGGCAATACCCGACTTGTCGTCGGCACCGAGGATGGTGGAGCCGTCAGTCCGAATCATTCCGTCCTCGACGATCGGCTTGATCCCGACATCGGTGCCGGCGGTGTCCATGTGGGTCGAGATGAGGATGGTGTCCGGTCTGTCCCCGGGCAGCACTGCGATCAGATTCCCAACATGGTCCTGAGTCACCGAGCAGCCCAGCTTCTCGAAACGAGACGCCAGTTCCCGGCCGATTACTTCCTCATGGCCGGTTGGGCTATCTATCGCCACCAACTCGAGGAAGGTGCGGAGCAGGCGATCCGCATCAACCCGATCAGCGAGACCGCTCAAAGCAGCAGCTTGGCCTTTTGCTGGTTGAACTCCTCGTTGGTGAGAACGCCCGTGTCCCGCAGGTTGGCCAGCATGGAGAGCTCTTCGGCTGTGGAGCCGCTCCTCGCCACCTGCTGGACATAGGCCCTGGTCATCTCTTCACGAGCTGCCATTTCGGCGAGGGTTCTCTGTTGCATGGAGCTTCCGCGAGCTATCAGGTATACCAAGACACCGAGGTAGGGCAAGAAGACGGTGAAAAGTATCCACAAGGCCTTCGCCCATCCGCCGAGATCATCGCTACGGAAGATGTCGGAGAACACCGTGATCAGTAGCCAGATCCAGGCAAAAAACAGGAACAACCAGAGCATTGTCCAGAACAAATCCATTAACGGCACGTTTGTCTCCTCTAGGTAGTGCGACGCCCAAAGATACACCGTGGTGGCGGGGCCTCGTGCCACGATTGAGATTCAGATGACGCAACTAGCGGCGACCTGGAATTAGCTTGGCATCACGCGTCCAAGGCCATTCCCCGAGTTGAAGGTGACGGAACTGTCATGAGATCAAGATTCGCGACCATCGCCCTGACCATCCTCCTCGGACTGACGATCTCGGGATGCACCGAAGACGAGCCGATCGACGTTGCGGCCGCTCAGGCGCAGTTCTGCTCCGATGTCGAGCAATACGTTTCCGCGATCGGCAACTACGGAGGGCTGTTCGAAGACGTCGACCTCACGGTCGGTGATGTGAAGAATGCAGCAGACGAGTTGGCACCCGGCCGCGAGGCAGTCGAGGAGTCGGCGGCCACGTTCCAGGAGGCTGTCACGGCCGACACCACGCCCGGTCTCACGGTCGAGATCATCCAGCCCGAATCGATCGATGCGGTCAAGGACGCCGAGGCTGCTTTCGCCGCCGCCAGCGACATCGACGACAACACAACGGTGGTCGAGGCGGGTGTCAACTTCACATCGGCCGCCTACGGGCTCGAGGTGGCATGGGTTCGCCTCTTCGCCGACGCCGGATGCATTGAGGACGAGGCCCAGGCCTCACAGTGGGTCTCCGACTATGTGACCGCCCTCCAGACCGACCTCCAGGCCGCCGGCCTCTATGACGGTGGCATCGACGGGATCTACGGGCCGCAGACGATTGCGGCCGTCGAGAAGCTGCAGAAAGATGCCGGTCTCCCGGTGACAGGGCTGGTCGACCCGGCCACCCAGGCTGCCCTCGCCGCGGCCCTGGGTCAGCGTCAATCGGCAGAGATCGGCGCCCTCCAGGGAATCTTGATCAGCACCGGTTACTACGACGGTGCCGTTGACGGGATCTGGTCCCGCGAGCTCGAAGACGCACTCAAGGCTCTTCAAACCGATCTCGGAGTCCCGGCCACCGGAGTTGTCGATGCTGCCACGTTGAGTGCTTTCGAGAAGGCGCTCAACGATGCAGGTGAGGCCCCACCCACCACTGCCACGACCGAACCAGGTCGCGGACCGGCAACCACTGTGCCCGCCGAGACCACGACCACGGCGGCCGCCGCGGCTACGACAACTGTTGCCGCCGCCCGCCACGACAACGCCCCAGCCGTCCGGGGGGATCCTCCAGGTCCTCGCCGACGCCGGCCAGTTCACCCAACTGCTGGCGGCGATCGACGCTGCTGGTCTCACCGAGACCCTGTCCGGACCGGGCCCGTTCACGCTATTTGCGCCAACCGACGACGCGTTCGCGCGACTTGCTGCAGCCGTTGCCCACCGACCCCGAGGCCCTGGCTGCGGTCTTGCTCTATCACGTGGTCAACGACAACCTCAGCGGCTTCGACCTGGCCGGGATGACATCGGTGACCACGGCCCAGGGCGGAGACCTCGCGATATCGCGTGACCAACGGGCAGATCGTGCTCAACGGCACGTCGACAGTGACCGTGAGCAACGTGATCGGCAGCAACGGCACGGCCCACGTGGTGAACGCGGTCCTCATACCGCCCGGGTGATTGGTCTGCGTCGCTGGCTTTTGACAGCTACGTTTCACATTCGTGACTGACCAAGAGCTCCAACCCGATCCCTCGACAAGTCAGCAACCGACTCAAGATCAAGAATCTGTGCCCGTGACCGGACCGGCGTGGTCGGCGTCCACCCGCCGCCTGGTGGCCGTGGCTCTGGTGATCGGGGTCGTCGCCTTGGGCTTCTTCCTCCTGTTCGGCGTTCTCGATTCGATCATCGTCGCCGCCCTACTGGCATTCTTGATCGAGCCGATCCTGCGCGGGCTGGTCAACAAGCTCCACTTCCCGAGGTGGCTGGCCGTCACCGTGGTCTATCTGGCGACTGCCGCCATCGCCATCGGCGCGGTGTTCATTCTCCCGGCCTTGATCATCGGCTCGCTTGCGCAAATCGATTTCCATGAGATCGTCGCCTCCTTCGAGAAATGGCTCAACGACATCGCGACCAGCCTCGCCTCATCCAACTTCCTGGGGATCGATCTCAGTGCCCTCTCGGCCGTAAGCGACGCCTCCAGTCAGACATCCGGCAGTGCCGACCTGATAGATCCAGGTCGTTGGGTCGGCGCCCTCACCCAGGCGTTGGTGGCGGTGGCTGGCGTCGCCGGATTACTGATCGGGGTCATATCGGGGATCGTCTTCGTCCTGATCATCGCCGTGTACATGACGGCCGACTCGGGCCGGTACTTTCGGAGCATTGCCCACCTGGTCCCCAAAGAGCACGAGCTCGAGGTGTTCGAACTGGGCCGAAGACTCAACGTGTCATGGAACGATTACATACGGGGCCAGGGAATCATGATCCTCGTCATCGGATTCACCACCTTCGTGGTCGTCTGGCTCATCGGGCTTCCGGGTGCCTTGTTCCTGGCCATAATCGCCGGCCTTCTCGAGGTCATCCCGACCTTTGGCCCCATCATTGCCACCATTCCCGCGGTGATCATCGCGTTGGTTCAAGGATCGACCCGGTTCGTGGAGATGAACAACATCGTGTTCGCTCTCCTGGTCATCGTGGCCTACACCCTCATCCAGCAATTGGAGAGCAACATCGTCGCCCCCAAGGTCATGGGCCACTCCGTCCAATTACCCGCCCTCGTTGTCCTTATCTCGGTGACCGCCGGATATCAGGTTGCCGGCATCCTGGGTGCAATCCTTGCGGTCCCGGTGGTGGCCAATGTCCGTGTCCTTCTCTCGTATCTATGGGCGAAAATCCATTCCCGTGAACCTTGGGCGGAGCCCACTTGAGCTCCCCCGACTCTTCAAGCCCAAGCACGGCGGAGAAGGCGGCGGCCGGCGCCGGTCTGGTGTCTGCTGACGCTCTCCACCGGCCAGTTCCTGATGACTCTCGACAGCGCGGTGATGAACGTGTCGATTGCCCAGGTCGCCGAGGATGTCGGAACCACGGTCACCGGCGTCCAGACCGCGATCACGCTCTATACGTTGGTCATGGCCACGATGATGATCACCGGGGGAAAGATCGGGAGCAAGATCGGCCGACGCAAGGCCTTCGCCATCGGTTGCGTCATCTACGGGGCAGGGTCATTGACCACCGCCCTCGCCCCGACCCTGACCGTCCTGATCATCGGCTGGTCGGTCCTCGAAGGGCTCGGAGCAGCGCTGATCATGCCGGCGATCGTGGCTCTGGTCGCCTCCAACTTCCCGCCATCGGGACGAGCCCGGGCCTACGGGCTGGTCGCCTCCGCCGGTGCCATCGCGGTGGCCGCCGGCCCGCTGATCGGGGGCGCAGTGACCACGTACTGGACCTGGCGCTACGTGTTCGCCGGGGAAGTGGTTCTCGTGATCGTCATCCTGGCGCTGAGCCGGAAGATGCAGGACGTGCCGCTGGAGCCCCAGCCGCCCCTTGACCTCGTCGGAGTCTTCCTGTCCGCCGCGGGGCTCGGGCTCGCGGTCTTCGGAGTCCTTCGCTCCGGCGTCTGGGGGTGGGTGCAGCCCAAGCCGGACGCACCTCAGTGGCTGGGGCTCTCGATGACGCTCTGGCTCATCCTGATCGGGATGTCGATCGTCTGGCTCTTCTTCGCTTGGGAGGAACGGCAGATCGCAGCCGGTCGGGAGCCATTGATTCGCCCCCAGATGCTTCGGAATCGGCAGCTGGCCGGCGGGCTGACCATGTTCTTCTTCCAGTTCCTGATCCAGGCCGGTCTGTTCTTCACCGTGCCGCTGTTCCTGTCGGTGGCCCTTGGTCTCAGTGCCCTGGATACCGGGATCCGCCTCCTTCCCCTTTCCGTCACCCTCCTCATCGCCGCCGTTGGCATCCCGAAATATCGCCCTCAGGCCAATCCACGAAATGTCGTTCGGTTGGGGCTCATCTTCCTGTTCTTCGGGATCGTCTCCATGGTTGGCGCACTCGAAGTCGGCGCCGGTCCAGAGATCGTCACTGTCCCGATGCTCCTGGCCGGCCTCGGAGTCGGTGCTCTTGCCTCCCAACTAGGTGCGGTCACCGTCTCTGGCGTCCGCGACGAGGAGACCGGTGAGGTAGGCGGTCTCCAGAACACGATGACCAACCTCGGTGCCTCGCTGGGCACCGCCCTCGCCGGCTCGATTCTCATCGCCGGACTGACTACAGCATTCCTGACGGGGGTGGTGGCCAATCCTGACATCCCACCCGAGGTCTCCCAGGAGGCCGCAGATCGAGCTGGCAAGCGGC
The DNA here is from genome assembly GCA_963778755.1 of uncultured Acidobacteriota bacterium. Lineage (GTDB taxonomy): Bacteria > Actinomycetota > Acidimicrobiia > Spongiisociales > ZC4RG35 > JALYNX01. The sequence goes on along the minus strand of CAVZVJ010000002.1, from coordinate 45,958 downwards.
ATCCCCTTCGTCTCCGACGCCCAACTCGAGACAGCTCTCGACGATGCCGGGATCCCGCAGGATCAGGCGGACGCGATTGTCGCTGAAAACGAGGCCGCGCGGATCGCGGGACTTCGAACCAGCCTCTCGGTGTTGGCCGTGTTGGCGCTCGTCGGCCTCTTCTTCACCGACAAGATCCCAACCGTGCCGGTGGGAGCGTCTTCACCCGCCCCTTCGATGACGGGCCCGGACGAAGATGACCCGGCAGCCCGATCCGACTGAGGAGCGGAGCAGTGGCAGAGATCGTGCCCCGATGGGAGTGGCGGACGTTTGGCCGGGTTCCCTCCGGCTGACGAAGTTCTTCGCGCGCCCTGGAGCCAATCGAGCGAAAGACGAGTCGCGACCTCTATCTCGTCGGCGACGTCGATGCCAACGTCAAGATCCGCGATGACCTGGTCGACGTCAAGGTGCTCAAGGAAGACCGACAGCCGCGGTCTGGAACTGTGGACCCCGGTGATGAAGGTCGGCTTCCCGATATCGGCTGCCGATATCGCTGAGGTCTTCTCTTTGCTGGAACGCCCGCTACCCGCCCTGGACCGGGCCGAGTACGACATGACACAGTTGTTGGAGGAAGTCGTCGAAGCCGATCCTCGGCTGCAGGCGGTTCTGGTCGATAAGACACGGGTCCGCTACCGACTCGGCGATTGCACAGCCGAGGTGACGGAACTCACGGTCGGCGAAAGCACCACCCAGACGATTGCCGTCGAGGGCGAAAACCCCGACTCGGTGATGGCGAACGTCGAGGCCATCGGCCTCGGCGGATACGTCAACATCAGTTACATCACCGGTTTGCGGTCGCTGATTGCGGGCGAGGGCCCGCGCTACGCGGTGATCGACATCGGGACCAACTCGGTGAAGTTCCACGTGGGCGAGAAGAAGAAGGACGGGACCTGGCAACCCATCGTCGATCGTGCAGATGTGACGAGACTCGGCGAAGGCCTGGAGCCGCACCACGAGTTCACTCCGGAGGCGATTGCCCGCACCGTTGAGGCGGTGGTGGGCATGGTGGCCGAGGCGAAGGACAAAGGGGCTCGGGCCGTTGCCGCAGTGGGCACGGCAGGAATGAGGCTCGCGTCGAACCGTGAACTCGTCACGGACGCGATCCACCAGAGGACCGGAGTCAAAGTGGAGGTCATCTCGGGCGACGAGGAGGGCCGACTCGCCTACCTAGCCGTCGAGGCCGGGCTCGGGCTCGGTGAGGGCTCGCTGGTCGTATTCGACACAGGCGGCGGCAGCAGCCAGTTCACCTTCGGGGAGGGAGAGCGGGTCATCGAGCGATTCAGTGTCAACGTGGGCGCGGTCCGCTACACCGAGCGTTTTGGCCTGGCTCAGGCGATCGGGCCAGATGTGGTGCGCGATGTCCTCGTGGCTGTCTCCAACGACCTCTCTCGCCTCGACGATCGCCCATCACCCGACGCATTGGTGGGCATGGGCGGGGCCATAACCAACATCACGGCCGTCAGCCATGAGATGACTGTCTACGACCCTGACCTCGTCCAGGGCACCACCCTCTCCACAGAGGAGATCGACCGCCAGATCGAGTTGTATCGAGGACTGGACGCAGATGGGCGACGCTCGATCGCGGGTCTTCAACCCAAGCGAGCTGATGTGATCCTCGCTGGGGCCTGCATCGTCCGCACCGTCATGGAGAAGCTGGGACGAGCGACACTCGTGGTCAGCGATCGCGGCCTACGCCACGGCCTGCTTGTCGAGAGATTCGGACGCCGTTAACCGCAAGGCCGAACCGAGGGTCGTCGTCAGATGGCCAGGGCCGGTGCCGCAGAGACCGTCTCCGCAGTTGTCCCACGCCTCCGAATGAAGAACTTGACCAGTTCCTCGACCACCAGCAGGCTCAAGGCGATCCCGACGCAAATCGACCACTGCTCGAAGCTCAGCTCGACCGTCGCAAAGATTCGCTGCAGGAACCCAAGGCCGGTGACAGCCACAATGGCGAATAGGGCTAGTCCGTAGCGACGAAGTTGGGTCGATCCCGGAAGGCTCGCCCTATCGAAAATCGTGTTCTCCTGGTCCCTGGCCATGTAGCCGGCGATGAGGTGGAACAGCGAAAGCGTGGTGAGCAGCATCGTCGAGGCAACCGCAGCGCCGAATTTCGGCTCCGCTAGCTGATAAACGGCGAGCGTGCCCACCGTCATCACAAAGCCCTGCACGCATAGCCGAACCCAGTTTCGAGACGACAGGACCGGCGATCCGACAGGGCGCGGGAGACGCTTCATCAGGCCGGGCGTGGGCTCGTCGAAACCCAGGGCTATGGCTAGTGGTATGTCGATCACCATGTTGAGCCACAGGATCTGGAGCGGGTTCAAAGGAATCCCACCGGCAATGGCAAAAATGCCGGCGCCGATGAACACCGCGATATAGGCGACCAGAGTGGACATCTGGAAGCGGAGGTACTTGAGCAGATTGTCGTAAAGGGAACGCCCGTATTCGACTGCGCCGACGATGGTGGCGAAGTTGTCGTCGGTGAGGATCATCACCGCAGCCTCCTTGGAGACTTCGGTGCCGGTGATCCCCATCGCCACCCCGATGTCCGCCGCCTTGAGGGCGGGGGCGTCGTTGACCCCATCACCGGTCATCGCCACGACATTGCCTGATTGCTGCAGCATCCGAACCAGGCGCACCTTGTCCTCGGGGGCGACCCGAGCGATCACCCCGATCTCGGGCAACTGCTCGATCAGTTCTCCGTCACTCATGGCGGCAAACTGCGCCCCGGTGATCGCCCTGCCTTCGATGCCGAGCTCCCCGGCGATGGCGGCGGCGGTGACAGCGTGGTCGCCGGTGATCATCCGCACCTGGATCCCGGCGTCGTGACACTTGGCGATGGCAGCCTTGGCCTCTGCTCGCGGCGGGTCGACGATCCCGACCATGGCGAGCAACGTCAGATCGCGAACCAGATCGATCAGATTTCCCTCTCGGGTCGAAGGAACCCGGGTCGAAATCCCGCTGCGCGACCACCATGACCCGCTCACCCGAGGCTGCCATGCGGTCGTTGACTTCCAGTGCCAGATGGCTGTTCTCTTCCGTCACCGGCACCTTGACCCCATCAGGGCCGAGATATGAGCCACCCTTGGCGATGAGGACATCGGGTGCGCCCTTTACATAGCAACGGATGACCGGCGAGCCGTCGCCGCCTTTCATCTCGTGGAAGGTGGCCATGAACTTGTAGTCCGAGTCGAACGGAACTTCGGCGACCCTGGGGTAGGTGGATCGGGTGAGGTCGATGTCCAAACCTCCCTTGGCACCGAGCACGATCAAGGCGCCCTCGGTGGGATCTCCGATCAGGCTTTCCCCGTCGAGGACCGCATCGGCACAGAGGACCATCGGAAGCAGATACGGGTCGAGGTCGAAGTTCTCGCCGCCAACATGCTTGATCTCGCCGGCAGTCGAATAGCCCTCCCCCGACACCTTGAAGACGTTCTGGCCGGGGATCGCCAACTCCCGGGCGGTCATCTTGTTCAAAGTCAGCGTCCCCGTCTTGTCGGAGCAGATCGCCGACGTCGACCCCAAGGTCTCCACCGCTGGGAGACGTTTGACGATGGCGTTCCGGCGGGCGATCTCCCGGGTCCCGATCGAGAGCAGGGCAGTGACGACGGCGGGCAAGCCGGTCGGGATGGCCGCGACCGCAAGTGCAACACCTGTGATGAACAAGGTGTCAAACGTTTGGCCTGCGGAGAGCCCCAGCAGGACAACGATGACGAGGGCGGCCGCAGCAATGGTGGCGATGATCTTGGACAGGCCATCCAGTTGCTTTTGGAGCGGGGTCTTGTCCGTGCCCGTGTTGGCCAACAGATCGGCGATGTGGCCGACTTCGGTGCTCATCCCGGTCGCGGTGACGATCATCTCCCCACGGCCCCGGGTGACCGAGGTGTTCATATAGCCCATGCAGACACGGTCGCCGAGGGCCACCTCATCACCTGGCACCGAATCGATGCTCTTCGCCACCGGCAGGCTCTCACCGGTCAGGGCGGCTTCTTCGATTTCCAACGTGGCGGCAACCATGATCCGGCCATCCGCCGGGACCAGGTTGCCGGCCTCCATCAACACGATGTCCCCGGGCACCAGTTCCTCGGCCTGCACCTCGAGCACCTGGCCATCGCGTCGGACTCGTGCAATCGTCTTCAGCATCGAGGCAAGGGCGGCGACACTCTCCTCGGCCTTCGACTCCTGACGCATGCCTATGACTGCATTGAAAAGTGTGAGCCCGGCCAGCACGACGGTCGTCGCGGTGTCTCCGGTCACCAGCTGGTTCATGAGCGCCGCAGCAAGGAGCACGATCTGCATGAAGTCCTGGTACTGACGGAGGAAGGCCTGAAAGCCAGATTCCTTCTTTGCCCCGGTCAGCCGGTTCGAACCGTACTTTTCGAGGCGGCTGCCCACCTCGGCCTGCGTCAGACCGACTTCGGGACTGACCTCGAGCGCCGTCGCCACCTCAGCGGCAGTCGACCCGTACCAATTGGTTTCCCTCGATACTTCAAGTGTCACAGATGAGCCCTTCTTTTGTCGGACACTATTCGCACCGCCAGAATCAGGTGCGTGGTTCCGCGATCGAGGTTGTCCGCTGATGCCTGAGCTCCCCGACCCCGGGTCGGTGTTGGTCACCGGCGCCATGGGTTGCGTGGGCGCATGGACGGTGCGGGAACTCGTTCGTCGTGGTCTCAAAGCGGTTGCCTTCGACCTATCTGCGAATCGGCGTCGGCTGGATCTGGTTATGTCAGAGGAAGACCTCGAGAGGGTCGCGTTCATTGCCGGGGATCTTGTCGACCTCACCTCGGTCAACTCCGCCATCGAGTCCCAGGGTGTGACCAGGATCATCCACCTCGGCGCCCTTCAGCTTCCGTTCTGCAAGGCCGACCCTCCGGGCGGGGCGATGGTCAACGTGGTGGGCACCGCCAATGTCTTCGAGGCCGCTCGCAGCAATGCCATTCCCCACGTCGTATACACCAGTTCGATCGCGGTCTTCAGCATGTCCGGCGGGAGCATCCCCGACGGCGCCTACGCCATCCCGAACAGCCACTACGGCGTGTACAAACTGGCAAACGAAGGCACGGCCCGCGCCTACTGGCACGACTCGGGCGTTGCCAGTTTCGGCGTGCGCCCTCTCACGATTTACGGGCCGGGCCACGACCAGGGGATGACCAGCTCCCCCACCAAGGCGATCGTTGCCGCGGTGATGGGCCATCCGTATCAGATCTCATTCGGGGGTTCGACTCTCTTCCACTACGCCCCGGACGTGGCCTATGCCCTGGTCGAGGCCGCCTTCGCCCAGCCCACGGGAGCCGAGATATTCAACCTCAACGGGTCCCGGGCATCGATCGTCGATTTTGTGGCAGCCATCGAGGAGGCAGTCGATGGCGCCACGGACTTGATTCGGCCCGGATCCAATCCGTTGCCATTCCCCGACGACATCGACACCACGGGTCTCGAAGCCCTTGGCCCACCGCCGGTGACCGGCCTCTCAGAGGGGATTGCCCGGAGCGTGCAGTTGTACCGGGGTCTTCGGGAGTCGGGCCGCCTCAACCCTGAAGATCACGGACTGGAGTTATCAGGCGACACACTCATCGATCGGACATGACTGAAGTCAGATGACTTCGGGCCGATCCGAGAACCGGGCCGCCGCATCCATGACCAGCTCAGCGATCGAATCGGCCTTCCCCTCGGCCGGAAATCGGTAGGCAGGCCCATGGACGTGGATGGCGCCCATGGCCAGGCTCCCCTCCACAAGGACCGGCGCCGCCACCGAGTTGATCCCCTCTGCGAACTCCTCGTAGATCCAGTAGTGGCCCACCCGACGGATCTCCTCGAGCCGCTCGAGAATCTGTGGGGGATCGAGAACCGTCCTCGGTGTGTAGCGCTCCAGGGGGCGCTTGAGATATCGGTCGACTTCCTCGCGCGGCCACTGGGCCATGACACACAAGCCTGAGGGCCCGATGTGCATGGGGACCGCCAAACCCGTGTAGTCGCGGACCTGCACAGGATTGGGGCTCTCCACTTGGACCATGTACTGGATGGTGTACCCGGTGGGGACGCTGAACCCGGATGCCTCGCCGAGAACATCTGATAGGCCTCGCAGGTGGGGGCGAACCGCAGTTGCCAGTGCGGCCGTGGCGTCGATGGCTCCCGCCAGCTCGACCAGGCCCATGCCGATCGAGTAGAGGTTGCCGTCGGTGCCTTTGGTCACCGCTCCCTGGTCCTCCAGACTCGACAAGATCCGGGCCACGGTCGACTTGGGCAGACCAACCCTCTGTGCGAGGTCGGTGACTCCGGAAGGCTCGATGGCGAGAGCCTTCAATACCTCGAACGCCCGATCGATCGACTGGACCGCCATCAGCCGATCCTTGCCAATGCCTTGTTGTGCCAGGCGACCGTCGGGGCGACCTGGTTGAAGGTGAAGATGTGCAGGCCGGTCAACCCGAGCCCTTCGCCCAGACGCCCGAGAGGCTCGACGAGCCGGTCTGGCCGGTATCTCCCAGGACGTAGGATCCGGAACAGAGCTCGACGATTCTTCGCCACGAACCTGAGCGAGTCCCCAACCCCGATTCGTGCTCCGATGCTCAACAACCTGGCTGGTTCAACCGCCCCCGGCACCCCCACCTTGATCGGGAGCGCGACTCCATCGGCCCGGATCGAGGTGACCCAATCGGCGATCGTCTTAGCGTTGAAGCACATTTGGGTCACGATGTAGGTGGCGTGGGCCTGCTTCTCCACCAGGGCCTTGCGCAGCCGATCGGCGGGAATCGCCGGATGTCCCTCCGGATAACCGGTGATGCCCACCTCGAAAAAGGGATGTCCGAGCTCGGCGAGGTCGAGTAGCAGGGACATGGCGTCGAAGTAGATCCCACGCTGCTCGGCGTCACCACCGGTGATGAAGGCCCGGGATACGCCACCGTCATCGAGGCGCTTGATGATCGAACTCAGGTCGCGGCGGCCTTCGATCATCCGAGCCGAGAGGTGGGGCACCGCCCGATAACCCTGCTTCTGCAGCTCGATCGCCAGATCGACCGTGGTCTTCATCCCCTTCGCCGGCGAAGCCGTGACCGAGACCGTGTAGCCAGGTGGAATGGCTGACACCTGGTCCATGACGGACTTCAGAGGGACCACCTCAAAGTCGGCTCCATTCAGAAGAGCCTTGACCAGACTGTCGCTCATGGTCAGACGTCGGAGTCCGGGAAGGAAGCCTTGCGCTGCCCAATCCAGTCGACCAGCTCCCCCTCGATCGCCTCGTCGAGAGCTGGCGGCTCGTACTCGTTGAGCATTCGGCGCCAGATCCCGCTCGCCCGGGTCGCGGCCTCCTGAGAACCGGCCTCCTGCCATTGCTCGAAGCTGTTGTTGTCGGCGGTCCCACTCCGCCAAAAGGCGCTTTCGAAATTGGCCAGAGTGTGGGCATTGCCCAGAAAATGCTGCCCCGGTGGGTTGTCGAGTAGGGCTTCTAGAGCCTGGCCGTTCTCGGAGAGATCGATGCCGCCGAGGATCGCCTCGGCCATGCCGGCCTGATCGGCGTCGAGGATGAACTTCTCGTAGCCCATGGCCAGACCACCTTCGAGCCATCCCGCGGTGTGAAGCACGAAGTTGACCCCGGCCAGAATCGTCGGAAGGAACGTCGCCGCCGACTCGTAGGCAGCCTGGTAGTCAGGGGTCTTGGCCGCCGTGAGGTTCCCGCCGCTGCGGAAAGGGATGCCCAGGCGCCGGGCCAAGGCCGCCATCACGAACAGGACCAGGGCCGGCTCGGGCGTACCGAAGGTCGGCGCCCCAGATTGCATCGAGATCGAAGAAGCGAACGATCCGAAGACCACCGGTGCGCCCGGTCGCACCATCTGACAGAAGGCCATCCCGGCCATTGCCTCGGCCAGGGTTTGGGTCGCGGTCCCGGCGACGGTCACCGGTGCCATCGCCCCGGCAAGGATGAACGGCGTCATCAGACAAGCCTGATTGTTCTCTGCGTAGATCTTCGCCGAGCCGAGCATGTTGTAGTCCCAGCTCATCGGGCTGTTGGCATTGCACAACGAGAGCAGCACCGTCTTTCCCGCTTTCACCTCTCCCCCGAATGCGATGTCGGCCATATCGACCGTGTCCTGGGCCCGCTGGGGAGCGGTGACCGAGCCCATGAACGCCTTGTCGTGGTTCTTGATGTGGGCGAAGACCATGTCGTAATGCCGCTTGTTCACCGGCAAGGTCGACCGGTTCGCACAACGTTCCCCCGCCGTGATGCAACGACGGCGTCATGTGAGTGAGCCGGGCGAAGTTCTCGAAGTCTGCGATGGTGGCGTAGCGACGCCCTCCCTCGAGGTCGCGCACGAAGGGGGACCCGTAGGCCGGGGCGAACACCAGATGGGGGTCGCCGATAATCACGTCGTGTTCCGGATTGCGAGCGTGCTGGGTGAATTGGGACGGGGCAGTGGCGAGAAGGCTCCGTGCGAGCCCGGCCGGGAAGCGAACCCGGGTCTCGGTGACCTCACACCCTGCACCGCGGAAGATGTCCAGGGCCTCGGGATAGTTGAGGACTTCGATCCCGACCCGTTCGAGGAGCACCTCGGCGTTGGACTCGATCAGAGAGAGCCCTTCTTCGCCCATCACCTCGACCGGGGCCAGCGCTCCTGGTGAGGAAGGGCACCGAGTCGATGGCACGGGCGGTGCGCGCCGCCTGTCGGGCTGCTCGGCCACCACTTCGACGTCCAGTGGGCTGTTCCATGATGTGGTACCAGACTACATCATGGAACGCGAACGTGGAGAGCCGCTACTGCCCGGAACGTCGTCCGCGGCGTCCCCTGGTCTCAGTTGGAGACGGCAGGTCGATCGCCTTGGAGAGCATCGGGAAGGGATCGGTCTTGTGCGGGATCGCCAACGCGGCCACGAAGTGCTCTTGGAATCGGGGCTCCACCGCGGTCTCGACTTTCTCGATCGAAGCAGCTGTGGTCTCGATCTCCACCCGGGCAACACCTGAGAGCAAGGCCATCATCGCCCCCACACCGGCTGCGTTCCCGGCGGCGGACACCCGGTCGAGATCGCAGTCTGGGATCATCCCCAGGACCATGGCGTAGATGGGGTCGATGTGGCTGCCGAAGGCCCCGGCCAACCTGATCTCGTCGACCCGGTCGACCCCGTAGTGATCCATCAGGAGCCGGGCGCCTGCGTAGAGCGCGGCCTTGGCCAGTTGCACCGCCCGGACGTCGGCCTGGGTGACCTCGATCCGGGGCTCGAAGCACAACACGTAGGAGAAGGTCCGCTCGGAGGGCATGATTCGAGGCGATGGGTTGGCCGGATCTCGGATCACCCCATCGGTGTCGATGACGCCGGCCAGGAACAGTCCAGCGATCGCCTCGATGATCCCCGATCCGCAGATCCCGGTGACTCCCTCGAAATCAAAACCAGACTCGTCCGACCACGCCTCCTGGCCGATCACGGAGAATCGGGGCTCCAACGATGTCTTGTCGATGCGAACCCGCTCGATGGCACCGGGGGCTGCTCTCTGGCCCGAAGAGATCTGGGCTCCCTCGAAGGCGGGGCCGGTTGGGCTCGATGCCGCCAGGAGCCGGTGCTTGTTGCCGAGGACCAACTCGGCGTTGGTGCCGACATCGACCAGCAGTTGCAGGCTGTCGCCCCGATGCGGGCCCTCGGAGAGGACGGCCCCAGCGGCGTCCGCCCCGACGTGGCCAGCAATACAGGGAAGGGTGTAAACCCGGGCGCCGGGATGCACCCCGAGGCCGAGCTCGGCGGCCGGGGTACTGAGGGCGGAGGTCGTGACCAAGGCGAAGGGAGCGGTGCCCAACTCCCTGGGGTCGAAGCCCAGGGCGAGGTGGTGCATGATCGGGTTGCCCACGAGGGTCAACTCCAGGACATCGGTGCGCTCCACGCCACCTTCGCCCACCAATTCCCCAACCAACTCGTCGAGTGCCTGGCGCACGACCATGGTGAGACGCGAGGCACCGTCCTCATTCATCATCACGTAGGAGACCCGGCTCATCAGGTCCTCGCCAAAGCCAATCTGGGGATTCATCCGGCCCGCAGAGGCGAGGACCGCGCCTGTAGTCAGGTCGCAAAGATGCCCGGCGATGGTGGTGGAGCCGACGTCGAAGGCGATCCCGACCGCCAGGTCCCGGAAACCGGGCCAGATTGCGATCAGGTCCCTTCCCTCGCGGACCGCCACGGTCACCGCCCATTTCCCTTGCCGCAATACGGTCTGGATCTGGGCCAGGAGGCGATGGTCGATCTCAAGACCGGTCAGCTCCCACTGCTCGCCGAGGGCGGCGATGAGTCGTTCCAGATCACCGGTAGGGCTGGCCAGGTCGGGCTCGGCCACCTCGACGTAGTGGAGACGGACGACCGGATCGACCGGGAGGGCTGACACTCCTGCACGCTTGCGAACAACCTGTCTGTGGACCTGGCTCTCCGCAGGCACATCGATCACGACGTTTTCCTGGATGTGAGCGGCGCATCCCAGCCGGTGGCCGTCGACGAGGGGTCGCTTTCCCTGATAGTCCAGCTCGGTCGGACCCGGCTGGGAGAGCCGTTCGGGCCGAGCTTCCACCCCTGGCCTGCTCCCGATCACCACCTGACAGCGCCCGCACAAACCTCGGCCGCCGCACACGGAGTCGAGGTCGACGCCAAGCGCTCGGGCGGCGTCGAGAACGGTGGTGCCCTCGGGAAACGATCCTCTCCGCCCCGAAGGCGTGAAGATCACCTGGCTCGTCATGGCGATTTAGCCGGTTCGGCGCCGGTTCTCACGGGCGCGGCCCCTCTCGCCGGCTGCCGGAGGCTCTCGATAGGTCCGAATCCAGGTTGCGCAGTTGGGGTCGTGGCCGTTGAGGACGTCTGCCGCCAGGATCGCCTGTCGGATCTCGGCCTCCAGCGGATTGGTGATGGCGCAGGTCATCCCCGCCCCCATCACCATCGCCAGGTAGGCGGCGTTGATGCCGGCACGGTTGGGGAGGCCGAAACTGATGTTGGAGGCGCCGCATGTGGTGTTGACCCCGAGCTCGTCACGCAGCCTGCGCACTAGATGGAAGACCTGTCTCCCGGCCGTGGCGATGGCACCAATTGGCATCACCAACGGGTCGACCACCACGTCCGCGGTGGGAATCCCGTAGTCGGCGGCTCGGTTCACGATCTTCTTTGCCACCTCGAAACGGACATCGGGATCCTCTGAGATCCCCGTCTCATCATTGGAGATGGCCACCACCGCTGCCCCGTGTTTGGCGACCAGGGGCAGGACCCGTTCCAAACGCTCCTCTTCCCCGGTCACCGAGTTGACCAGGGCCTTGCCCTTGTAGGCAGCCAGCCCGGACTCCAGTGCCTCCACGATCGATGAGTCGATCGACAACGGCACGTCGGTCAGAGACTGAACCAGCTCCACGGCTCGGGCAAGGAGTGCCGGCTCGTCGGCGAGCGGGATCCCGGCGTTGACGTCCAGCATTTGCGCGCCGGCCTGAACCTGGCTCAGCGCATCGGTCTCGACCCGGCTGAAGTCGCCGTTCTTCATCTCCTCGGCCAGGAGCTTGCGCCCGGTGGGATTGATCCTCTCGCCGATCAAGACGAAGGGTCGGTCGAACCCGATCACGACCTCCCGGGTTGGTGATGAAACCACGGTGTCGGTCATCTCACGCCTCCATTGCCGGCCAGGTCATTGAGGGTCTCCGGGTCGAACTCTGTCTCGATGCGGGTGGTTTCGGCCGCCACTTCGCTTTCCAAGTCGTCGCTGCAAGGGCGGGTGTCCCGGGCCCATTCTGAGAGGTAGTCATCGGTGCCGAACAATCCGGCGTACATAGCGGCGCGGTCGATAGCGACCTGAAATCTCGGGGAAAGCTCACGCTTGACCGTCTCCCTCCCCTTCCGGGCCACGACCTGGGCAGGGATCTCGCGCCAGCGGATGACGGTCAACTCGGGCCCAGCCTCACGCGGGCTCATGCGGGGACCCGACGCGACACCTCGACCAGGCTGGTGGCCAGATCGCCGTATCCGACGGGCCGATGCTCGAAGGCGAGGCTGAGACGAGAGGCGGCGAGCTCCGCCCTAGCGATCAGATCAGGCGTTTCGACCTGGGAGAGATAGACGAGACGCTTGTAGTTGCCGAAGTAATCGTCTCGCAGGTGGGGCCAACGATCGAGACCCAGCCCTCGCCAGACGAGGCGATCGAAATGGCGCACCAGGAAGTCGGTCAGGTAGAAGGTGCCCGGCTCCTGCTCGGAGAGGGATTCGAAGACGTCACTGGTCGCAAAGAACTCGTAGCAGTGGGCGCCGGGAAGACGTTCGACGCCGCGCTCCTCGAGCACCGCATCGAGAGCCCCGCCCGTCCCGCAATCGGCGTAGCCGACAAACACTTCGCGGTAGCGCTCGAGACCGGAGTCGACTTTTTCGGCAATGGCCGCAGGTATGCGGTCGGGTGTGTTGTGGAGCCGGGAGGGAAGGCACTCGACGTCCACCCAGTCCAACGAGTTGACCCGGACCACTTCCAGGATCTCCTTGGCCAGCGCCCCACAGGCAATCACCAACACACCGTCCCGCGGTTCGCTCATGCGTCCTCTCCTGAGGTCAGACGGCGAGCAAGCACCAAAGCCTCGGCAGTCTCGGTGGCAACCGCAGCATCGCGGCAATAGGCGTCGGCGCCGATGGCCATGCCGAATTCCTCATTGAGCGGGGCCCCACCGACCATCACGATGTAGTCGTCCCGGATGTTCCGCTCCTTCAAGGTGTCGATAACAACCTTCATGTAGGGCATGGTCGTGGTCAGCAGCGCCGACATACCCAGGATGTCGGGCTTGTGCTCCTCGAGGGCGGCGATGAATTCCTCGGCGTCGGTGTTGATGCCCAGGTTGATCACCTCGAAGCCAGCACCCTCGAGCATCATCGCCACCAGGTTCTTGCCGATGTCGTGAATGTCCCCCTTGACCGTGCCGATCACCACCTTGCCGATGGTGCGGGCCCCGGTTTCGACGAGCAGGGGTCGGAGCACCTCCATGCCGGCTTTCATGGCGTTGGCCGCCAGCAGGACTTCGGGCACGAAGAGGATCCCGTCTCGGAAATCGATCCCGACGATGCGCATCCCCTCGACGAGGGCCTCGTTGAGAACTTCTTGCGGGCCCCAGTTGCGACCGAGGAGTATCCGCGTGCCTTCGACGATCTCATCTGCCATGCCGTCGTAGAGATCGTCATGCATCTGAGTCACCAGATCGGCGTCAGAAAGTGAATTCAGATCTAGCTCATCGTCGGCCATCGGCCTCTCCCGGTGCGTTCCACGATGTGGTCGTGTGCTGTATGTTGGAACACTAGTCTCCCGACCGCACCTGAGTCCACGGCAGGCCATGATTGGCCATACCAAGAAATGAGGTTGTTACGTGAGTGATGTGCCCTCCAGCGCCAGCGTTGTGGTGATTGGAGCCGGAATCGTCGGCAATTCGGTAATCGGTCATCTCGCCGACCTCGGCTGGCGCGACATCGTCCAGATCGACAAGGGCCCCCTCCCCAATCCCGGAGGCTCTACCGGGCACGCCTCCAACTTCATCTTTCCGGTGGACCACAACAAAGAGATGGCCATGCTGACCCTCGACAGTCAGCGCCAGTACGAGGCGATGGGAGTCAACGTCACTTGCGGCGGTATCGAAGTCGCCCGGACCGAAGCGCGGATGGAGGAACTGCGGCGCAGGGTGAGCTCGGCTAAGAACTGGGACATGGAGGCTCACCTGGTGAGCCCCGCCGAGATCAAGGATCTCGTCCCCTTCATCAACGAGGAGATCCTTCTCGGTGGCTGTTACTTCCCGACTGTCTCCGCGGTCGACTCGCTGCGGGCGGGCACCATCTTTCGGGAGCGAGCCCAGGCATTGGGCGCCCTCGAGACCGTCGCCAACACAGAGATCCTCGGGATCGAGACCGAGCGGGGCCGGGTCACCGCGGTGGTCACGGACAAGGGCCGTGTCGAGGCGGAATTCGTCGTCATCGCTTGTGGGGTATGGAGCCCTCGTATCGCGTGGATGGCCGGAGCGACCATCCCCCTCACCCCGGCCGTCCACCAGATGATTGACGTGGGCCCGATCCCGATCCTCCAGGAGTCGGGCAAGGAACTGGCGTTTCCGATCGTCCGCGACATGGACACGTACATGTATGAGCGGCAGACCTCAGGATCCATGGAGGTGGGCTCCTACGCCCATCGCCCGATCTTCCACTCCCCCGACGAGATCCCGTCCCTATCCGAGGCCCGGTTCTCGCCTACCGAGCTCCCATTCACCGCCGACGACTTCGATGATCAACTCGAAGATGCCCTGGAGTTGATGCCCGACATCCTGTCCGGTGCGGAGATCAAGTACGCGATCAACGGCCTCCTGTCTCTTACCCCCGACGCGATGCCGCTCATCGGCGAGACCGTCGAGGTCGAGAACCTCTGGTCGGCCGCCGCCATCTGGATCAAGGAGGGCCCAGGCACCGGGCGGGCCGTCGCCGAGTGGATGACACACGGCTACCCGGAGCTCGATCCACACGCCTCTGACATCGCAAGGTTCTACCCATACACGCGAACCCAGCATCACATCCGGGCTCGCTGTGCCGAGCACTTCAACAAGACATATGGGATCGTCCACCCCCGGGAGCAATGGGCTTCAGAGCGCGACAAGCGGCTTTCACCGGTCCATTCCCGCACCGCCGATCTTGGGGCTGTCTACTTCGAGGCCGGCGGTTGGGAGCGGCCCCACTGGTATGAGTCGAACGCGCCGCTGGTGGCCCACTACGGAATCGAGGACCGTCCCCATGAGTGGGACCGTCGCTGGTGGTCTCCGATCCAGAGCGCCGAGCACCTGGCGATGCGGGACAAGGTCGGCATGGTCGACCTTGCTCCCTTTGTCATCTTCGACTTCACCGGGCCCGGAGTCGTGGACTACATCCAGCGGATGACGGTCAACAACGCCGACGTCGAGATCGGGCGCTCGGTCTACACCCCGCTCCTCACCGAGTCGGGTGGGTTCAAGGCCGATCTGACGATCATGCGTCTGGGGGACGAGCATTTTCGGGTGATCACCGG
Organism: uncultured Acidobacteriota bacterium; assembly: GCA_963778755.1. Taxonomy (GTDB): domain Bacteria; phylum Actinomycetota; class Acidimicrobiia; order Spongiisociales; family ZC4RG35; genus JALYNX01. Next base: position 30,903 of record CAVZVJ010000002.1, on the reverse strand, counting down.
GGCCTTCGACGGCCCAAGGGACAAACACTGGTTCGGACGAAGGCTCCCCGAGGACGGATCCGTACACCTGTCCGACCTCACCTCCGCCTACACCACGATCGGGGTCTGGGGCCCCGAGGCGCGCGATCTCGTGCAGTCGATCACCGATCACGATCTCTCCAACGACGCCTTTCCCTATGGAACCACCCAGGCCGTGGACTTCGACTCGATCAACGCCCGCCTATTCCGCATTTCGTATGTCGGGGAGTTGGGTTGGGAGGTCTATGTCCCGTCCGAGTCCGGCCGGCCGATGTGGGACCGGCTCTGGGAGGCGGGTCAGGACCTGGGTGTCACCGCCGTGGGCGCCGGGGTATACGGGACCACCGGGCGTTTGGAGAAGGGCTATCGGCTGATGGGGTCTGAGCTCGAGAGTGAGTACAACCCGGTCGAGGCCGGGCTTGCGAGACCGCGAGTCAAGTCGCACGATTTCATCGGCAAGGAGGCCTACCTCGAGGCCAGGGAGAAGGAGCCCGCAGCGATCCTCTGCACCCTGACGATCGAGGACCACATGTCGGCCCGGGACAAGATCAAGCGCTATCCGACTGGCAGGGAGCCGATCACCACCCCGGACGGCGGGCGGATCGCCGACAGCAAGGATCGGCCCTCCTACGTGACGACTGCGGGCGCCGGGCCCTCGGTTGGCAAGTACCTCATGATGGCCTATCTGCCACCGGAGCACGCCGTGGTGGGCAACGACCTGGCGGTCATGTACATGAACGAGCTCTACCCGGTGAAGGTGACCGTGGCCGGATCGACCCCCCTCTTCGATCCGGAGGACCAGCGGATGAAGAGTTGAGAGTCCTCGTCTGTGTGAAGCGGGTGCCGGCCCCCGGCGCCCGCATCGTCCTCACCGATGACCAGCAAGCCGTTGATGCCCGTCATCTGCCATTCACGGTGAGCCCGCATGAGGAATGCGCCGTGGAAGAAGCGATCCGGATCAAGGAACAGCACGGGGGCAGTGTCACTGTGATGACCATGGGCCCGGTCGAAGCCGAAGAGCAGTTGCGATACGCCATCTCCGTCGGAGCCGATGAGGCGGCTCTCGTGGCAACCGACGGATCCGATTGGGACCCTCAGGCAACGGCACACATGTTGGCCAAGCGCACGGCGGAGCTTGAAGAAACCGGCGGCCGTTTCGACCTCGTCCTCTTTGGCAACGAGTCGGCCGACTCCGCTGGATATCAGGTCGGGATCCGGGTGGCCCACGCCCTGGAGCGGCCGGTGGTCAGCGGGATCAAGGAGATCGACGTCGAGGGCGACACTTTGGTCGCCAGACGAGAGACCGATGCAGGCTCCGAGGTCTACCGGCTGTCACTTCCGGCGGTGGTCGCCGTCAAGGAAGGGATCAACCTGCCTCGTTACCCGACCCTTCCCGGCCGACTCCAGGCCAAGAAGGCCGAGGTCGCGGTCAGCGAGGCTGACATGGCGCCAGGCGGTTTGAAGATGTTGCGGTTGGTCACGCCTACCGAAGTCGCCAGCGCAACCAACATCCTCGGCCAGGGGCCGGAAGCGGCGCCGGCCGTTGTCGACCTCTTCGAGAGCCTGGGGCTGATGTGAGCCGGGTCTTCGTCTTTGTGGAGCACGAAGCGGGCGTGCCACTCGAGACCTCACTGCAAGCATTGGCCCTGGCCGCGCTCGCTGGGTGAGGTCAGCTCGGTGAGTGTTGGCCCCTGCGAGATCGGGGGGGTGGCCCGTCATCTAAAGGTCGATCACCCCATCCTCTCCGACTATGCCCCGGAGGCAATCGGAGAGGCCCTGGCCCAACTGCTCCGAGCGGAGTCGCCGGATGCGCTTGTTGCCGCAGGGACCGAACGTGGCAACGAAGTCTTGGCCCACGTGGCCGCGCTCTCGGACCTCCCCCTGGCCACCAATGTCACCGAAGTACATGCAACTGAGAAGAGCTGGGAGCTGACCCGCACCCGTTGGGGAGGAAGCCTTCTCGAGGAAGCCGAGCTATCCGGGTCGATCAAGCTGGCAACTGTGGCGCTACACGTGATAACCGCCGCCCCAGCGGGAGACCCCGTCGAACCGGAGACATTTACACCACAACTCTCCGAGCACCTGGCGCGGACCCGCGTGGTGGAGCGGGTCACGGTCGCCGCGGGGATCACCCTCACCACCGCACCGGTAGTGGTCAGTGGAGGTCGTGGAGTGGGGTCACCCGAAGGGTTCGCCGTTCTCGAAGAACTGGCCGGGCTTCTCGGGGGAGCCGTTGGGTGTTCACGGGTAGTCACCAACAATGGCTGGCGTCCCCATTCGGATCAGGTGGGCCAGACCGGAACCAGAGTGGCCCCCAACCTCTACGTGGCCTGCGGCATCTCGGGGGCGATCCAGCACTGGGTGGGAATGATGGCGTCCAAGAACGTTTTGGCGATCAACAACGACCCGGAGGCACCGATGGTGACCAAGGCCAACTACGCGGTGATCGGCGACCTCCACCCGGTGCTGGAGGCCGTGGTGGCCGAGGTCAAGAGGCGCAAAGGGTTGTAGGCGCTGGGGTTGCCCCCCTCCCGGCTTCGCCGGCTCTCCCCCCAACGCTCACTCCGTTCACTGGGGGGAGAAATGCTCACTTCGTTCACTGGGCGAGGGGGTATCACCACAGCGAGCCGGCCGAGACCCGCAGGTCCTCCATGGTGATCCCGTTGGCCCCGGCACTGCACAGGAACAGGGCCAACGCCCCGATCTCGATGGGTGAGATGAGACGACCCTGAGGGTTGGTCTTCTCTACGTCGGCGATGTACTCGGCGCCGGATCGGTGCTCCTGCTTCTCGGCGATGTCGGACATCCACTCCCGTCCGAATGAGGTGTCCACCCAGGTCGGGCTGATCGCGTTACAGGTGACGCCGTGGGGAGCCCCCTCCAAGGCCACGCATCTGGTGAGCCCGACCACTCCGGCCTTAGAGGCGCAATAGGCGCCTGAGGTGACTGCGCCCACTGAGGCAGCAGTCGAGGCGATGTTGATGATCCGGCCCCACTTGCGCTCGATCATCCCGGGCAGGGCTCGCTTGATGGCCCGGTAGGTGCCGGTGAGATTGACATCGATCACCTTGGCCCAAAGTGAGTCGGAGTGCCCGACGATGGTCTGCTCGGCAGTGATGCCAGCGGCGTTGGCCAGTATGTCCACCTGGCCGAAGCGGTCGACGGTCGCCTGATAGAACGCCTCGACCGAGTCGTCGGAGGTCACGTCGAGGTTCACGCCCAGTGACTCCACCCCTTCCGCCTCGATGATCGAGATGGCGTGGTCCATCTGCTCCTGACCTGGCATATGGACCACTTCCCCCTCCGCCTTGGATCCACCCGCAAGCAGCGAGCCGATGCTGACATTGGCGCCTTCGGAGGCGAAGGCCTGCGCCATTGCCAGCCCCATCCCGGATGCCCCGCCGGTCACCATGGCGGTCTTGCCCGCCAGGAAGCCATCAGCCATTTGTTTCACCTCTCGCTTGGAATGATCAGTAAGGCGCCTCGACATCGCCCATCTCCACGTACACGCTCTTCACCTGGGTGTAGTGGTTGATGGTGACGAGGCTGTTCTCCCGCCCGATCCCTGACTGCTTGTAGCCGCCAAAGGGCATCTCGATCGGGGTGATGTTGTAGTTGTTGATCCAGGTCGTGCCCGCCTCGAGCCGGGCGACCACCCGGTGAGCGCGCTGCACGTCTTTGGTAAAGACCCCAGCTGCCAATCCATAAGGCGTGTCGTTGGCCCGCGCGATGACGTCGTCCTCGTCCCGGAAGCTGAGCACCGCCATCACCGGCCCGAAGATCTCATCCTGCACGATCGACATGTCATCAGTGCAAGCATCGAACACCGTCGGCTCGACGAAATACCCATCTGCCAGCGATGGATCGGTGGGGCGGCCGCCACCAATCACCAGCCGGGCACCGGCCGACTTTCCGGCCTCGATATAGAAGAGGACTTTGGCCATGTGCTCTTTGGAGATCAGTGCCCCGACGTGGGTGTCGGGGTCCATCGGATCGCCGATCTTCATCTTCGAGGTGCGAGTAATCAGCCGGTCGAGAAACTCGTCGTGGATCTCCTCGTGGACGTAGACGCGGGTGCCGTTGGAGCAGATCTCCCCCTGGGTGTAGAAGTTGGCCATCAGCGCCGCAGACACCGCGTTGTCCAGGTCGGCGTCGTCGAAAATGATCAGAGGGCTCTTGCCCCCGAGCTCGAGGGTCACATGCTTGAGGGTCGCGGCGGCATTGGCCATCACAATCTTGCCGGTCCCGACCTCGCCCGTCAGCGAGACTTTGGCCACGCCCGGATGAGCCACCAGGGCCTCCCCGGTCCGGTGATCGCCCTGGACCACGTTGAACACGCCATCGGGAAGCCCGGCTTCGGTAAAGATCTCGGCGAGCCGAAGGGCGGTGAGGGGCGTCAACTCGGCCGGTTTGAAGACCATCGAGTTGCCGCAGGCCAAGGCGGGCGCCGACTTCCAGCAGGCGATCTGGATCGGGTAATTCCAGGCCCCGATCCCGGCACAGACCCCGAGCGGCTCGCGACGGGTGTAGGCCCAAGCGCTCCCCAGGTCATAGGTCTCGCCATGAATGCTGGCGGCTATTCCGGCGTAGTACTCGACGGCGTCGGCTCCAGAGAGCACGTCGACCGCGATTGCCTCCTGGATCGGTTTCCCGGTGTCCAACACCTCGAGACGCGCCAGATCCTCGTTGTATTGCCGGAGCAGACAGGCTGCCTTGTTGAGGATCCTTCCGCGAGCCGCACCATTCATCTCGCGCCAGATCAGGAATCCTTCACGGGCCGAAGTGACGGCCCGATCGACATCAGCAGGCCCGGCGTGTTGGACCTGGCAGATTTCCTGACCGGTAGCCGGGTTGATGGTGGGAAACATCTCGCCCGAAGTGGCGTCCACCCGGGAGCCGCCGATGTAGAGCTGTTGGACGTCGAGGCTCATCGGCGGGACGGTAGTAGACGACAATCAGCTCGACGGAGTCGGAGGCTGCAGCTTGGCGGCCCACGCCTGGGTGAGCCTGTCGAGGATTATTGCCATCACCACGATGGCGAAACCGACCTCGAACCCGAGCCCGGTCAGGCCTCTGGTCACTGCCCTCACCGTCTCAAACCCGAGGGCTCCTCCCCCAACCAGGCCGGCAATGATGACCATTGCCAGCACCATCATGATCACCTGGTTGACCGCGGCCATGATCGTCGGTGCCGCGAGCGGGATCCTCACCCCATACATCGTTTGCCTTGGAGTGGCGCCGAAGGTCTGCGACGCCTCGATGCTCTCCTCAGGCACCTGCCGGATCCCCAACGCAGTGATCCTGATCCCGGGGACGATGGCGTAGAGCACAGCCGCAATGATCCCGGGGACCTGGCCCACTGTGAAGAAGAGGATCACCGGGATGATGAACACGAACGAGGGGATGGTCTGCAGGGCATCGAGGATCGGCGTCAGGAATGCTTCCACTCTTGGATTTCGCCCCGCCCATACCCCGACCGGGATCGCGATGGCGATCGAGATGATCACCCCGGCGAGCACCTGGGTGAGGGTTCCCAATGACAGCTCCCACATCCCGATGAACCCGACCGCGAGGAGCGACAGGATTCCAAATATCGCCAAACCCCAGCCCTTCATCCTCCAACACAGAACCGCGGTGAGGAATATGAGAACCGGCCAAGCCACGGTCACCACGAGGAAGTCACGGACCGGGATCAGGAGGCCGGCAACAACAAAGTCGTTGACCGGGCGGGTGATGAAGGAAAGGTTGTCCCTGCCCCAAAGCACGAAACTGTCGATTGGGTCGAATACCTTCACCTCCCAAACCGTGGGGAACTCGATCCAGCCCATGATCCGCCCGACGACGATCCCGATCGCCACCGCGCCGAATGCGGCGGCTACATAGCGCCGAGACGCGGGACGGGTCCTATCAGCAAAGGCAAAAGACCGGCCGACACGATCGAGGACCATGGCCACCGCCACGATCGCCAACCCGGCCGCCAGACCCCGTCCGGTCCGCCTCTTGTTGAGACCGTCCATCACTTCTTGACCCAAACCGCCGGCGCCGAGCAGTGTGGCCAAGACGACGATCCCCAAGGCCATCATGATCGTTTGGTTGATCCCGGTCATGATCGTGGGCATCGCCATGGGCAGTTGCACCTTGAACAGGCTCTGCCTCTTGGTGGAGCCGAACATCTCGGCGGCTTCCACCGACTGCTTGGGCACACCGACGATGCCGAGGGTGGTAAGCCTGACTGCGGGAGGCAGTGCGTAGATGACAGTGGCGATGGTCGCCGGCACCCGGCGAATGCCAAAGAAGATGACGATCGGGATGAAATAGACCGGCGCCGGGATGGTCTGCATGGCATCAAGCCACGGTCTGATGAACCGCTCCACCTTCTTGTTGGCCGCGGCCCAGACCCCGAGTGGGATCCCGATGGCAAGACTGATGATGACCGCGATGGTCATCAGGGACAGCGTTTCCATTGTCGAGTCCCAGAGCCCGACCAGCCCCGGGTAAAGCATGGCGACGGTGGCCACCGAAGCGGTCTTCCAATTCCCACTTCGGGCGATCGCAAGGAAGACGGCCATGGGAAGCACGTACCAGGGAAGCCATTTCAGGAAGGACTCGACGGTGGTCAGGCCCCACTCGATCGAGGTCGAAATCGGGGTGAAGAACCCGGTAAACACAGGGTTGATGTGACGGTTGTCCCTCGCCCACCTGGTGAATTGGTCGATCGGGTCGGAGAACACTGTGTCCCAAGGCAGGGGAAATGTCTTGGACCGCGCCAGGACCTGGAGAATCACCACCCCTGCCACGACAACCGCGATCCAGAGATAGCGGGTACGAAGCCGACTTGGGCGGTCCTCAGCAACGATCGCCTCGGAGGACTTCAGAGGCTGGAGGACGTCGGTCACTGCTCCGGCTCGAGGGCATGGGCAACGGCGTGCCGGTCGATCACTCCCACCTGATGGCCCTCGGGGTCCTCCACCGAGATCTCACCTTCCTCATCGAGCAAAGCAGGCAGAACAGTCTCGATGGTGTCATCGAGATGCACCGTGTGGGAGGTCGCGTCGCCGCTCCCCTCCCTGAGCACGGCGGCGGCGGTGAGAACCTTGGCCTTGGGGATCTCTTTGGTGAACTCACGCACGTAGTCGGTCGCCGGGTTAGTGATTAGCTCGACCGCGGTTCCCACCTGGTCGAAGGCGCCATCTTTCATGATGGCGATGCGGTCACCGAGCTTGATCGCCTCTGCGAAGTCATGGGTGATGAAGACGATGGTCCGCTGCAAGGTGTCCTGGAGACGGATCAGCTCGTCTTGCATTTCTCGTCTGATCAGGGGATCCAATGCCGAGAACGGCTCGTCGAAGAACATGATCTCTGGGTCAACCGCTAGGGCACGGGCCAGCCCGACCCGTTGCTGCATCCCGCCCGACAACTGTTGGGGGAAGCTCTGCTCCCATCCCTTGAGTCCCACGACTTCGAGAACCCGCATCGCGCGCTCGTAACGCTCCGCCTTGTCGATGCCCTGAATTTCCAACCCGTATGCGGCGTTGTCGATCACCCGGCGGTGGGGAAACAGGCCGAAATGTTGGAAGACCATCGACATCTTGTGTCGCCGGACCTCGCGCAGCTGGTCGGCGTCCATGGCCGTGAGGTCTTCGCCGTCGAGCAACACTCGCCCTCGGGTGACATCGTTGAGCCGGGCGACGCAGCGGATCAAGGTCGATTTACCGGATCCGGAGAGCCCCATGACGACGAAACGTCTCCCCCCGGCCCACCGTGAACGAGACGTCACGAACTCCGAGAGTGCAACCGGTTGCGTCCACGACTTCAGCCCGACTCGCCCCGCTTTCGGCTAGATCGATCGCCTTTTCGGGATGAGCGCCGAACACCTTCCACACCTGCTCGACTGAAAGGCAGACATCTTCAGTCACGGCGCGTACCAACCAACCACGTCGGTAATGTAACAAAGGCCCTTTCTGGCCGCGACTGTCGGCTGAGGGGCCCTAGGAGAACGATGAAACACCGAATCTGGATCTCATTGGTAGCCGTAGCCATGCTTGTTGTGTCCTGCGGCGATAGCGGTGGGTCGGGCACCACCACTGCCGGCTCAGAGGGCACCGCCGCCTCTGGAGACGGCGAGACAATCAACCTGGTGGCCAACGCCTGGACTGCATCGGCGATCAATGCCGAGATCGCCAAGCAGTTGATCGAGTCCGAAATCGGGAATCCGGTAGAGATCGTCGCCATCGACGAGAACACAATGTTCACCGGGCTCTCCGACGGGTCACTCGATGCCGCGCTCGAACTATGGCCCTCGGGCGTCGACGACACCGAGCAGGCGTTCCTCGACGACGGCTCGGTCGTCAATATCGGCGAACTAGGAGCGATCGGGCAGATTGGGTGGTTCGTGCCCAGCTATGTGGTCGAAGAGCACCCCGACCTGGCTACATGGGAGGGATACAAGGACCCGGCCAACGCCGCATTGTTCGCGACGGCGGAAACCGGAGACCTGGGCCGCTTCCTGGCCACCGACCCCTCCTACTCCCAGTATGACGAGCCGATCGTCGCCAACCTGGGGTTGCCCTTCAAGGTCGTGTTCTCCGGCTCTGAGGCCTCCACGGTTGCCGAGCTGGACACGAGGTTTGCGGCCCACGAGCCGATTCTGATGTACTGGTGGACACCAACTGCTGCGGTGGCCAAGTACGACCTGGTCCAGGTCGAGCTGCCCGAGTACACCGACGAGTGCTACGCCGGGGACGTTGCGGATGTCGACTGTGCCTACCCGCCGGACGTCCTTCAGAAGTTGGCGTCGGCGAAACTTGCCGACAAGGCCCCTGAGGTTCTGGCCTTCTTGGAGAAGTTCACGTTGACCAACGAGGACCAGCTCTCGATGCTGCCGGCAGTGGAAATCGATGGTGAGGACGCCTCAGTCGTCGCCGCCCAATGGATCGCCGACCACGAGGATGTTTGGTCCACCTGGCTTTCCTGACCTGACCGACCAATAGCTAGAAAGGGCGGCCCTGGGCCGCCCTTTCTTGTCTCAGCAACGGGAACCGCGTATCCTTTCTATCAGCGCCGATTTGATCCACAGCTTGCGGGCGCTCAAGAAATGCGGCTAAAGCGTCGGGACGAAGAACCGCCCGGCACTCGCTGCGGCGGTTTCTCTTTGTAGGGCCGCCTTCAGAATGGAGATGAAGATGGCCGGACCAAACGAGGGCTCCTCGAACACATTCATTGATTTGCTTGCCTCGCGCCCATATTTGGTTGCAGACGGGGCGATGGGCACCACGCTCTTCACCCTGGGGCTGAAAGGCGGCGGCTGCCCTGAGTTGCTCAACGTCGAACAGGCCGATCTCGTCGAGAAGGTGCATCGCAGTTTCATCGAAGCCGGCTCGGACATCATCCTCACCAACACCTTCGGAGGAAACCGCCTCCGTCTCGATCTCCATCGTCTGGGTGACCGCGTTGCGGAGTTGAACCGAGCTGCGGTCGAAGTGGCGAAGAGGGCCGTGGCCCTCGCCGACCGGAAGGTGGCTATTGCCGGCAGTGTCGGGCCGACCGGTGAGCTTTTTGAACCCCTGGGCACTCTCTCCCACCAGAGAGGTGTCGAGGTGTTCACAGAGCAGTGCGAAGCTCTCGCCGAGGCCGGAGCCGACGTCATCTGGATCGAGACCATCTCCTCGTATGAGGAATTAAATGCCGCGGTCGAGGCCGCGGCGACCACGGGACTGCCCTACACCGCCACCCTGAGCTTTGACACTGCCGGTCACACCATGATGGGGATTCACCCCCGGGCTTTCGCCGAATGGTGGCTCCAGAATCAGGGAGTGGCAGCACTCGGGGCCAATTGCGGGATTGGCCCGGGCGATGCGGTTGCGGCGGCCCATGCGATCGGGGGCATCGCTCCGCAGACGGTGACCATCACGAAGGCCAACTGCGGTATTCCCCTTTACCAGACCGAGGGCCTCACCTACCCGATCGGGCCCGATGAGATGTCGGTCTATGTGGACCTAGCCTTGCGCTCCGGGGCGAGAATCATCGGCGCCTGTTGTGGCTCGACAGCGGACCACGTCGCGGCGATCCGTGAGGCGGTCGACCAATTCGAAGGTGGCGATCGGCCGGACATCGAAGAGATTCAGCATCTTCTCGAGGCTTCGATACCGAACGAGAATGTGGTCGCCCGCACCCGGACCGGCCGCCGCGGCTAACACTCCACCCGCTCGTCACTCTTCCTCTTCGGACCCTCGCGCCAAGAGAAAATCGATCGCCTCGGACTCGTCCGTGAAGGTGCGGAACGGGATCACGAAACGATCGATGAATTCGGGGAATCGACCGACGACGGGTGGCGCCAGGGTGTCGAAGAGCATCGCCCCCGCGGAAAACATCTGTTCCGCTGACGAGATAAAGGTCACCCACGCCTCAGGATCCCCGCCGGGCCACTTCCTCGCATCGAAGAGGAGAGGACGCCGAATGCCTCCGAGGAGGACCTTCACTGCCACGAGAGTCTCGTTCACCGACTCCGGCGTGCTGTGAACCCCGGTCGAGCGAATGATGAGGATCTCACCGTCCAACATGATGATGGCGGTAGCCGTCTCGAAGCTGTTGACGGTCATGGGAAAGCGTACCAATCGCCAGTTTCAGAGACACACAGTTCCATCGAAGGGCCTCGGACGTTCGCTGTCATCTCAAGGACCACGGAGAGTGGTCGATATACCTGACTGTGATCGAGGTGTGGAGTCGGCGCGCCCTTTTATTGGCGACCGTCGCGGCTGTGTTGATGCTCGGGGCCGGAAGTGCTGCGGCTACGCCCGGCAGCTATCCGGTGCCTCCAGAGGCAGGCCCGGTCAACACCTCCAGTCCCGACCACGTCATCGGCAACGGCACTCCGCAGAGTTGCACCTCGGCGGCTGTGGTTTCCGCTGTAGCCCTCGGCGGGATAATCACCTTCAACTGCGGGCCCAACCCGGTGACGATCCAGATGGCGCAGACGGCGAAGATCGTCAACAACACCGGTCCCGAGATCGTCATCGACGGCGGTGGTCGGGTAACTCTGAGCGGTGGAGGAGTTCGTCGCATCTTGTATATGAATACCTGCGACCAGGCACAGGTGTGGACCACTTCGCACTGCCAGAACCAAGACCACCCGCGACTAACGGTGCAGAACCTCACGTTCACTGGCGGCAATTCCACCGGAGCCACCATCGGTCTCGAAGGGGGCGGCGGAGGCGGTGCGATCTTCGTTCGGGGCGGAAGGTTCAAGGTGGTCAACAGCCACTTCGTCGGGAACCGGTGCGACCCGTCCGGGCCCGATGTAGGCGGTGCCGGTTTGCGGGTCTTCAGCCAGTATCAGAACCTCCCCGTCTATGTGGTCAACTCCACCTTTGATGGTGGTTCCTGTTCCAACGGCTCTGGGATCAGCAGCATCGGCGTCTCCTGGACTGTGATCAACAGCGTGTTCAACAACAACCAGGCAACTGGCTGGGGCGCCAATCCCCAGCAGGGAGGCACCCCGGGGGGTGGCAGCGGAGGCGCGATCTACCTCGACGGCAACACGTTCACGCTGCGTCTCCTCGGCAGCCGGATCGAGAACAACCACGCCAACGAGGGCGGAGGCGCCATCTTCTTCGTCAGTAACAACAACACGGGAACGCTGATCATCGACGATTCGATCGTGCGCCATAACCCGAGTGATGGGTTCGAGACCAGCGGCTACCCGGGCATCTTTGTCCAGGGCGCGGGCACACCCGTGGTGACCAACTCCATCATCTCCGCCCAACAGGACCTTCCCAACATCTGCCCGGTCAACCACCAATGCGACCGGGTGACCTTTCAGGATTCCGCTGGGCGTTGGCATCGCTGGGAAACCATCTCGGTACCCCGGGCGACCACCTCGTTCTACTTCGGGAACCCCGGAGACCGGGCGTTTGCGGGTGATTGGAACTGCGACGGCATCGATACCCCCGGCCTGTATCGGCAGTCAGACGGGTTTGTCTACCTGCGCAATTCCAACACGCAGGGCATCGCCAACCGGCAGTTCTACTTCGGCAACCCAGGCGACATCCCGATTGCCGGCGACTTCGATGGCGATGGCTGCGACACGGTCTCGATTTATCGCCCGTCGGAGGGTCGGTTCTACATCATCAATGAGCTCGGCAGCAACGACCATGGTCTAGGGCCCGCCGACTACTCGTTCCTGTTTGGCAACATCGGTGACAAGCCCTTCGTCGGGGACTTCAACGGTGACGGCATCGACACGATCGCCTTGCATCGGGAATCGACCGGTCAGGTCTACTTCCGTAACTCCAACTCAACAGGCATTGCGCATGCCAATTTCGTATTCGGCAATCCTGGAGATCTGATGACGGCGGGCGACTGGATTGGTGCCGGTCATGACACGGTGGCGGTGTACCGGCCCTCGAACGGCACGTTGTACATCAGGTACTCGAACTCGGCGGGGAACGCGAATGTCCAGATCGACGCCGGTCAGTTCACCGGTTTCGCCGCCACTCGCTGATCGGCACCGTGGGTGCGGTCGGGAGTACATTCGACCCGGTGACAAGCGAATTGACGAACCGCGGCGAGTGGACCAATTGGGTTGGAAACCAGTCGTTCACGCCTGACCGCACTGTCAAGGTCGAGTCCGAGGCCGATGTCCAGCGCCAGGTGGTCGAGGCGATCTCCGCAGGTCAGGGTGTGCGAACGGTCGGCACCGGGCATTCGTTTACTCCGATCATCGAGACCGACATCCTCCTCGACACCAGCGCCCTTCGAGGGATCATCGACGTCAAACCCTCTCAACTCACGGTCACCGCGGGGCCAAAGACCACCATCGGCGACTTTGGGGATCCACTTTGGGAGCACGGGTTGGCCCTGGCCAACCAGGGCGACATCGACACCCAGGCGATTGCGGGCGCCATTGCCACTGCCACCCACGGCTCAGGGCGTCGCCAACCGAACTTCTCGGCCGCACTCGAAGGAGCGAAGCTCGTCGATGGGATGGGAAACCTCGTCGAGGTCTCTCGTGACTCCAACTCCGACGTTCTCCCGGCGCTCCAAACCTCGATTGGCATGCTGGGGATCATGACCGAAGTCACGCTCAAGGTCGCACCGGCCTATGAGCTGCACTCCAGAGTCGACGTCTTGAAGTACGACCAGGTGATGGAGACCTTCGAGTCAGACATGGACGAATATCGTCATTACGGTCTGTTTTGGATGCCGACCGATGCGTCGGCCGCCCTCTACAACCTCCACGATGCCGGTGCAGACGCCTGCGTTGTCAAGCGGTATCGGGAGGTGGAGATCGGCACCCCGCGTGAAGGTCTCCCGGACAATGAGCGAATCGACCGCTCCTATCGGATCTATCCGATGATCTACGACCCCAACTTCCACGAGGTCGAGTACTTCCTGCCGATCGAGCAGGCCAGGGAGATCATGGATGAGATGCGCAAACTGATGATGCATTGGCTCCCGTTGAGCGTCTATCCGCTGGAGATCCGGGTCGTGGCCGGCGACGATGCCTGGTTGAGCCCCAACTACCACCGAGACAATCTCGTCGTGTCGATCTCAGGCGAGCCGGGCACCGAGTATTGGCCATACCTCGAGGCCTGTGACCGCCTGTTCGCCGAATTCGGAGGCCGCCCCCATTGGGGCAAGATTCATTTCATGACCGCTGAACGCGTCGCCCAAATGTTCCCCCGCTATGAAGACTTCCTGGCGGTGCGACGACGGTTCGACCCGAACGGCACCTTCCTCAATCCACACCTGCCGCGCTCTCTTCGAGTAGTCGGCGCAACAACGCCGGCACGGAACATGAGGCGTTTGGCACCTTCGGTTGCCACCACATACTGACCTGTGATTCGGATCAGGCTCGCCATAAGTGCGGGCGGGAGAGGTAAGAATCTGAGCAGGTCGGCGAAAGGCGGATCTGGCATCGGTTTTGGAGGCGACTGCAACGACCTGCGGAAGGCGGAGTCCACGAGGTCTGTTCGTCGATTTTGCCAGTGAGAAAGCCTCTCCGGATAGGGATCCGAAAATTCGAAACCCGCGTTCAGTCCCCGCTGGCCGACTCAACCTGGTTGGCGAGCCGTTGGCGGCAGGGTCTGGTGGTGGCTCCAACGGGCGGCAACACGGTCGATGCGATGGGCATCTCCACGCCGGAGGGGTTGGGCAATGGTGGGGGTGGCGGTCTTGTAGAAGAAGTACTTGGCGACCTCGACGGCCGCCAGGTAGGCGACGACGATCCCGGCGAGCACGGCGAAGAACGTGACCGGCAGAGGCGCGGACCCAGCGTGTCATTGAGCGGGCTCTGTGGGATGAGCGCACCTACGGTCACCACTCCGATCACCGAGGCGACCAGCGGGCGGGAAGGTCGGCTCTTGAAGAATGGGACCCGCCGGGTGCGGATGACGAAAACGATGAGCGTCTGGGTGGCAAGGGACTCGACGAACCATCCGGAACGGAACTCGGGCGCAGTGGCGTGGAACACCCACAGCATGATTGCGAAGGTGGCGAAGTCGAAGATCGAACTGATCGGACCGAAGCGGATCATGAAGCGACGGATGAACCCGATGTCCCAGTGCGATGGTCGGGCGAGCTCTTCCTCGTCCACGCGATCGGTTGGAATCGTCATCTGGCTCGTGTCGTAGAGAAGGTTGTTGAGCAGGATCTGGAAGGGGAGCATCGGCAGGAACGGTAGGAAAGCGGCGGCGACCGTCACGCTGAACATGTTCCCGAAGTTCGACGAGGTGCCCATGAGGACGTACTTGATGGTGTTGGCGAAGATCCGGCGCCCTTCGGCGACGCCGTCGGCGAGCACGTCGAGGTCGCGCTCGAGGAGGATGATGTCGGCGGCGTCCTTCGCGACGTCGGTCGCCGAGTCGACCGAGATCCCGACGTCCGCGTGATGCAGGGCAAGGGCGTCGTTGACGCCGTCACCGAGAACCGCCACTGCAGAGCCGGCGTCGCGTGCTGCGCGCGGAGAATCCGGGCCTTCTGCTCGGGGCTTACTCGGGCGAAGATGGTGGCTTCGTTCACCGCGAGGGTGAGCTGCGTGTCGTCCAGGGAGTCGAGGTCGGTGCCAGTGAGCGTCCCGCCCGAAGTCGACCCCCAGGCTTGCGGCGGACGGTCTCGGCGACGACGGATTGTCGCCCGTGACGATCTTGACCTTGATGCCGAGCTGGGCGAGCCGAGCGATCGACGCTCCCGCCGAGGGCTTGGGCTGGTCGATCGGAAGAGCCAGGAACCCGAGAGCGACAGATCGTGCTCGTCCTCGGTGGTGAGCGTGGCTGAGCTCGGGCAGCTTCCCGGCTGGCGATTGCCGCCGCTCGGTTGCCAGCTCTGAACTCGGTGTCGAGCGCTCGGCGTGCATGTTCGTCTGGCACGAGCGCTGGATGCAGCGAGTCGAAGACTCGCTTTTCGGGGGCGCCCTTGGGACGAGGAGGGTCTGCGCTGTCGTGCTCGGGCGCACCGACACGCAGCGGCGGTCGTGATCGAAAGGGGCGACGGCGACCCGCCGAGACTCCCCGCCTGACTCGCGGCGGCAGCGGGTGCCGCCCCAGATGGCGACGTCGAGGGGATTACCGCCCACGGCTGTGTCGCCGGTCTGGGCGACCTCATTGCACACCAGACCGAGCGTAAAGATGGCGGTACTCTGGACGGCGCCCGCGGTGTCCGTTGCGCTCGATCGAAGCTGATGTGGCCGTCGGTGAGCGTGCCTGTCTTGTCGGTGAACAGCACGTCGATGTCGCCGAGGTCCTCGATGCAAGCGAGCCGCTTGACGAGCACCCTCTCCGCGGCGAGGCGTCGAGACCCCGTGGCCAGGCTCGTCGACACGACGGCCGGCAGGAGTTGGGGCGTAGGATGCCCACGGCGACGGCGAGGGAGAACAAGACCGCGTCGATCGCGGGTCGACCCAGGGCCACGTTTATGACAAAGATCGTGATGCTGAGCACCCCACCGACCTTTGCCAACAGCCCTGGGAAGCGGGTGAGCCCGAGTTGGAACTCGGTCTCGGGGGCTGGCGCTCTCCGAGCCCGACAGCAATCCGACCGAACTGTGTCGTCGCGGCCGTCGCCACCACCACCGCGTCAGCTGCTCCCTGGTGCACAACAGTTCCCATGAACAGGCAGGACGACAGATCTGCGATGGTGCCGCTCGCCACCGGGTGCGCGGGCTTCTCCGCCGGCATCGATCTCCCCGGTCAGGATCGACTCGTCACACTCGAGGTCGGCCGCGGTCAGCAGCCGGAGATCGGCGGGGACAGTGACCCCACTGCCAGGTGCACGATGTCGCCCGGCACCAGGTGCGTGACCTCGACGCTCACCGACACGCCGTTGCGTGTCGTGGCAATCTCGTGGCGGATCTCGGAGTGCATCGCCTCCGCGGCACGCTCGGCCCGATACTCGTTGGCGAACCCGAGCCCGACCGACGCCGCGACGATCACCCCGATGATCAGGGCGTCGAGTCCCCACCGACCACCGCGGACACGGCCGCCGCGGCGAGCAAGAGCCACAACAGCGGGCTGCGCAGCTGGCGCGACAACACCGACAAGGCGCTGGCATGGTGGGAGCGCACCGCGTTCCGGACCGAACACCTCCGCCCGCCCCGCAACCTCGGCGGTGGTGAGCCCCGACGAACGGCTCCTCAGCGCATTGAGAACCATGTCCGTCGGCATCGCTGCGGCTGACTCGATCGATGGCAGCGAGGCTGCATCAATCGGAAGTGCCATATCGGTCACACCCAAGTATGCAACGCCGCCCTCCGCTTCCCTGCCGCGCCTGAGACGCCGAGTCACTCCGAGTCTGGAAACATCCAGACTGTCGATCTGGTCCATCAAATGCCACTCGAAGTGGCTGTGACCGTTGACTTCATCGCCTCGCAATGACTCGAACACACAACCGTCGGCGGGGAGAGCCATCAGCCCATCGAGATCGTGTCGGTTCCAGGGGTCGATGTGGACCTGAGCCGCGCTCATCGACCACACTCAGCTGACACCAAGATGCAAGGTGTCGTGACACAGTCGATCATCGCTCGAGCATTCTCGTCTGCGCGACGTCCGGCGCGATCGACAGTGCGGATCTGGTTGCCGCTCCAGATCGGTTACACACTCACTGAAAGGGGGCCCCGAGATTGGTAGCGAAGGGCTCGGAGAGAACCCGAGTAATCCGGCTGATAATGGTCATCGCCGTCTTGGGCTTCGGCGTCCACGTCCTCCTCCCCCAGATCGGAGAGATTGGAGACGCATTTCAGGCATTGCGCACCGGACGTTGGCACTACCTCGGACTGGCGCTCATCGGCTCGCTGCTCACCTACGTCGCAGGAGCCTGGATGGTCAGTTCGTCGACCCCTCTTCGACTCCCGTTCGCCCGGACCGTGCTCGGTCAGGTTGCCGCCTCGGCGATGGCGGTCATCACTCCCGCAGGGTTGGGCTGGGTGGCGGTTACCGATGACTACCTGCAGAAGGCGGGCTCCGATGAGCACACAGCGCACACCGCCACCACCCTCAACATGATCATCACCTTCGTTTCACACATTGCTCTGCTCGTGGTCCTCATTCCCCTGATCCCCACGCTCGACCTTCCTCCAATCACCCTCCCCAGTGTCGAGTTGATCGTTGAAATTGCACTCGTCGCGCTCGTCGTCGTGGGAATCCTGTTTTGGGTCCCGGCCTCCCGACGAAAGATCCTCACCGACCTGATCGGCATGATCAAAGCTGTGCCCGCAGTGGTGGGTGATCCCCGGCGCTCCATGGTGATGGTTGTCGCGGCGGTGGCAGGGAACATGGCGTTCGGTATCGCCCTCATCGGATCCGTCGCCGCATACGGGCCGGTTCCATCACGCCTCGGCGTTTTCGTCGCCTACATGCTGGCGGCCACGATCGCCGCGATCTCTCCCACCCCGGGAGGGCTCGGAGCCATGGAGGCTGCACTCGTCGCCACTCTGGTCAGGCTTGGCGTGACGCCCGGATCGGCGGTTGCAGCTACCTTGACCTTCAGGTTGGCAACGTTCTGGCTGCCATTGCCGATCGGAAGCTGGGCGCTGAGACAGGGGCGCAAGGACGGTTGGTTGTGACCTCGGACATCCTCGGCATTTGCTTGATCACGAGGTGATAACGAGCTTGCCCCGGGCACGGCCCTCTTCGAGGTAGCGCAGTGCTTGGGGCACCTCGCTCAACGGAAATTGGCTGTCGATCAGAGGCGTGATCCTCCCGGCGTCGAAGAAGTCCTTTGAGGAAGTCGAGATCCTCTCGTTTGTTCGGAACCCACATGAAGACCCCCATCTTCTTTCGCCCGGTCAACGTGATCCACGCTCCAAGCAGCAGCGCCTGGAAGAACCCACCCAAGGATCGTGCCACGAGGACATAGCTTCCCTGCGCAGTCAGCGACCGTCGGTAGCGGAGAACCGAGCGTTGTGCCGCAATGTCGAGGATCATGTCGTAACGCTGCCCGTTTCTCGTGAAGTCATCTTCGGTGTAATCGATGACGTGATCGGCGCCCACAGACCGCATCATGTCGAGCTTCCCGGTGTGATCGACTCCGGTCACTTCGGCTCCGAATGACTTGGCGATCTGGATGGCAAACGGCCCAACGCAGCCCCCGGCGCCGTTGATCAGCACCTTCTGCCCGGGTTGGATGGGCCGTTTGGAGCGAAGACCCTGGAGTGCCAGGACACCAGAGTGAGGCACAGCGGCTGCCTGCTCGAATGTGATTCCGTGCGGTTTCAGAGTGAAGGCCTTCTCGGGACCATGGACAAAGTCGGCGAACGAGCTCTGGCCAAAGGAAAACATGTCCGCCCACACTTCGTCGCCCGGCTTGAGCCCGGTCACGTTCCCGCCGATCGCCTCGACCCGCCCTGCCACGTCCAGGCCTATGCCGGGATGTTTCGGTCGACCCAGCCCGGTGCCGAGCCGAGCCACCTTCGGCCGACCCCTGAGGTAGTCCAGGTCTGCCATGTTCAGGGAGGAGGCATGAACCTTGACCAGGACCTCGCCCTCCCCGGGCTCTGGACGGTCGACTTCTCTCAACTCCAGGACATCGGGAGAGCCGTACTTGTCCCGCACGATCGCCTTCATCATGTCTCCTTGCCCATCCGAATTAGACAGTGACAACGACCTTGCCCTGGGCGTGGCCCTCCATCAAATAGCGAACGGCGTCGGGCGCTTCGATCAGCGAGAAAGTCCTGTCGATTACAGGGGATATCGCTCCGGCTTCGATCATCTCGCTCAAGGCCTCAAGGTCCTCCTGACGCTCGACCGCCATCAGCACCCCTAAGTTCTGGCCCACGAAAGGCGACAACAGGAGCGCAGGCACCAGACGGTCGGCGGGGCCGATCCAATTCCCACCGTTTTCGCCGCCGATGATGACCAGGGCACCGTCCGGCTGAAGTGCCCTCCGCAGTCGGGACAACGAGCGATTGCCTGCGTTATCGATGATGACGTCGTAACGCACGGTCCCCTCCGTGAAGTCCTCACGCGTGTAATCGATGACATGGTCAGCGCCAATGGAACGGACCAGATCCATCTTGGCTGTACTGCAGACCGCGGTCACCTCGGCTCCAAACGACTTTGCGATCTGCACCGCGTACGTGCCGACTCCTCCCCCGGCGCCGATGATCAGCACCTTGTCGCCCTCTCCCACCTGTCCCTTGTCACGAACAGCCTGGAGCGCAGTCATCCCGGAGATAGGAACGGCTGCAGCCTGCTCGAAACTGATCCCAGCCGGCTTGAGAAAGAGCTTGTCTTGACGGGCGGAGGCATACTCGGCGAAGGCGCCATCGCAGGTGCCGAACACCTCGTCGCCTACCTGGAACCGGGTCACGTTCGCTCCGACCGCCTCGACTCTCCCGGCCACATCCCGACCGCGAACCGGGACCTTCGGCCTGCGCAGCCCGTAGCCAATGACTCGCACCAGATAGGGCAAACCCGTCATCAGATGCCAGACGCCGGGGTCCACACCGGCTGCGACGACCTGAACCAGCACCTCGTCATCGCCAATCCTGGGCTGATCGATGTCTCTGAGCTCCAGCACCTCGACCGGGCCGTATCTGTCCTGCACAATCGCCTTCATGGTCTCCTCCTCGTTCTTTCGTACGCTGTAAGTCGTATGGCGTAAGGTACCTCGTACGTTGTAAGGTTGTCAAGTGGGAGTCAAGAGGACCGACAGACTTACCTTGTACGGTTAAAATGAGGAGCAATGGCCACCCGGACTGAGCAAAAGCCAAGACCCCGCGATCCCCTGACCCGTGAACGGGTAATGAATGGCGCCGTCACCCTTGCCGACCGGGGCGGGCTCGAGGCATTGACCATGCGCAATCTCGCCCACGAGCTCGGAGTGGAGGCGATGTCGCTCTACTACCACGTAGCCAACAAAGAGGCCGTCCTCGATGGAGTGGCAGAGGTCGTCCTCTCCGAAATCGAGGAGGCAGTCGGCCAGATCGACCAACCCTCCACGCCGGACGGATGGAAGACTGTGATGCGGGCGAGAATTCTGGCAGCCCGAGAGGTCTTGCTTCGTCACCGATGGGCGTCCGGCGTGCTCGAGACACGCACCGCGATCAGCCCGACCACGATGCGCTACTTCGACTCCCTACTCGGGCTGTTTCGGTTCGGCGGATTCTCCTACGACGTTGCTCATCACGCGTTGCATGCACTCGGCAGCCGTGCACTCGGATTCACCCAGGAGTTGTTCGAGCCGGACGATGTCGACGATGGTGGACAGGACGCAACAATCGCGCTCGAGGACATGGCCGACCAGTTCCCCCACTTGGTCGGAATGCTGGCGGAGATCAGCCACGATGATCCCGACTCGACGCTGGGGTGGTGTGACGACCAGACCGAGTTCGAGTTTGGACTGGACTTGATTCTCGACGGCCTGGACCGGCTCCGCAGCTAGCCGGGCCAACACGTTCCTCGGACATCCGACCTCCTCCACCTGACGAGTATTCGGCCACTTGGCGCGCCTCCGTCCCTGTTTGAGCCAATTCGGCACTTGACAAGGTGCCAAATGTGTGTCACAATGGCTCCATGAATCTCTCGTTGTATGTGGATCGTCTCCGCCACGAGCTGTCGGTGGCAGCTGACGCCGGTGGTGATGAGGCCCGCGCTTTAGCCGACCGTCTGACCGCCCCCCTCGATTCGGCTGCCCGTCTCATCCTCCTCGAGGCCTTGTCTGCAGCCGCTGACGAAATCACATTGGAACTCGCGTCGGGGTCGGTCGAAGTCCGTCTTCGTGGAGGTGATCCATCGTTCGTGGTAACACCAGGGCCGGATGACGACGCCTTCCCTCAGCTCCCCTCAGCTGCCGCGCCGGGGGTGGTGAGCGACAATCTGGAAACAGGTGACGGTGGCACGTCACGACTGAATCTGCGGCTCCCCGAGGGTCTCAAGGCCCGAATCGAGGATGCCGCCCGAACCGAGGGCCTGTCACTCAACGCGTGGCTGGTCCGCGCCGCCGCCTCTGCCTTGGGATCCACCAACCCTTCCAACAGGAGTCGCGCGACCGGCGGCGAGCGCTACACGGGCTGGGTGCGCTGAGATGGCGACCTTCGTCACCCCCGAGCCAATCTCCGCCGACCTCGATCTGTTGATCGGAACTGCTCACCTGATTGCCACCGACCGAGGAGACACTGTGGTGGTCGTCAATCCCACCGACTCGTCACGGAAGCTTGACATCGAAGCCGCGCAGAACACGCAGATCGACCTCTCCAACGGGAGACTCCTGGTCAAGACGCCAAGACCTCGGGGCATTGGCAACTTGGTCGGCATGGGGAAGTACGGCTCTGTCGAGATCACGATCGAGCTTCCGCAGGGCTCCGAACTCGAAGCCAAGACCGGGTTTGGCGACATGCGCGTCGACGGCCGGCTCGGAGCGACTCATGTTCACAGCGGAGCCGGTGATGTCGTCCTCGATGAAACGGGCCGTCTCAAACTGAGCACCGGCGCCGGGACCGTCAGCGTGAATCGGGCAGTCGGCAACGCGGAAGTCACCGCCGCCGGCGAGATACACCTTGGTGCGATCGACGGTCAAGCTCAGATCAAGAACCAAAATGGCAAGACCTGGATCGGCGACGTCACCGGGCCACTGCGGGTCATATCCCACAACGGCGATATCACCGTCGAACGCATGGAAGCCGAGGTTGCGGCGAAGACCGCCAACGGCAGCATCCTGCTCGGAGAGGTATCCAACGGTTCGGTGTCGCTCGAAACCGCGGCCGGGAGGCTGGAAGTAGCGATCCGCGAAGGGACCGCGGCATGGGTCGATGCCAGGACGAGCTTCGGGAGGGTCCATCAAGACCTCGGACCGGCCGACGGGCCCGAGCTCTCGGAGAAAACAGTTGAGATCCGGGCCCGCACCGGATTCGGCGACATCGTCATACGGCGCGCCTGATCCCCTTCTATTTGCGAGGAAACCATGAACACAATCTCACCTGCTGCCGCAATCGTCACCAAAGGATTGCGCAAGTCATACGGCGACAATCTGGTGCTCGACGGCGTCGACCTCGAGGTACCTGAAGGGACCATCTTTGCCCTGCTCGGCCCGAATGGGGCAGGCAAGACCACGATGATCCAGATCCTCTCCACCCTGATCGCTGCCGACGGCGGCGAAGCGCTGATCGCCGGGCACGATCTCACCGGGGATCCCGACGCGGTTCGCGCCGCGATTGGCGTCACCGGGCAGTTCTCGGCGGTGGACAACTTTCTCACCGGCGAGGAGAACCTGATCCTCATGGCGGACCTCAACCACATGAGCAAGGCCGACGGCCGACGGCGTGTGGCCGAACTACTCGAGCAATTCGACCTGGTGGAGGCAGCCAAGAACATGCCCTCTACCTACTCCGGCGGAATGCGACGTCGGCTCGACCTCGCGATGGGTCTGGTTGGCGCCCCGAAGATCGTCTTCCTCGACGAGCCGACGACCGGTCTCGATCCTCGCGGCCGCCTGGTCATGTGGCAAATCATCCGCGACCTGGTGGCCGGCGGGGTGACCATCTTCCTGACCACGCAGTACCTGGACGAGGCCGACAAACTCGCCGACCGGGTCGCGGTCCTGGACCGTGGGCAGTTGGTTGCCGAAGGCACCCCTAACGAGCTCAAGAAGCTGGCCCCCGGAGGCCACATCAGTCTTCGGTTCAACGATTTAACGGATCTCGAGTCGGCCGCCGGCGCCCTCGGTGAGGCGGGCCGTGACACCGACAATCTCATCCTCCAGATCCCCAGCGATGGTGGCGTCAAGTCACTGCGAGCTGTGCTCGACCGACTCGACCTGGAATCAATCGAAGTAGACACCCTGACCGTGCACACCCCGGATCTCGACGACGTCTTCTTCGCCCTCACCGGTCACTCCACAACAGAAGAGGAGACCCCCTCATGAGCACCTCCTATGCGGTGCGCGACTCGATGACGATGCTTCGGCGCCAGTTCCGGCACATGCAGCGCTACCCGGTCACGATCTTCTTGGTCGTGGTGATACCGATCGTCATGCTGTTGCTGTTCGTCTACGTCCTCGGTGGCACCCTCGGTGCTGGACTGGCGACCGGTTCGGGAGGTCGCGCCGAGTACGCCAACTATGTCGTTCCCGGAATCCTCTTGATCGCGGTTGCCCTTTCGGCCCAAGGGCCGGCGATATCGGTCGCCATGGATATGAGCGAAGGCATCATTGCCCGGTTCAAGACGATGGCCATAGCCCGGGTCTCGGTACTAACCGGACACGTCCTCGGCAACGTGATCTCGACCATGCTCGGCCTGGTGGTCCTCATCGGTGTCGCCCTGCTCGTCGGATTCCGGCCCACTGCAGGCCCGGCCGAGTGGATTGCGGTGATCGGAGTCCTCGCGATGATCAGCTTCGCCATCACCTGGTTTTCGGTCGGGTGCGGCCTGGTGGCGAAGAGCGTCGAGTCAGCAAGCAACCTGCCGACGCCCTTGATCCTTCTGCCCTTCCTCGGCAGCGCCTTCGTTCCCACCGACTCGATGCCTCCCGCGCTCGGCTGGTTCGCCGAACACCAGCCTTTCACCCCGTTCATCGAGACCGTCCGAGGTCTGCTGATGGGAACTCCGATCGGCAACAGCGGCCTGATCTCCATCGCCTGGTGCGTCGTGATAACCCTGGTCTGCTATCTCTGGTCAAAGAGGCTCTACAACCGCGGTCCTGTGCAGTAACCCGACTCCCGTTTCTTAGGCCAGTGCCGGGGCAGGCTGATAGGTCTCCGTAGCTCGGTTCCGGTCTCCGAGGATTCGACCTCCACGATGACGTCCCTCATCGGTGCGAGCAGACCCAGTAGCTCGTTCTCCGGCTGGAAGCCTCGCCGACAGAGTTCAGAAGACCCGAGAGCCGGTAGGGTGCCCATCCGTTGAAAGGAGGCGAACGGTCATGGATGTCGTCGACTGGTTGTTGGACTCCGACCCCTCGATCCGTTGGCAGGTGATGCGTGACCTCACCGACACAGCGGACGACGTGGTGGCAGCGGAGCGTTCGCGCGTTGCCACCGAAGGTTGGGGCGCCAGGCTGCTGGCCCTCCAGGAGCCAGGTGGGCAGTGGGATGGCGGCACCTACCAGCCCGGCTGGGCCGATCCGTACGTATATGTGCCCGCATGGACCTCCACCACCTTCACCCTGTTGCTGCTGCGGGATCTGGGCCTGGATCCAACGAGTGAGGAAGCCCAACGCGCGGTGGCACTCGTCCGCGACAACAGCAAATGGGAGCACGACGGCCAGGACTTCTTCGACGGCGAGGTCGAGCCCTGCATCAACGGGATGGCCGTTGCCTTGGGCGCCTATTTCGGCCAGGACGTAGGAGGCATCGTCGACAGGTTGCTCAGCGAGCAGATGGCCGACGGTGGATGGAACTGTGAGCAGGAGAACGGCTCGACGAGGGGCTCGTTCGATACGACCATCTCGGTGCTCGACGGGCTCCTCGAATATGACACGGCGACCGGGGGCACGTCCGAAGTGAAGGCCGCCCTGCACCGAGCGGATGAGTACCTATTGGAGCGTCACCTTCTCAGGTCACTGTCATCAGGAGAGGTGATCAACCCCGAGTGGACCCAGTTCTCGTTTCCAACCCGATGGCACTACGACGTGCTGCGCGGTCTTGATTATCTGCGAAATGCCGCGGTAGAACCCGACGATCGGATCACTGAGGCCTTGGATCTGGTCAGGCAGAATCGCGGTGACGACGGCCGCTGGCCGTTGCAGAACACCCATCCCGGCCCGGTGCATTTCGCAATGGACGAAGGCGACGGGAAGCCAAGTCGTTGGAACACCCTGCGTGCGATGCGAGTGATGAATTGGGCCGGTCTCAGCCGATAACCTCCTGACCCTGCCCGAGTCAACCTCGCTAAAGACCAACCTCATAGACGAACTGGGTGAGAAACAATGGAACGAATAATCCCGATCAAGCTGAGCGGACATGACGCGCCGTTCGACCTGGAAGAGGGTGCCTATCACCTTCTGGAGCGCTACCTAAAGCAGTCACGATCACGCCTCGGCGACGACCCGGACCAGGCTCTCGGCGACCTTGAACGGTCGATCGGCGACAAATTCGCCGGGCTCCAGCAGCGTGGAAGACCCCAGATCGGCATGAGCGAAGTGCAAGAAGTCCTCGCCGAGGTGGGCGGGGCCGATGCGGTAACCGGCCTGGCGTCGGTCTCCCCCGGCACGGCATCTCCCGGCAAGCGCCGGCTCTACCGAATCAAGGAAGGCCAGTGGATAGCGGGTGTCTGCACGGGCCTCGCCGCCTACGGCGAATACCGGGTGGACTGGGTGCGAACCCTGTTCCTGGTCCTCGCAGTGGTCACTGGAGGAGGGTTCGTCCTCGTCTACGTGGTGATGATGTTCGTTCTCCCGGTTGTGCCGACACTGGCCGAATACCAGGCCATTGGGGAGTCGCCCAACGGCGTCGGTTGACCGGCTGTCACGTGTGCTTCAGTCGTTGTCTTCGAAGTCCGGCCACGCGGCGATATCGACGCCGTGGTTGTCGGGAGACGCCAACGTCCACCACTCAGGCGCGTGCGAGTCGTCGGCGATGCGCCCACCTGCGGCGAGCGCAGCCGCCACTCGTGCCTCGGCTTGATCCGCCGGGACGCTGACATCGATATGGACGCGGCCCCGGCCGGGCTTCGATGGCTTCAGCTTGTGAAACCACAGGTGAGGGTTGCGCCGATTGGGGTCGATTGCATCCTCTTCACCGAGATGCTTGTAACCGAAGGCGGCGGCCCAGAACGGCCTCACGTCGGCCGCGGCGTCCTGGGCGACTGCGATGCCGACTACTTGCACCTGTGACGGGTCGGGTTCGAGCCCGAGTTCGTGCGCTGCAGTCGAGATCCGGCGGGCGAGCGCCACATCACGCTCGCTCAGCGCGCCGTCCTCGCGCGAGAAGGTGCGGACAGTTACTCCTTCGGGTCGAAGGTCGACGTCGGGAAAATGGCCCATGGCATCCGCGATCTCGGCGATCGTGACGACGAACCTGGCGCCCTCGGCGAACGTGCCAATGCGGAAGTAGGCGTACGCACCCCAGTACAGGACCCGCCAGTCATCGACGCCTCCGGCGTCGTGGAACTCCCGACCCGAAGTTCTCTTGTCGCTCATCGAGACACCTCCTCGGCAAACCTTAGGGCCTCCCCGGGTGATCGGCAGCGGCGACCTTTGGGCCAGGGAGGCGACCGTTAGCCCAGACTGCTGGGACTCGATTCGGCGCCACTCGTTGGAAGCGGGTCTCGTATTTCGGTGACGGGGGCAGCGATTGCGGAGGGCAGGAACGGGATGGAAAAGGCAAGAGCTTCGAGGGAGATCAGCACTGCATAGATGACCAATGCAGGAATGACTTTGCCCGGTGGGAACCCGTCGCCTGGGCCGCCAGTGAAAGCAAAGACCTGGAACCCCACGGCGATAACAATCAGCAGACCTCGGACAGCTAAATGCCAACTCCTACGCCCGAGGGCAAGGGCTCCGAGGAAGACTGAAGGGATCATCACGCCTCCCGCGGCCGCCCCCAGCGGCAACATCGAAAGGCCGGTGAGCCTCCACGAATTGCCTTTGGCCTTGGCTCGACGAGCCCAACCCAATCCGAGCAGCAAGCCCGCCAAGGTGGTGGCACCCAGGATGTAGCCGGTTCCCGACCAGGTGAAACCCGGGTCAGTGCTGATGAACCTCATCCAGGCCCTCATGGCAATTCCCCAGGAAATCCCGAGCAGTGCCCCGATCACAGCAGGGTGAAGACGGATCCGCGCCCTCCTCACATTCATCGTCACTTCTCGTACCTCCTCACAGACAGACGAAGGAGACCGAAGAGCGGGTGACACCGATTGCCCGGGAACCGGACCCGCCGACTTTCAGATGCCTACGTAGGCAGCCAGGTGCTCGCCTGTGAGCGTGGAGCGAGCGGCCACGAGGTCGGCTGGTGTGCCCTCGAAGACGATCCGCCCCCCGTCATGCCCGGCACCGGGGCCGAGATCGATGATCCAGTCGGCGTGCGCCATCACCGCCTGGTGGTGCTCGATCACGATCACCGACTTGCCGGAGTCGACGAGGCGGTCGAGCAAACCGAGCAGATGCTCGACGTCGGCGAGATGGAGCCCGCTTGTCGGTTCGTCGAGCACGTAGATCCCGCCTTTATCCGACATGTGGATCGCCAGCTTCAGTCGCTGGCGCTCGCCACCGGAGAGCGTGGTCAGTGGCTGGCCGATGCTCAGGTAGCCGAGACCTACCCCCGACATCCGCTCCAGGATTGCGTGGGCGGCCGGCACCTTCGACTCACCTGCCGCGAAGAACTGCTCGGCCTCGGTGACCGGCATCTCGAACACTTCACTGATGTTCTTGCCACCCAACTCGTACTCGAGCACTTCGACCCCAAACCGCTTGCCCTCGCACACTTCGCAAGTGGTGGCGACGGTGTCCATGAAGCCGAGCTCGGTGTAGATGACGCCGGCGCCGTTGCAGTTGGGGCAGGCACCGTCGGAGTTGGGGCTGAACAGCCCGGGCTTGACGCCGTTCGCCTTGGCGAAAGCATTCCGTATCGAGTCGAGCATCCCGGTGTAGGTGGCCGGGTTGCTCCGCCGCGATCCGCGGATTTCGGTCTGGTCCACCAAGACGACAGCAGCATCCTCCGGTATGGAGCCCTGGACGAGAGAGCTCTTACCGGACCCGGCGACACCGGTGACGACGACGAGCACACCGAGCGGGATGTCGACGTCGACGTCCTGCAGGTTGTTCCGATTCGCACGTCGAACCTCCAGGCTCTCCGTCGAGGTTCGAAACTCTGACTTGACGGATGATCGGTCATCGAGGTGCTTACCGGTCAGCGTGCCGCTTCCCCGCAACTCATCGACGGTGCCTTCGAACACCACCAGGCCCCCTGCGCTCCCTGCCCCGGGCCCCAGGTCGACGATGTGGTCGGCGATCTCGATGGTCTCCGGCTCGTGTTCCACCACCAGCACAGTGTTTCCCTTATCGCGCAGCTGCAGCAGCAGGTCGTTCATGCGTTGCACGTCATGGGGGTGGAGGCCGATCGTGGGCTCGTCGAAGACATAGGTGACGTCGGTCAGAGGGGATCCGAGATGTCGGATCATCTTCGTGCGTTGTGCCTCACCGCCAGACAAGGTGCCCGCCGGCCGGTCTAGAGACAGGTAGCCGAGCCCGATGTCGACGAAGGAGTCCAATGTGTCCTGCAGGGCCCCCAGCAGAGGCTTGGCCGACGGCTCGCCGAGTTCGCGCACCCACCCGGCGAGGTCGCTGATCTGCATTGCGCAGAGGTCGGCGATGCTCTTGCCGGCGATCTTCGATGAGCGCGCGGCCTCGTTGAGCCGGGTCCCATCACAGTCGGGGCACACGGTGAACGCCACCGCTCTTTCCACGAAATCACGGATGTGGGGCTGGAGTGTGTCGACGTCCTTTGAGAGGAAGGACTTCTGGATCTGCGGGACCAACCCCTCGTAAGTCAGGTTGATGTCGTTGATCCTGACCTTCACCGGCTCCTTGTAGAGGAAGTCGGCGAGTTCCTTCTTGGTGTACTTGTTGATCGGCTTGTCTGGGTCGAGGAAGCCCGAGTCGGTGAAGTAGCGCACCGACCAGCCGCCCGCCTTGTAACCGGGCACGGTGATAGCGCCCTCGTTGAGTGACTTGCTCTCGTCGTAGATCTTGGTGAGGTCGATGTCGCTGACCGAGCCCATCCCCTCACAACGTGGGCACATGCCGCCCTGGTAAACGACATTGCGCACCACGGTCCGCTCCCCCTTGCCCTTGTCGGCTGTCATCGCTCCGCTCGCCGTCCGGGTCGGGATGTTGAACGAGAAGGCAGGCGGGGGCCCGACGTGCGGCTCGCCGAGCCGGCTGTAGAGGAGTCGCAGCATGGCGTTGGTGTCGGTTGCAGTGCCGACGGTGGAACGGGCGTTGGCGCCCATTCGCTGCTGGTCGACGATGATCGCTGTGGTCAGGCCGTCGAGTAGATCCACCTCGGGCCGTGCCAGGGTGGGCATGATGCCCTGGACGAAAGCGCTGTACGTCTCGTTTATCAGCCGCTGCGACTCGGCGGCGATGGTGTCGAAAACGAGGGAGCTCTTGCCAGAGCCCGAGACGCCGGTGAACACCGTCAACCGGCGCTTCGGGATCTCGACACTGACGTCCTTGAGGTTGTTCTCCCGTGCCCCGGTAACCCGGATGAAGTCGTGGCTGTCGGCGAGGTGCACTCGTTCCACGCTAAATGATCGACGAAGATCGGTCGACCGACCACTTCTGCGTAGAGGGCATGGCCACATCGCCGTACCCGTGACACCGGGCCTCGCTGATGAGAAACTCGAAGAGGAGGTAGCGATCGACTGGCGTGTAGCTCGCGGCATCGGAAACCTCGGACCATATGTCTGGATCCTCCACTTCGAAGCCGAGACCGGTCACACAGAACTCGCCACCGGTGCCTGCGTTGTCGGGCACACCGCTGTGCAAGGCGAACCATCCCCGATTTCGGAGATCGCCCCCTTTCGGCGAGGTCGGCTCCATGTACAGGAAGAGGCCC
The DNA here is from genome assembly GCA_963778755.1 of uncultured Acidobacteriota bacterium. Classification (GTDB taxonomy): domain Bacteria; phylum Actinomycetota; class Acidimicrobiia; order Spongiisociales; family ZC4RG35; genus JALYNX01. The sequence continues at coordinate 903 of CAVZVJ010000002.1, read as the reverse complement.
GCTTCCGTGAAGATCGGGCTCACCGGATGAACTCGAGGTGCCCCGGACCGCCGAACCGTTGCCAGGTATGCGGGCAATGCGGTCAGTCTCCCCGCACCGAAGAGTGCCAACTCCGGCTCGAGCTCCGCGAAATCACCCCAGCTGATGGTTCGAGGCGACGCGGTTTCCATCACACTCGCCCCGTCCGGCTCCATCCTCTTCTAGCCCTGCTCGATGCGGAGCATGTTGCCTGCCGGGTCGCGCACGGCGGCGTCGCGGGCGCCCCAGAACTGGTCGGCAGGCTCCGACAGGACCTCAACCCCAGGCGCGGCGGCGACTTTCTCGAAGGTCTCATCCAGATCGTCGGAGCGGAAGAACACCGGGCCCAGCTCGCCCTTGGCGAGCAGGGCAGCGATCGTGTCCCCATCCTCTTGGGAGCGGCCGGCGTGTGGCTGTGACAGCACGATCTGGATTTCGGGCTGGCTGTCTGTGGCGAGGGTGATCCAGCGAAAGCCCTCGTTGGCGACCTCGTTGGTCACCCTCAGGCCGAGGGTGTCGCGGTAAAAGGCGAGGGCGGCGTCGGGGTCGTCGACCAGGACGTGAACGTGGCTGATTGAGACTGTCATGAGAGCGACCCTACGAGCGTGCGACGACGCGTGCTTCTCCAAAACTGCTCGATTCAGCCCGCTCCCGTCGAGGCCGGCTCGCCACCATCGTCTGGCAGGAGGGGATGTAACGAACCTCATCGTGGTCGCGGGCCCGGTAGGCGCTCGGCGTCTCCCCGACAAGCTCGGTAAACCGGGCCGAAAAGGAGCCAAGGCTGGTGCAACCGACCTCGAAACAAACCTCGGTCACACTCAGGTCGCCGCGGCGCAACAGTGCCTTCGCCCGCTCGATGCGCCGGGTCATCAGATAGGAGTACGG
>CAVZVJ010000001.1:0-8742 GCA_963778755.1 uncultured Acidobacteriota bacterium | reverse complement strand
CCGACCGCCGGGTGCGGCGGATCTCGTTCACCGGGTCCCCGGAGACGGCGACGGCACATCGGGATCGCGGCGGCATCGAACATCGTCCCCTTCACCGCCGAGCTCGGTGGGCAAAGGGCCCTTCTTGGTCTTTGCCGACTCAGATCTGGAGGCCGCAGCCAGGAAGGCCGCCGGCCAGTACGACGACGCCGGTCAGGTCTGCCTCGCCGGAACCCGACTAATCGTGGAGGAGTACCGTCGTCGTCCGGACTTCCTCGAGCTTGTTCCATCGATTCACCGACGCACATGTGCTCGGTGACAGCCGGAGTCCGCAGACCACGATCAGCCCGCTCATCCATCCCGACCATCTGGCCCGGGTCGACGGGTTCGTGAAGCGGGCACGCGATGCCGGGGACCGGATCGTCCGTGGCGGCGAGCGTTGGAAACAGGACGGGCTCTGGTACGAGCCGACCCTGATCGAGCCCAAGTCAAACGACTCTGAGGTGGTGCAGCGCGAGGTGTTCGGGCCGGTGCTCACCTATCAGACCTTCGCCACCGAGGCGGAGGGGATCGCCCTCGCCAACTCCACCCAATACGGCCTCTCCGGGATCGTCTATACCGGATCCGAGGAAAGGGCCGGAGCGGGTGGGCCGTGGTGTGAGGGCGGGAACGATCTGGGTCAACACCTTCCTGGTGCGAGACCTGACCGCCCCGTTCGGCGGGTTCCGGATCTCAGGAATCGGCCGTGAAGGCGGCGACTATGCCCTCGACTTCCACTCCGACCTGAAGACGGTCCAGGTCAACCAGGGACGGTTGGTTAGGAAGCGGTCCGCCGCCTGGGTCGAAGAAATCTTCGAAATCCCTAAACAGGGGTATGGAATCTGTCGGTGGGGGTTTGTATGTTACGAACATATGTTCGAGAGTGATGGAATCCCCAAAGGACTGGCGGAAATGCCCCCCGGCCGCAGTTGACGGGGATCCTGATGTCGATCGACCGGAACCCGATCTCAGGCCATGAGCGGGTGATCTTGATGAAGGCCCGGTCCCGACTTCGAGCCTGGGTCGAATCCGATCTCTACGCCGACATGGCGTCCGTCGCCGACGCCGAAGCAGAGATCTTCGGTCAGCCCGAAGAGGCGATGGAGGCCGCTGCCGGTGAGATCCAAGCCGCCCTCAATCTGACCCGCCGTTCCGCCGACATTCAGATGGGACTCGCCTACCAACTCGGCGACCGGCTCCCCGACGTGTGGGCTGCCCTCCATCACGGCTCGATCGACCTTGCCCGCGCCCGGGTGCTCTGCGAGGAGACGATGCATCTTCCCAGTCGAAGACGGCGAGGCGGGTCGCGGAGACCGCCCTGCAACGGGCGCCTCGTCAGACCACCGGCCAGTTGGGAGCCCGGATCCGCAACTCGTCATCGCCTTGGACCCCGACCTCGCCAAGGATCGCTACCAGAAGGCGATCGAAGATCGTCGGGTGGTCCTCGAGCCAAACGACCATGGCACCTCCAACCTCACCGGCCTCGACCTACCCGCCGCCGACGCCCAAGCCGCAATGCGAAGGATCAACACTTTGGCCAAGGCTGCCAAGAGAGCAGACGACCCTCGGACCATGGACCAGGTTCGGGCCGACGTCTACCTCGACCTCCTCAACGGCCGCCACCTCAAGCAGAGTCGAGGCAGAGGCATGGTGGACATGACCGTGGAGCTGACCACCCTCGCCGGCCTCAACGATCATCCTGGTGATCTCAACGGCTACGGGCCCGTCATCGCCGATGTCGCCCGCCAGGTCGCCGCCAACCAAATCGACGCCGAGTATCGAGTCACCGTCACCGAGCACGGAGAGCCGATCTGGACCGGTATCACCCGGCGACGCCCAACCACCAGTCAAAAACGATACGTCCAAACACGAGACCGGACCTGTGTCTTTCCCGGATGTCGCATGCCTGCCACGGAGTGTGACATCGACCACACCATCGACTACTCACGGGGAGGGCCGACCACCCCTTGGAACAATGCTCCGCTTTGTCGCCACCACCACCGCGGCAAACACAAGCGAGGCTGGAAATTGGAACGAACCGCACCGGGCACCTACAGATGGACCAGCCCACTCGGCCACACCTACACCGTCGAGCCCGAGCCGCCGTAGGCCCGCTACCAGCTGACAGCTACGTACTTGGTCTCCAGGTACTCATCCATACCTTCATGCGAGCCTTCACGGCCCACCCCCGAATGCTTGACGCCGCCGAACGGCGCCGCCGGGTCTGAGAGCAGCCCTCGATTGATCGCAACCATCCCAGCCTCGATGCCTTCCGCCGCCCGCAACCCCCGGGCGAGGTCACCGCTGTACAAATAGGCGGCGAGCCCGTAGACGGTGTCGTTGGCGAGGGCGATCGCCTCCTCGTCGGTTTCGAAGGTCACCACCGGTGCCACCGGGCCAAAGATCTCCTGCTGGAGGATGTCGGAATCGGCCGCCACTCCGCTCAGGACGGTCGGCTCGTAAAAGAAGCCCTGGCGATCGGGGACCGAAGCACCTAATTCGACCGTTGCTCCATCGTCGACCGCGGTCTGCACCATCTTGGCGATGTCGTCTCGCGAGCGTTCGTTGATCATCGGGCCCACCTGATTGGATCGATCGATCCCGGGCCCCATCTTCAGGGACCCCATGGCCCCGGCGAGCATCGAGGTGAACTCGTCGGCGACCTTGGCGTGGACCAGGAAACGGTTGGCAGCTGTGCACGCCTCTCCGGCGTTGCGCATCTTGGCGATCATGGAGCCTTCGATCGCAGCATCGAGGTCGGCGTCATCGAAGACGAGGAACGGTGCGTTGCCGCCGAGCTCCATGGACACCCTGAGCACCTGATCGGAGGCAACCTTCATCAGAGTCTGACCCACCTCCGTCGACCCGGTGAAGGAAAGCTTGCGGACTCGTGGATCGCGGAGGATGTTCTCGATGACCCCAGAGGAGCCCCTGGCCACCACCACGTTCACCACCCCGGGCGGGAGACCAGCCTCCTCCATGAGGTGCACCACCGCCAGCGTTGTCAAAGGGGCGTCGGAAGCGGGCTTGACGATGGCGGTGCATCCTGCCGCCAGGGCCGGTCCCAGCTTCCTGGTAGCCATCGCCGCCGGGAAATTCCACGGGGTGACCATCACCGACACCCCGACCGGCTGCCGAAGGGTCATGATTCGCTTGTCCCCACCGGGGGCCATGCGCAGGTCGCCGGATAATCCGTGATGCCTCCTCGGAGAACCACCTGAAGAACTCAGCGGCGTAGCGAACCTCACCGAGAGCGTCCGAGTACGCCTTGCCGTTCTCGAGGACGATCAACTCGGCGAGGTCTTCCTCCCTGGCCCGCATCGCCTCGAAGGTGCGTCGCAGGATTTCGCCACGCTCCCGTGGCGGTGTCTGCGACCAAGATTTCGATGCCTCGAACGCTGCCGAAACGGCATCCTCGGCATGGGAGGCCTCCGCCAGGCCCACCCCGACCAGCACTTCCTCGGAGGCGGGATCGACCACTGGCAGCTCTTCGGCGCAGTAGACCCAGTCGCCGCCGATGAAGACCCCGGTCTTGCCGCTTGCCTTCAATTCTTCAAGGATTGCTGTCATTCTTCTTCCGCCTCCATGGGAACAGTACGCCGCAGCGTCGTCCCTTCCTTCCACGTCACACCTACCCGGTGGTAATAGCCACCGATGATCTCAAGCGGCTCGAGGGATGCCAATTCCTCCGTCGGGGCATCGAACAACTCGATCTCAGCCTCACCCGACCACACATCGCTCATCTCGCCATCCACGCCACGCATGGTGACCAACTCGTCCATCGAATCGACTCCATCGGACTCGATGGCAGGCCACCACCTGTTGTGCAACATCTGATGACCGTTGACAAATCCCGGACTTGTCGCCTGCTCCTCCAGGGTGATGGTCGCCTCGGCGATTCGCCGGCCGCCAACTGACAAGGTGGCGCCAAAGCGGCCCCCTTTCTCCAGCCTGGGCCCGGCCTTGCCTATCAACACCGGACGGGTCATCCAGATTTCGCCGAGCTTCTTGGGATAGCCCTGGTGATAGCCACGGACGAGGGCGAAGTCCTTGTCCACCCAGATGTACGGGCACCGGCTCCAGGTCGCACCCTCCCAATCACAGCGGATGACCACAAAGCATTCCTTGTACTGGGATCGCACCGGGTCGAGGATCTCGGCGAAGTCGTCGCCACAACTCTGCCAATCCGCCCAGATCACAGCCACGGCTCCCGGATCCTCACCGGCCAGGCTCAGGCCCTCGGGAAGCACCGCGGCGACCCGATCCGGATCGGCTCGATACTCGACTGTGAGCATCTCGCCCGAGTAGTGCCAGGGGGGCGGCGGGATCAGCGACGAACGTCCGTCGGCGGTGCGTGGGAAGAGAAATCCGGGCATTTGGGACGAGACACATGGTAGATGCCGGATCTCACGAACAGCACCGGACACAGCTACCTTGACCTCGATGTCGACGCCTCTGGAGCCCGGCAAGAACGAGCGGGAAGCCCTCAACGAGGCGATCCGCCTCTATCTCGACAATTGGTACGAGCAGGCCTCGACCATGAGCGCCTCCGGTGTCGATCTCGACCCGGCGGTGGCGGCCATATTGGCCCGGCCCCCGGCCGATGAGGGTCGCCCCATGGCCGAGATCCTGAAGGATCTCGAAGCAGCAGGTCAGTCCGGGACCCTCCACCCTTCAGGTGGCCATCTCTCCTATATCCCCAACGCCGGCCTCTACACGGCAGCTCTCGCCGAGTTCCTCGCCGCCGGGCTCAACCGTTACACAGGGGTCGCCTCGGCGGCGCCCGGCATGAGCGCCATCGAGCACGGGGTGATCGCCTGGATGACTTCGTTGTTCGGTCTCGGCGACAAGGCCTCCGGCCTGATGCTGTCCGGAGGCTCGCTGGCCAACTTCACCGGCATCGTCGCCGCCCGCACCTCCAAACTCGGCGACGACCTGACCCGCGGGGTTCTGTACGTCGGTCCTCACACTCACCACTCGGTGGCCAAGGCGGCCCGTCTTGCCGGATTCCGCAACGATCAGATCCGGGCAGTGGCCGTCGACGCCGACCTCCGCATGGACCCCGAGGCGCTGCAGACCGGCATCGAGGAGGACCGTGCCGCCGGCCGGCAGCCGTTCCTGGTTGTCGGGTCGGCAGGGACCACCGACACCGGAACCGTCGACCCACTTCAGCAATTGGCCCAGATCTGCTCCACCCACGACCTCTGGTTCCATATCGACGGCGCCTACGGCGGATTCTTTCAACTCACCGACCGGGGCCGGGCTCGCCTGGCCGGTATCGAGAGTGCCGACTCGATAGCGATCGACCCCCACAAGGGCCTCTCCATTCCCTTCGGCAACGGTGCGTTGCTGGTCAGGGATGAGACCCACCTCATCGACGCCAACCGCGGGCGAGGGGCTTACATGCTGACTGAAGACAGTCACTCGGGGCTGCGGGACATCTCGTCCCTCGGCCCCGAGCTATCCCGGCCGTTCCGCGGGCTCCAGGTTTGGCTTCCGCTCCATCTCCACGGGGTGGCGCCCTTCCGGGAAGCACTGGACAACAGCCTCGACCTCGCCGAACTGGCCTACGCGCGGCTGGCCGCCATCGACGGGATCGAGACCCCTTGGCGGCCGGATCTGTCGATCGTCGCCTTCCGCTTCAAGGATGACAACAGAGGGCGGGAGGCAATGGCAGCGATCAATGAGGATCGAGTGGTCCATGTGTCGCCCACGATCGTGGACGATCGGTTCATCCTCCGTTTCGCCATCCTCAACCGGCGCACAACGATCGACCACATCGACCACGCCATCGACATCATCGAGAAGACGTTGATCGGCTGATCAACTCATCCGAACCGGCAAATGCTTGATCCCATTGATGAAATTCGAGCGCAACCGGTCAGGCTCACCGATGATCTCGATCCTTTCGACCCGTTTCAGCAACTCCTCGAAGACAACACGGACCTCGAGTCGGGCCAGGGAGGCCCCAAGGCAGACATGACGTCCTGCCCCGAAGGTGAGGTGGTCGTTTGGGGCTCGGCGAATATCGAAGCGGAAAGGTTCGTCGAACACCTCCTCGTCGTAGTTGGCCGACGGATACCAGACCACCACCCGGTCGCCCTTGCGGATTGCGGTGCCCCGCAACTCGGTGTCCTCGGTGGCGGTGCGGCGGAAATGCATGGTCACCGCCGAGGTGCGCAGGATCTCCTCGGTGGCCGAGACCGATAGCCCGTCAGGATCTCGGCGTAGTTCATCCAATTGCTCAGGGTGATTGTTGAGGAAGATGAGCCCATGGCTGATCGTGTGCCTAGTGGTCTCATTGCCCGCCACCATCATCAGCGTGAAGAAGTTCTTGAACTCGAGATCGGTCAACGGCTCGCCGTCGGGCTCGGCGTGGAGCAGGGTGGTGATGATGTCGTCCTCAGGGTGGGCCCTCCGCTCGAGCGCCATCTCCTCGGCGTAACGGAACACCTCGATCGCCGCCGGGGATCGAAACGGGAGCAAGCGATACTCATCGCTGTCGTCCTTGTCGATCACCACCGGCGTGTACTCCGGGTCGGCATTGGAGATCATTTGGTCGCCCCAGGCCACGAGTTGGGAAGCATCCGACTCGGGCACCCCGAGGAGACGACAGAGAAGCCGGATCGGTAACTGGCGGGAGATCTCGGTCACGAAATCGAACTCCCCCATCGGCACCACCTGATCGAGAACCTGAGCCGCCAGCTGTCGAAAGGCGGATTCGTAGGTGGCCACCACCTTTGGCGTGAACCCGGGCTGCACCAAACGGCGGAGTCGGGCGTGCTCCGGCGGGTCGAATTCCATCATGGTCCGCCTCGCCTCGAGCTCGTCCGGCGCCATGTCCTCGATCCGGATCCACGAGACGCGGTGAACCGAGCGAAGTCGCGGCTCACCATCTCGACGTCCGCATGCTTGGTCACCGCCCAGAAGCCCGACCCGTCACCCTCTTCGACCCAGGCCACCGGCTCCTCCCGGCGCAACCGGGCAAATGTCGCGTGGGGGACGCCACGGACAAAGGTGTCATGAGAGGCGAGATCGGCGTGGGTGTCCCCGAGGTTCTGATGGAGGATGTTGACTGGCATGAGATCGTTAGGAACCAAACATAATCGGCGTCGACCCTGGGTTACCGTGTGACCCGATGACCGAGAGACGAAGAATTCTCGTCGAAGGACAGCCACTCGTTGTCCAACGCGTCGGTGACGATTTGGTTGCCGATGACGGTCGGCGGTTCGACGCGGCCACCGCAACTCACCTCCCACCCACCGAGCCGTCGAAGATCCTCGCCGTACATCTCAATTATCGAAGCCGGGTCGAGGAGTTCATGACACGGCTACCGACGGCTCCCACCTACTTTCAGAAGCCCACCACCGCCCTCAACAGCCATCTGGGCGAAGTGGTCCGCCCGATCGGATGCAAGTACCTCAACTTCGAGGGCGAGATCGCGATCGTCATCGGGATGGCCTGCAAGAGCGTCTCCCCCGATCAAGCCGAGGGGTATATCGCCGGGTACACCATCGCCAACGACTTCGGGCTGCACGACTTCCGAGACACTGACGCCGGGTCGATGCTTCGGGTGAAGGGATCGGACACCCTCTGCCCGCTCGGGCCGGGTCTGGTCGATGATTGGGACTCCAGGGACAAGACGATCCGTACCCTGGTAAATCACGAGGTGAGACAAGAGGCGAGCACCTCCGATATGGAGTGGGATATGGCCTACCTCGTTGCCGATCTTCCGCGGACCATCACCTTGCTCCCCGGAGACGTGATCCTCAGCGGGACACCTGCCGGGTCGAGGCCGGTCAAGCCGGGAGACGTGGTCACCGTGGAGGTCGAGGCGCTGGGGGCCTTGACCAACACCATCGTCGAAGGCACCGCGGTGCGCGCAGACGTCGGCGCTCAGCCGAGTGAATCCGAGGAGGTTATCTCGACCGCACTGGGGGGCGACTGGGAGCTCCGTGGCGTCCGGGCGCCCGTCGGGCCCGGAGCGAGACACTACGAATCGGAGCTCGAAAAGTGACAACACCTCTGGTCGGTGTCACCACCTGGCGCCGCAGATTCGAGACCTACATCGGCGACGACCCTCTGCATAGCCTCGCCGACTACTACGTGTCGGCCGTGACCGAGTCGGGCATGGTGCCGGTCATGCTCCCGGCCGGCCAGCCCACCGCTCAAGCCGGCCAACTGATCGACCTTGTCGACGGCCTGGTGCTCAGTGGCGGTGGCGACGTCGATCCGGCGGTCTATGGCCAGCCCCGTGACCAGGCGACATACGGAGATGATCCGGCCGTCGACGAATTCGAGATCGCCCTGATCAAAGAGGCGCGGGCCCAAGGCAAACCTGTCCTCGCAATCTGCCGGGGCATCCAAATCCTGAATGTGGCCCTGGGCGGCACCTTGATCCAGGAGGTGACCACGGAGGGCGGCGTCCACTCCCCGGTGCGGGGCGACCCGGTCGCCCTCGATGACCGGCGCCACACGGTCCGCTTCGAGCCCGACTCGTTGCTCGCTGGGATATCCGGGTCCGACGAGCTCTCGGTCAACACCCTGCACCATCAGGGCCTCGATCGGCTGGCAAAGGACCTGATCGTCGAGGGGCGAACGTCGGATGGCCTGATCGAAGCCGCCCGTGCCACAGGATCGTGGTGGGCGCTGGCCGTCCAGTGGCACCCGGAGCGTCTCGACGCCGAACATCACAAACCGCTGTTCACCGCCTTCCGTCAGGCG